>NZ_JAEDOV010000001.1:0-836209 GCF_017872535.1 Ruegeria sp. HKCCSP351 | reverse complement strand
CATCTCCTTTGCTGCAATAAATGCTATCAAAGGAGCGGCATCAAACCGCGACACGTCCATTCCTGTTCGGAGCTTCAGATGCCCAAGATTTTGCAACTTACCCCATTTGTGCTGTGTTCATCCTTGCAGAACCAGATTGATTTCTACTGTAAGCGACTAGGATTTACCTGTAGCTTCAAGCAGGACAATTACGCATTTTTGTCACTTGGCCCGGTCGCCATTCGGTTGTTGGAATGCCCACCGCGAGAGGATGGCAAGGCGTTGGGCGACGACCAGTCGTTTTATATTGATGTAGACGATATCGACGGCTTTTATGAAAACTTGCGGGCTGGGTTGGCCGATCTGCCCGAGGGGCGCGTTCGGCCTCCGTTCGACCAACCTTATTTGCAGCGTGAGTTTCACATTCTGGATGAAGACGGAACACTTGTGTTCTTTGGTCAGGATATCAGACCCCGGGCGTGAACGCTCCCGCCTGTTATCGCTATGCCTGCGGCAAGCCTCCTCTAGTTGGGTAAGGCAGCACTGGGCTGCGACCGCGCATCGATCAGAAGCCGACCCCGGTGCCTTGCAGCATGCCATGTTCCAGCGCATAGCGGGTCAGCCCGGCGGTCGAGGAAATTCCCAGTTTGCGCTTGATGTTCTTGCGATGCGTTTCAACCGTTCGCACCGAGATATCCAGCTTTTGTGCAACCTCTTTGTTTGATTTGCCCTGCGCCAGTTCCAGCAGAATTGTTTGCTCGCGCCCTGTCAGCGCCTCGCGTGCGTCGCCGCCTTTGGGCTTCAGGGATCCACTTGCGCCGGTGCACAGATACTGCTCACCCCGCATGACCGCATCGATGGCCTGCTTGATCTCTTCGGTTGGGACATCTTTGAGAACATAGCCTTTTGCACCGTGGCTGAGCGCGGTCGAAATATATTCGGGGCTGTCATGCATCGACAGGATCAGGATGCACGTATCGGGCAGACGTTCCAGAATGATCTCCGTGGCGCTGAGGCCGCCGAGGCCAGGCATGTTCAGGTCCATCAGGATGACATCCGGGGAAAGGCCAACCGCATGATCCACCGCGGCCTGACCGCTGCCGAGTGTCCCAACCACTTCGATATCGTCGTAGCTTTCAAGGATCGACTGAATGCCCTCGGCCACCATGGGATGATCGTCGACAATTAGAACTCGGATATTCTTGGCGCTCATGTACCGGCCTTTCGGTTCGGAGTTGCGTCTTCCTGCGGTGGCAACAGGTGGCTCAGCGGCAGACTGGCCTCGATTACCGTACCGCCGCGCGGCCCGCGTGATGACAGAATACGCAGCGATCCGTCAAGTTGCTCAATTCGTTCCTGCATGTTGCGCAGACCGATGCCGGTGGTCGGGGTCCCGGATTCTGCGCGCAAGCCACGGCCATTGTCGGTGATCCGCATGGTTGCGCCTTTCTTGTGGCCGCGCAGGTCAATCGTCACATAAGAGGCGTCGGCGTGGCGTTCGATATTTGTCAGCGCCTCTTGGGCGATGCGATAGAGCGCGATCTTGCTGTCCTGATCCAGCCGGTTGCGGAATACGACGGTGGAAAATTCAGTCTCGATCCCGGTTCGTTCGCGAAAATCGTCGGTCAGAGCCTTCAGCGCAGGTCCAAGGCCGAGGTCGTCCAGCACGCCGGGGCGCAGGTCGCGGCTGATCCGGCGGACCTCGGTGATGGCGGTGCGAAGATGGTCGATGCCTTTGTCCAGCGGATCGCGCGCACCTGCATCATCGCCGCGCAACAAACGGCGGCGCGCATTGTCCAGCGCATAGCGTACCCCCACAAGGATCTGGCTGATGCCATCATGCAGTTCGCGGGCAACCCGGCCGCGTTCTTCTTCCTGCGCGTCGAAGACACGTTGCGTCAGTTCCTTCAGCTTGGCATCCGCCAACCGCCGCTCGCGAATGTTCAGCAACATGCCCGAGGCAAAGACAATCAGAACGGCAGCAACAACAATGGCGCCGATATACATGAAGGTGCGCTGCACGCGGGCCTCGACCTCGGCCCTTGCGTTGGCGACCGTGGCGACAATGTCGTCAATGAAGACCCCGGTACCCACGACCCAGCGCCAGTCCTGCAACCCGACGACATAGGCGATCATCTGCGCCTCATCGCCGGTCGAGGGTTTCTCCCACATGAAGCTGTGCCACCCGGCCCCTTGACGGGCGAGGCTAATGAACTCGTCAACGATGGGCGTGCCATCGCTGTCGGTCAGACCTTCCCAGTTGCGGTTGATAAATTGTGTCTGACGGGGGCTGACCAGATTGTTGCCATCATAGTCGTAAACAAAAAAGAACCCGTCCTGCCCATAGATCATTGCCGAGAGTATCTGCGAGACAAGGTTCTTTGATACCTCGTCATCCGGTTCAGCGCGGCCATAGATATAGGCAAAACCATTGCGCGCCTGCGTCACGTAGTTGCGCAGCTCTTCTTTCTTGGCTTCGATCAGGCTGCGCTCCAGAGCTTCGATCTCGCGCTCGGCGGTCGCACGCGCCTCATATGCGACAAGCACAGCGATTGCGGCCACGGCCACAACCAGCGGGATTGCGGCCACCAGCGACAGTTTCTGCGCATAGGTCAGCGAGACCAGATGTCGAAGTCTTTGCATGGACGAATCGATACGCAAGCGGCGGCAAAAATGCAAAAAGATTGGCGTTGGTCTGTGAAATTCCGGTATTTGGGCCGTTTTTGTTGGAGTTTTCATTCGGAAATTTCACCGCATCCCCAAAAGAAATCGATTCTCTACGCAGTAGTAGGTATTCCCTTTCGCTTCGCTCACATTAGGCTGACGCGCACTGAATGCGACAGGTCCGGTACTGCCGGATCGTGACTATGAAGGGGAGGAACACTCATATGGATCGTCGTTCATTTCTGAAAAAATCCGCGCTGGGCGGCTCGGCAGCTGCAGCAACCGCTCTGGCGGCTCCGGCCTATGCGCAGGGACAGCGCACACTGACCATGGTGACCTCGTGGGGTCGTGGTCTGGCTGGCGTGTTTGACAGTGCGCAGCGTTGTGCCGACAGCATCAACGCGATGTCGGATGGCAGCCTGAATGTCGAGATCAAAGCGGCAGGCGAACTGGTTGGCGCGTTCGAGGTGTTTGACGCGGTGTCGTCCGGTCAGGCCGACATGTATCACGCCGCTGACTATTACTTTGTCGGTCAGCACCCGGGCTATGCGTTCTTTACGGCCGTGCCCTTCGGCATGACCGCACAGGAACTGGTGAACTGGTACTATCATGACGGCGGTATGGAGCTGCATGATGAGCTGGGCGAAATCTTTGGCCTGAAGTCCTTCTTGGCCGGTAACACCGGTGCGCAGGCGGGCGGCTGGTTCTCGAAAGAGATCAACAGCCCCGAAGACTTCAATGGTCTGAAGTTCCGTATGCCCGGTCTGGGCGGTAAAGCACTGGGCAAACTGGGCGCGTCCGTTCAGAACATCCCCGGTTCTGAAGTGTATCAGGCGCTGTCGTCCGGCGCGATTGACGGAACCGAGTGGATCGGACCCTGGGCCGATGAAAAAGCGGGCTTCCAGGAAATCACCAAGACCTACTACACCGCGGGCTTCCACGAGCCGGGCGCAGGTCTGTCGCTGGCAACCAACCGCGACGTGTTCAATGAACTGACCCCGGCCCAGCAGAAGATCATCGAGATCGCTGCCGCAGAAGCACACCAGTGGAACCTGGCGCAGTTCCTAGCCAACAATGGTGCAGCGCTGCAGCGCCTGCAGGCCGGTGGCGTCAAGGTCCTGGAATTCCCCGACAGTGTCTGGGATGCGTTCGGCAAGGCCAGCCAGGAAGTTCTGGACGAGAACATGAGCGATGAGCTGTTCAAGAAGATCCACGACAGCGCGATGTCGTCGATGGCGGCTTCGTCGGCATGGAACAACCTGTCGTCGGGTGTCTACACCGCACAGCGTGACCGTGTTCGCGGCTAAGCCTTCCTGATCAAAGGAAAAACGGTTTCCCCGCGCCTTGCGGGGAAGCCTTTCCCGTTGCGTGAAGGGACTTGGGCAAGCCACAATAGGCCTGCGCGCAACTGAGACGACCTGGGGACAACATGCAGGACGAAAACGGTATCTCGTTCTTCGGCGCCCTGTGGAATGGACTGGTCTGGTTCATTCAGAACATTGCCGAAGCCTTCTATAATTTCGGATATGCGGTCACGCATCCGCAGCTCTGGCTGGACTGGTCTGACAAGGCGTCGATCATGCGCTTTGTCTATTACGGCGGCTCGGTCGAGTTCTTCTTTGTGGTGTTCACCTTCTTTTTGGTTCTGACAGCCGTCGGGTTGTATTATCGGAACTTCATGTGGGCCATCGTGCGCGGCCTGGAAGGTTTTGCAAACACCACCGGGCGGTTCTTTGCCTGGGCGGGTCTGCTGATGGTGATTCAGCAGATCGTCATCGTATTCATGCAACGGGTCTTTACCCGTCCTGATATGTCCTTCGGTCTGGGAATACCGTTCCAGATGGATATCAGCTGGTTCGCGGAAGAGCTGAAACTGTATAACGCCATGGTTGTTTGTCTGTGTTGTACCTACACATTTGTGCAGGGCGGGCATGTGCGCGTTGATCTGATCTATGCCGGTATCAGCCACCGCGCCAAGCGTGTGGTCGATATGTGCGGTGCGTTGCTGTTCATGATGCCAATGGCGGTGCTGACCTGGATGTACGGCTGGTTCTTCCTGTGGCGTCACCTGATCGTGCCGAACCCTTCGGCCAGTGACGCGCTGGACCGTCTGGTGGCCAAATCCCGCGCCTTGCGCTGGAACGTGGAAACCATCGGGTTCAGCCCCAACGGGTTCAATGCCTACTTCCTGTTCAAGATCCTTCTGGTGGCGTTTGCGGCCATGGTGTTCCTGCACGCCATCGCGTTTTTGTACCGGTCGTATCTGGAATACGTGGAAGGACCGGACAGCGTTGGAAAATACCTCGACAAGGACAGCCTTGGTGAGGGCGAAGAAGCCTATGAAGGCGCGCATTAAGGGCGGAGACAAAGACAATGCTATTCGGACTTGATGGCGTCGAGATAGGCCTCATTATCGTATTCTTTTGCCTTTTCGGGGGCATTCTTTCCGGCTTTCCGGTGGCTTTTGCCATCGGCGGGGCAGGGATAATATCCTTTGGCATCATCGCCGCGCTGGACAGCGCGGGGTTGCTGATCCACCAGGCGATTGACGTCGGATCGCAAAGTTATCGGGACCTTGTGAACTCCGGGATCAAGCCGGACACCATATCCGTGTTCCGATACCCGGATTTGCCAAGGCTCGCCGAACCGGTTTTTGCCTCGGGCTGGGAAACCGCGCTGGACCGGAACGTGTCGTTCATCGTGAACCGCATGAACGAGCGCGTGCTGGCCGGGCAATCCATCGAGACCCTTCTGGCCGTGCTCATGTTCGTTCTGATGGGCATCACGCTGGAGCGGTCAAAGATTGCCAACGATCTTCTGACCACAATGGCGCGGGTTTTTGGCCCGCTTCCGGGTGGTCTGGCCGTGTCGATTGTGGTTGTGGGGGCGTTCCTTGCGGCTTCGACCGGTATCGTTGGCGCGACCGTTGTGACGATGGGCCTGTTGGCGCTTCCAACCATGTTGCGCAACAACTATTCGCCGGAACTGGCGACCGGTGTGATCGCGGCATCGGGCACCTTGGGGCAAATCATTCCACCGTCGATCGTGATCGTCCTGCTGGGCACATTGGCGGGGGATCTGTATTCGACAGCGCAGGAAACCCGGGCTGTTGAAGCCGGTTGTACCGACGCGCTGACCTATCTGGGTGAGCCTGCGGTTGTCTCGGTCGGGACGTTGTTCCAGGCTGCGCTGCTGCCGGGGATCATGCTAGCGCTGCTCTACGCGCTCTACGCCTTTGGCTATGCGCTGCTGAACCCGCACAAGGCGCCTGCAGTGGCTGTGTCCGGTGGCTCCGGGGAACCCATAACGCGGTCAGAAGGCCTGACATGGTTGCTGGGTGCGCCGGTTGCCCTGATCGTCGGTGCGGTCCTTCTGGGCAATGTCGGTGTGATCGGAAGCCAGAATATCTCGGTCTCGGCCTTTTCGGATATTGGTGAGGGTGCGTCGCTGCGGACCAACGTGTCGGCAGAGTGCAAGGCGTCGATGATCGATCTGCACGGGCAGGTTGCCTGGGATCAGGCTGTTGCCGAGCAGGAGGCAATTGATGCCGCTGGCGGCACAGCCGAAGCGCATCGCCTGACAGAAGAGGAACTGGCGGCCGAACAGCAAAAAAGGATTGCCGATGCGGCGCCGATCGGCACCGGAGTGGCGGTAACCCTTGTTCTGCTGGGTCTGACCCTGGTTCTGGGCCGTGGTATCGCACCGTCGCGGTCACCGCAGCCGCTGATCCTTGGCGCGATCGGGTTGTTGCTGATGGCATTGGTCGACATCTTGATGATATCGCCGACCACATCCTCTGGCGTGACTTTCGTGCTACTCACCCTGCCGTTCGCGCTGGCCATGTATGGCTGCAAAGAGGCTGCAGCCCGCTGTGCCACAAACGATCTGATCCGTGTGGTCTTTCCTCCACTTGTTCTGATCATCGCGGTGCTGGGCTCGATCCTGGGCGGTGTCACCAATCCGACACCGGCGGCTGCGCTGGGTGCGGGTGGCGCGATCATGCTGGCGGCCTATCGCAAGCTGCAGGATCAAGGCCGCTCGGGCAAAGTGGTCATCTGGTCGACCTTCGCCGTTGTCATTGCATTGCTGATGGGGGTCAACTTTGACCTGCGTATCAATCAAGGCAGTGTGACGGTAGAAACCTGGATCGCCTTCATCATTGCCTATGCGGCTTACCTGTACGCCCTGTTCGGGCTGTTGTACGGATGCTGGGTGCTCTATTCCAGCGGTGTATTGACCCCGGTGGTGCGCGAGACGGCCAAGGTGACCTCGATGGTGTTCACCATCCTGATCGGATCGCAGCTGCTGAACCTCGTGGTGATTTCATTCGGAGGGGAGCATTATATCCAGCAATTCCTGAAGAGCTTTGACAACGAGTTCACGGTTTTCCTGATCGTGATGCTGGTGCTGTTCATTCTGGGGTTCGTGCTGGATTTCCTCGAGATCATCTACATCGTGATCCCTATCGTGGGCCCTGTGATCTATGGCGGCTCCTTTGATCCGAAATGGGTCACAATCATGGTGGCGGTGAACCTTCAGACGTCCTTCCTGACGCCACCTTTCGGGTTTGCGTTGTTCTACTTGCGGGGGGTTGCGCCGAAAGAGGTCACAACAGGTCATATTTATCGCGGGATCGTTCCGTTTGTTCTGATCCAGGTGATGGGGATCGCGATCTTGTGGTTCTTCCCGACGATTGTCACGATCGTTCCGGACCTGATGCCAAACTGATCCGATCCGGAAGGGAATATTGCAAAGGGGGCCGGTTGGCCCCCTTTTCTGTTTGTTTCGGGCAAGGGGCCAGCCCCTTCTTGGCCTGCGGCCAATTCATCCCCGGGATATTTTCGGCCAGATGAAGATACGGATCAGGTGAACTGGATCAGGTCCCAGCGATTGCCGAAGGGATCACGCCAGACTGCGACAATGCCATAAGGTTCGTGACGGGGTTCTTCTTCGAAGTGGATATCCCTTGCGCGCATGTTCGCATGGTCGCGGTAGAAATCATCGGTTTGTAGGAAGAACCCGACGCGTCCGCCGGTCTGGTTGCCAATGGCGGCGGTTTGTTCGGGTCCGTCAGCCTTTGCCAGAAGAAGGCAGCCGTTATCCGAACCGGGAGGCGCGACCAGAACCCAGCGCTTGCCATTGCCGAGGTCGATGTCCTTGATAAGTTCGAAGCAGAGCGTCTTTGTATAAAACAAGATGGCGTCGTCGTAATCCGGCACCACGAGGGTGACGGCATGCAGGCTTTGTTTCATCGCGCGGTCAGCCTTTGGTCGGATGCCGGTCAGGGAGCTGGATATTGGCGACCTGTTCGGCGATTGGTGGCGCCGATAAGGGGTGATGCGATGTGCCGGTATAGGCATCCGGATCGCTGATCTTTTGCCAGCCCCCCTGAATATAGGCCTCAAGCCCTGAAAACTTGGCTTTGTAGCCCATCTTGGGACTGCCGGGGACCCAGTACCCCAGATAGATATAGGGCAGGCCAGCCTCACGTGCGATGTCGACGTGGTCGAGGATCATGTAGGTGCCGAGTGAGTTCTGCGGCTGTTCCGGGTTGTAGAAGGAATAGACCATGCTTAGCCCGTCATCGAGCACATCGGTGAGGCTGACGGCGATCAACTCGCCGGTTTCAGGATCGGCATATTCCACAACGCGGCTGCGGATCGGTGTTTCCTCGATCATCGCGGCGAATTCGAAAACATCCATGTCAGCCATGCCGCCATCGGCGTGGCGGGTGTCAAGATAACGGCGGAACAGCTCGTATTGTTCATCCGTGGCCCATGGCGAGGTTGCGCGACGTTCCAGGTATCCGTTCCGCTTTGCCGCGCGTTTCTGGCTTTTGGTCGGCTGGAAGGCTGACACATCGATCCGGGCTGAAAGGCAGGCCGCGCAATCCGTACACGAAGGCCGGTAGAGCACATTCTGAGACCGGCGAAATCCTTGTTGAGACAGGGAATTGTTCAGCTGTTCAGCCCCTTCGCCTTGCAGGGCGGTGAACAGTTTACGTTCCATCCTGCCGTCAAGATAAGGGCAGGGCTGCGGTGCCGTGACATAGAATTGTGGCGCTATTGGCAGCGTATGTCGCATGAAATCCCCATCCAGCCTCGAAAGGGATGATAGCAACCGTTCCCGAGACCGCCAAGTGTTTCACGCAACCTTGCGTCAGGCCCGTTGATTGATCATGACGGTGCCCAGAAAACTGTCGGTCAGACCCTGGCCACGGGCGCTGGTCATCATCATGATGACCGAGATGATCTGGACCACGGGAAAGGCCATGCTGACGAAATAGCCCGCAGTATGGGCAAGCGCCTTGCCCAGATCCATTCGTTCTCCGAACGCGTCGCGCAGCTCGATCCCCATAAATCGCATTCCCAGCGTGGCAGAGCCGTTGGCGATGGTCACCACCCGGTAGACGAAACTAACGACGGCGTAGATCAGGGCTAGGAAAAACAGACCCAGAAACGCAGTAAAGAGGATTGCCACCGTGCAAAGCAGCGAAATGAAGGCGATATCGAACAGCCAGGCGACGAAGCGTTTGGTTGTCACGGAACGATAGAAATCGGGTTGGGTGTCGGGGTTGGGCAGATGGTTCATTCGATGGGTCCGAAAAACTGGGGTAGGGGTACCCTGTCCCGAAACACCGGGGCAGGGCAAGGTCAATCAGGCGGGCTCGCCCTTGCCGTCTTCGTCATGGTTCTCGCGGGCGCGTTCATCCATGAATTGGTCGAATTCGGCCTTGTCCTTGGCGTCACGCAGACGACGCAGGAAAGCTTCGAAATCCTGTTGTTCACGTTCCAGTCGGGCCAGGGTATCTGCTTTGTAGGCGTCAAAGGCGCTGTTGCCCGAGGGCTTCATCGCACTCATGTGGCTTTGCCAGGATTTGCGGCGGTTGCAGGATTTGCTGAACATGCGTTTGCTCCAGATCATATAGGCCAGCAGGGCAAGGCCAACGGGCCAGAAGAAGATGAAACCAAGAACCATGGCGGCGATCCAGGCCCCTTTGCCTTTGTCATCCAGCCAGGCTTCGGTTCGATAAAGCCATCCCGGATTCGCGGGGACGGCGGGGTCGGACAGTGCGGTCATTTGAGCTCTCCAGGTTTGATGTAAACTCTATTCACATTGCATAGATGGGGTGCCGTTTGGACGGGCGCAAGGGATAATGTGAAAAAGATTTACATTATGCAATCCGGTTGACGTTTCAGGAACTGGCTCGCAGGGTCGGAGTATGGATATGACGGACAACAAAGCTGCCCCTGCACTAAAGGACATACTTGAACTGGAAACACAGGTCTGGGTGGCGCTGGTTGAAAGTAATGCAAGCGCCGACCGCGCCTTGCTGAGCGCGGATTTTCTGGGCGTTTATCCCACGGGGTTTGCCAATCGGGACGATCACGTCGGGCAATTTGCAGATGCGCCAACGATGGCCGAGTTTGATCTGAGTGACGCCCGGTTACGCATTCTGACCCCGGATATCGTCTTGTTGTCCTACCGCGCCGATTACCTGCGCCCGGGCGCAGACCGGCGCGAGGCAATGCTGATTTCATCTTTGTGGGAAAGAAGAAACGACGTTTGGGTCAACAGCTTCAGTCAGGATACGCCGGTTCAGGTAACCTGATCAGAATGCCCCATTGACGATTACGCGCCGCAATGCGCAGGGTGCGCGCATGACTAACGCTCTTGCCATTACCCGCCTTCCGCGTGCGTTTGATCCGTCTCTGGGCGATGAAACCCGCGCTCTGATACCTGATCTGTCGCAGGAGATGGGAGAGTTGGTGGCGGGAACAGCCGGGTCCAGCCCATATCTGAAAGGCCTGATCGAGCGTGAAAGGGAATGGCTGCCTGATGCCTTATTGCGCCCGGATCAGGCGCTGTCTGAAGTCATGGCGGATGCGCGTGAGCTGCCGACGGATCAGCTGAAACCCGGCTTGCGGCAGGCCAAGCGGCGTGTGGCGCTGTTGACCGCGCTTGCCGACATTGCAGGTGCCTGGCCGCTTGAAAAAGTCACCGCGGCACTGACCGATTTCGGTGCACTGGCCGCGGATACTGCGGCCAAGGCCGAGATTGCGATGTTGATCCGGCGCAACAAACTGCCGGGAATGACCGAGAACGATATCGAAACTGCCGCCGGGATGGTCATTCTGGCCATGGGCAAGATGGGCGCGTATGAGCTGAACTACAGCTCGGATATCGATCTGATTGTGCTGTTTGATGAGACACGGTTTGACCCGGATGACTTCTACGAGGCCCGGCAGGGCATGGTGCGGGCAACGCGGAACTTCTGCGCAACGCTCAGCGACAAGACTGCCGATGGCTATGTTTTCCGTACAGATCTGAGGCTGAGGCCAGATCCCGCCGTAACACCGGTTTGCATGGCAATGGAGGCCGCTGAACGGTACTACGAAAGCCTTGGCCGCACATGGGAACGCGCGGCATATATCAAGGCCCGCCCCTGCGCCGGAGACTTGGCCGCGGGGCAGCGGTTTCTGGACAGTCTGCGCCCTTTTGTCTGGCGTCGCCATCTGGATTTTGCCGCCATTCAGGACGCGCATGACATGCGCCTGCGCATCCGGGAAAACAAAGGTACGGGCGGGGCCTTGTCGATCCCGGGCCACGACATGAAGCTGGGGCAGGGCGGTATTCGCGAGATCGAGTTCTTCACCCAGACCCGTCAGTTGATCGCAGGCGGCCGCGATCCGGATTTGCGGGTGCGTGGAACGGTTCCCGGGTTGGCGGCGTTAGCGTCAAAAGGCTGGGTGCCGCAGGATGTCGCGGACAAACTGACCGATCATTACCGGGCGCATCGCGAAGTCGAACACCGCATTCAGATGGTTCATGATGCACAGACGCATAAGGTGCCGAAATCACAGGAAGGCATCGAACGTATCGCCTGTTTGATGGGGATCGAAAGTGATGAACTGCAACAGGACGTGAAAAACCGCCTGACCGAAGTGCACGAACTGACCGAAGGATTTTTTGCGCCCGGGCCCGGTCCTGCACCTTTGGCGGCGCAGGATGTGGAGTTTGATCAGAGTGTCCTGGCCCGGTGGACGACCTATCCGGCCTTAAGGTCCCAGCGCGGGTCGCGGATATTCGAACGGTTGCGGCCCGAGCTGCTGTCGCGTCTCGCCAAGACCGCCAAACCGGACGAGGCGTTGATGGCGCTGGACGGGTTTCTGTCTGGCCTTCCCGCCGGGGTTCAGCTGTTTTCCTTGTTCGAGGCCAATCCGCAACTGATCGACCTTCTGGTCGATATCGTTGGCACGTCACACGCTCTGGCCTCGCATCTGTCGCGCAACGCCTCGGTTTTCGACGCGGTGATCGGCGGCAGTTTCTTTGCCGATTGGCCGGGGCAGAAGGAATTGCAGGTCGAACTGGCCCGTGCGCTGGCGGAAGAGTCTGACTATGAAACCCGGCTCGACTTTGCGCGGCGCTGGTGTAAGGAATGGCATTTCCGGGTCGGCGTCCACCACTTGCGGGGTCTGATTGACGGGGCACAGGCAGGCCGGCAATATGCAGAGCTTGCACAATCGGTGATTGCTGCCATCCTGCCCTATGTTGCCGAGAATTTCGCCCGCAAACACGGGCCCGCACCGGGACGCGGAGCGGCGGTGTTGGGCATGGGATCGCTGGGCGCAGGACGGATCAATTCGCAATCCGATCTGGACATGATTGTGATCTATGATCCGCAGGATCAGGACATGTCCGATGGTCCGCGTCCTCTGGCCACGCGCACCTATTATGCGCGGTTCACGCAGGCGCTGATCACGGCACTTTCGGCTCCGATGTCTCAGGGGAGGCTGTATGAGGTCGACATGCGCCTGCGCCCGTCCGGCAATCAGGGACCAGTCGCCACCAGTTGGGCCAGCTTTACCAATTATCAGCAGAATGAGGCCTGGGTGTGGGAACATCTGGCCCTGACCCGTGCTCATGTCGTTGCGGGTGATGCCGGTTTGGCAAATGATATCGAAGCGTTCCGCGCCGGGTTTCTGTCGCGCCCACGCGAGCGGGGCAATGTCTTGCGCGAAGTCGCCGAGATGCGAACGCGTCTGGCCGCGGCAAAGGCACCCGCCGGGATATGGGATGCCAAAAACGGGCCCGGCCGCCTGATGGACATCGAACTGATGGCCGAAACCGGTGCTTTGCTGGCAGGGACTACGGCACGCGACGTGTCCTCGGGCCTCGATGGAGCCGTCGCTGCCGGGTTGCTGGATGTCGCGCAGGCGCAATCCCTGAAAGACTGCTACAGCCTATGCTGGTCGGTGCAATGTGCGGCCCGGCTTCTATCGGGCAAAGTCATCGAGGCGGAGCAGATCGGTGAAGGAGGTGTGGATTTCCTGTGCCGTGCCACCGGGTTTGAACAGGTCGATGCACTGCAACGGGCATTGCAGGAGAGTTACACGACTGCGGCCGACCTGATCGGCGGCGTGATCCAAGAGGGCGAAGATGGCACGCAGTACTGATCCCAATGACCACAAAGGTCTGATCCAGGAAGCCTATCGTATCGAAGGCATCACCCTGCCGGAATGCCGCAGCATATTTCTGGACTGGGCGCTCAGCCTGCCCGAAGAGCGTGACCAGAACACGGCGCTGACCGAGTTGCATGCGGCATACGCGCTGCACAGCCCGGATCACCCCATGACTCAGGTTCTGTCCGAGGGCCTTCAGGGGGCCCAAACCCCGAAACGGCGTGGCGGCTGGCGCTCTCGGAACCGCTAGGGCTTTTCCATCGGCACATTCGCGACTAAGAGAGCGCCATGACCCAAACTGCCGACCGCCCCCGTATCCGCCTGAAACCCAAAGCCAACGCGCGCGGGCTGCGCCATGGCTTCCCCTGGGTCTATGCAAATGACATTGTCACAGACCGCCGCACGCGCAAGATCCCCGCGGGCGCACTGGCGATTCTCGAGGATGACAACCGCGCGGCGCTTGCGCTGGTGGCGGTCAACCCTGACTCAAAAATCATGTGCAGGGTGCTGGATCGTGATACCACCGCACAATTGGACAATACTTGGTTCGAAACCCGCCTTAGCCGCGCCCTTGCACTGCGTGAACGCTTGTTTGATGCGCCTTTCTACCGTCTGGTCCATGCCGAGGCCGATGGCTTTCCCGGTCTGATCATCGACAGGTTTGGCGATAGCTGTGTCATTCAGCCCAACGCGGCCTGGGCCGAGGTGCATCTGGATACGCTCACCGAAACGCTAGTCAAGGTCGCAGGCGTGACGACGGTGCTGAAAAACGCCTCGGGACGCACGCGCGGGCTGGAAGGGCTGGACGATGAGAACCTGACTTTGCACGGCACCGCACCCGACGCACCCCTGCCTGTGCCGATGAATGGTGCCACGTATATGGCCGACCTGACCGGAGGTCAGAAAACCGGCCTGTTTTACGATCAACGCCCCAACCATGCCTTTGCCGCACGGCTGGTACATCCCGGAGCGCAGGTGCTTGACGTGTTCAGCCATGTTGGCGGCTTTGGCCTGGCGATGCTGGCCGCAGGAGCCGGACAAGCCCTGTCCGTCGATGGGTCTGCTGCCGCGCTGGAACTGGCCGCCAAAGGTGCCGAGGCTTCGGGCCTTGGCGACAGGTTCCAGATACGGCAGGGCGATGCGTTCGATGTGTTGACCCAATTGGGGGACGAGGGTGCGGCGTTTGACGTGGTCATCTGTGACCCACCTGCCTTTGCCCCGTCAAAACAAGCGCTGGATGCGGGATTGCGCGCTTATGAGCGTATCGCGCGGCTTGCCGCACCTCTGGTCAAACCCGGCGGCTATCTGGGGCTGTGCTCGTGTTCTCATGCCGCCGATCTGGGGCGGTTTCGCGATGCCTCCTCCCGCGGGATTGGCCGCGCGGGCCGACAGGCGCAACTGATCCACACCGGATTTGCCGGGCCGGATCATCCGCAACTGCCGCAACTGGCGGAAAGCGGCTACCTCAAAGCGGTGTTCTACCGCCTATGAAGGCTGTTCTCGATACTTGTGTCCTCTATCCAACGGTCATGCGCGAGATGCTGTTGGGTGCCGCACGATTGGGGCATTTCACCCCGATCTGGTCCGTCCGCATCCTCGAAGAATGGGCCCGCGCCGCCCGCAAGCTGGGCCCGACGGGTGAAGCGCAGGCGCGCGCTGAAATCGCGCTGGTGCAAGCGGCCTGGCCAGATGCCGAACGTCCAGCGAACGAGGGTCTTCAAAACCGCCTGTGGCTGCCGGACGCAGCAGATATCCATGTGCTGGCCACAGCAATCGCGGCTTCCGCTGATCTGATTGTCACGGTAAATGCCAAGGATTTCCCCAAAAATATCCTGACGGATGAAGGGCTTGACCGGAAAGATCCCGACAGCCTGTTGTACGGCTTCTGGCGATTCAATCCAGAGGGCATGGGCACACTTGCCACTCAGGTCCTTGCCGAAGCCAATCGCCTCTCAGCCGAACAGTGGACGCTCCGCGCGCTCATGAAAAAAGCCCGGCTTCCGCGATTGGGCAAGGCACTCGCCACCTGAGTGGGGTCCAGCTTCATCTGGCCAAAAATATCCCGGAGAGCGCGAGAGGCTGGCCTCTCGCAGCACAGGCATCACCGCTGTGCCCAACGCTGTTCAAGCTTTTCCAGCGCCGCAACACGTTCATCCGTCTTGGGATGGCTCATCAGCCATGCCGGGACCACCCCGGCGCGCTGCTGTGTCAACTCTTCCAGCTTGTGAAACAGTGATTTCTGCGGGCCTATTCCGATACCGGCTTTTGTCAGCAAAGCGGCTGCGTATTCATCCGCTTCATACTCATCCCCCCGCGACAGGCGCGAGGCGATCAGTGCGGTCAACGCGTTGGCAATCATCGCTCCGACAAAAGGGATGAACCGGTTCAGGACCATGATCAGCGCCGTGCGCATCGCATTCTGCCCTGAAAAATCGATCATCCGCCGCCGCGCGTGACCTAGTGCCACATGGCCCAACTCATGCGCGATTACACTGGCCATTTCCTCAGCCGAAACCTCGCTGTTGCGGAACTTGCGGTAAAATCCCCGCGTGATGAATATCCGCCCGTCCGGTGCGGCCAGCCCGTTCACCGGGTCGATCTCGTAGATATAAACCGGGACCCGCTCGATCTCGAGCGCGGCAGCCAGCCGGTCGGTCATGCGCTTGAGGGCCGGGTCAACAAGCTCGGTCGACTTTGCGTCCAGTTCCCGATGGGTGCGCCAGACGGAAATCCGGTACATCACAATTCCATAGGCAATGGCCAGCAGGATAGGGGTCAGGCGAAGCATGGGCTAGATATGGGTTTTCAACACCCCAAGAGCAAATGGAAAATAGAAGCTTCTCACAATCCAGCCGCATTTCGAAGTGAGGCTGCAGAGCGCGACCGTGTTCATGGATCGCTTTCAGGTTGCGGAAGCGTACGTCCAATTTCATAGCAACGTTCCAAAAGCGCCTGTCGCCGCGGGGCTGATCCGGTCGCGCCATGCAACAGCTCGAGTTTCCGGGGTGAAAACCCGAAATACCCGAATGTGCCTTTGGTCCAGAGTGTCTCAAGCGCGTCGGTGTATCCTTTGGCTTCCATTTCGTCAGAACGCGCACCGGCTGGCACCAACAGTAATCCTGTTCGGGACCTCTGGAGGGACTTTTCCGGGTCGTCCAACTGATCGTAGGCCCAGCCCCACATCCATACGCGGTCGACCCAGCCTTTCATCATCGAAGGCATTCCCCACCAGAACAACGGAAAGGCCAGGCAGATTGCATCGGCGCGCGCAATCCGTGTTTGTTCCGCAAGTATGTCTTGCGGTGCGCCCGTGCCTGCTTCGCCTTCTATATCCGCCATTGACCAGCGTGGATCGAACCCTTCTGCATGCAAATCCGCAACCTCGGTGGTATGGCCAGCCGCCTTTGCGCCTTCGCTGAGTTTCGCGACAGCGGCGGCCGTAAAGGAGTTCGGCTTTGGGTGATCCAGGATTGTCAGCAGATGCACAGTAAGCTCCTCAGGTTTTCAAACGGCAACCGGGATACTGTGAAAGCTCAACCCTGCTTGAGGTCAAGGTATTAATCAGCAGGAATACCTGATGGCGTGTGTCAGCGCGTCAGCTCGCGCATTCCCTTTTCCAGACCAGCCAGTGTCATGGGCACCATGCGATCTTCAAAGATGTCGCGGATCATGCCGATGGAGTGGGTGTATTCCCAGTATTTCTCGGGCACCGGGTTGATCCACAGATTTGACGCCCACTGTTCGCGCGCGCGTTGCAGCCAGACTTGCCCGGCTTCCTGATTCCAATGTTCATTGGCACCGCCGGGATAGGCAATCTCATAGGGGCTCATCGAGGCGTCGCCGACAAAGATGCACTTGTAGTCGGATCCATAGGTGCGCAGCACTTCGTGGGTCGGGGTCTGTTGGTTCCAGCGGCGGCGGTTGTCGCGCCAGACCCCCTCATACAGGCAATTGTGAAAGTAGTAATATTCCAGATGCTTGAACTCGGTTCTTGCAGCGGAAAACAGCTCTTCAACCACCTTGATATGCGGGTCCATCGAGCCGCCGACGTCCAGAAACAGCAACACTTTGACGGCGTTGTGACGCTCGGGCCGGGTTTTGACATCCAGATAGCCATGCTCGGCCGTGGCACGGATGGTGCCGTCCAGATCCAGCTCTTCGGCTGCTCCCTCCCGCGCCCAGCGGCGCAGGCGTTTCAGGGCGACCTTGATGTTGCGGGTGCCCAGTTCAACCGTGTCGTCGAGGTTCCTGAATTCCCGCTTGTCCCAGACCTTGACGGCACGCTGGTGGCGGCTTTCTTTCTGACCAATACGGACGCCTTCCGGGTTATACCCATATGCCCCGAACGGAGAGGTTCCTGCGGTACCAATCCATTTGTTACCGCCCTGGTGGCGGCCTTGTTGTTCCTTGAGTCGTTCGCGCAGTGTTTCCATCAGCTTGTCGAAACCGCCGAGCGCTTCGATCTCGGCCTTCTCCTCATCCGACAGGTGTTTCTCGGCCATCTTGGCGAGCCAATCGGCGGGGATATCGACAGCTTCCAACACCTGATCGAAACTGATCTCGCCCAAGCCCTCAAAACTGGCGGCAAAGGCGCGGTCGAATTTGTCGATATTGCGCTCGTCCTTAACCATCGACACCCGGGCAAGGTAATAGAATGCTTCGACATCATAGGTGACCAGACCCTTTTTCATGCCTTCCAGAAAAGTCAGATACTCCCGGAGCGATACCGGGATGCCCGCTTTGCGGAGGTTTTCGAAAAAGGGCAGGAACATCGCGTCACGCCACCATGCGAAGCAGAACCAGCGAGATCACCAGCCCCACAAGCGCTAAAGCGATCCCATATCCGGCAGCATACTGCGCCATGTCGGCGCCGTTTCCATTGCGTTTTTTTGCGGTCAAAGCGCCCAGGATTGCACCCAGTATCGCCATTCCCAGTACTAGCAACATATGCGTTTCATCCGTCTTTCGTGCTGTCAGCGGGGCGTCGGCCACTGTTTTGAACCAGAGATTGAGCCACCAAATCCGAACCGAACCCGTATCGCGCCCATCCAAGGCTGTCCAGCCTGACGGCGCGTGCCTGCTGCAATTGACCGGCCTGCTTCAAGGCCTCGGATTTCAACAGCAGCAACGTTGCCAGAAGCGAAGCGTTTTCCGCCCGGGTCATCACGTCGATGGCCTGATCCAGTTCGGGCAGGACCTCGGGCCCGCGATCCTGCGCAAGCGCAAAGGCTGCGGTTTGGGTTGAGACATAAGCCTGATGAACCTCGGTTCCGGGCGTCGCGCGAAGAAATTGTTGCGCGATCTTGAACTGCCGCTGGGCCTCTGCCGGGTCTCGAAACTGCTCCATCCGACCCATAAGGTAGTGGGGATAGGCGCGGCGATGATCCGTCCATCCCAATTGCTGCCCGATGCGGGCTGCCTTTTGCGCGGCGCGCATCTGTCGGGGGGAACCCGGCCCCGGTCCCAGTGATTTCTGGATCGCGTTGATCCACTCTCGGGGAGTATTTGTGGGGGGTTGCGCAGCTATTCTGTCGCCGCGTGGATTTAGACGACTGAGAATTCCGGGGATGACGGCGGCGACCTGATCGCGGGTCATGCCGGTGTGCAGTTCGGGCGCATAAGCCGCGCGCAGGATCAGCATGTCGAACCCGGTCAAGACCGTATGAATATTGTCGTCGTTGAACACCGAATCCGGCAGATGATAGAGGTCGTTCAGCGGACCAAGGGCCTGCGCCAGTTCTTCGTGCAGGCAATCGCGCATTTCCTGCGGGCTGACATCATAGGGGATGAATATCCCCAATCGTTCGCGTTGGCGCAGCTCAACCCAACTGCTTTTGGTTTTGCGACGGTCGCGCTGATACTCAGCCAGGCTGGACGCGTTTGGCACCACGAAACAGGCCGCGTTTGGCAGAATTTTCAGAATGTCCTTCTGGCTGACCGCTTCGATCGTGATATTGGCCTGACCTTCGTTGATTTGTCGGATGTTGATACCCGCCTCGCGCTTCAGGCGGTTCAGCAGGCGGGTCAAATCCTGTTGCATACTTTGTGTCGGCGATCCGGTCAGGCGAACGGTGATCGGAGTTTCGAACCGGGTGAAAACGGGCAGGGCGGCCCCGCTTTCGAGTTCGAAATGCAGGGACAGGAAATCCGACGCGATGTTCGTATTGGACCGTGCCGGTGGAGAGGGACGCGGTGCCGCAAAAGACTTGGCCGGCGGCAACGCCACTTCGACATATGGGGCATCGTTCCCGAGTTCGATTGTCTCGACAGATGTGCAGCCAGCGATAACCAGCGCCAGAAAAAGGGCGCCCAAACGCATCATGGGCGGGCGTACTTGATGAACGGTGTCAGGGTGCCGATGCGATCATAAAGGTGGCGTGCCGTGGTGTTGAACTCTTGCGTCAGCCAGTAAACGGATGGGGCGCCCTGGCGATCGGCCTCTTCATAAACCGCCTGAATCAAAGCGCGACCGACGCCCGTTCCTCGGGTTTCAGGTCGGGCGAACAGGTCTTGCAGGTAACAGACCTTTTCCACTTTCCAGGCGTGGCGATGAAACAGGTAATGCGTCAGCCCGACCAAAACGCCCTCCTGTTCCGCGACAAAACAGGAAAAATGCTGCGGGTCGTCGCCCAACAATCTGGAAAAGGTCGATTCATACACGTTTTCAGGCAGGGTGGTTTCATAAAACGCCAGATAATCCCGCCACATTTCGGCCCACTGATCTTTGTCCTCGGCCCGCAGGGTCCGGATTGTCAGAGCGTTCGCCAAGTAATGACCCCAATATTGCTGCTTTGAAACGCGGTTGCGTCAGGTATCTCGATGCTGACACCCGAGATACCCAATGGCAAGCCGTGATCACAGATTGTTCACACGCAGGCTAGCGTTTGCCACGTGCCATGAAAGCAAGACGTTCGAACAGATGCACATCCTGTTCATTTTTCAGCAAAGCGCCATGCAGCTTCGGCAGCGCGCTGGCCCCGTCACGCCTGAGGTCTTCGGCCGTCAGGTCTTCGGCCAGCAACAGCTTCAGCCAGTCCAGCACCTCCGAGGTCGAGGGCTTTTTCTTGAGCCCTTGCGTCTCGCGGATTTCATAGAATTGCGTCAGCGCGGCGGTCAGAAGCGCGTCCTTGATGCCGGGGTGGTGCACATCGACGATCCGGCGCATCGTCGCCTCGTCCGGAAAGCGGATATAGTGGAAAAAACAGCGGCGCAGGAAGGCGTCGGGCAGCTCTTTTTCGTTGTTCGAGGTTATGATGACGATGGGGCGGTGCTTGGCCCGGACTGTCTCGCCCGTTTCATAGACGTGGAACTCCATCTTATCGAGCTCTTGCAACAGGTCGTTGGGGAACTCGATATCCGCCTTGTCGATTTCGTCGATCAGCAGAACAACCTTTTCTTCGGCGTCGAAGGCCTGCCACAGCTTTCCCTTGCGGATATAGTTCGACACGTCATGGACACGCTCTTCGCCCAGTTGGCTGTCACGCAGGCGACTGACGGCATCATATTCATAAAGACCCTGCTGCGCGCGTGTGGTAGATTTCACGTTCCACTCGATCATTCTCAGCCCCAGCGCCCCGGCCACCTGTCTGGCCAACTCGGTCTTGCCGGTACCGGGCTCGCCCTTTACCAGCAGGGGGCGTTCAAGCGTGACGGCGGCGTTCACGGCAATGGTCAGATCGTCGGTGGCGACATATTCGGCTGTACCTTGGAAACGTGCGGTCATGGGCCTCTCGTGCGTATTTTGCGTTGGACGGGCAGGTTGTGGTTTCCGGGTTACAGAGCGGCAAGGTTTTTTACAACCCGCGTCCCTGCGTCGCCCCTCGGGAATTGTGCTGCAACTCCAAGCCCTTTTGCTTGATTCCGGTAAAGACCATTCGCAGGCGTTGTGCCTGTCGCCCCAAAAAAGCCTGTCAAATTTCATAGAAATACAAGGTTTTGTTGATGTTTGTCTCATAGTTAGACAAATCCGCGGGGGTGCACTGTCGTGCAACGTTTGTGTAGTGACATTCCACCGCCCGTCGGCTAAACGCTGCGCAGAAGGGAGAGCCAAATGTCAGCTGAAACAGCCGCGAACGACGTCACTGGCCAAACCGAGGGAGCAAATATGAAGCAGGAAGTTTTTCTGCCGGAAGATTACCGTCCGGCCGAAGATGAGCCTTTCATGAATGATCGTCAGCTTGAGTATTTTCGCCGCAAGCTGCTGGATTGGAAGACAGAGTTACTGGCTGGTAGCCGCGACACCATCGAAGGGCTGCAAGACAACACCCGCAACATTCCGGACGTCGCGGACCGCGCCAGCGAAGAAACAGACCGTGCGCTGGAACTTCGGACCCGTGATCGTCAGAGAAAGCTGGTCGCAAAGATCGACTCGGCCCTGCGCCGGATTGATGATGGCGAATACGGGTATTGCGAAATGACGGGCGATCCCATCTCGCTGAAGCGTTTGGACGCGCGACCGATTGCAACCATGACACTTGAAGCGCAAGAGCGCCACGAGCGTCGCGAGAAGGTCCACCGCGACGATTAATCGCCGGGTATGTGTAAGAAATCCAAGCGCCGGGGCCTGTGGCTCCGGCGTTTTTGCGTTATGCGGGTGTCATGAAGATAGACGGATTGAAATTCTGTGTAATCGGCGGTGGAATCGGCGGGCTGGCCTCGGCACTGGCGCTGCAACACCGTGGGGCGCATGTCACGCTTCTGGAGCAAGCCCCGGCCCTGACCGAAGTCGGTGCTGGTTTGCAGATCAGTGAGAACGGGATGCGCGTTCTTCATGCCCTTGGTGTCACGGGTCTTTCCGTCGGGCAGAAGTCCCATGGAACGGTCTTGCGCGATTACCGAAAAGGGCGCGTGGTCAGTCAACTGCCGGGCCCCTCAGCTGGTCCGACCTATTACTATCACCGTGCCGACCTTCTGAACCTTCTTCATAACGCGGCTTGTGCGGCAGGCGTGGATATCCGGTTGGGCACCAGAGTTTCGCATGTGCAAAAGCATCCCAACGAGGCAGAGGTGGTCTTGGCGTCAGGCGAGCGAATTCGCGCTGAATGCGCCATTGCGGCCGATGGCGGCCGTAGCATGCTCCGTCCGGCTTTGAACGGGGCAGAGGTGCCGGAGTTCACGCATCAAGTGGCCTGGCGCGCCACCATCCCCTGGCAGCCCGGTCATGATCCGGTTTCCGCATCCCTGACGATGGGGTCGGGGAGGCATGTGGTGACCTATCCGTTGCGTGACGAAAGCATGATGAACATTGTTGCGGTCGAGGAGCGCTCGGACTGGCGGGAAGAAGGATGGCGTCAGACGGGCGACCCTGAAGAGCTGCGCAAGCGCTTTGCAGATTTCGGTGGCCCCGTGCGCGACATTCTGTCGAAAGTCACGGAAGTGCATCTGTGGGCATTGTTTCTTCGGCCTGTCGCACAAAACTGGCAGAATGGTCGGTTGGCTCTGGTGGGGGACGCGGCCCATCCGACGTTGCCATTCATGGCACAAGGGGCATGTCTGGCGCTCGAGGACGCCTGGGTGCTGGCGCGCGCGTTTGACGAACGATCGGGTATCACCAACGCACTAGCGGCCTATGAAACAACCCGCAAGCCAAGGGCGCAGCGCGTTGTCGCGGCGGCCGGGTCAAATGCGCGGAACTTTCATCTGCGCGGTCCAGCCCGTATGGCTGCGCAATGTGTGCTGCGGGTCGTTGGTGCCCGGTTGTCACAACGCTATGAGTGGATCTACAGTCACGACGTCACGGCTGCCTAGGGCCTCAAATATCCAGGTCAATCCAGACAGGAACGTGATCGGATGGCTTTTCGTGCCCCCGAACAGCGGCATCAATCTGGCAATCCCGCATGAGGTCGGCCGCTTGTGGCGTTAGCAGGAAATGATCAATCCGAATTCCGTCATTCCGGTTCCACGCGCCAGCCTGATAATCCCAGAAAGAATAGTGGTCTGGACCCTGCGTTGTCGCGCGGAAGGCCTCGGTAAAGCCAAGGTTCAGGATTTTTCGAAAGGCGGACCGGCTTTCCGGGCGGAACAACGCGTCTTCCTGCCAGGCATCGGGGCGTTTGGCATCCTCGGCCTGTGGGATGATGTTATAGTCTCCAGCCATCAGTGCCGGCTCCTCTGACTTCATCAGGGTCTTGGCGCGGTCGTAAAGCCGTTCCATCCAGGCCAGCTTGTAATCGTATTTCGGTCCGGGTGCCGGATTCCCGTTGGGCAGATACAGCCCACAGAGTCGCAGGGCCTTTTTGCCCACGACAGTCGCCTCGATCCAGCGTGCCTGTTCATCATTGTCATCGCCGGGAAGGCCGCGTGATACATCCTCCAGCGGAAGCTTCGACAGGATCGCGACACCATTGAAGCTTTTTTGCCCGTGTGTTTCCACGTTGTACCCGCGATCTTCAAACATCTCGCGGGGGAAGTTTTCGTCGACGGATTTGATTTCCTGAAGAAGAACAACGTCGGGCTGGGCGTCGTCCAGCCAGCGGGGCAGCGCCTCGGTTCGCGCCTTGATGCCATTGATGTTGAACGTGGCGATTTTCATGCGCGATCCTCCGAAGCCTTGTGGCAACCTATCGCTCAGAACGGGCCCAGCGGCAAGTCGGAGATCGGACTAGCGAGGCTCTGCCTCGCGCTCCGGGATATTTTTAGCCAGATGAAGAAACGGATCCTTAACCATTTTCTCGATACTTGAAAGGGCGGTACAGGCGGGGACGCCGATGACCGCGCCAGGTGAAGCTCTCTGGTCGCTATAGTCAGAGAGTGGATCCCTGCTTCATCTGGCTGAAAATATCCTGGGGGTGTGGGGGCAAAGCCCCCACTGGTTACATTGAAAACGACGTGCCGCAGCCACAGGACGAGGTGGCGTTGGGATTGTCGATCACAAACCGTGCACCGATAAGCTCCTGAGTGAAATCGATCACAGCGTTTTCAAGAAAGGGCAGAGAGACAGGGTCGACGATGACTTTTTGCCCCTTGCCTTCAAGGATGAGGTCATCGGTGTTTGGCGTGTCCAGAGCGATTTCATATTGAAAACCGGAACATCCACCGCCCTCCACTGCGACACGCAGGGCTTGCCCCTGTTCCGCGGCACCGATCTCGGCGAGGCGGTCATAGGCGCGTTCGGTGACTGATGGGGGCAGATTCATGCCGGTCTCCAAAGGTTTATTTCCCAAGCGTCCTACAATATATGAAACCAAAAGACAGCCGACAAGGACAAGGCCTTTGGACAGAGCAGGTTTTGCTTCGGACCCAGACCGCGCAAGGGGGCGGCTGGTGCCAGAGGAAGAAAGCAGCTTCCGGTCAAGCTTTCAGCGCGATCGCGACCGGATCATTCATGCCAGTGCGTTTCGACGGCTCAAGCACAAGACGCAAGTCTTTGTCGAGCACGAAGGTGACAGCTATCGAACACGGCTGACCCATTCCATCGAAGTCGCTCAGGTCGCGCGAACCATTTCAGGGGCGTTGGGCCTGAATCCAGAACTCACCGAAGCTGTAGCCCTGGCGCACGACCTGGGTCATACCCCCTTTGGTCATACGGGTGAGGACGCCCTCCACGCGCTGATGGCGCCTTACGGGGGGTTTGATCACAACGCTCAGGCCATTCGGATCGTAACGAAGCTGGAGCGGCATTATGCCGGGTTTGACGGATGCAATCTGACCTGGGAGTGCCTGGAGGGTATCGCCAAGCATAACGGCCCAGTTGTTGGTGAATTGCCCTGGGCCCTGGCGGAATGCAACCAGGGCTTTGATCTTGAACTTCATACTCATGCAAGTGCCGAGGCGCAGGTGGCGGCCTTGTCTGATGACATTGCTTACAACAATCACGACCTTCTGGATGGATTGCGCGCGGGGTTGTTTGAAGATGATGATTTGCGTCACCTTCCGATCGTGGGGGCGTGTTACGCGGATGTAGATGCGAAATACCCCGGCCTTGATCCGTATCGACGACGTCATGAATCACTCCGGCGGGTTTTTGGCGTCATGGTGGCGGACGTTATTACAACGTCGCGTGACTTGATTGCGGCCTCGGGCGCGCAGGCGGTCGAAGAGATTCGCCATCTCGGGTATCCTGTCATCCAATTCTCGGCCGGAACTTGGACGGATCTGAAACAAATCAGGGCGTTCCTGTTCACCCGGATGTATCGCGCACCCAGCGTCATGAAGGTACGGGCCGAGGTTGCAACGGTTGTCGAAGACTTGTTTCCGATCTATCTGAGCGACCCGAAACAGATGCCCGCACGCTGGCACGAGGATATTGAAGCTGCGGCGGACGAGACCGCTCTGGCCCGGATCGTATCGGACTATATCGCAGGTATGACCGACCGTTTTGCCTTGCAGGATCACGCACGGCTGACGGGCTGATTGCGCTGCAACGACACGGGTAATAATCCGCTTTCGCGGCCTTTTTGCAGGTTGGGTGATGTGTCTTGCGCAGCCGGGAAATGGTGGTCGGTGGCAGCTCGACAGACAGCGCGCAGGGCAATTGAGGTCTCAGGCAGCGGATATTCGGGCGAGATTGGCGGGCATTTGGCGCCAACCGAGTTCAAACAATAGGCTTCCATTGACCTTGCCGCATTGCGTGGTAAACCCCGCGACAAGCAAAAGGACATCCGAAATGAACCTGTTTTCCGAGATCCGCAGCCTCGTATTGGACGCGCTGGCGCAGATGCAGTCTGAAGGCGCGTTGCCCGAGGGACTGAGTTTTGACAACGTGGCGGTCGAACCGCCGCGTGATGCGGCGCATGGCGACATGGCGACAAACGCGGCGATGGTGCTGGCAAAACCGGCCAGGATGAAACCGCGCGACATTGCCGATGTATTGGCTGGGAAGCTGGCAGCGGATGACCGGATCACCAGCGCCGATGTGGCAGGTCCGGGCTTTCTCAATTTGCGGCTGGCACCGTCGGTCTGGCAAGGTGTGCTGGCGGCTGTGCTGGAGAAGGGCACCGATTATGGCCGCTCGACTATGGGCCACGGGCAGAAGGTCAACGTGGAATATGTTTCGGCCAACCCAACCGGACCGCTGCACGTGGGTCATACACGGGGTGCAGTGTTCGGGGATGCTCTGGCAAGCCTGCTGGCCTATTCCGGCCATGACGTGACCCGCGAGTATTACATCAACGACGGCGGCGCGCAGGTGGATGTGCTGGCGCGCTCGGCTTACGAACGCTATCGCGAGGCCAATGGTCTGAGCCCCGAAATTGCCGAAGGTCTTTATCCCGGCGACTACCTGATCCCAATCGGTGAGGCGTTGAAAGAGAAATACGGCGACAGCCTGATCGACAAGCCGGAAAGTGACTGGCTGGAAGAGGTGCGTGAGTTCTCGACCGACGCGATGATGGACCTTATTCGCGCTGACCTGAAAGCGCTGGGCGTCGAGATGGATGTGTTCTTCTCGGAAAAATCTCTCTATGGCACTGGTCGGATCGAGGCCGCATTGCAATCGCTGACTGACAAGGGCCTGATTTACGAAGGTGTGCTCGAGCCGCCGAAGGGCAAAAAGCCCGAAGATTGGGAGCCACGCGAACAGACCCTCTTCAAGTCGACCGAACATGGGGACGACGTCGACCGCCCTGTCAAGAAATCGGATGGTAGCTGGACCTATTTTGCCCCGGATATTGCTTATCACTATGACAAGGTGACCCGTGGTTTTGACGCGCTGATCGACGTGTTCGGCGCCGACCATGGCGGCTATGTCAAACGGATGAAGGCCGCTGTGTCGGCGCTGTCCGACGGTAAGGTGCCGCTTGATATCAAGCTGACGCAGCTGGTGAAGCTGTGGAAAAACGGTGAGCCGTTCAAGATGTCCAAGCGGGCGGGGAACTTTGTCACTCTGCGCGATGTGGTCGATCAGGTGGGCCCGGACGTGACGCGGTTTGTTATGCTGACCCGCAAGAACGACGCGCCGTTGGATTTCGATTTTGACAAGGTGCTGGAACAAAGCCGCGAGAACCCTGTGTTCTACGTTCAATACGCACATGCCCGTGTCATGAGCGTGCTGCGCCGTGCGGCCGAAGCTGGAATTGCGGCTGATGATGCGACCCTTGCGGACGCTGACCTGAGCAAGATCGATCATGCCTCGGAACTGGTTGTTGCCAAGAAGCTGGCAGAATGGCCACGGCTGGTCGAGATTGCCGCCCGGACCAATGAACCGCACAGGGTCGCCTTTTACCTTTATGAACTTGCAGGCGACTTTCACGCGTTGTGGAACAAAGGCAATGACGAGACGCAATTGCGTTTTATCCAGGATGGCGATGTTGCCACAAGCCAGTCAAAAATCGCTTTGGCCCGGGCCGTTTCTGTTGTGATTTCAGCGGGCTTGGGTATTCTTGGCGTTACTCCGGCGCAGGAGATGCGGTAAAAAATATCGCCCGAACCGCCGGTATGAGGTAGGCAAGAAATGACCCGCGGGCCTTATTTTCAGGCGCGAAACGGGCAGTGAGGCGGACATGGCGAGTTACGATTACTCGGGGCATCAAAGCCCCGGGCAGATTCATTACCCGAATCAAGCGCATTCTGATGATGTGTATGATTTTCCCGAAGATATGCAGGAAGATGACGCGCCGCGAGGCTCGTTTGGTCTGGGCAGGGCAGTCAATTTCCTGGGGGCTGTTGCTTCCTTGGCGCTGGTCGCTGGTGTCGGGGTCTGGGGCTATCAACTGATCATGCGCGATGTCAGTGGCGTGCCGGTTGTTCGCGCCGCCGAAGGGCCGATGCGTGTACAGCCGGAAAATCCGGGTGGAACACCCGCCGATCATCAGGGCTTTGCCGTGAATGCCGTCGCCGCCGAAGGCAGCGCTGCGGCGCCGGCCGACCGGTTGATCCTTGCACCGCGCCCGGTGTCCTTGACAGACGAAGATCTGCCCGCCGGAGAACTGAAGCCGACCCCTGCGCTGCATGTTGTCGAAGAACCTATCACCACGCAGGAGGCCGCGCGCCTGCGCCAGAACGCAGTAGATGCGCTGGTTGCGGAATTGGCGGGTGCGGCAGCAGAAACGCAGCAAGAGTTCGAAGACGGTGTACAACTGGCATCGCTGACCACCCCCGATGAAGAACCCGCCATTGACCCGGCAGATTTTGCTGCGGCCTTGCCTGACCCGAGTTTCGCCGAGTTGCCGGGCGTTCGCCGATCGTTGCGCCCTGTGACGCGTCCGGCACGGTCCACCCGCAGTCAGGTCGCGCCCAGCGAGAATTCCGAAGACGCCATCAATGCAGCGGTGAAAGCCGCGGTCGGGGTGGATGTTGATCCGGATACACTGGCAAAGGGAACCCGGCTGGCGCAGCTTGGAGCTTATGACAGCACGCAAGTGGCACAGGCCGAGTGGGACCGTTTGAATGGTCAGTTTGGTGAGTATTTGTCGGGAAAACAGCGTGTTATCCAGAAAACTTCAAGCGGTGGGCGCACCTTCTACCGCCTGCGTGTTCTGGGGTTCGAAGACCTGAGCGACTCGCGCCAGTTCTGCGCTGCTCTGGTCGCGCAAGGCGCTGACTGTATCCCGGTGGCCGTGAGGTGAAGTTCGGAGCAGCGATCACAGATGCTGAAGGCCTGCGCCTGACGCAGAAGGAAAGAGACCTGTTTCGCCAGATGAACCCGTTTGGGTTCATCCTGTTCGCCCGCAATATTGAAAGCGCCGATCAGGTGCGGGCCTTGTGTGATGATTTCCGCGAGGCCGTTGGGCGCAACTGTCCCATTACCATTGATCAGGAAGGTGGGCGCGTACAGCGTTTGCGCGCACGCTTGGCCCGCGAATGGCTGCCGCCGCTGGATCATGTGACCAGGGCGGGTGATCAAGCGGAACGCGCCATGTACCTCAGGTACCGCCTGATTGCGGATGAGCTGTTTGGTCTGGGTATCGACAGCAACTGTGCCCCCATGGTCGATGTGGCGCGGCCCGAGACCCACGCGTTTCTGAAAAACCGCTGTTATGCCTTTGATCCTGAGCAGATTTCCAGGGTCGGCAGGACCGTGGCACAGGGCCTGTTGGACGGGGGCGTTCTTCCGGTTCTCAAGCACATTCCCGGCCATGGCCGGGCCACTTTGGACAGTCACCATGACCTGCCGCATGTTGATTTGCCGCTGGTAGAGTTGGAATACAGCGATTTCGCGCCGTTCCGCGCCTTGAACGACCTGCCGATGGGGATGACGGCGCATCTGGTCTTTGATCAGATCGATCCCCGGCCAGCCACCATTTCCGCGGCCATGATGGGCCTGATCCGAGACAATATCGGCTTTGGCGGCCTGATCATGACCGACGATATCTCGATGAAGGCGCTCAGTGGGGCGTTGACGGACCTCACTCGCCAATCATTGCAGGCGGGCTGCGATGTGGTCCTGCATTGCAATGGCAGTTTTTCTGAACGTGCCGCTGTGATGGAAACTGCCGGAGAAATGTCGGATGTGGCACAAGCCCGCGCAGAACGGGCGCTGGCGATGCGCAAACGCCCGCGGGAACTTGACATCCAAGCCGCCGAAGCGGAACTATCTGCCCTAATGGGCGGGCAGGTAAATGAACGATAATCTTTTTAGCGAAGACCCTGTCTCGGTCGCGGATCGTCTTGCGGCCGAAGCGCTGATTGTTGATGTCGACGGGTTCGAAGGCCCGTTGGACGTTCTGCTGACCCTGTCCCGCACGCAAAAAGTGGATCTGCGCAAGATCTCGGTTCTTGCGCTGGCGCAGCAATATCTGGCCTTTGTTGAAAAGGCGCGTGCGCTGCGCATTGAACTGGCCGCAGATTATCTGGTCATGGCGGCGTGGCTGGCCTTTCTCAAGTCCCGTTTACTGCTACCACCAGACCCCGATGACGAAGGGCCATCGGGTGAAGAACTGGCCGCGCATCTGGCGTTTCAACTTGAACGCCTGCAGGCGATGCGTGACGTCGCTGCACGGTTGATGGCCCGCGACCAACTGGGGCGTGATTTTTTCAAACGCGGGCAGGGCGAGGACGTCACCCGCATTCGCACCGTGACTTATTCCGCCACGCTGCTGGACCTGATGCAGGGGTATGCCCGTATCCGCACCCGTGACGAATTCCGCCCCTTTGTGATGGACCGCGATGCGGTGTTCACGATGGAGCAGGCACTGGAGCGGATGCGCCCGCTGATCGGTTTTGCGGGGACGTGGACCGATATGGAAACCTATCTGCCCGATGGCTGGGATACTGACCCGGTGCGCCGCAGGTCGGCGACGGCTGCGACCTTTGCGGCCTCGCTGGAACTGGTGAAAGAAGGACATATGGAGATCAAGCAGAGCGAGACATTCGCGCCGATCCATTTGCGCAAAAGGACACAGACACGTGACTGATGCCCCAGAAGAAACCGGTACCCTGTTCGAGGCGCCACCCCTGGCGGAACAGGAGCGTATGGTCGAGGCGGTGTTGTTTGCCAGTGCCGATCCGGTGACGATTGCCGATCTTGAAGCGCGGATGCCGCATGGAAGCGACGCCGCGCAAGCCGTTGAATTGTTGCAGAGACGTTACGAAGGGCGCGGCGTGCGCGTGGTGCGTGTTGGAGAGGCATGGGCGATTCGCACAGCCCCCGATCTGGGCTTTCTGATGCAGAAGGAAACGGTCGAGTCCCGTAAACTCAGCCGGGCCGCGATTGAGACATTGGCCATCGTCGCGTATCACCAACCCTGCACCCGCGCCGAGATTGAGGAAATTCGCGGTGTGTCAGTCTCACGCGGGACGATTGACCAGTTGCTTGAGATGGAGTGGATCAGGTTGGGCCGGCGCCGCATGACACCGGGTCGTCCGGTGACATTTGTGGTGACGTCCGAGTTTCTGGATCATTTTGGTCTGGAGAACGCCCGCGACCTGCCGGGTCTCAAGGAACTAAGGGCTGCGGGTTTGTTGGAAAACCGACCTCCGCCGGGGGCGATCCCGTTGGGCGAGGCGCGCGAAGACGAAGTGGACGAAGACCAGTCGGAACTGTTTGAGGAGTAAAAATCCGGACAGGTCACTACAGGTCAGGCGCAGAACCTGCGACAGGCAACGCGGGTTATCCGGCATATGCACCCTTGCAAGAAATTCGGAGGGTTATCCAACCGCTTTGAAGTGCTTGGACAGTTTCAGGCCTTGCCCCTGATAGTTCGATGCAATCCCGGCACCATATAGCTGCGTGGGCATCTCGGCCATTCTCTCATAAACAAGACGACCGACCACCTGTCCGTGCTCCAGCACGAAAGGCGCTTCGTGGCATCGCACCTCAAGCACGCCACGCGACCCGGCCCCCCCGGCGGCTGCATGGCCAAAGCCGGGATCGAAGAATCCGGCATAATGCACCCGGAATTCACCAACCATCGCCAGATAAGGTGCCATTTCGGCGGCATACATCGGCGGGATGTGGACCGCCTCGCGGCTGACAAGGATATAGAATGCACCGGGGTCAAGTATGATGCGACCGTCCTTGGTGCGTACTTCCTCCCAATAGTCCTGGGGGTCGTATTCGCCAATTCGGTCCAGATCAATTACCCCGGTATGGGGCTTGGCGCGATAGCCGACCAGATCAGTATCGGGCAGTTGCAGATCGACCGAAAAGCCAAGACCGTCCTGAATTACGGCAGGGCTGTCTACCAACGGCGATTCGGCGTGCAGGGCGGTCAGTTCGGCGTCAGACAAGACGGCCTGACCCTGACGGAAACGGATCTGGTTCAGACGCATACCGGGCCGGACCAGAACCGAAAACGAACGTGGACAGATCTCGGCATAAAGCGGGCCTTTGTAGCCTGCGGTCACGCGATCGAACTCGGTGCCACCATCGGTGATGGTACGGGTCAGAAGGTCAAGCCGCCCGGTCGAGCTTTTGGCATTGGCGACGGCGGTTATATCGCGGGGCAGGGCAAGCGATTCCATCAGAGGCACCAGATAGACGCAGCCCTTTTCCAGAACAGCGCCGTCCGAGATGTCGATGCGGTGCATCTCGAACTCGGCCAAGCGATCCGTAACGGTCTGTCCTTCGCCCGCGAGGAATGAGGCACGAACGCGGTAGGCCACTGTTCCCAAACGCAAATCAAGGCTGGCCGGTTGAATTTGCGCTGACAGGACATCGGGGTTGGCGGCGATCTCTCCGCGCGCGATCATTGCTTCGATTTGCTGGTTCGCGCAAACACCTGTCATCTCGATCCCCTCATGTGCCAGAGCGGGATCTGGCCTTTGTGCCATAAACGTCGGTGTGATTTGGTCGGGCTAGCAGGACTCGAACCTGCGACCTTCCGTCCCCCAGACGGACGCGCTACCAGGCTGCGCCATAGCCCGACGTTGGGCCGTTCATAAAGATTTTCCCGGCAGGGGCAAGAGGAAAACACTGCCTTTTTTCCTAACCCGTCGCCTGTGTTTCGACCCGATCCAGCCAGCGGCGCAGGTCTTTTGCAATCGGTGCAATCTGGCGCAGAAGTTCGTCGTCAAACTCGGCACGCTTCCACGCCAGCGAAGCAATTCCGCCTATCAGGGGCGCTGTGTTCAGGTCTGGTTCTTGTACTGACACAGCCGTGGGACGTGCGTCGGCCTGCATGCATTCATTCGCCGGCTGCTCGGACGGTCCGTCCAGATCCATAGGGATTTGTTCGGTGGCGGCAGCGGGTTTGGGTTCGAACGGCACCACAGTACCTTGAACGGGTTCAATCAGGGCAGGACCCGGTTCGTCCAGAGGCGGAGACAGTGCTGCGACATGTGCGACGCCTTGCTCGCGCAGGATTCGCTGTACGCCCTTGATTGTGGTCCCGTCTTCGTGAAGCAGTTTCTTTATGCCCCCCAAAAGACGCATGTCATTGGGGCGATAATACCGGCGCCCGCCCGCGCGTTTGACCGGTTTGACCTGAGCGAACCTGCTTTCCCAGAATCGCAAAACATGGGCCTGAACCCCAAGCCAATCCGCTACTTCACTGATCGTGCGAAACGCGTCGGGAGACTTGCTCATATCCGCGTGACCCTGGGTTACTTGCGATTCCCGACGGCGACGCGATCTTTCATAAGATGCGACGGGCGAAAGGTCAGTACGCGGCGGGGCTGTATCGGAACTTCTTCGCCGGTTTTGGGGTTGCGACCGACTCGCGCGGTCTTGTCGCGAACACTGAATGTACCGAAGGACGAAATTTTCACCTGCTCACCGCGCACCAGAGCGTCGGACATGTGGTTCAGAACGCTTTCGACCAGCTGCGCACTTTCGTTGCGTGAAAGCCCGACTTCGCGAAAGACGGCCTCGCTCAGATCCATTCGAGTCAGTGTATTGTCGCCCATGTCATTTCCCCTGTTGCTGTCAAAGCATATGGGTATGGCAAATTCGCTGTCAATATCAATGAATTGCAAGCAGCTGTGTAAGCTGGATTGCGCCGGTTACCAGCGCAGAACCACCGCGCCCCAAGCCAGACCGCCGCCAATCGCTTCGGTCACGATCAGGTCGCCGGGTTTGATCTGCCCGCGTTGTTTACCAACCGACAATGCCAATGGGATCGATGCAGCCGAGGTGTTGCCGTGATCCTGAACGGTCACAACCACGTTTTCCATCGGCAGGCCCATCTTTTTGGCCGTGCCCTGAATGATGCGAATATTGGCCTGATGAGGAACAATCCAGTCGACGTCAGCGCATCTCAGCCCTGCGCGGCTCAGGGCTGTCTCAGCGGTTTTGGTAAGCTTTTCAACGGCATGTCGGAAGACCTGATTGCCCTGCATCCGCAGATGCCCGGTGGATTGGGTCGAAACACCCCCATCGACATAAAGCAGGTCCTTGTAGCGCCCATCCGAGTTCAGATCGGTTGCGAGTATGCCGCGATCCGCAGCGGTGCCTTCGCCGTCCTGCGCTTCGAGTACCAATGCGCCGGCGCCATCCCCGAACAAAACGCAGGTCGAGCGGTCGGTCCAGTCCATAATCCGGGAAAAGGTTTCGGCACCAATGACCAGCACGCGTTTGGCTTGGCCGGACAGGATCAACGCATTTGCGTTGCTGAGCGCGAAAACGAATCCCGCGCAGACAGCCTGTACGTCGAAAGCAAACCCCTTTGTCATGCCCAGCCGGGCCTGAACCATGGTCGCGGCAGAAGGAAAGGTCAGGTCCGCCGTCGAGGTCGCCAGGACAATCGCGTCGATATCATCCGCTGTCAGGCCCGCATCGGCCAGCGCAGCCTCGGCAGCTTTGGTGGCCAGGTCCGACGTCGTTTCGTCATCGGCGGCAAAGTGACGGCGTTCGATCCCCGACCGGGTTCTGATCCATTCATCCGTCGTGTCCAGCGTTTTCTCGAACTCGGAATTTGGAACAATACGTTCCGGCAAATAATGCCCGACACCTACTACAACTGAACGGCCTGCCATTTTTGAGGTACTGCCTTTTTTGTTATTTATCGGTCTGCGGCGCAGCTTGCGCGGCATCTTGTGCAAGCTGGGCCGTGGATGCAACCCGCGCAGCTAATTTTTCGGCAAAGCCGGACTGTGCCAGGGTAAAGGCCAGTTTGATCGCCGCCGACACTCCGGTCGCATCTGCCCCGCCATGGGATTTAATAACTGTCCCGTTCAGACCCAGAAACACGCCACCGTTTACGCGCCGCGGATCAATGCGCTTTTTCAGGCGCTGCAGCGACGTGATGGCCAAGACCGAAGCCAATCGGGACAACGGAGAGTATTTGAACGCCTCACGCAGAAGATCTCCGATCAGGCCGGCGGTGCCTTCACCCGTTTTGATCGCGACATTGCCGGTAAACCCATCGGTAACAATGACATCTGCCTTGTCACCGGGAATGTCGCTGCCTTCGACAAAGCCAACAAATTCGAAATTCGCCTGTTCCGCGAAATCCGAGATCAAGGCGTGTGCTGCTTTCAGTTCCGCGCGGCCTTTATGCTCTTCTGTGCCAACGTTCAGCAGCCCGATCCGGGGTCGGTTCAGGGCCATGCCGTTGCGCGCATAAGACGCGCCCATCAGGGCGAATTGCAGCAAGTCCTTGGCGTCGGCGCGCACATCGGCGCCCACGTCCAGCATCACATTGAACCCCTGCGGGTTGCGCGAAGGCCACAGGATCGCGATTGCGGGGCGGTTGACACCCGGCAATTTGCGCAGGCGCATCATTGACAGGGCCATCAGGGCACCGGTGTTGCCGCAGGACACAGCGCCATGGGCTTCGCCCTGACGAACCGCTTCCAGCGCGGACCACATCGAGGTCTGCTTGCCGTTGCGCACAACCTGGCTGGGCTTGTCCTCCATCGTGACAACGTCGGGGCAATCACGAAAAACGACGCGCCCTTCAAGGACACGTCGTTTGGCAACCAGCTTGCGCAATACCTGTTCGGGCCCGTGCAGCAGGAACCCGATATTCGGGTTCTTGCCAGCCGATTTCGCCAGACCTGCAACGACGACAGCGGGACCTGCGTCCCCTCCCATTGCGTCAACCGAGATGGTGATCCGTCCGGCGTGCGTGGGCTGATCGTTCATGCCTTGGCCTGCGCTCGATCAGGCTTAGGCTGCGTCTTCGTCCAGATCGATTTCGTCGGCCTGTGCGACGACTTCGCGATCGTCATAGTGGCCGCAAGATGCACAAACGTGGTGCGGGCGTTTCAGCTCGCCGCAGTTCGGGCATTCGTTCGGGTTTGCAGCAACCAGAGCGTCGTGTGCGCGGCGGTTGTTGCGACGCGACTTGGAAACTTTGTTCTGTTGGACGGCCATGGTCTCAACCTTTGTCTGACTGGGGGCCGCAGATTCGCTGCCGACCCGGGTTTCGTAGTTCGTTTATCGTGGTTTGACGCGCGTTTAGGCGACGGGCCCCGCAATGTCCAACCCAAAATCCGATGAGCGCGCGAAAATACTGCGATTCTCGGCATGTTCAAGCGATTTTTCTGACCGCCTGCTATGACAGGAAAACTGGCACCTGTCACTCGTCTTTTTTTAGTACATCGCGCAACCCTGCCAATCCTGCAAAGGGTTTGGCATCGTCATCCGTCATCGCCTGTTTGCCCGGTTCTGTATAGGCAGCCTGACCCAGTTCTGCGCCGTCTTTCCGCGGATATTGTGGCAGAGCCAGGGACAGGGCCTCGATCATGACTAGGGCCGGATCAATTTCAGGCCCCAAAGGTTCAGATTCGTCTTCTTCCGGGATCTCGAACTCTGGATCATCTGGGTCTGCCCAATCCGCAAGAAAAGTCCGGTACACCGGAATATCGATCCTTGTCGTCACCGGTTCCAGCGTTACCACGCAAGGTTGGATGACAGTTGCACCGAGTTTGCCGTTCAATTCCCAGTCCCGTTTACCTTGTGCCTGCACTTCGCCCGAAAAGCTGAGCTTGCGCAACCCCAGCAGCCCAAGGTCTTGCCTGATTTGCTCAAGCGCGGTGGTTGCGGGGCGCAGATCGAACGGTGTCGGGGCGTTCTGTGGCAGGTCAGACACCCGAAATGATGTCGTGTTGCTCATTCGTGAGCCTTTCTATGTGTTGAACCGTGGCAGCGGTTTATGTAATCGGATAGAAGCCGAAGAAGGCCAAGGCAAGAGGGTGCAGATGTTGAAGGTAGTGAACCAGTTGAAACCAGCTGCGAAATCGCTTGTGTTTGTTGCCTTTCTGGCTGCGACCGGGGCTTGTACGGCTGTCTTCAAGAATCACGGCTATGTGCCACCGGCCGAGGAACTGGCGGAAATCAAAGTTGGCGTAGACACGCGTGACAGCGTGCAAGAGGCCATCGGCGCGCCGGGCGCATCCGGCGTGGTTCGGGATTCGGGCTATTACTACGTCCGCTCTCGCGTGCGTCACTACGGTCCGAAACGGCCCGAGGTGGTATCGCGCGAGCTGGTTGCCATCAGTTTTGATCAGCGCGGTGTCGTCAGAAATATCGAACGCTTTGGTCTAGAGGACGGGAATGTGATTGCTCTGGAGCGCCGCGTTACCGATTCCAACGTTCAGGACAAAGGCTTCCTGCGTCAGCTGCTGGGCAATATCGGCAACTTCAATCCGGCCAACATTCCGGGCGCCAACTAATTTGCGCCAAAACCTTGCGGTGGTCACAGGGCAGTCACATGTCATGTGCTAACGGTGTCGTACCGACGCCTGAGGGTCGGCAACCGTGGAGGACGCGACCGTGGCAACGGCAGTTTTGTTAAGCAAGGGGCGCTATCGCGCCAGACTGGCGCAATCGCCCGAGGATATCAGAACAGCTCAGGCATTGCGGACCTTGGCTTTTGGTACTGAAAAACCGGACTGCGACGAATTTGATGCACGCTGTAGCCATATCCTGATCGAGGATATGCGCTCGGCTGAACGGCTGGTCTGCTGCTTTCGGATGCTGACCATGGAAAGTGGCGGCGAGATCGGACAAAGTTATTCAGCACAGTTCTATGACCTGACCTCGCTCGAAGGCTTTAAAGGTCGGATGGTCGAAATGGGACGATTTTGTATCCACCCCAATCACAGCGACCCCGACATCCTGCGTGTCGCCTGGGGGGCAATGACGGCCTACGTTGACCGGAACAACGTCGAGATGTTGTTTGGATGTTCCTCTTTTGCCGGTACCGAAACTGAGCAGTATCTGGATGCGTTTGCGATGCTCAAATATCGCCATCTGGGCCCGAAACGTTGGTTGCCGCGCGTGAAGGCTCCGGATGTGTTTCGTTTTGCCGCGCGTCTGCGGCGCAGACCGGATGTGAAAAAGGCAATGCTGCGGATGCCACCCTTGTTGCGGACCTACCTGATGATGGGCGGTTGGGTCAGCGATCATGCGGTGGTGGATCGCCACATGAACACGCTGCACGTTTTCACAGGGGTGGAAATCGGTGCGATCCCCCCGGCACGCAAACGTCTGTTGCGGGCGGTGGCCGGGTAGATTGAGTATTTTTGAAAAGGTGAAGACGGGGCGTTGACGCAATGTGTCAGCCGGTTTAGCTGGCGCACATGGCGAGAATTCCTTTGTTGCAGATGTCCGGCATTTCCCTGACTTTCGGGGGTGACCCGGTGTTTTCCGAACTGGATCTGGTGGTTCAACCCGGAGATCGTGTTGCGCTGGTGGGGCGAAACGGATCCGGAAAATCCACGCTGATGAAAGTGATGGCCGGTCTGGTCGAGGCTGATCGGGGCGAGATTGTCGTGCCGCCCGGAAAATCCGTGGGCTTCATGGAGCAGGACCCGACGATGGAGGGCTTTGCCACGCTGGGGGATTACGCATCCAGCGGGTTGGAGCCGGGAGAACTTTACAAGGTTGAACGGGCCGGTGAAGGGTTGAAGTTCGATCCTTCACGCGCGGTTGAGACCGCTTCGGGCGGAGAGCGGCGGCGGGCGGCACTGGCCAAGCTGATGGCCGAAGCACCGGATCTGATGTTGCTGGACGAGCCGACCAACCATCTGGATATCGAAGCCATCGCGTGGCTGGAACGCGAACTTGGCGCGACCCGAGCGGCCTTTGTGCTGATCTCGCATGACCGGGCCTTTTTAAGGGCGCTGACGCGGGCAACACTTTGGATTGACCGGGGGGCTGTTCGGCGACAGGAGCAGGGCTTTGAAGCCTTTGAGGCCTGGCGGGACAAGGTCTGGGAGGAAGAAGACCAGCAACGCCATAAGCTGAACCGCCTGATCAAGTCCGAAGCGAAATGGGCGGTTGAGGGCATTAGTGCCAGACGCAAACGTAACCAAGGCCGGGTGCGGGCCTTGCAGGCATTGCGAGCTGAAAAGGCGGCGCAGATCAAACGTCAGGGCTCGGCTGCAATGGCGCTGGAGGCCGGGCCAAAATCGGGCCGAAAAGTGATCGAGGCCAAGGGGTTGGCCAAAGCGTTTGATGCCACTCAGATCGTTCGGAACTTTGATCTGCTGGTACAGCGCGGAGACCGGGTGGCCTTTGTCGGGCCGAACGGTGTTGGAAAAACAACGTTGCTGAAGATGCTGCTGGGGCAGGTGGAGCCGGACGCGGGCTCGGTTTCCTTGGGGACGAACCTTGAAATCGCGGTGTTCGATCAGACCCGCGCCCAACTGGACCCCGAGATGAGCCTGTGGGACAGTCTGACCGGCGATCCGGAAATGCGGGTGTCGGGTAAGGCCGATCAGGTGATGGTGGGCGGGCAGCCCAAACATGTTGTAGGGTATCTCAAGGAATTTCTGTTTGACGAACGGCAGGCCCGAGCAGCCGTCAAATCCCTCTCCGGTGGGGAAAAAGCCCGATTGCTTCTGGCCAAGCTGATGGCGAAACCCTCGAACCTATTGGTGCTGGACGAACCGACCAACGATCTGGATGTCGAGACGCTGGACCTGCTGCAAGAGCTTTTGGACGATTACGACGGCACCGTTCTGCTGGTTAGCCATGACCGGGATTTTCTGGACCGCGTGGCGACAACCACCATCGCGATGGAGGGGAACGGACGGGCGACAGTCTATGCTGGCGGTTGGTCGGATTACATCGCGCAGCGTGGCGACGTGATCCAAAAAAGTATCGAAAAAGCAAAAGCTTCAAAGCCAAAGATCAAGCAGGAAGAAAAGCCGAAATCCGGCCTATCCTTCTCGGAAAAGCACCGGCTGGAGAAACTGCCTGCCGAGATCGCGCGCCTAGAGGCCCAGATTGCCAAGCTGGAAGAGTTGATGTCCGACCCCGAGCTGTTCACGCGCGAACCGGTGAAGTTCCAAAAAGCGACCGAGGCGCTGGTTGAGCGGCAGGAGAAACTCTCGGCCGCTGAAGAGGAATGGCTGACGCTCGAAGAGAAGGCTGAAAGCGCTTAGCGCGCCAGACGTCTTGCCGGATTACCTGCTACGGTTTCTTTGGCGGGGACGTCTTTGGTGACGACGCTGCCTGCGCCGATTGTGGCGTAGTCGCCTATGGTAATGCCGGGCAACAGGATCGCTCCGCCGCCAACCCAAACCTGCCTGCCGATGGTGACGGGCAGGCCGATTTCCAACCCTTGTGCCCGATCAGCCGGGTCCTTGGCATGATGCGCGCAGTAAATCTGAACATTGGGGCCAAACATCGTGTCGTCGCCGACTCGAACGGGGGCCGTGTCCAGAACCACGCATCCGGCATTGAAGAAAACCCGGCTGCCCAGATGGATGTTCATTCCATATGCGCAGTGAAAAGTGGCTTCGAGAAAACAGTCCTCGCCGACATGGCCCAGCAGCGCGTGCAGTTCCGGGGCCATCGCGCCGCGTGTGTCGGGCGGACAGGTGTTGTGAGTGTGAACAGCCCGTCGTGCCCGCGCGCGCAGATCATCCAATTCAGGATCAAGACAGCAATACCACTGCCCGGACTGCATTTTCTGGCGCTCCGACATGGGGCTATCTTACCGCATCCGCAGAGCGCCGTCGATGCGGATGACTTCGCCGTTCAGATAGCCCATTTCAACGATGAAACCGGCCAGCCGCCCGTATTCCTTGGGGTCACCCAGGCGGGCCGGGTTCGGGACGTCGGCGGCCAGTTGTTGCTGCACGTCGTCAGGAAGGCCCGCCAACATCGGGGTCATAAAGATACCCGGCGCAATGGTCATGACGCGAATCCCGGACGAGGCCAGATCGCGGGCCATTGGCAGGGTCATGCCAACCACGCCGCCTTTCGATGCAGCATAAGCCGCCTGTCCCTTTTGGCCGTCGAATGCAGCAATCGATGCAGTGTTGATGATCACACCGCGCGCCCCGTCCGGTTCGGGTTCGTTCTTTGCCATCTCAGCCGCGGCCAGCCTTGAGACGTTGAATGTGCCGACAAGATTGATGTCGATCGTGCGCTGGAACGCGTCCAGCGGGTGGGGTCCATCCTTGCCGACTGTCTTGATTCCATAAGCGATACCCGCGCAGTTCACAGTCGCGGTGATCTTGCCCATCTTGTCCATGCCGTGGCGTACGGCAGCTGCGACCGAGGTTTCGTCGGTTACATCCGTCAGCGCAAAATACCCACCGATTTCGGAGGCGACTAGAGCGCCACGGTCCGCGTCACGGTCCAGAATAGTGACTTGCGCACCCTGCGCGGCAAAGTGACGGGCGGTGGCTTCGCCCAGACCGGATGCGCCGCCGGTGACAAGAGCGGCTGTGGTGGACAGGTGCATCGGAACTCCTCCCTGGGATATGAACAGCTGTTCAATAACTGCATTGCAGGGTCGGTGTCCACATCTTTGAGCCTGAACGCCTAAAGGGGCGGGGCGGACTGACCGCCGGGCAAATACGCATCTTTAAGGCATCTTAATCCGCGCTTCACGAAAACGCGCCTGTTCGTGAACGAAGTAATCACAGCCATTGCGTGTTTTTTCGTCAGGAGGTTCCGATATGGTAAATGGTAAGAATAAATCACTGGGTGCTGTTCTGGCTGCACCTGTCTTTGGAATTGTGGTTGCCGGCAGTGCTGTTGCAGCGCCGGAAACCTGTAACTGGAAAACGGCTCGAAATCTTGCGAATGCAGGCGACTATGCCGGGCTTTGCGATTGTGTTCAGGTGACCCCGAGCTTTCTGGACAGACTTCAGAAGAGACCGGATTTTGAGACAACTCTGAGCATTGCCGGGGCGCAATGCCCGGGGCTGGCCGCGTTGTTGACGGATTTGCCAACGGCAAGCTTGACCGGCGCGGCAGAAAATCGGGGCGAAAGCCGCAGTTCAGAACCCGGCGGGGCAGGGTTTGCGAACGCGGTTGGTCCTGACGGTCTTGGTGGTGGAGGAGAGCCTGACAACGGCGGCCAAGAACCCGGTGGTGGCGGTGGTGAACCCAGCGGTGGCGGAGAGCCCGGCGGTGGTGGTGGAGAACCAGGCGGTGGCGGTGGAGAACCCGGCGGTGGTGGCGGGGAATCCGGCGGTGGCGATGGTGAACCCGGCGGTGGCAAAGGCAATAACGGCGGCGGAAAGGGCCATAACGGCGGTGGCAAAGGTGGCGATAAGGGTAACAATGGCGGCGGCAATGGCGGCGAAGGCAGTAGTCCGGGTCGCGGAAACAACGCCAATGACGATGAAGGCGAAAGCGACCGGCCCGGTCGCGGAAAGGGACGTCAGTAGCCGTGCTGATTCCAAAATAGATACGGCCACCCAATCGGGTGGCCGTTTCCTGCTTTGCAATCAAAGGTGAAAGGGGCGTCAGCCCAGTTGCACCAATGCGTGGCGTTTCTTGCCTGCACTCAGCTTGATCGGAGACGTCAATGCACCCGCGTCGATCATCAAGCCCGCATCCGTCAGCGGAGCGTCGTCCAGTTTGGCCCCGTTTTCGGCAATCAGGCGCTTGGCCTCTTTGCCGGACTTGGCCAGGCCTGATTTGACAATGATCTGCACGATGGACATGCCGTCGCCCAGCTCGTCCGCGCTGAGGGTCAGGGTGGGCAGATCGTCTCCAACCCCACCTTTTTCGAACACTTCACGGGCTGTGGCTTCGGCCGTTACCGCAGCTTGCGCCCCGTGGAGAAGGGCTGTCACCTCATTGGCGAGGCGGATTTTGGCCTCATTGATTTCGGACCCGGCAAGCGCGCCAAGACGGTCACATTCATCCACGGGCAATTCGGTATAGAGCTTCAGGAACCGCCCGACATCCGCATCGGTGGTGTTGCGCCAGAACTGCCAGAATTCATAGGGTGAGCGCATCTCGGCGTTCAGCCAGACCGCGCCATCCTGCGATTTGCCCATCTTCTTACCGTCGCTGGTGGTCAGCAGGGGAGAGGTCAGGCCGTAGATTTCGTGATCCAGCACCCGGCGGGTCAGGTCGATACCGTTGACAATGTTGCCCCACTGGTCGCTGCCGCCCATTTGCAGAACACAGCCATAGCGACGGTTCAGCTCCAGAAAGTCATAGGCTTGCAGGATCATGTAGTTGAACTCGAGAAACGACAGCGACTGTTCGCGATCCAGCCGGGATTTCACCGATTCAAAGCTGAGCATCCGGTTGACGGAAAAATGCCGCCCGATGTCGCGCAGGAAATCGAGGTAGTTCAGATCATCCAGCCATTCGGCATTGTTCAACATCAGCGCCTTGTTTTCGGCGTCAGTGTCGTAATCGATATAGGCCGCGAACACTTTCTTGATGCCCGCGATGTTTTCGTCGATCTGTTCGGGTCCCAGCAGGGGGCGTTCATCCGCGCGGAACGAAGGGTCGCCCACCTTGGTGGTGCCGCCACCCATAAGGGTGATCGGCTGGTGGCCGGTCTTCTGAAACCAGCGCAACATCATGATCTGGATCAGGCTGCCCACATGCAACGACTTGGCCGTTGCATCAAAGCCGATATAGGCCGGCTTGCACCCACTGATCAGCGCGTCGTCAAGGCCCTGATAATCGGTGCAGTCGGCGAGGAAGCCGCGCTCGATCATCGTGGCGATGAAATCCGATTTGGGGTGGTAGGTCATATCGTGCCCTCGGGGTTTGTGTTGCGCGGCACTGTATAGGCGGCGCTGCGGATGAGGAAAAGCCACCTTTTCAATCTAAAAGCGCGTGCTGTGATATGCGCGCGCAACTAGGTGGCCGGGGTGTTGATCCTGAGGCGCGAAGTCGGAAAAAAACCGACACCCCCAATCAGAAGGCTTGCCAAGGCGGCATAACAAAAGCACCTTGACCAAGCTGCAACCCAGAGGTGAAGTCCAGAACTCCGGGCACGGCGGAAACAATGCCAGATCAGGAGGCGGGCGTGGGCCAAACCATCAAGAAACACGGAATGGTTCGGGCATTGGGCGCGATGTCCGGTACGTCGCTGGACGGGGTGGACGCTGCGGTGGTGGAAACCGACGGGCATTCCATCGCTGGATTCGGGAAAAGCGGCTATCGCGCCTATACCGACGCTGAACGCGATGTGCTGCGGGCGGCTTTGGGGCAATGGCACGGCCCGCAGGTCGATGCGGCGGCTGAAATGGTAACCATAGCCCATGCCGAGGCGCTGTCCGAGTTCGAAGATGTAGATCTGATCGGCTTTCACGGCCAGACGCTGGTGCATGAACCGCGCGGGCGTGGCACACTGCAGGTGGGCGATGGTCTTGGTCTGGCGCAGGCGCTGGGGCGCCCGGTGGTCTGGGACTTCCGGAGCGACGACGTGTCGATGGGGGGCGAGGGTGCTCCGCTGGCACCGTTTTTTCACTTTGCTTGCGCCAAGTGGTTTGGCGCGGACCGCCCGTTGTGCTTCCTGAACCTGGGTGGTGTTGGTAATCTGACCTATGTGGACCCAAGCTTTGATGGTCCCGAGGCGCTTGGGGCGCTGCTTGCCTTTGATACGGGGCCAGCGAACGCGCCGGTCGATGACCTGATGCAGGCCCGGCTGGGGCAGCCGATGGACCGGGATGGTGCGGTTGCGCGCAATGGCACCGTCGAAATGGGTGCGTTGGAGCTGTTTCTGGCTGAGCCTTTCTTTGCACGTATGCCGCCCAAGTCGCTAGACCGGAACGATTTCTCTGAGATGATCGACCTGGTGAAAGAACTGGGTGACGCTGACGCGGTGGCGACCCTGACCGGGATGTGCGCAGCTGGGGTGGTGCAGGGGATGGAACATTGTCCGCAACCGCCGTCTTGCGTGCTGGTTACAGGCGGTGGACGGCGCAATCCGGTTTTGATGGAGATGCTGCGCGTATCCCTCGACTGCCCGGTCGAACCGGTCGAGGCCGTGGGGTTGGACGGTGACATGCTCGAGGCGCAGGCTTTTGCCTATCTGGCCGTGCGCGTGGCGCGGGGATTGCCAACCTCGTGCCCGGGAACAACCGGGGTGAAAGCGCTGGTGGGTGGCGGCATGGTCAGTACAGTGAACGCTCAACCGGTGGGTTGAGGTTGCATACAGGTAACGGCTAACGCGTTATCGACACACAGGCTTGCCACTGCGACGGGCTGTGTCGAAGTGAAAATGCCCTTTGTGATACCGGTCAGCGTCAGGACCAAGAACAGTTCCAAACAGACCACAGGCTCCGCTGTGCAACTCTCGTAACACGGTGCTTTGATCGGTGTCGCTCCATCCGTCCTGAACGGTGATCTGCGTTCCGTCCTGCAACACGAAGGTCGAGATATCGATGGCCCGACCCCGCGCATGTTCGGAAATGCGCGCATAGGGCTGGTTGTTCTGCGTCTTGCAGGCATAGTGGCCAACAACCCGCATCCCCTTGAGCCCACCTCCCAGTTCGGCGAAGGCGGGTTTGGCTGTGTTTTCGATCCACGTTTTTAGCGTGACGGCTGTCTGACAGTCCATCAGCGAAAACTGGCTGAGCGCAATGTCCGAAATTCTGTAAATCCGGACCGGGTTAGCGATGCCGCAACCCTGCGCTTTTCCAGCCAAAGACGTGCGGGTTTCGCCCAAGATGGTCCAGTCACCACAGACCGCCCCGCGGTCACGCATACGCTGGCGACCCACTTCAAACTGGCGGAACTTGCAAGGGCGCAGCGCAGGGCGTTTCGAGATCAGCACCGCAGGTTCGACAGCCGCGGCAGGTTCGATGTGTTCGGTTGCGACTTCCTCCTCCAGATCGGGTAGCGCCAATTCGGATGAGAGGGGGGATTCTGCACAGGCGATCTCGGCGTTTGCAAGACCGGTGCTTGCGAACAGAAGCAGATGGATCAGGAAGATGCGTTTCACAATCACTCGATGCTCCGATACCTGCGGTTGCGTTTACAGAATGATAAATGCGTAACTTTCTGTAAACTCACCTTTTCAGAGCATTCCAAGATCAGCTTATCCCCGAGGGATATCAAACCCAGGTTCTGCCAGTTGAAACCCATCAAACTGAAATCCGGGAGAAACTGTACAGCTGACCAGTGTGTAATCACCGGTGCTGCGTGCGGCCTGCCAATGGCCGGCGGGAACAATCAGTTGCGGTGCGCCCCGAGACAAATCGGGCGACAGCACATGGTCAACCGCCGGACCCTTGTCTGTTGCGCTCAAGGACAGAATCAGTGGCGCGCCCGCGTGATAGAGCCAGATCTCGGTCGCGTCGACCCGGTGCCAGTGGCTGCTTTCCCCCGCTTGCAGCAAGAAGTAGATGCAGGTGCCGGTCGGGCGGCCCTTGTTCTCGGCGCGCCAGGTTTCCGCGTACCAGCCGCCCTCGGGGTGAGGTTGCAGGTTCAGGCGGTCGATGATCTCTTGTGCGGTCATGTGGCCCCTCGTGTGTTTGGCGCAATTATGCACGGCAAGGTGTGATCCGCTATGGTATTCGTGCGCACGGGGAATATGTTTGCCCCATGACACTGACCATTCCTTTCGATAACTCATATGCCCGCCTGCCGGACGCGTTTTTTGCGCGACAGAAACCGGCGTCTGTACGCGCGCCCAAGTTGATCGCGTTCAATGATGATCTGGCACGGCTGTTGCAGGTCCATCCGGGCGACGTGCAAGAGATGGCGGAAGCCTTTGCAGGTAATCGCATCCCCGATGGTGCGGACCCCATCGCGCAGCTTTATTCCGGGCATCAGTTTGGCCAGTACAACCCGCAGCTTGGGGACGGGCGCGCGGTGCTGTTGGGCGAAACTGTCGGAACGGATGGTGTGCGGCGGGATGTTCAGCTGAAAGGCTCGGGCCCGACGCCGTTTTCGCGTCGCGGCGACGGCAGGGCTTGGCTGGGTCCGGTTCTGCGCGAATACGTGGTGTCCGAGGCGATGCACGCGTTGGGCATCCCCACAACACGCGCACTGGCGGCGGTAGAGACCGGTGAAACCGTGTTCCGGGAGGGCCCGATGCCCGGTGCGGTGCTCACCCGGGTTGCAACCAGCCATTTGCGGGTAGGCACTTTTCAGGTCTTTGCTGCGCGGGGGCAGTTGGACAATCTGCGGCGTCTGACGGACTATGCCATCGCGCGCCACTATCCCGCAGCCCAAGGTCCAATGGGCCTGCTGCGGGCCGTTCGGGATGCGCAGGCCCGCCTGATCGCGCAGTGGATGGGCGTGGGCTTTATCCATGGGGTCATGAACACCGACAATTGCTCGATCGCGGGTGAGACCATCGATTATGGCCCCTGTGCCTTCATGGACGTTTATCACCCCAATACGGTCTACAGCTCGATAGATCGGATGGGCCGTTATGCCTATTCCAACCAGCCAGATATTGCTGTCTGGAATCTGGCGCAGCTGGCAACCTCACTGATCCAGCAGATGGACGACAAGGACGCCGCTGTTGAGGAGGCGACCGAGATCGTGCATGCCATGCCGGATCTGCTGCAACAGAACTGGTTGACCCGGTTCCGGGCAAAGGTCGGACTGACGACCGCTGAAGAAGGCGATCAGGCGCTGATCACCGATCTGCTAAAACGCATGGCCAAGGGGCAGGCTGATTTCACCAACACCTTCCGCGCGCTGGGCAAAGATACCGCGCGTGACCAGTTTATCGACCCGCAGGCCTTTGACAGCTGGGCAGAGGGCTGGCGTGCGCGTTTGGCGCGAGAGGCGTCACCGCATGAAGTGATGACCGCAGCGAACCCCGCCTATATTCCGCGCAATCACCGTGTCGAGCAGATGATCCAATCAGCGGTGGCGGGGGATTACCAGCCGTTCCTTCGGCTGAACGCCGTCCTCGCGCGGCCTTACGACGATCAGGCAGATGCGGAGGATCTGAAACAGCCCCCGGCTGATAACGAGGTCGTGCACGCCACGTTCTGCGGTACGTGACGATCAAACATCTCTGGATATCCCTCGCTGCGGAACGGTTCGCTGGGAGGGGCGAACGGATTTGTCCGGTCCAGATCGGTGTCAGATGCGCTGAGCCTGCGACATTTCCGTCCTTGTGAACCGAAATGATGCAGGTGGGGAACCCATCAGACTCAGGCCGACCACGTGCCGGGTTTTTAAGCGATATACCATGCCAAGGCGACTTCCCCAGTTGCCGTTGTTGCGACGTGAAACTGAAGGGTTGCGTCCGGCGGCAGGCGTGTCACTTTGGGTCAAGCCCACTGGTCAGATCTATATGCAGTTATCTTCCACCCTTCGAATTGCCAGCTATAACATTCAGAAATGCCTCGGGCTGGATTTTCGGCGCCAGCCGCAGCGCATTTTGCAGGTCATCGAACATATGCAGGCCGATATCGTTGTGTTGCAGGAGGCCGACAAACGTCTGCCGCCGCGCCCGGCGGCCCTGCCGCATTTCATGCTGGATGAAGCCGGGTGGCAGATCGTCGATCTGGGCGGTGCCGGCAGTCTGGGCTGGCATGGCAACGCGGTGATCTGGCGCGGCGAGGGCCTTTCGGTCCGGCGGACCGGACATCACGAATTGCCCGGGCTTGAACCGCGCGGGGCGGTCCGTGTCGAATTTGATACCCATATCGGGCCGTTGCGGGTGATGGGAATGCATCTGGGGCTGTTGCCTGCATCGCGACGTCAGCAGATCTCGCATATCAGGCGGTTTGATAAAGAGCTGGAGCAGATGCCGACAGTCTGGGCGGGGGATTTCAACGAATGGTCCCGACAGCCGGTTCTGGATCACCTTGCGCCGGAAATGCGTTTCCTGCCCCCCAAGCCAAGTTTTCCCGCCGCGCAGCCGCTGGGCGCGCTCGATCGGATCGCGCTGGGCGCGGGCGTCAGGGCCACTGCGCATGGTGTCCATGACGCGCGCCCTGCACATATCGCATCGGATCATTTACCGGTCTGGGCTGATTTGGCGCGCGTGGCTTAACTTCAACGGAAAAGAAGAAATCCCTGTGGCGCAAAGTGCGCAGACATACTAAGACAGACACCCGAGCAATTCTGAGGGGCATCATGTCGGAAACGATTATTGGACGTTGTGAGGCCAAGGGTCTGCGCATGACCGGTCAAAGAAGGATCATCGCGCAGGTATTGGAACAAAGCGACGACCATCCGGATGTCGAAGAACTGTACGCGCGTGCTTCTGCCATCGACACAGGCATCTCGATTGCGACGGTGTATCGTACGGTCAAACTGTTCGAAGAGGCCGGTATTCTGGAGCGTCTGGAGTTCGGCGATGGGCGGGCCCGTTATGAGGATGCCGAGCGTGATCACCACGATCACCTGATCGACATGCAGTCGGGCGAGGTCATCGAATTTGTCGATCCCGAAATCGAAGCCCTGCAGGAAAAGATCGCCGCCAAGCTTGGGTACAAGCTGAAAGGGCATCGGCTTGAGCTGTACGGCGTACCGCTCAAGCAGGAGTGATCCATCACAAATCGCGAACGGCCCCAACACGTTAATTCATTGAACGTGTCGGGAAATGGCTTGCCAGACGTCGCTGGTTGCGGTTCATGTGCCCGCATACTGCACCTCAAGTGCCCTTTTCCTGTGGACGCGCGCATGAATAACGTAAACGGCATCCTTTTGCTGATCGGATCGATGGCCGCCTTTTCGCTTGAGGATATGTTCATCAAGTTCCTGTCGGGCGCTGTGCCGACTGGTCAGATCATGGTGTGTCTGGGTGTGTTCTGCGGGCTTGTCTTTGCGGTGATGTCGGTGGTCACACGCAAACGCATCTTCGATCCCGTAGCGTGGAAACTGCTGCCGATGCTGCGCGCAGGGACAGAAGGATTCGGTGCCGTAACCTTTGTCACCGCGTTGTCGCTGATTGATCTGTCCACTGTCGCCGCCGTGTTTCAGGCCATGCCGCTTGCCGTGACCATGGGCGCGGCCCTGTTTCTGGGAGAGCAGGTCGGCTGGCGCCGCTGGAGCGCCATTGGTGTCGGCTTTATCGGTGTTCTGATGATCATTCGCCCCGGACTGGAAGGGTTTCAGCCAGATTCATTGTTTGTCGTGCTGACCGTGTTTGCGATTGCGGCGCGCGATCTGATAACACGCAGGCTGGATGTTCGGGTGGCCTCATCGGTTGTGGCGATGCAGGCGTATATCGCAGTGGCGCTGGCCGGGTTGCTGTTGATGGTTGTTTCAGGAACACCCTTCGTGCCGGTACAAAGCGGCCAGGCAGGGCCGTATTTGGGGGCGATCGGTTTTGGTGTTCTAGGGTATTACGGCATCGTCACGGCCATGCGGGTTGGCGAGGCTTCGGCCATGATGCCGTTTCGCTACACGCGTCTGGTGTTTTCGATCCTTGCCGGAATGCTGATGTTCGGTGAACGCCCGGATGCACTGACAATGGCTGGGGCGAGCCTGATCATCGGATCTGGCCTGTATACCTTTATCCGCGAGCGACGTCTGGCGCGCAATCTGGTCCCGGTGTGAACCTGTTGGCGCAAACAGCAAACTGTTAGCCCTAAAGGTCGGTAAATATACGTGTTAGCGATAACGGAACCGGTTTACTTTTGGTCGGTTGCTGCTATGACGCGTGCAACCGACTGCAGCCATAGGGACAGACCTCATGAGCACCATCATTGACATCCACGCGCGCGAAATTCTGGACAGCCGGGGCAACCCGACGGTCGAGGTCGACGTGATTCTGGAAGACGGCACCATGGGCCGCGCCGCCGTACCGTCCGGTGCGTCCACCGGCGCACATGAAGCCGTTGAAAAACGCGACGGCGACAAATCCCGCTATATGGGCAAAGGGGTTCTGGAAGCCGTGGCCGCCGTGAATGGTGAGATCGCCGAGGAACTGGTGGGTTTTGACGCGACAGAGCAAGTGGCCATCGATCAGGCGATGATTGAACTGGACGGAACCAATAACAAAGGCCGTCTGGGTGCCAACGCCATTCTGGGCGTGTCGCTGGCAACTGCCAAAGCCGCAGCGGATTTCACCACGCAGCCCCTTTATCGCTACGTCGGCGGCACCTCGGCCCGCGTGCTGCCGGTGCCGATGATGAATATCATCAACGGCGGCGAACATGCCGACAACCCGATCGACATTCAGGAATTCATGATCATGCCAACCTCGGCCGCGAATATTCGCGAGGCTGTGCGCATGGGGTCCGAAGTGTTCCACACCCTGAAAAAAGAGCTGTCGGCTGCCGGTCTGGCCACCGGTGTCGGTGACGAGGGCGGTTTTGCCCCGAACATCGCCAGCACCCGCGAGGCGCTGGATTTCATCCTGAAATCCATTGAAAAGGCGGGCTACAAACCGGGAGAAGAAATCCACCTGGCCTTGGATTGTGCGGCGACCGAGTATTACAAGGACGGCAAATACGTTTTGGCGGGCGAGGGGATCACCCTGACATCCGAGGAAAACGCAGCCTATCTGGCGGCTCTGGTCAATGACTATCCGATCATCTCGATCGAAGATGGCATGTCCGAGGATGACTGGGACGGCTGGAGAGCCCTGACTGACGCCATCGGCGACAAGGTGCAGCTGGTGGGCGACGACCTGTTTGTGACCAATCCGGCGCGCTTGGCCGAAGGGATCAAGCGCGGCTGCGCGAACTCGATGCTGGTCAAGGTGAACCAGATCGGATCGCTGACCGAAACCCTGCGCGCCGTCGATATGGCCCACCGGGCGCGATATACCAACGTAATGTCGCACCGTTCGGGAGAAACCGAGGATGCCACCATTGCCGATCTGGCGGTGGCGACCAATTGCGGTCAGATCAAAACCGGCTCGCTGGCGCGGTCGGACCGGTTGGCCAAATACAACCAGTTGATCCGCATCGAGGAATCGCTGGGCGAGGTCGCGGAATACGCAGGCGCGTCGATCCTTCGCAAATAACGCACTTGGTGCTAGGCTGGCCCCTGGGTTTAATCCGGGGGTCGCATTGTGCTGAACATCATCGAACCGGAAACGCCGGACCAGTTTGAAGCGGTTCGGCGTTTGTGTTGGGATTACAGGGATTTCCTGCTGGCGCTGGATGAAAGAACCGCCCAGATTGTGCAGGCTTTCTACCCAAGCGAAAAATACGCCCGTGTAATGGACAACATTGACGCGGAACACGCACCGCCGACCGGTGGGATCAAACTGGCATTGCTGCATGGGGAACCGGTCGGCTGCGGCATGTTTCACACGTACGAGCCCGGTGTGGCTGAAATCAAACGCGTATTTGTAACCGACGCTGCAAGGGGGACCGGCGCAGGCTGTGCCATCATGCTTTCGCTGATCGAAATGTGCCGTGGCCTTGGGTTCGACTGTATTCGAATGGACACCGGCAAACCCCTGGAAGTGGCGACTCGGTTATACCTGTCTTTGGGCTTTCACCTGCGCGACGCCTATTACGAAACTCCTGAAATCGCACGCGATCACCTGCTTTTTTTCGAGATGTCGCTTTTTGAGAAAGACATTGGCTTGCCTGAGAAAAGATAAAACTCTCAGGGGCATGGTCGTCTTGGACGTAGAAATTTGACAATAATTAAGTGGCTTAATTATTCTTATGTGTGAACTTGTTACTTATCGCGTTCACTCGAAATGCCGTAGTCTTTCTTCATCGCAGAAAGGAGACCACGATGTCTGTATCCAAATTCCTTCTGATAATCGCCACAGCGTCCATCACAGTATTGTCCGCCTGCGCGGGTCCAGGAACGTATCCGATAACCGGAGAACAGGTTTCGTCGAATGACCCGGTTCAGGACATGAACCCGGCTAATATCTTCCGTGGCGAGTCGCGCTAAAGTACCTTGCTCATCAGCATATAGCTGTCGCGTTGTCTGAACCCGGTGCGCAGATAGAGCTTTTGGGCAGTTTCATTGTTTCGGTCGACTTCCAGATGAAGAGCCATCAGGCCTGCCCCGGCAAGAGCTTTGGGCAGGTCCAATAGAACCTCGGTGGCGATGCCGCGGCCCCGAACGGCGGGGCGTATATAGATCTCGTCCACGAAACCGTCCATGCCGCCGAACTCGACTGACCAGCCAAAGGTCAGGATGATATATCCCAACGGCGCACGTCCGGGCCCGATCAGATAGACACAGCCATGAGGGATGCCATCCAGCATGGGGGCGAGGGCATTGCGTGTCTTGTCAGCGTCCTGTGTCAGCCCGGCCTCGGTATGAAAGGCGGTGACCAGCGTCATAAGGCGATCCAGATCTTCGGGGCGCGCAAGGCGGAGGGCGGCGCTCATAATCTGGCCAGCCTTTCTGTCAGCAAGGTGAAAAAGCCGTCAGCGTCGATTTCCCCCATGAACAACGCATTTGGTGCGCGGTTGGTGACACCCCACCAATCCGCAACGGTCATGCCCAGGGTCAGGTCGGACCCTGTTTCAATCTCGATATTTACGTGGCGACCCGAAAACAGCTCGGGGCGGATCAGATAGGCAGTGACGCAAGGGTCGTGCAGGGGGGCGCCTGCGCTGCCGTATTTCTCTTTGTCGAAGCGTTCAAAGAAATCCGTCATCTCGGCCACGGCATGTCCAACCTTGCTGTCCAATGCGCGGAACGCGTCGTTTCGTGATTTGGTCACCAGCGCTTTGTGTGTGACATCCAATGGCATGACAACGATTGGTTTTCCGGATTTAAAAACGATATCAGCGGCTTCTGGGTCGACATAGATGTTGAATTCAGCGGTGGGGGTGATGTTACCGACTTCGAAATATGCCCCGCCCATCAAGACGATTTCCTGCACGCGGTCGATAATATCGGGGGCTTTGCGAAATGCAGTCGCGATGTTTGTCAGCGGCCCCAGTGGACACAGGGTCACTGTTCCCGGCTCTTCAGCACGCAGGGTGTCGATGATGAAATCCACTGCGTGACCTTCGGCCAATGGCATCTGCGGATCCGGCAGGACCGGGCCATCCAGCCCGGTTTTCCCGTGCACGTGTTCTGCCGTGACAAGCGCGCGGTTCAGCGGTTTGTCGCAGCCCGCATAAACCGGCACATCCGTACGTCCGGCCAATTCACAAACGATTCGGGCGTTCTTGGCCGTGAGGGCGAGCGGAACGTTACCTGCGACGGCCGTGATACCCAGAACCTCAATCTCGTCCGGGCTGGCCAGCGCCAGCAGGATGGCGACGGCGTCATCCTGTCCGGGATCGGTGTCGATGATGATCTTGCGAGGGGGCATTGGCGTCTCCGGGGGTCGTGAAGGTGGGACACTCGCAAGTGTCGGATCGCTTGTCTACCCGTTTCTGGTCGTCGCCAGTGCATCCACCGGCGGGAGTTTGCCGTTGGCGCGATGCTCTTCAGTTTTGACCTCGTCCCACAGCGCATCCATCTCGGCCAGATCGCTTTGCGAGGGGGTCTTGCCCCGTTCGGCCAGCCGGGCTTCGACCTTTTCAAAGCGACGGGTGAACTTGGCATTGGTGCGACGCAGGGCGGCTTCGGGTTCGATGCCAAGATGACGGCCCAGATTGACCATCACGAACAGCAGATCTCCGAACTCGTCTTCCAGCGCGTCAACATCCATCTTGTCGCGCGCCTCTTCCAGTTCGGCCGCTTCTTCGGTGATCTTGGCCAGCACGTGGCTGGCGTCAGGCCAGTCGAACCCCACCCGAGCGGCGCGCTTTTGCAGCTTATGGGCCCGCAGCAGGGCGGGCAGGTTTGCGGCTACACCGTCCAGCGCACCTTTTTGTTCTTTGCCCGCCCGCTCGGCGGCCTTGATGGTTTCCCAATCTTTGGTTTGCTGATCGGCCGACTTGTCACGGGATTCATCGCCAAACACATGCGGATGGCGGCTGACCATCTTGTCGGACATGGTGCGCACCACGTCCTGAAAGGTGAAATGTCCTGCTTCTTCTGCCATTTGGGCGTGAAACACGGATTGGAACAGCAAATCCCCCAGCTCTCCCTTAAGCTCGTCAAAAGCTTCACGTTCGATGGCGTCCGCGACCTCATAGGCCTCTTCGATCGTATAGGGGGCGATGGTCGCGAAATCCTGTTCGATATCCCACGGGCAGCCGGATTGCGGATCGCGCAGGCGGCGCATGATTTCCAGCAGCCGTTCGATACCTGCATTGCTGTCATGGATCAGAGGATTTTCAGCCATTGCGAACCCTTTCATTCCGGTGTCAGATGCATCCATTCCGCAGTCCCGATCAGGAGTCCACCCCAGATGCCCGTCGTCAACCGAATTGCCGATTTCTCTGCCGACATGACCAGATGGCGCCAGTATCTGCATACCATCCCCGAGTTGGAATTCGAATGCCATGAAACGGCAGCCTTTGTGGCCGAACGTCTGCGTGAGTTCGGGGTTGATGAGTTGCATGAGGGGATCGCAAAGACCGGGATGGTCGCGATCATCAACGGGCAGGGCGACGGGCCGACGATTGGATTGCGCGCCGATATGGATGCGTTGCCAATTACCGAGGAAACGGGCGTTGACTATGCCTCTCAGAACCCCGGAAAGATGCATGCCTGCGGCCATGACGGGCATACTACCATGCTACTGGGCGCGGCACGTTATCTGGCCGAGACGCGAAATTTCAGCGGTCGCGTGGCGCTGATATTTCAACCCGCCGAGGAAGATGGCGGCGGTGCTGGTGTGATGGTCGAAGAAGGCATCATGGACAGGTTCGACATCTCGCAGGTCTATGCGCTGCACAACGCGCCGGGATTTGCCGTCGGGACATTCTATACCACGCCGGGGCCGATCATGGCGGCTGTCGATACATTCGAAGTGCATATTCAGGGTGTCGGCGGCCACGGTGCGATGCCGCATGAAACCCGTGATCCGGTTATGGCGGCCTGTGGGATTGCGCAGGCCATTCAGACCATTGTCAGCCGCAACCATTATGCGTTGGATGATCTTGTCGTCTCGGTCACGCAGATCCACACCGGCACGGTCAACAACGTTATCCCGGATACGGCCTATATCAACGGTACCGTTCGAACGTTCGATCCGAACGTCCAGCAGATGGTGATGCGGCGCATGGCCGAGATTGTCGAGGGGCAGGCCAAATCCTATGGGGTCGAGGCGCGATTGGAATACAATGTAGATTACCCTGCCACCATCAATGATGCCGAAAAGGCGGGCTTTGCGACCGAGGTGGCGCGTGAAATATCCGGTGACGACCGGGTCACCGGCAATACCGGGCGCGAGATGGGGGCCGAGGATTTCTCGTATATGCTGCAAAAGCGCCCCGGTGCTTATCTGTTCCTCGGGCAGGGTGAGGGCGCGGGGCTGCATCATCCGAAATACAACTTTAACGACGAAATTACACCGGTGGGCGCGTCGTTTTTCGCGCGGATCGTGGAAAAAGCGCAGCCGTTGAGCTGAAAAAAGGTTCGGGAAAGGGACTACAGAAGACATGGCACTGGAAGACGCAAGAAACCAGGTGGATGAGGCATTCACCAATCCGGACCTCAAGGGGTTGTCTTATGAAAATACGTTCGGCGGGGCGACGTCTTTTTTGCGGCGGCTTTACACCAAGAACCTGAAGGGCGTGGACATCGCCGTTACTGGCGTGCCGTTTGATCAGGCGGTTACGAACCGGCCCGGCACGCGCCTTGGCCCTCGGGCGATCCGTGAGGCCAGCGCGCTTCAGTCGCCCGATGCGCCTTATGGCTGGCCCTTTGATGCGCTGAGTGAGCTGGCGATCGTGGATTATGGCGATATGGCTTATGATTACGCCAATATCCCGATCTTTCCCGAAACGCTGACCGACCACATCCGAACCATTCTGGGCTCTGATGTGGCGTCAGTCGCGCTGGGTGGCGATCACTATATCAGCTTTCCGATCCTCAAAGCCTATGCCGAGAAATACGGGCCAATGTCCCTGCTGCAATTCGATGCGCATACCGACACATGGGCCGATGATGACATGTCCCGCGTGGATCACGGGACAATGTTCTACAAGGCTGTAAAGTCGGGCATCGTCGATCCGAAACGCTCGGTCCAGGTGGGTATTCGCACCACAAATGAGGATACGCTGGGCGTGAACATTATCGATGCGCGCGAGGTCTATGAATCGGGACCTGCTGTGGTCGCGCAGAAGATCAAAGGTATTCTTGGTGACAGCCCCGTTTACCTCAGCTTCGACATCGATGGTCTTGACCCGGCCTTTGCCCCTGGTACGGGCACGCCGGTCTGGGGTGGGTTAAGTTCGATTCAGGCGCAGATCATCCTGCGCGACATTGCTGGGATCAATATCAAGGGCGGGGATGTGGTCGAAGTATCGCCGCCCTTTGACACCTCAGGTGCGACAGCGATTGCTGGGGCCCATGTGGCGACTCAGATCATTTGCCTGTTGGGGTGGAACAAGCTGGAAAAAGCAGAAGGGTAAACCCGTACGGGTTCACGTTAACCAACAGTTAGCCATGCTTAAGGTATGTGCTGGATCAAGTGACAAACAGGGACGGGACCATTACGCACATGACCGAATTCAACCAACCACTTAGCGGGAATGATCTGGCCCGGTTTTCCGGGCCGAACACATTCATGCGCCTGCCGCAGGCCTCTTCGCTTGAGGGGTTGGATGTGGCAGTGTTGGGGGTGCCGATGGATATCGGCACGTCGTGGCGGTCGGGCACGCGCTTTGGCCCCAAGCAGATCCGCAGCGAAAGCGCGATGATCCGGCCCTATAACATGGCCACCAGAGCGGCCCCGTTCGACAGTTTGCAGATAGCCGATATTGGGGATTTGGCGATCAACACCTTCTCGCTGGCGGACAGCCTCAGGATCATCAAGGAAAGCTATGACGCCATTTTGGCGAAAGGCGTGGTCCCGGTGGCGATGGGGGGCGATCATTCGATCACCCTGCCGATCCTGCGAGCCATCAAGGCCAAACACGGGCCCGTGGCGTTGGTGCATGTGGACGCCCACGCCGATGTGAATGACGAGATGTTCGGTGAACGCGAAACCCACGGCACCGTTTTCCGTCGTGCATATGAAGAGGGGCTGATTGTTCCCGACAAGACGTTCCAGATCGGCATTCGGGGCTCGGGTTATGCAGCCTCGGATTTTACCGAAGCCAAGGACTGGGGCTTCCGCCAGTTCCCCGCATGGGAGCTATGGCAGCAGAATCTGACCCAGATCGGATCGCAGGTTCGCAAGATCATTGGGGACCACCCGGTTTACATCTCGTATGACATCGACAGCCTTGATCCCGCATACGCTCCGGGCACCGGCACGCCGGAAATCGCAGGGCTGACGACACCGCAAGCGCTGCAACTGATCCATGCCCTGCATGGGGTAAACGTGGTTGGATGTGATCTGGTCGAGGTTTCACCCCCTTATGATCCATCGGGCAACACTGCCCTGACAGCGGCCAACCTGATCTATGAGATGCTGTGTATCCTTCCGGGTGTAACGTCGCGGTAAGACGCGGTGGAATGTCTTGCCGCCGGTTTTGTTCCGCTTAGGGTTCACAAAAGGGATGGAGCGGGATGAAAAAGATGGCTTTGTGGGCAGTGGTTGCGCTTGTGGTTGGGGCAGGCGCCTATGTTCGGCTGGCACCGTCAGATCCTGCGCGGTGGCACGTCGCTTTGGTTTCGACCGAAAGCCAGAACTTGCCCGGCGGTGTGTTACGCGTTGTTGAAACCGGCCCCGACGGGTTGCAGCGTCTTGACGAGATTGCCCAAACCACACCGGGCACTAAGGTATTGGCCGGCTCGGTCAGCGAGGGCATGATAACCTATATCACCCGCACGAAATGGATCGGCTTTCCCGACTACACCACGGCTCAGCAGGACGGCGACACGCTGCGCATCCATGGCCGCCTGCGGTTTGGCCGCAAGGATTTCGGGGTAAACAGGGCGCGGGTCGATGGGTGGTTGGCGCAATTCTAGTCGTTGCGCAAACGGTCAGGACGCATCGTCTATATCAATGGGGTCGAAAGGCTCACTCTGTAATTTGGACGACAAACACCCCTCCTGAACCTCGCGCCACATGGGAACGTTCAGGGACATCTGGCATTGCGCGGTGAACATGCGTCCGTCGACCTGAAGGCAGATCATTTCACCCAGTTCGATGCGTGACCCGGATGTGTCGGTGCAATAGCAATCCCGCGTCTTGCCGTCAGGGCCGATGTAATCGGCGAATGCAGGCGTGGTCGTCACCAGCAGAGTAAGAAAAACCCGTTTCATGGCTGCCAGCTTAGCATGACGTTGCCCTTGACCAAAGCCCCCGGATGAGAGACACCGCCGGGATGATCCCCGAAGAACGTCTTGAACAGATCACCCAGCGTTTTCAGTACCTCGAAGCTGCCATGGCCGATGGCGCGTCGGGTGGTGATATTGCGGCGCTGGCCAAAGAATATTCCGACCTCAAGCCTGTCGTCGATCAGATCATGGCCTGGCGACAGCTGGTGGGAGATCTGGCCGAGGCGCAGGCGATGCTGACCGACCCGGACATGAAAGAGCTTGCCGAGGAGGAAATTCCCGAGTTGCAGGCTCGCATCCCCAAGGCGGAAAACGCGCTCCAACTGGCATTGTTGCCAAAGGATGCGGCAGATGCCCGTCCGGCGATGCTGGAAATTCGCCCTGGCACCGGCGGGGACGAGGCCGCTTTGTTCGCGAGTGATCTATTGCGCATGTATCAGCGTTACGCCGAGACGCGTGGCTGGAAATTCGAGATTATCGAAGAGCAGGCCTCGGATCTGGGCGGCATCAAGGAAGTGGTCGCCCATATCAAAGGCGACAACGTCTTTGCGCGCCTGAAGTACGAATCCGGTGTCCATCGGGTGCAACGCGTGCCCGAAACCGAAAGCGGGGGGCGCATTCACACCTCGGCGGCGACAGTGGCGGTTCTGCCCGAGGCCGAGGATGTAGACATCCAGATCGACGCCAATGATATCCGAATCGATACGATGCGAAGCTCGGGTGCCGGGGGACAGCACGTGAACACGACAGACTCGGCTGTGCGGATCACGCATCTTCCGACGGGATTGGTGGTGACGAGTTCCGAAAAATCTCAGCACCGCAACCGCGAAATCGCCATGCAGGTTCTGAAGACGCGCTTGTACGATCTGGAACGGCAGCGGATTGACAGTGAACGCTCGGCAGATCGTGCCAGTCAGGTGGGCTCGGGGGATCGCTCGGAACGCATTCGTACTTACAATTTCCCGCAGGGGCGCATGACCGACCACCGGATCAACCTGACGCTCTATAAGCTGGATCAGGTGATGCAGGGCGATCTGGACGAAGTGATTGATGCGCTGACGGCGGATGATCAGGCCCGGCTGCTGGCCGAGATGGCACTATGACGGGTCTGCAAACAGCGGCACAGGCGATGGTGGCGGCGACAGCGCGCCTGCGTGCGGCCGGTGTTGACGATCCGGCGCGCGACGCGCGTTTGTTGCTGGCCCACGCTGCACGGATTGAAGCCAGCCGCGTGACGCTGATTGCCCCGGAAGAATTACAGCCCGAAATTGCCGAGCGTTATGATCAGCTGATCTCGTTGCGTGCCATTCGGGTTCCGGTGTCGCATCTGTTGGGTGAGCGGGAGTTTTACGGCCGCAGGTTCCGCGTCAGCCGGGATGTCCTTGATCCGCGCCCAGAAACTGAAACCCTGATCGAAGCGGCGTTGAGCGAACCATTTGATCATGTCCTCGACCTGGGGGTGGGCTCGGGATGTATCCTGATAACCCTTCTGGCCGAACGCAGCAGTGCCACGGGCTTGGGTGTTGATCTGAGCGAAGCCGCCTGCCTGCAAGCCAGTGCCAATGCGGTTCAGCATCAGGTAGAGGCACGGGTTGAGATCCTTCGATCAAACTGGCTTGATAACATTGATGGTCAATTCGACCTTATTGTTTCCAACCCGCCGTATATCTCAGTGTCTGAGATGGAAGAGCTGTCGCCCGAAGTGCGTGAGCACGAGCCGCGTATGGCCCTGACGGATGAAGGGGACGGGTTGGGCGCGTATCGTCGGATCGCGGCGGCGACCCCGGATTTTCTGTTTCCGGGCGGGCGAATTCTTGTCGAAATTGGTCCGACGCAAGCGGCAAAAGTATCAGCCCTGTTCGACGCTGCCGGATTGGTGGATGTTCGGGTGATCCATGATCTGGACGGTCGCGACCGCGTTGTCGGCGCGAGAATGCCGGGTTGAGCGGCGGGTTTGCGGCAAAAACCGCCGACCTGAACAAAAAAGCTGGTGAAAACCCGAGATTCCTCTTGTCTGCGCCGTCAGGACATGTTTACTCAGGATTAGTCGGCGAGGTTGACGCTGTTGCAGCGCACCCCTGACGCCAAGCCCAAAAAGTCGACTTCCCGTCACGGCAAACGCCTTAGAGCAGTGCAAAACACGGGTTGAACGACATCGCATAGATAAGGCTGACGTAAAGTAAGATGAGATCTTCCAAACCCCGTTCGCGGGCCAAGAATAACCGCAATCGTCCTTCTGGCGGCAACGTCGTTAACCGGGTTTTTGACAGCTCGGGTCCTGAAGGCAAGGTCCGTGGCACGCCGCAACAGATTATTGACAAATATAACCAGTTGGCACGTGACGCTCAGCTGTCGAATGACCGCGTGGCGGCAGAAAACTTCCAGCAACACGCGGAACACTACCTGCGGATGCTGAGCGAGGCGCAGCGCGAGATTGATGCACGCCGTGAAGAGCAGGAGCGTCAGAACCGCGAACGCCAGGCCGAGCGCGACCGTGAACGTGCCGAACGTCAGGAACGCGAAGCGACCCGTCAGTCTGATCCGGCCGAGGCACCGCAGCCTGATGTGATGGACCTTACCCATCGGGCTTCAGAGCCCGATAGCGGTCTGGTAGAGACCCCGGAAAACAAAGAAACCCCGGCGGCTGAAACACCGGAAGAGGCACCGCGCAAGGAAAAACCCACGCGCAAGCCACGCGCCCGGAAGCCCAAACCAGCACCGGAGGCAAAAGAGGATGCTTCTGCCGACACAGGGGACGCACCGGAGGCGGCTGAATAAAGCCGATGTCCAATGAACCAAGCCCCGAGGTCAAACTCGGGGCCGTTTGTTTGATCAGGTTTTCTTGATTTCTCGCGCCAAAGCGCAGAACGCTTCCAGCGGGATTTGTTCGGCGCGGTCAGTGGGCTTGATACCAGCGGCCAGAAGGCGGTCTTCGATATCCGGGGCAAGACCTTTGAGTGAGGCGCGCAGCATCTTGCGGCGTTGGTTGAATGCGGCAGCCACGACACGTGACAAGGTGGCGGAGTCGGCGGGATAGCGCGGCTCGGGCAGGGCGTTCAGGTGGACCACAGCGCTTGAAACCTTGGGCGGCGGGGTGAAGGCCCCGGGGGGGAGCGACATGGCGATACGTGCCTCGGCCCGCCATTGGGCAAGGATGGCAAGGCGTCCATAAGCTTTGCTGCCGGGTTGGGCAACGATACGCTCGGCCACTTCGCGTTGGAACATCAGCGTCAGGCTCTGCCAGAATGGGGGCCATTCGGGCGGTGTCAGCCAACGCACCAGCAGCTCGGTGCCGACATTGTAGGGCAGGTTGGCCGCGACGCGGATTGGTGGTGTCAGATATTCAAGCGGGTTGATCTCCAGGGCGTCGCCGTTGATTACCTCAAGCCGACCCGGATACGCGGCGGCGATGTCGTTTAGGGCGGCAATGCACCGGGTATCTTTTTCGACGGCCACCACCTTGCGCGCGCCTTCGGACAGCAGGCCCCGCGTCAACCCACCGGGACCGGGGCCGATTTCAAGCACATCGCATTCTGACAAATCTCCGGCCTGTCGAGCGATCTTGGCGGTCAGGTTCAGATCCAGCAGGAAGTTTTGCCCCAGCGATTTGCGCGCTGAAAGCTGGTGGGTTGCGATGACCTCGCGCAGCGGGGGAAGCGTGTCTATAGCGCTCATGATCGGATTACCTTGGCGCCTGTGAAAGGGGCTGTGCCCGAGATTTTTGTGCCTCCGGCGGGGATATTTTCAGCCAGGTGAAGGATCAAGAGTTTTTTACCATCCGTTGGGCAAGTTTCAGGGCTTCGATCAGGCTGGTGGGGTTGGCGATGCCTTTACCTGCGATGTCCAGTGCTGTTCCATGGTCGGGTGAGGTGCGGATGAACGGCAGACCAAGGGTGACATTCACGCCCCGGTCAAAATCCAGCGTCTTGATCGGGATCAGGGCTTGATCGTGATACATGGCGATGGCGGCGTCATAGCGGGCGCGGGCGGCGGCGTGAAACAGCGTGTCCGCAGGGTGGGGGCCAGTAACGGTTGCGCCCTTGGGCTTCAGATCAGCCAGCATCGGAGCAATCCAGTCGAGCTCCTCTGTGCCCATTTTACCACCTTCGCCTGCATGTGGGTTCAGGCCTGCAACTGCTATGCGGGGATGCGCGATACCGAACTGATCACGCAAACCGTGCATAGTGATTTCAATCGTTTCGCGCAGAAGGTCAGGGGTAAGTGCAGCGGGAACCTGTGACAACGGAATGTGAATTGTCGCGGGAACGACGCGCAATTGCTCGCTGGCCAGCATCATGACAACCCGGCGGGCTCCGGAAAGGGCCGCCAGAAACTCGGTATGACCGGGAAAGGTGAAGCCTGCGCCGTCAAACAGGGCTTTCTTGTTGATCGGCGCGGTACAAAGCGCTGCGGCCTCGCCGGTCTGTACCAGTTCGGTGCCGGTTTCGATGGCGTCAACCACCGACGGCGCGTTGGCCGGGTTTGGCTGTCCGAATACGTTCGGGGCGGGAAAGTCCATCTGAAGAACGGGCAGGGCCCGATCACAAGTTTCTGCAACCTGACCGGGATGGTCGATTATTGCAACTGGAGTACCGGCGGGCAGGTGGCTGGCGTCTCCGATATAGAAGAACGGGCACGCATCGCGCAGGTCAGCCCAGGCTTTGGCCGCGATTTCCGGACCGATACCAGCCGGTTCACCGCAGCTGAGCGCGATGGGCCGTATCATTCCTGAGTAATGACAGCGTCAGCCCGCAGCTGCTCCACCAGACTGGCCGCAAACGCCTGAAGACGTTGCTGCGCCAGCGCGTTGGCGACATCGCCCCGAGAGGTGTCTTCACCAAGATCGCGCGTGCGGTTGCATAGCATCAGGAACAAAAGCGTTTGACCATTGTTGCGGGTCAGAGTCGCCGATGCTTCGTTCCGATCCAGCTTGGCCAGTTCCACGGCAATATCACCGGGCACCTCGGAAGGCGCGGCTTCGACCCGGTCCAGAACTTCGGCCGGCTGATCCTTGGCAATGCCATAGAGATCATCACAAGTGTCGATTTCTTCTTTCAGCTTCGCGGCACGTGAAAGGGTTTCGGCGCTGCGTCCGCCTGGCAGGTAATAGGCGGCATAATCCAGCTTTGAAATGCGCGGAGCGCCGGTTGCGACTTCGCGCAAGCCACGCATCTGAAACAGAGCAACCGCGTTCGGCAGGGTGATCGGGTCGGTGATCTCACCGGTCTGAAGCCCCAGTATAACAGGTTGAAGCGCCGGGGGCAGGTTCGAGATGTTCAGCCACTCCAGACGTCCGCCCTGACCCCGTGTTGCGGCTGCGGAATACTGAGCGGCGGCAGCAGAAAACGCGTCCTGCCCTTCAAGGCGCGAGATTTCTTCGGCCAACAGCTCGGTCTGGGCAACCGTTTGCGGGTTTACCGGGATAATGATTTCGGACAGCAAGACCTGCAATCCGCCTCCGCCCGTCTGGCCCAGTGCACGATCGATCTCATCCTCGGTCGGGCGGGCCTGCGAAAGATAACGAGAGCTAATATAGTCGCGCCATGCCAGTTGATCCGCGACATAATCCCGGACCGTTTCAGGGTCGACGCCAGCGTCGCCGAGAAGTTTCAGGAATTGTTCGGATGACAGTTGTCCGCGCGCGGCGAATTCGTCGATGCCCAGCTGAACGGCCTCGGGCGTCGCTTGCACGCCGGCGTCGCGCATGACTTGCTTGCGCAGTTTTTCATCAATCAGGGCATCCCTGACGTCAGCTTCGTTGTCACCGGGCAAACCCAGAACATTCAGGAATTGCAGGCGCTGTTCAAGCTCGTACCAGGTGACAATGTCCTGATTGACGCGGATCGCGGGTGAGAACAGGCTTTGCGTGCCACCCTGATGAGGCGCGATTGCAAAAACTGCGGCAACCAGTGCCGGTGTGACCGGTTTAAGCCAACCGGAACGGAGAAACCTGGAGAAACCTGATATCAACTGCATGTTCTCTTGTATGTCTTGCCACCGCCTTCAAGGGCGTACCCTGTCAGAGAAAGGGTAAAGCCGAATTCTGTCGAAGGCTCAATAGTGGATGTTGAAGTAAAGCGCCGACTTACGGACATGTTAACCCGAACGCATTCGTTCTGATAGGTCACACCCAGACCCAGCCGGATCGGTTCCGACTCGGCCAGATCGTAGCGCGCCAGGGCATTGGTCAGCCAGTTCTGATCGACCTGGTAGCGCCCAAGAAGCAGAATTTCCGAGATTTCTTCGGTGATGTTTTCCGCTGGGTCCGGCTCTTGCCAGATATAGCTGCCGGAAAGGCCGGCATTTTCGGATGCCCATGCGCCGCGCAGCTCGGCTTTGACAAAACTCAAATCCCCGTCTATCAGACCGCGCCCGGCAAGTGACCAGCCATTGGCCGTGCTGATCTGCCCGGCTACCAGCAAATCCGATGATGTGCCCTGCAAGCCCGATGTCAGCGTGAAGTTTGGATCGGCGTCGGCCCGAAACACTTGGCCCACAGTCGCCTGGGCCTGCCAACCACCCGCGCCATACCGGGCCCAGTTCAGGCCAACAACACCTGTGGCGCTGTTCTCGCGCTGATCTTCAGCAGGAAACCGCGAGAGGGACAGAAGGTTGCCCTGATCGAATTCCTGAAACGTGCTTTCATCATTCGGAACATCGGTATCCGATACATGTGTCCATCCGAACTGCGCGATCGGTTCGAGGAACTGAACAGCCCCCGATTCCTCGCGCCGGGTCATTGGATATCGGAGAGTCAAAGCCGCGCGCGGCGTAGATCGGGTCACATTGTTGGGGTAGTTGCTGTCGTGGCGAATGTTGAAAGTGTCAACCGACGCCCCCAGCGTGGTATCGACCCGCAGCCCCGATGAGAAAGTCCAGCTGCGCAGCCATTCGGCATCGAAGGTGGCCCGTGCAATGTCGCGACCAACAACATCTGTATCGCTGGTACGTTCGTGCGCATGACCGATGAAAGCCAGCCGAACCTCGCCACCTAGCGTGCTGGGAAAATAGCGTTTTTCATAGTTGAGATCGAAGACGCGAGACGGAATCTCGTCCTGATTTTCGCTGTCCCTTAGCGTTTTGTAGTAGATCACGCCGGTTTTGAACGCGCTGTCGCGTTTGATCCGCTCCAGCGCGATTTCGCTGCGCAAACGGTCCAGATCCGGCAAGCCATAGTCAGCCAGGTAGGCATCGTCGGATGTGGTTTCCAGATTGAAGGTCAGCCGGAAATCGTTTTTCAGATTGAACCAGCCTTTGGCAAACAGGTAGCCGCGATCCTGGTCGGGTTGCACATCATCCCGTGTATACGCGCCATCCACCTGAATACGTCCGTTTACGAAGGCCTGACGATAGCGGTATCCCAGAGTAGTCGTTTTTGCTGAGACGTAAGGCGTAAGTGTCAGGTCCTTGTGATCGCCAAGCTTGAAGAAATAGGGGACCTGAACCCCAGTGCCCAATTGCGAGGTGCTGCGGATCGAAGGAACCAGAAATCCGGTTGCCCTCTCGAGCGTTGGGTCGGGCAGGCGCAGATAAGGAAAGTAGAATACCGGATAATCCAACACCCGAAGCTGCGCGCCTTCGAAATATAGTTGCCGTTCCAGTTGATCATGCGTGACTTTGCGCGCCCGGATTTGCCAAAGAGGCGGCCTGCCGTCGTTGCAGACATGACAGGATGTGGCTGAAACCTTGCTGAATTGTGTATAACGGCCTGCGGCCCGTTTCGCCTGAACCGAGGCGATCTGTACCTGCTGTTCAAAAACCATGCGCGCACCAACCAGCAGCCCGTTCTGAATTCCGCTGTCCAGTTGCCCTGAATCCGCCAGCAGGGTGGTCTGACCACCCTGATCGATACGAATTGGGCCTTCCAGTGTCAGCTCGCCAGTCTCGCGGTCATATGTGATACGATGGGCGGACAATTTGGTGTCGCCCTGAAAGGCCTCGACATTGCCTTCAGCCACAAGTTTGCGCTCAGGCGTGATGAATACCTTGTCGGCCACCAGCAAGGCAGGCTCTTGCTGCGCTTGTGCGCCCTGTGGCTGTGGTTGGCCTTGAGAGGTCTGTGCCGCAAGTCCCGTCGGAATGGATAAAGCGAGTGCACTGGTAAGCAACACAGGAACGATATGCCGCATCAGCCGTCCTCCGCATGCAGTAGCAGACCAAGAGACAACAGAATTGCGGCAAAGGGCGGTGCCCAGGCAGCGATATAGATGGGCAATTGTCCGTTTTCCCCGAGGATTTGCGCGAAATTGCGCACGAAATAGATGGCAAATCCAAGCAGGACGGCTGTCAGGACGGCGATCCCTGTGCCGCCGAACCGAACGTGGCGCATGGTGAACGCGGCCCCGATCAGAACCATCGAGATCAGAAAGAAAGGCCGGGCCAGCTGTACCTGCAGCCAGACCTCATATTGCTTGGTCGAGAATCCCGCCTCGCGCAGGTCGCTGATCAACTGGGGCAGGTCGTATACCGAAACCGAATCCTGTTGCCCCAAAGTGTCCATGATCCGCTGCCGAGTCAGTGAGGTTGGCAGCTCCAGACGCTCGTGTGCAACCGAGTTGGATTCGGGGTTTTGCCCGTCCTGCAAAGCCCATACCTTTGCTTTGGAAAGAACCCAGTTCCCGCCTTCCAACTCTGCCCGGTCCGCAACAATTTGCTGGGTCGGTTTGCCATCCCGCCCAAAAGTGATGACGGTAACTCCGTCCAGCCGCAGCTTGTCTTGGTTCGACGTTGCCCGGGCGTGGATGACAGCCTGCCCATTCTCGGCAGACTGGCGCAGCCAAAGGCCCTCGCTGCTGATCGAAAGGGCCGAACTGCCGTTGTTTCGGTAGGAATCCGACAAGCGCCGGAATTCTTCGGATGTGGCTGCTGCAATAGGGTTCAGCAGTGCGACTGCCAGCGTGCCGATGATCAGCGACAACAGGACAGGCGCAACCAAGGCGCGGATGCCCGAGCGGCCAGTTGCACGGGTCACCACAAGTTCGGACGTACGTGCCAGCCCGACGAACAGCGCAATGGTGGACAGGATCACCAGCAGAGGCAGCATTTCGCTGATGGCGGCTGGTGTATTCAGCAGTGTGAGGTGCAGCAGCTGGGCAAAAGACAGGTCGAAATCGTCAAAGCGGCGAATCTGTTCGATCAGATCGATGAGAATCATCAAGGTCAGAAAAATACCTCCGATGACCATGAAGCTTTGCAGAAACCGGCGAGCGAAATAACGGTCCAGGATCATGGGCGCGAACCCATTGCGCCTGTAGCGCGAGGGTTCGGGCCGATATCGCGCCTGCGCAATGCTGCGCGCGACAGCGTATGCCTGCCCTGTCGTACCACGTTTTTCTCCCCCGAGCCTGCCGGTCATTTTTTCGGGACCTTAATGCAATTGAAAGGCGGGGAAAACTGCTATCTGGTCAATGCGTGCCCCGCGGGCTAGGTCTTGGGGAACAGAATTCGAGGAGTGTACAATGAGCAGTCTGATACCGATCCGTTTTCAGGAATTTGACCTTGAGGCTATGGCGCAGGCCGGGGGGCGCGTCGCCATCATCATTCCGGATGACGGTAAGATGAGCCCGGCAGCCCGCCGGGCAAACCGTCTGACGAAGGGCGGCTTGGCGCGGCTTGTTGAAAGCGAGAGTTTCAGAAAGTCGAAGACAGGTGATGTCGTCTCGATGGCATGGCCCACAGGGATGGCGGCGGAGGCGCTGGATGTTCTGGTTTTGCCACGTCGCCCCGAGGCCGGCGAAGCCCGCAAGGCAGGGGCGGCGCTGGCTAAGCTGGCCGGCGGCAAGGACATGCTGGTGATGGTGGGCAATCAGGCGCGGGCCAAGGATCTGGCACTGGGGATTGTTCTGCGCAGCTATGAGTTCGACGCGCATAAAACCAAGGAAAGCCAGAAGGCGGGCACAGTGACAATCAGCCACGCAAAGCCTGCGGAGGCCGAGGCAGATTTTGCACCTCTCTATGCAATTGCTGATGGCGTTCGGATGACGCGCGATCTGACCAATGAACCAGCAAATGTTTTGACCACCACCGAATTCGCGGACCGCCTGGTTGAGATGCAGGAGCTGGGTCTTGAGGTCGAAGTACTGGACGAAGACAAGCTGGCCGAGTTGGGAATGCGCACATTGCTAAGCGTCGGGCAGGGCTCGGACAGCCCTTCGAAAGTGGTGGTGATGCAGTGGAATGGCGGGGCCAAGGATGACGCGCCTTTGGCACTGGTCGGAAAGGGCGTGGTGTTCGACACGGGTGGTATCTCGCTCAAACCCGCTGCTGGCATGGAAGAGATGACCATGGACATGGGCGGCGCCGGCGTTGTTGCGGGCACCATGCGCGCGCTGGCCAAGCGCAAGGCAAAAGCCAATGTCGTGGCGCTGGTCGGTCTTGTCGAGAATATGCCATCAGGTAACGCCACCCGTCCGGGTGATGTGGTCAGGTCGATGAAGGGCGATACGGTCGAGATCATCAACACCGACGCCGAGGGCCGCCTGGTTCTGTGTGACGTGATGTGGTACGCGCAGGAACGATTCAAGCCGGTCGGTATGATTGACCTGGCAACTTTGACCGGTGCGATCATCATCGGGTTGGGCCATGAAAACGCTGGTGTCTTTTCGAACAATGACACGTTTTGTGATGCCTTCCTGAAATCTGCCAAGGCCGAGGATGAAGGCGCTTGGCGGATGCCATTGGGCGACGCCTATGACAAGTTGCTGAAATCGCGCATTGCCGACATGAAGAACGTGGGCGGTCGCCCCGCCGGTTCAGTCACCGCCGCGCAGTTCCTCCAGCGGTTCGTGAAAGAGGAAACGCCGTGGATTCACCTGGACATCGCGGGCGTCGCCTCGGTGGCTGAAGAGACCTCTTATGCGCCCAAAGGTGCCACCGGCTGGGGCGTGCGCGCATTGAGCCGGTTTGTGCAGGACAATTTCGAGTAAGCATATGGGCGCTGTCTATTTCTACCACCTGACCCGCCAGCCGCTGGAGCACACCTTGCCCGTGCTGCTGGACAAGGCGCGGCAAGCCGGGTGGCGGATAGCCGTGCGGGGTACTGACCCTGCGCGGATGGACTGGCTGGATGAAAAGCTGTGGCTGGGCCCCGAGGAGGGATTCTTGCCGCATGGTCGCGCTGGCGGCCCGCACGACGCGGACCAGCCGATCCTGCTGACCACCAGCGCCGTGGCGGGAAATGGTGCGACCTGTATCATGGCTGTGGATGGCGCGCCGGTCGAAGCAGAAGAAGTCGCCGCGTTGGAACGGGTTTGTATCCTGTTCGATGGCAATGACGACATGGCTGTACAACAGGCGCGCGGGCAGTGGAAAGCGCTGACGGATGCCGGATGTTCCGCACAATACTGGTCGGAGGAGTCCGGGCGGTGGGAAAAAAAGGCTGAAGCCTGACCGGCCCGCATTTTTCAGGAGATACGACAATGCAGAAAAAGCCTTTGGGCCGTACCGGAATTATCGTGAGCGATCTGTGCCTTGGCACGATGACATTTGGCTCTCAAACGTCTGAAACGGATGCGCACCGTCAGATGGATATGGCGTTGGACGCGGGGATCAACTTTGTCGATGCGGCCGAAATGTATCCGGTGAACCCTGTAGCGAAAGAAACGATCGGGCGCACCGAAGAGATTTTGGGAAACTGGAATGCCGCCAATCCTACCCGCCGGGGAGATTATGTTTTGGCGACCAAGCATTCCGGCGCGGGGCTGTCTTTTGTCCGTGATGGTGCGCCGATCACTGCCCGCACAATACCCGAAGCAGTTGAGGGGTCTTTGCGACGTTTGCAGACCGGGTACATCGACCTCTATCAGTTCCACTGGCCCAATCGGGGCAGCTATATGTTTCGGCAGAACTGGGATTATGCGCCGTCTGGCGAAAACACGGACGAAGTGCTGAGCAACATGCAGGAATGCCTTGAGGCATTGCAGGCTCAGGTGGACAAGGGCAATATCCGTGCCTTTGGCCTGTCTAATGAAAGCGCTTGGGGAACCGCGCAATGGCTGCGGCTGGCCAAACAGATGGGGGCGCCGCGCGTGGCATCGGTGCAGAACGAATATTCATTGCTGTGCCGCCATTTCGACACCGACCTGGGTGAGTTGAGTGTGCATGAAGATGTTGGGCTGATGGCGTTTTCCCCTTTGGCGGCAGGATTTTTGACCGGGAAGTATCAAAATGACTGCGTCCCCGACGGATCGCGTATGTCCTTTGTGCCCGAGATGGGAGGCCGGAAATCCGGTCGTGTTTTCGAGGCGGTTGCAGCTTATCTGGACATCGCCGCGCGGCATGGTCTGGATCCGGTGCATATGGCACTGGCGTGGTGCCGGACGCGCCCGTTCATGATGTCGGCAATCTTCGGGGCCACGACCGTTGCACAGCTGGATCATATTCTGGCGGGCGTGGATCTTGAATTACCCAAGGATGTGTTGGCCGAGATCAGCAGGGCGCATCGGGCGCACCCGATGCCGTTTTAGGGGCTCTGCCCCCGTCGCCTTTGGCGACGCCCCCGGGATATTTTTGGCCAGATGAAGGTGGATTCGGTCAGTGATGGGTGGGATGCGCGCGTTCGTGTCTCAGGTCGCGGGCCGATTGACCGTGGGCGGTGCGGAAAGCGCGGGCAAAGCTGGATTGTGAGGCAAAGCCGGTGGCGAGCGCCACATCCATCAATGGCATATCAGTGTCGGTGACCAGACGACGGGCCTCGGCCAGGCGCAGTTGCAGATAGTGGTCCTGCGGCGTCGTGTTCAGGCGCAGGCGGAATTGTTGTTGCAGCGTCCGCGGGCTGGTGCCTAGGCGATCTGCGATATAGGCCAGCGGCAGGGGATCATCCAGTGACGCCTGCATCATTGAGTTGGCCTTTGCGGTCAGTGCTGTGTGGCGATGTGGCGCGCCTGTGCGGCTTTGCGGTTTTCCAGGGTCCGGAGCGCCATCGTAAAGGAACAGGCCCGCAACACGCGCAGCGAAACTCGCGCCGTGACGGGCGGTGATGATGTGCAGCATCATCTCGACAGCCGGAATTGCGCCACCCGAAGTCAGGCGGTTGCCCGAAACGGTGAAGCGGTCGGTGCGCACATCAACTTCGGGAAACCGGGTGGCGAAATTTTCGAGGTCTTCCCAATGGGTTGTTGCCAGGTGGCCGTCCAGTAGCCCGGCTTCGGCCAGAAGCCAGGGACCGCCATCAATGCCTGCCATCGTTGCGCCGGTGCCGGCGATGCGGCGCAGACCAGCCAGAAGGCTGGGGGTGGCGTGGCGGGCCAGTTGGAACCCGGCGACCACGATCATCAGGTCGCAGGATTGCAGCCGGGCCAGTGGAATACCGGGCACTTGCAACGCACTTGTCAGCATTGCGGGTTCTGGCGTCGCGGTCACATAGTCCCAGTCAAAGGCCGGGCGGTCTGCCAGACGGTTCGCGGCCCGCATCGGATCCACCGCAGAGGCAAAGCTGAGCGTGTTGCATTCGTCCAGCACAAGCACCGCTGTTTTCAGGGCGCGGTGTTCCGGTTGCAGTATGTTTTTTGCGGATTTCATCAAGTTTGATTCGCATATTGCCAAGTGGGTTTTCCAAAGCTGCGCCAGAGTCGGGTCAGAACGCAAATCGGAATCCGGGGAAAAGCCTGGGGAAAACCCTTGGCACAAGCCGGTATAAGCTGGGGAAAACACCATGCCTTTGGAAATGAACCGCGAAGTCTTTATCACCTGTGCCGTAACCGGCTCGGGTGGAACGCAGGACCGCAGCCCGCATGTGCCGCGGTCACCACAGCAGATCGCCGACAGCGCAATCGCTGCAGCCAAGGCCGGGGCGGCAGTGGTTCACTGCCATGTGCGCGACCCCGAGACTGGAGCGCCAAGCCGCAGGCTGGATTTGTACCGTGAGGTGACAGACCGCATCCGTGACGCTGATGTGGACGCCGTTTTGAATCTGACCGCAGGGATGGGTGGCGATATCGTGTTTGGCGGTGTTGAAAACCCGTTTCCTGTGGCCGAGGGCACCGACATGGTTGGCGCTTCGGAACGTGTGGCGCATATTGCCGAGTGTTTGCCCGAGATATGCACCTTGGACTGCGGCACAATGAACTTTGCCGAGGCCGATTATGTTATGACGAATACGCCCGGTGCGCTGCGCGCAATGGGCAAGATGATGACCGATCTGGGTGTGAAGCCTGAAATCGAAGCCTTTGACACCGGCCACCTGTGGTTTGCAAAGCAACTGGTGAAGGAAGGGATTCTGGCGCCCAACGCTCTGGTTCAGCTGTGTATGGGGGTGCCGTGGGGCGCGCCGGATGATCTGAATACCTTTATGGCAATGGTGAACAACGTGCCGGATGACTGGACCTTCAGTGCGTTTTCGCTGGGACGGAACGAGATGCCGTTTGTCGCGGCTTCGGTTCTGGCAGGCGGCAACGTGCGCGTGGGGCTTGAGGACAACCTGTGGCTGGATAAGGGCGTAATGGCCGAGAACTGGCAACTGGTGGAACGTGCGGGATCCATCATCGAGAATATGGGCGCGCGCGTGATAGGCCCTGACGAAGTCCGTGCGAAGCTGGGGCTGACCAAGCAGGCACCGGTTGCAAAATAATGGGCACGCGGAGTTTGGGGGCCAGCCCCCAAGCCCCCGGAGTATTTCTAAAAAGATGAATCATGCGCAGCCAGTAGGTGGGAAATCATGAAAACGGCAGCAATTATTGGGGGCGGAGTTATCGGCGGTGGATGGGCTGCGCGGTTCCTGCTCAATGGCTGGGATGTGCGGGTGTTTGACCCTGACCCCGAGGCGGAACGTAAGATTGGCGAGGTGCTGGACAATGCAAGGAGGTCCTTGCCGGGGCTGAGTGATGTTCCGTTGCCAGCCGAGGGTGTGCTGAGCTTTCACAGCGAAATGGCCGAAGCGGTTAAGGGTGCGACTTGGATTCAGGAGAGCGTGCCGGAACGTCTGGATTTGAAACTGAAGGTTTACAAAGGCTTGCAGGAGGCTTGCGATCCAGGCGCGATCATTGGATCCTCGACCAGCGGGTTCAAGCCGTCCGAACTTCAGGACGGAGCGCTGCGCCCCGAGCAGATCGTGGTGACGCACCCCTTCAACCCGGTTTACCTGTTGCCTTTGATCGAGCTTGTACCAACAGACAAGAACCCGCCCGAGATGATCAAACAGGCGCAGGAGCTGTTGAAATCGCTTGGGTTCTTCCCGTTGCATGTCCGGAAAGAGATCGATGCGCATATCGCCGACCGGTTCCTGGAAGCTGTCTGGCGCGAGGCGCTTTGGCTGGTCAAGGATGGGATCGCGACAACCGAAGAGATTGACGAGGCCATCCGTATGGGGTTCGGCATCCGCTGGGCGCAGATGGGTCTGTTCGAAACCTACCGCGTGGCCGGGGGCGAGGCGGGGATGCGCCATTTCATGGCGCAGTTCGGGCCTGCTTTGAAATGGCCGTGGACCAAGTTGATGGATGTTCCTGAGTTCACTGACGAACTGGTCGATTTGATCGCCAATCAATCTGACGCACAATCCGGGATGCATTCGATCCGAGAATTGGAACGCATTCGCGATAACAACCTTGTTGGTATGATGCGGGCCCTCAAGGCGCAGAATTACGGCGCGGGGGCGGTGCTGAACCAACATGACGCACGGTTGAAACCCGTTGCGTTGCCGACGCTGGATCAAGCGGATCTGAGCCAGCCCATCCTGACCCTGTCGCGTGCCGTTCCGCTGGACTGGACGGATTACAACGGCCACATGAACGAAGCGAAATATCTGGAGGCCTTTGCCGCCGCCACCGATCGGTTCATGGAAATCATCGGATGCGATGCGGATTACATCGCCTCGGGTGGCAGCTATTTCACGGCGGAGAACCACATTCGCTATGTGGATGAAGCTCATGCTGGTGCCAAAATCGACGTGCGCACGCAGATGCTGTTGGGGCAGGGGAAGAAGCTGCATGTGTTCCACAGCATGTATGAGGGCGACAAGCTGCTGGCCACCGGCGAAAGTTTTCTGCTGCATGTCAGTCTGAAAACCCGCCGCCCCAGCCCGCCATCTGCTGAGATTGAGGCGGCGATGGCGCGGGTTGCCGAGGCTCAGGCCGGGTTGCCTTACCCCGAAGGCGCAGGCGCGGCGATCAGGAAGCCTTCATGACGCGCCGGGTTCTGGTGACGGCTGGCGCGTCAGGCGTCGGCCGGGCCATGGCCGAGGCGTTTGACGCTGTCGGCTATGACGTCCGGGTCACGGATATCGATCAGGCGGCGTTGGATTCTTTGCCCGAACATTGGACCAGGCACCGAGCGGATGTTGCGGACGAAGCTGACATGCGCGCGGTATTTGACGCCGTCCAATCGACGGGAGGGTTGGATGTGCTTTGTGCCAATGCAGGTATTGCTGGTCCGACCGATGCTATTGAGGATATCGATCTGGATGCCTGGCGTGCCTGTGTCGCGGTCAATCTGGATGGTGCTTTTCTGGCGGCGAAACATGCAGCGCCGCTGATGAAATCGGCGCGGGCGGGCAGTATCATTCTGACCTCGTCGACAGCCGGGCAGTATGGCTACCCGTTTCGCGCTCCCTATGCGTCGGCAAAATGGGCTGTCATCGGGTTGATGAAGACGCTGGCCATGGAGTTGGGGCCCTATGGCATCCGCGCCAATGCCATTTGTCCGGGCGCAGTTGAAGGCCCTCGGATGGAAGGTGTCCTGACCCGCGAGGCCGCAGCCAAGGGCATGACCCGTGACGAGGTCTATCAGGGCTATGCCTCGGGCACCTCAATGGGGCGCTTTGTTGAAGCGCAGGATATCGCCAATATGGCAGTCTTCCTTGCCTCAGATGCGGCGCGTCTGGTTTCAGGTCAGGTGATCGCGGTGGATGGTCACACGGTCAACCCGGACCCGAAACTGTAACTCAGCCCTGATTTGGGCCACGGATCTGGCGGATGGTCTGACGGACTGCCTGCCAGTCCTGGGCTTCTTGTCGGTTTCCGGCAGCTTCGCAGTCGCGCATTTTTTTCGCGGCTTCGGCTTCGGCTTGGTCTCCATGGGCGTCAAAAAGTGCACGTGCGTATTGAGCGGTTTGAATTGCGTCCATTCCTGTGCTCCTCCGTCTGTGTTCGGAATGCCTTATGGTTCGCGCCAAAGTAAAATAGCACAGGTTGAGCGTTGCTGCATCACCCGTCGCGGGAAACCGCCGTTCTGAGGCGACGCAGATGGTTTGGAAAGTCACGGGCTGCCACGTCGGCCTCACGTACCAGCGTGTCGAAATGGCGTGAGAACGTCTCGATCCGGTCCCGGTCGCGGAAGGCCATATAGTGACTTCCTGCGTAGAAGACACAAAGCAGCGGGCCGAAAATCGTCACCGGTGCCGAATAAAGCCGTTTTGCGTCAAACAGATAGATGCGCATCCGCGGATAGAGCTGTTCGCACAGCGCCAACAGGTGATCGATCTGTTCCAGCCGAACTTCGGGGCTGAGACCCTGATAATACCCGGTCGCGTATGCAAAGCTTTCGATTTCGAATAACGGCATAGCGATCTCATAGTCCGACTGGGCGCTGCGCATCCATGCCAGACGATCCGCCGACGCGCCGATGGCTTGATCAGCGGTCCGACCCAGATGCGGGGCGTATTCCCATTCCAGTATCGCACGCGTCTTCAGCATGTCGGGCAGGGTGGCCGGGACATAGCGGATCTTGTACCCGGCGGCCTCCTGATGCCACTCGAAGATACGTTCATCGACAAGGGCGCGGGGGGCCTCGGTAAAGGTCAGCGAGCTAGCCAGAAGCTCGGCCGCGCTTTCCGGCCTGTCAGAAAGGCTCAGCAACCAGTCAGCCGACACGCCAAGTGCCGCTGCGCATCCGCCAACGACATGCGCGTTGGGCAACCGCGCGCCATGATCTGTCAACAGTTGGGAAACGGTCGAGCGGTCAACGCCAATATTGCGCGCAAGGGCACTTTGGCTGACATGGCGCTCTTCCATTGCACGGGCGAGGCGGAGACGAAACTGGGCGGCTCGGTCGCGCTTGTCGATATTTTCCTGCATGTCGTGTTTTTTATCACATTTGATGAATTTTGTTAATCATATTCAGAATTTCCAATACCGGGGTCCGAATGTAACGCTTTTGAGTAAGAAAAAGAACGGGGTTCGGAATGGAAACGCGGCGAAGATCAGTCGTGAAAGCAATCGTTTGGAATGTGATGGGGTTGGCGATCATGACAGTGGTGGGCTTGATCGCAACAGGCTCGGCCGCTGTAGGAGGGGCGCTGGCGCTGGTGAACACGGCCATCGGCCTGACGATGTACGTGATTTACGAAAGAATCTGGGCGAACATTTCGTGGGGACGCAATGGCTGATCCCACTACACCCAAATCGCCTGAATGGGGTACGTTTTTCCTGATAGTCTTGTGTTATGCCGCGTGGCTTACCGGTCTGTACTGGCTGGCAAACACATCCTTGTGGGTGGCTGTCCCTGCTCTGGGTGTTGTTTCGGCTTTGCATTCGTCACTGACGCATGAGGCCCTGCATGGGCACCCTTTTCGTGCCAAATGGCTGAACGAGGCGTTGATGGCACTGCCGTTGACATTGGCCATTCCGTATAACCGCTTTCGGGACCTGCATCTGGCGCATCATCAGGATGCCACTTTGACGGACCCCTATGACGACCCGGAATCGAATTATCTGGATCCTCATATCTGGTCGGGGTTGCCGCGGCTGGCGCAGATGATCCTGAGCCTGAACAACACGCTGTTGGGGCGGATGGTGCTGGGACCCGTCCTTGGTCAGGTTCTGTTTATGCGGGACGAATGGCGCGGATTGATGCGCGGGGACAGGGCGATCCTGCTGGCATGGGCTGTGCATCTGCCCTGCGCGGTAGTGGTGCTGTGGGTTGTTGCGCAATCGGCCATGCCGGTTTGGGCCTATCTGATCGCGGCCTATCTGGGGTTGTCGCTTTTGAAGATTCGCACGTTTCTGGAACATCGTGCACATGAAAGATCCCGCGCCCGCACGGTAATCATCGAAGATCGCGGGCCTTTGGCTTTCCTGTTTCTGAACAATAACCTGCACGTCGTTCATCATATGAATCCGGCTGCACCATGGTATCGCCTGCCATCGTTGTACCGCGACGGAAAGGACAGGTATTTGGCTTGCAATGAGGCTTATGTTTACCGGTCCTATGCACAGATTTTCCGGCAGTATTTCTTTCGCGCAAAAGACCCTGTGCCACATCCGCTCTGGCCAAAGCCTTGATTTGACGACACAACGGGTGGCATGAGTCTCTGGATCCCTGTCACAATTGCTGCCGCCAGTTTCCAGACTGTGCGTTTCATGCTGCAAAAGTCGCTGGCCAACGTGAAACTATCCGCTGCAGGTGCAACTTTTGCGCGGTTTGCCTATTCCATGCCTTTGGCCGTTGTCGGGCTATATGTTGCGTTGCAGATAACTGGGGCGAGTATGCCTCGGCTTGGCAGCTTGTTCTGGCTTTATGCGGTCATCGGCGGGACAGCGCAAATCCTTGCCACGATCTGCGTGGTGGCGTTGTTCAAACAACGTAATTTTGCCGTTGGAATTACCTTCAAGAAAACCGAAGTGATCCAGACTGCGATAGTTGGCTTCCTGATCCTGGGGGACAGTGTTTCGCGCGGTGCGTTGATCGCGATCCTGTTGGGGTTGATGGCTGTGCTTTTGTTGTCAAAAACACCCGGTGGGGACGGACCCTGGTGGCGCCATCTGACCAATCGGGCCTCGCAATTGGGGCTTGGATCGGGTGTCTTGTTTGCGTTTTCCGCCGTCAGCTATCGTGGGGCTTCGCTGCAACTGGGCGATATCGATGCGTGGTTCCGGGCGCTGGTAACATTGGCAGCGGTGGTGACATTCCAGTTTACCAGCATGGGGATATGGCTGCTGTGGCGCGACCGGGCCGAACTGCATGCAGTCTGGCAAACGCGAAAGACCGGGGTATTTGTCGGCCTGACCAGCCTCGGTGGCTCGTTTTGCTGGTTCTGGGCCTTCACCTTGCAGAATGCGGCTTATGTCAAAGCGCTGGGGCAGGTAGAGCTGATCTTTAGCCTGATGGCGTCGATCCTGTTCTTCCGAGAAACAATCACCCGGCGCGAAATCGCCGGGATGATGTTGCTTGGGTTTTCGATTTTAGCACTTGTGCTGGCAATCTAGCTGGCGCGACGTTCGTCAAAGCTGAGCGCGATGAAACTGGGTAGGTGATCTCCCATGCCCACGACGGCCGGGCCGGTGTCTTCCTTGCGTCCACGACTGCGCCCTTTAGGCTCGCGAACCTTTTTGCCCTCTTTCGGGCTTTCGGGGGCTTTGGTCTTTTTCTCCGGCTTTGGCTGTTCGGGTCTAGGGTCTTCCTGAACCGGGTTGTCTATGCGCGGGATGTCTTTCTGGATCAGCTTTTCGATCGCAACCAGTGCTTTTTCGTCGCGTCCCGAACAGATTGTGATGGCCTTGCCTTCACGCCCGGCGCGACCGGTGCGGCCAATGCGGTGTACATAATCCTCGGGGTGGCCGGGGACGTCGAAGTTGAACACGTGGCTGACCGACGGGATGTCCAGACCGCGCGCCGCGACGTCCGATGCCACCAGCAGGCGCAATGATCCGTCACGGAAACCGTCCAGTGTTTTCATCCGCTGCGACTGGTCCAGATCACCATGGATGGCGGCAGCGTTGTAACCGTGTTTTTTCAATGACTTTGCGCAGATGTCGACATCCGTCTTGCGGTTACAGAAGATGATTGCGTTGGTGCATTTGTCACCTTCGGCATCGATCAGCGCGCGCAGAACCTTGCGTTTGTTGCTGGCCTCGCGGTCCCGACGCCCACTTTTGAACATGACGACGCCCTGTTCGATGGTCTCGGACGCGGTGGCCTGGCGGGCCACTTCGATCCGGGCAGGGGCCGACAGGAACGTGTCGGTGATCCGTTCGATCTCGGACGCCATGGTGGCCGAGAAGAACAGGGTCTGACGGGTGAAAGGTGTCAGTGAGAAGATGCGTTCGATATCGGGGATGAACCCCATGTCGAGCATGCGGTCTGCCTCATCCACCACCATGATCTGCACGCCGGTCAGCAACAGCTTGCCGCGCTCGAAATGATCCAGCAAACGGCCCGGCGTGGCGATCAGAACGTCGACACCGCGGTCGATAAGGGCTTCTTGCTCTTTGAAGCTGACACCGCCGATCAACAGCGCTTTGGTCAGTTTCAGGTGTTTGGTATAGGTGTCAAAATTCTCGGCCACCTGTGCGGCCAGTTCCCGCGTCGGGCACAGTACCAACGAACGTGGCATACGCGCACGCGCGCGGCCACGGGCCAGCAGTGTGATCATCGGCAGAGTGAAGCTGGCGGTTTTACCCGTGCCTGTCTGGGCGATGCCCAAAACATCTCGCCCTTCCAATGCGGGCGGAATCGCACCTGCCTGGATCGGAGTTGGGGTTTCGTATCCGGCTTCCTCAATGGCTTTGAGGACCTTCGGGTTCAGGTTCAGTTCGCTAAACTTTGTCATGTAAGTCCGGTTGAATGCGGACACTTGACCTGGCCCGCGCGTATAAGATGTGCCGGGCCCGGATGGCCATGCGCATGATGCGACATTTCGGCTTGGACGCGGACATAACAAAAACGTTGGTCGGGGTCAAATGAAGACCGCTGCATCCGGGTATCATTGAGACAGGTTCGAGTTTTGCGCAACAATTCAGCAGCTTCCGGGAAAGTGTTTCGCCAATTTCCCGTCCAGATTCAACACGCGGTGGCGGATTAGCCCATTCTGCTCCAGCCGGGCGCGGACATCTGGGTCAGCGCCGCTCATTTCGTTGAAGAACGCGCGCAGCCCACCCTCGCCGTGTTCGCTTTCAATCCAACTGAGCAATTCATTCTTGTTCAGCCCCCCCATCTCGCGCGGGGCATTCGGGGCCATACCTGCCTGATACGAGCCGCGATCCATGCGGAACGGATAATGTGCGATCCAGTGGTCCCAGTCCGGCGCATGGCGGTGGCATAGATCGACCTGCGCAAGCTCGTATTTGCACGGCAGCAATTTCCCGTTCTGAAACAGGTTGTGGATACGAAAACTCAGACGTTTCAATCCCGTGCGCGCAAACAACTTGCCCTGTACATGGCTGAGGAACCCGCCAAGGACGAAGGCCCCATAGTTGGAATAAAGCATCTCAATCAACTCTGTACGGGCCGGGCTTTGCGGCACATGCGCCTTGTACAGGTCGCCGCCGCCTGCCAGCGCCTCGATCGGGCGGACACGGGCGGCGTGAACCTTGTCCGGGACTTCGCGCAACACATCCGAGATTGGGGTCGGCGACCACAAAAACTCGTCAACATCGATATGGGCCAGCCAATCCAGATGCGTGTCACGATAGGCGTATGTGGCGTTGACCGATTGGCGAACCTGGTGCTTGTCCGGTCGCGTGCGTTTTAGTTTTTGCCAATAAGCATCATCGCAAACCTGTACGCAAACACTGGGATGCGCCTTCAGCGCCTCGAACGTGCGCTGGTTCGGCTCATCCAGATAGATATAGATGGTCTCGGCACCCAGATCGAGGTGATAGGCTACGAACCGAAGGACGTCTTCGGTCGGTCCCCTGACCATCGACACGACACCCCATGTGGTCATGTGCGCTGCGCGCGCGCTTCGCGCATGAGTTTCAGGCGGCGAAAGACACCGCCGGGATCACTGTTGAGCTCGGTCATCAAGTGATCGACCAGCGGCGCGATGGTGGTGTCGCTTAGGGCTTTGGTCCAGACCGGAGCAATCAGATTGACGTCCAGTCCGCCACTTCCAAGGGAAAACCCTTTCATCTGATAGGGCAGCGGGACGTGTTTCAATTTTTGATACGGAAATGGTGTTTCCGGGGGCAGCTGCGAAAAGCGCCTCTCGAACTCATAAAGCTTCATCATGCCGAACAACATGCGCAACGCATGACCAACCTCGCGCTGGGTTGCAGTTTGGCCGTGGTCCGCAAAGGTCTGAACCGACGAGACCAGCCACCGCAGATCAAGCGTGGACAGAAGGTGGTCCGGCTGTTCGTCCCAAAGGCGGCAAAACAGAAGCGGGGCGTGGCGCGGGAAGGACCGCTTTCGCAGGTTCGAGATCAACTGGGCATTCAGGAAAGCAAGTTCAGAATTTCCGACAAATTCCCGCGCTATCTGAGCGCGCTTGCGATCCCAGCTTGTATTAGGCTTTGGCGGGGGCACAGTCGCACTTTCGGGCAATGTACGACCGGCCAGTTCAATGAGGTCGATGTCAAGGTCAGGCAACGAGGTGGTGCCGAACTGAAACGGGCTGCGCCGGTTTTCATACCTGTCCAGCATGTCGGGCAGACCGCCGGGGAAAGTCAGTTCATTCTTGCTCATGCGCGCAGAATTGCACAGGCAGACTCGGCTGTGCAATCAGTGAGTTGGATCACACCATCATCTCTTTGGTGGCAGTCAGGTTCAGGGCGGGATAGTCCCGAACCACCCGGTCGATGTCCCATTGCAGCCGGGTCAGATAGACAATGTCGCCGTCATGGTCGTGCGCGATGTGCTGCTTGTTTGCATTCACAAACTTTTCGACCTCGGCCTTGTCACCGCTGACCCAGCGGGCCGAGGTAAACTGAGACGCCTCGAAACGCACGGGCAGGCCGTATTCCATCTCGATCCGGCTGGCGAGCACTTCGAATTGCAACGCACCGACAACGCCGACGATAAAGCCCGAGCCAATCGAAGGTTTGAACACCTTTGCCGCGCCTTCTTCTGCAAACTGCATCAGGGCCTTTTCCAGATGCTTGGCCTTCATCGGATCACCCGCGCGGACGCCTTGCAGCAGTTCCGGCGCGAAAGAGGGGATGCCGGTGACGCGCAGCGCCTCGCCTTCGGTCAGCGTGTCACCGATGCGCAGCTGGCCGTGGTTGGGAATGCCGATGATATCTCCGGCCCAGGCCTCTTCTGCCAGTTCCCGGTCAGAGGCCAGAAACAGCACCGGGTTTGAAATTGCCATCGGCTTTTTCGACCGAACATGGGTCAGCTTCATGCCGCGCTTGAAATGGCCGGAGGCCATGCGCACAAACGCCACCCTGTCACGGTGCTTGGGGTCCATATTGGCCTGCACCTTGAAAACAAAGCCGGCGACCTTCTTTTCATCCGGCGAAATCTGGCGGGGTTCGGCTGATTGCACCTGCGGCTGCGGGCCGTAAGCGCCGATGCCTTCCATCAGTTCCTTAACGCCGAACGAATTGATGGCCGAGCCGAACCAAATCGGGGTCATGTGCCCTTCAAGCACCGCCTGCGGGTTCAGCGCAGGCAGCAACTCGCGCGCCATCTCAACCTCTTCCAGCAGCTTTTCCAGCAGATGTTCGGGTACGTGTTCTGCGAGTTTCGGGTCATCAAGCCCGTTAATTTCGATGCTTTCGGCCACCTTGTTGCGGTCGGCGCGGTCCATCAGCTCCAGCCGGTCGCGCAACATGTCGTAGCAGCCGATGAAATCACGACCTACGCCAATCGGCCATGCTGCGGGGGTGACGTCGATGGCCAGCATCTCCTGAATTTCGTCGATGATTTCAAACGTATCGCGGCTTTCGCGGTCCATCTTGTTACAGAAGGTCAGGATCGGCAGGTCGCGCAGGCGGCAGACCTCGAACAGCTTTTGCGTCTGGCTTTCGACACCCTTCGCACCGTCGATCACCATCACGGCCGCATCCACGGCCGTCAGCGTGCGGTAGGTATCTTCCGAGAAATCGCTGTGGCCGGGCGTGTCCACCAGATTGAACCGGAAATTGCCATAGTCGAACGACATTGCAGACGCGGAAACCGAGATGCCGCGATCTTTCTCCATCTGCATGAAGTCCGAGCGTGTCCGCCGTGCCTCGCCCTTGGCGCGCACCTGACCGGCCATCTGAATGGCGCCCCCGTACAGCAGGAACTTTTCAGTCAGCGTCGTTTTGCCCGCATCCGGGTGCGAGATGATGGCGAATGTCCGGCGACGGGCAATCTCGGGCGGCAGGGCAGGTTGGTTCGAGGTATCAAGCATGAACGCGCGTATAGGCGGGGAATCCTGCCGAGGCAAGACAAAGGGGCTGGTTCGAATCACGGCCTTGTGGCTATAAGAACATATAGTGAACAAATAATGGAGTAATTCGATGGATTTGAAAGAGATTGCCAATGAATTGGTGGCCGGCTGCCGTGAGGACCGCGCCAAGGAAAACCTTGAGAAATTGTATGCGCCAGACGCGGTTTCGGTCGAAGCAGTCGATTACTCAGGCATGGGGCGCGAAATGCAGGGGCGTGAAGCGATCCGCGGCAAACATGACTGGTGGGAAGGCGCGCATGAAGTTTCGGGCGCTTCGGTCAGCGACCCGTTTGTGCACGGCGAGGACCGCTTTGCGGTGATTTTCGAAGTGCAGGGTAAGGTGAAGGAAACTGGCGAAGCCTTTGATATGCGTGAAGTGGGTGTCTATCACGTCGCAGATGGCAAGATCGTACGGGAAGAGTTCTTCTACTGACCCCAAGCCGTTTCTGGTCTTCCGTGTCTGGCCGATGCTAGACATGCGGCAATGACTGACAGGGAGGATCCGATGGACCTTGGAATAAAAGGGAAGCGCGCGCTGGTCTGTGCCAGCAGCAAAGGGTTGGGTTTGGGCTGTGCCGAGGCTTTGGCTGAGGCTGGCGTAAATCTTGTGATGAATGCGCGTGGTTCGGACGCTTTGGAGAGCGAGGCAGCACGCCTCAGGTCAGAGCAAGGTGTCGAGGTACAAACAGTCGCTTGTGACGTGACGACTGCGGAAGGGCAGGCGCAGGTGATCGAAGCAGCGCAGGGCGTTGATATTCTTGTGACAAATGCCGGCGGCCCGCCGCCGGGTTTATGGTCGGATTGGGGGCGTGATGATTTCATCAAGGCGCTGGATGCCAATATGTTGACCCCCATTGCGTTCATGAAGGCGCTGCTTCCTGGAATGATGGACAAAGGTTGGGGCCGGGTTGTGAACGTCACCTCACAATCTGTGCGCGCGCCAATTGCGGTGCTGGGGCTTTCGAATGCAGCCCGCACGGGTTTGACCGGATATGTCGCGGGAACTTCACGCCAGGTTGCACCGTATGGCGTGACCATCAACAACCTGCTGCCCGGCATTCACGCGACGGATCGTGCAGATGCGCTGGACAGCGGTGTGGCTTCACAGCAAGGCATCTCGATCGAAGACGCACGCGCAAACCGTTCGGCAACCATTCCCGCGCGACGCTATGGAACGCGGCAGGAATTCGGGGCAGCCTGCGCGTTCCTGTGCTCTCAACATGCGGGGTTCATCGTTGGTCAGAACATTCTGCTGGATGGTGGCGCAACCAATTTGACGATGTGACCATGGCGCAAGGGTTTTCGTTGAAAGATCAGATGTTCAACGCTGAGAAAGTAAATTATCTCAGTGGTTTGTTTTCCGAGTCTCATGCAGAATTTGATGCCCCGGCATTCCGATCTGCGGTCATGTCGCGATTGCTGGATCTAGAGCTGAAGGATCGGATCATCTGGATCGCCACTTGTCTGCAACAGGCGGTGCCCGGTGACTTGCCTGCTGTTGCCCCGACGATCCTGCGCGCCTTGCCTGCGCCTTTGGACCCAACGAAAACGGATGACGATTTTGGCGATTTCATCTTTGCGCCGGTCGGTGAGTGGGTAGCGGCCATAGGCCTTGAGCATGTTGATCTGGCTTTGGACGTGATGGAGGAACTGACACAGAGGTTTTCCATGGAGTGGGCGATCCGACCGTTCCTGAACCATGACCCGGACCGGGTGTTGCGGCGGATGCAGGATTGGTGCTCTCATGACAGTTACCACGTGCGCAGGTTGGTCAGCGAGGGGACGCGCCCCCGATTGCCATGGGGGCAGGCGGTCGCATTGGGTTTGCAGGACCCGCTGCCGTTGCTGGACAATTTGCACATGGATTCGACGCGGTATGTCACCCGGTCCGTATCCAATCACCTGAACGACATCACCAAGAAAGACCCGGATCTGGTATTGGATCGCCTGAAGGCGTGGCGCAACCAGGGTCATCAGACTCAGGACGAACTGGACTGGATGACGTCACACACCCTGCGCGGACTTGTGAAAGCGGGGCATCCTGAAGCAATGAAGATGTTAGGCTATGACCCGGACGCGGAAATCGAGGTCGCGGTCAACCTGAACTCCGAAGCTCGAATTGGGGACGCTCTGGCCTTTTCGGTCACTTTGAAAGGGGGCGGAGAGCTGCCAGTTCTGGTTGACTATGTCATTCATTTTCAAAGACCTGGCGGGAAAATCTCAGCCAAGGTGCACAAGTTGAAGCAGGCGGCTTTGAAGAACGGGAAACTGACGCTGGAAAAACGCCACAAGTTGAAGGGTGACGCCACAACGTTCAAGTTGGTCCCCGGCGCACATCGGCTTGAGGTTCAGGTGAATGGCAAAATTCGTGCGGGCGTGGACTTCGATCTGCTTGGGTAAAACCGCGCGGGACCACTCACGCTTTCGTCAAAAACGCCTTCGCCGGATTGCGAACTCCCGGCGCTTGCATTAGCTCGGACATGACCATTTGCGAGGGAAAAGCGCGATGAAACATGAATCGGTGCAGAACTATTACGGTGAAGTCCTGCAAAGCAGTGCTGACTTGCAGACCAATGCGTGCTGCACGCCCGACGACATGCCCGGTCATGTCAAAAAGATCCTTTCAAAGATTCATGACGACGTTCTGACTCGCTACTATGGCTGCGGTCTGATTACCCCACTTGATCTGGAAGGCATGTCGATCCTCGATCTGGGGTGTGGGGCCGGGCGGGATGTATATGCCTTGTCCGCCATGGTCGGCGAGACGGGCCGGGTGGTGGGGGTCGACATGACGCCCGAACAATTGGACGTCGCCCGCGCGCATCAGGAATATCACGCCGAAGCATTTGGATATGCCCGCAGCAATGTAGAGTTCCATCACGGCTATATCGAAAAACTGGATGAGCTTGATCTGGAACCCGGATCGTTCGATATCATCGTCTCGAACTGCGTGATCAACCTGGCCACGGATAAGAATGCGGTTCTGCGCGGCGCGCATCGGTTGTTGAAAAAGGGCGGAGAGATGTATTTCTCGGATGTCTATGCAGACCGCCGTATTCCGCAGGCGATGGCCGAAGACGAAGTTCTTTATGGCGAGTGCCTGTCCGGCGCGCTTTATTGGAATGATTTCCTGTCAATGGCTCGAACGGCCGGTTTCGGCGACCCGCGCCGCGTGACGCACCGTCCACTGACGATCGAAAATCCCGTACTGGAAGAGCGTGTTGCGCCATTGAAGTTCCTGTCCGCGACATACCGTCTGTTCAAGCTGCCAGCACTGGAACCGGCCTGTGAGGATTATGGGCAAGCCGTGATCTACAAGGGGACCGTGCCGAGTGCACCGCATGAATTTGTTCTGGATGACCACCACGTTATCGAAGCTGGCAAGGTGTTTCCGGTTTGCGGCAACACCTGGATGATGCTGAAAGACACGCGATTTGCCCGTCACTTTGACTTTTTCGGCGATTTTTCGACCCATTATGGCATTTTCGAAGGCTGTGGTGGCGAAAGCCCGTTTGAGGCCACGGGTGCATCTGTCGCTTCTGGCGGGTGTTGCTGATCCCTTGCGCCTGAGGGGCGGGGTTGCTATCCCCGCTCAAGCCCGATGGATTTGATCGGGAAAGGCAACGGGGTCCATCGGTGACAGGTAACGCAATTCCGCCGCGTCTGGAAATTCGCAACATTATCCGTCGGTTTGAAGGCCGGGTTGTTGTGGATGATGTTTCGCTGACCGTTCAAGCAGGCAAGGTGACCTGTCTTCTAGGGCCGTCGGGCTGCGGGAAATCCACCACGTTGCGCATGATCGCCGGGGTCGAGATGCAGGACTCGGGTGAGATTTACGTTGATGGTAAGCTGATCTGCGACACCGTGTTCCGGGTGCCTCCGGAACGGCGCGAGATCGGTCTGATGTTTCAGGACTTTGCGCTGTTCCCGCATCTGAGCGTGGCCAATAACGTGGCCTTCGGCCTGAAGGGCAGCAAGGACGAAAAACGCGTCCGGGTCGAGGAGTTGTTGCGCAAAGTCGACCTGATGCGGTTTATCGACGGTTTCCCGCATCAACTATCGGGTGGCGAGCAACAACGCGTTGCGTTGGCGCGTGCGCTGGCGCCGCGCCCACGCATCATGCTGATGGACGAGCCGTTTTCCGGCCTCGACAACCGTTTACGTGATGGTATCCGTGACGAAACGCTGGCCATTCTAAAGGAAGAAGATGCCGCCGTACTGTTGGTCACGCACGAGCCGGAAGAAGCGATGCGCATGGCCGACGAGATCGCCCTGATGCGGCGTGGCAAGATCGTGCAACAGGGCGCGCCCTATAACGTCTATACGCGTCCCGCAGACAAGGCAGCGGTAGCTTTTTTCAGTGATGTCAATGTTTTACGCGCACAAGTGAATGGTGCATTGGCGGATACGCCCTTTGGTCAGTTCCTGGCACCGGGCATTCCGAATGGTACGGATGTCGAGATCGTTTTTCGCCCTCAGCACATCAAGCTGGACTTTGACCGCAACGGCAAGGGGCCACTGCCGACGCCGACAGATGGTGTCGCGGCCCGTGGTGTCGTTGAACGTGCGCGATTTCTGGGCAATGAGAGTCTGGTAGAGTTCCGCATGGACTATGATGGTTCGATCCTAAAGGCGACGGTTCCGAACGTGTTTGTCCCCAACCCGGGCCGGGTCATGTGGCTGACCATCCGCCGCGACAGGTGTTTCGTTTTTCCCGAGACTAGGCGCTGATCCTTCGATTTCCGCCCAAGTGGTGCGCGAAATCCTCAGATTGCGGGGCCACGTCGCTTGCCGCAACGCAGGCCCGGGTCTATCAAGAGCCAAACGCGGGGGTAAATCGGGCACATGCGAATTCTTCTGACCAATGACGACGGGATCAATGCCCCGGGCTTGATCACGCTAGAGGCGATTGCGGCCGAGCTGGCCGGACCGGATGGAGAGGTCTGGGTGGTCGCGCCTGCGTTTGAACAGTCCGGGGTTGGGCATTGCATCAGCTACACGCATCCGATGATGGTCGCCAAGCTGGGAGAGCGGCGCTTTGCCGCCGAAGGATCGCCTGCCGACTGTGTTTTGGCAGGGCTTCACGATGTTATGTTGGATACCCCTCCCGATCTGGTTCTGTCCGGCGTGAACAGGGGTAATAACTCGGCCGAAAACACGTTGTATTCCGGTACGATCGGTGGCGCGATGGAGGCGGCATTGCAGGGCGTCCCGGCGATTGCTCTGTCGCAATATTTTGGCCCCCGCAACCTGGGCGTTGACGACCCGTTCGAGGCAGCCGCTCGGTATGGTGCAAATCTGGTGCGCCGGATTCTGGACGCAACTCCGGCAGAACAAGGTGATTACCGGCTGTTCTATAATGTGAATTTTCCCCCGGTTCCGGCAGCCGAAGTGCTGGGCACGCGGATTGCGGCGCAGGGGTTTCGGCGCGACACACGGTTTTCAGTCGAACCGCACAGTTCGCCTTCGGGGCGGCGGTTCCTGTGGATCAAGGGTGGCTATCAGCACAATCCGACCGCACCCGGAACGGATGCGGCTGTCAATCTGGAAGGCTATATCTCGGTCACGCCGATGCGCGCTGACCTGACTGCACATGACATGCTGGAGGCATTGAAGGCGGTCGAATGAGCGGACTGGACCCTGAAACCGTAATGCAATTCCTGTTTGCCCTGCGCAAACGGGGGGTCACGGATGCGCGCGTGCTGGCTGCGATGGAGCAGGTGGACCGCGGTCGCTTTGTCACCGGCCTGTTTGCAGGGCGTGCTTACGAGGACATGCCGCTGCCGATTTCCTGCGGTCAGACGATCAGTCAACCCTCGGTCGTTGGCCTGATGACGCAGGCCCTGAACGTGAGGCCCCGGGACACGGTGCTCGAGATTGGGACAGGTTCAGGTTATCAGGCAGCGATCCTGTCCAAGCTGGCCCGCCGGGTCTACACAGTGGAACGCCACAGGCGGTTGGTGAGCGAAACAAGCAAGCTGTTTGCCGACCTGGGCCTGACGAATATCACGTCGATGTTGTCGGATGGGTCATTTGGCCTTCCGGAACAAGCCCCTTTTGACCGGATCATTGTCACAGCCGCAGCCGAGGATCCTCCGGGCCCGCTCTTGGCGCAGCTGAAAATCGGGGGTATTATGGTTCTACCCGTGGGCCAGTCGGACGCGGTGCAGCAACTGATCAAAGTGACGCGCACCGAAGATGGTCTGGACTATGACGAATTAACGTCTGTCCGTTTCGTGCCCCTTCTGGAGGGGCTTGGAAAGGACGAGGCGTAATAGGCTTAAAGAATTGGTCGCCGGAACTCCGGGCAACAGGGGCAGGCGTTGAGGACAGAATTATGAGAGCAGTATCCAAATCAGCAATGCACCGCTGTGCGACCGGGGTGGCCGCTCTGGCCATTCTGGCCGGGTGCGAGGGGCCTCTGGATTATGACCTTCGCGGGCAGATCGGTGGATTTTCGACCACCAATGCAGCGCAATCCGCGACGGCATCCCGCCCGACACCGGACAACCGGGGCGTCATTACCTATCCGAATTACCAGGTGGTCGTGGCCCGCCGCGGCGATACGGTGCGGGACGTGGCCGCGCGGGTTGGCCTGCCCGAGGGCGAGCTTTCGCGCTTCAACGGCCTGCAGACAACGGACACGCTGAGAGAGGGTGAGGTTCTTGCATTGCCACGCACTGTTGGTGCTGGCAGCGGCGTGGACATCGCGTCGGTTGCCGGGTCTGCAATTGACCAGGTGCCGGCGTCGGGTTCGGTTCAGACCACAACACTGGAACCCGCGAAACCGGCAACAACGCCTGCGCCGATTTCAACAGGACCGGAGCCGGTCAGGCATAAGGTCAAGCGGGGTGAGACGGCCTATACAATCTCGCGCCTCTACCAGGTTCCGGTTGAATCGCTGGCGGAATGGAACGGGCTGGGATCAGATTTTACCGTGCGTGAAGGTCAATACTTGTTGATTCCGGTCAAGAACCAGCCAGCGCCCCGGCAAAATGCGGCTAGTGCCGCGCCCGTTCCCGCCACAGAGGTGACGGAACCGGGGCAGGGTTCTCCGACGCCGACGCCACCCAGCGCTACGCAGCCCTTGCCGGACGAAAAAATCGAGCCGCTGGCCGAGGCCCCCGATGTAACCGCCGAAGCGCCAACCAATACGCGCACAACTGCGCTGTCCCTGCCGGTTGGCGGCACTATCATTCGCGGCTATGACAAGGGCAAGAATGAGGGCATCGACATTGCTGCTGCTCCGGGTACGTCGGTTACAGCTGCCGAAGCCGGTACGGTCGCGGCGATCACCGCGGACGCGGATCAGGTGCCGATCATTGTGGTCAAGCACAACAACGATCTTCTGACTGTCTATGCAAATGTCGACAAGATCACTGTCAAGAAAGGCGATAAGGTACGCCGTGGCCAGAAGCTGGCGCAACTGCGGGGCGGCGACAATGCCTATGTGCATTTCGAAGTCCGCAAAGGGTTCGAGTCCGTAGACCCGGAACCTTATCTGAAGTGAGACTAGATAGCCCGTACCGGGCCATGCCTTCGGCGAGAGTATTTCTGAAAAGATGAAGCCTGTCAGGCGTACGGGTCATAGTCACTCAGGCGTTTTCCGGGTTCGTCGGCGAAGATCTCCGGAAGGGGTGAAACAGCTTCGATCAGGTCAATTCGAAAAACACGAAATCCGTTGCGCAACTCGCACCAGGCGGTAAGGGTCCAGACCCGCCCCCAGTATTCCATATGGAGCGGACGGATGATGCGTTCTGTCAAAACACCGTCAATGCGACGATAGGACAGGTGAAGCTTCTGACGAGATTTGATGGCTGCACGGATCGGGGCCATATGGGCAAGGCCCCTTGCGGCATCGGCAAACGGGTAGACCGCGAATTTCCAGCTGTCCGCCTCGGCCACGACCTGCGTTGGCAAAACAGCGTCGATCTTGTCGGCAAGCGATTGTGCGGCTGCTTTCAGGTCAGTATCCGCAGCCTCGGCCACGATGGCCATGCCAAGGTTCAGCGCCTCAAGCTCGGCTGGGGTCAGGTTCAACGGGGGCAGGGTGATCTGCTCGCGCACCATGTAGCCGACACCGCGCTCTCCCTCGACCGGAACGCCCGAGGCCACCAGCGTATCCATGTCGCGATAGATGGTGCGGACCGACACCTCAAGCCGGTCCGCAATGTCCTGCGCGCGGTGCAGTTTGCCGTCGCGCAGGATCTGGATGATATCGAACAGGCGGTCAGTGCGGCGCATGACATGCCGTTCTGACTGCGTTTAGGCAGTCATGTTCCATAGGACTTTCTCGTGACGCATCTGGATACTATCGGGATTGATGACCGCCATCATGCCTGCTGCACATTCCTGTTGCGGAAACTGCGCAGCAGCGTCCTGTGCCGCCTTCAAATCGGTCCAGACAACATAGTCGGTCCAGCGACCATCTTCTCCCTGGCTAAGCTGCCGATGGGCAAATCCCGGAGCGCTGCGCACAAAGGCCTCAGAGGCCTGACTGAGTTTCACGAACTCTTCCGGCGTGGTGCCATTGGCCAGCGTGAAAGTGACGATTTCAGCAACGTGGGTCATTTATTTCTCCATTGACCTTGTTTCGATGCCAAATCCCTAACGGATAGCAACTGACATAAACCTGTCAGTTGAGAATTGCGACCCCTTAGATCTCACGCGTTTGCTACAATTTTTACCCGCAATCCGGCGCAGATGTCTTTTGAGACCGGCGATCGAGGCGTAAAGACTGAGTCAGTTGATGTTCCCGGCGCGCAAACGTGCCGATGAAAAAGGAGAAAAGACATGCTCAACAATATCGGCCTTCCTGGCCTGCTGCTGATCGCCGTTGTGGTTTTGGTTCTGTTCGGGCGCGGCAAGATCAGTTCGCTCATGGGCGAAGTCGGCAAAGGCATCACTGCGTTCAAGAAGGGCGTAAAGGACGGTTCGGAAGAGCTGGAAAAGGACGCCTCAGAACTGGCCAAGGACGTCACACCTGAAACCGAGAAAGACAAGGCGTAAGCACGGATGTTTGATCTGGGCTGGACCGAGCTTCTGGTCATCGGCATCGTTGCCCTGATCGTTGTGGGGCCAAAGGACCTGCCGGTGCTGTTCCGCAATGTCGGACGTTTTGTCGGCAAGGCGCGTGGAATGGCGCGCGAATTCAGCAGCGCCATGAACGAGGCTGCCGATCAGGCTGGGGTGAATGAGATCAAGAAAGGTCTCAACGCTGCCGTGAATCCAGTGGGATCGGCCATGGACGGTGTCAAGCAAGCCGCGCAGGAGATGGCGAAAAGCATCGATCCTACAAAGTTCGACCCTGAAAGCGAAACGGGTAAACTGGCGGCCGAGCGGGCCGAGCAGGCCAAAAAGGTGCAGGCATCAGCCGCCCGTGCCACCGCCGAGCGCAAGGCCAAAGAAGCAGCCGATGCGCTGGCCAAGGCAGAAGAGGCCGAAGCCGCGCTGAACACTGAAAGCAAGACATGAGCAAAACCGACGAGATTGACGATTCTTCGGCCCCGTTGATTGAACATCTGGCCGAACTGCGCACACGGTTGATCCACTGTGTCGTGGCGTTTCTGATCGGTATGATCATCTGTTTTTCAGTGGCCAAGCCGATCTTTAACTTTCTGACAACCCCTTTGTGTGAGGCTCTTGCTGTACGCGGGCAGGATTGCGGGTTGATATTTATCGCCTTGCAAGAGGGCTTTTTCGTTTACATCAAGGTTTCTCTGCTGGGTGGGTTCGTATTGGCGTTTCCCTATATTGGGATGCAGATGTGGCGGTTCGTTGCGCCGGGCCTCTACAAGTCCGAGAAAAACGCGTTCCTGCCTTTCATGCTGGCTTCACCCTTCATGTTCTTGTTGGGGGCGAGCTTTGCGTTCTATGTCGTCACGCCGCTGGCTTATGATTTTTTCCTAGGGTTCCAACAGTTTGGAACAGAGGGAGAGGCGGTTGTCGATGCTGCAACTGCTGCGCCACATACCGTGGTGTTCCAGGGCTCAGCCCAGGAATATCTGAACCTGACGATCAAGTTCATTGTGGCCTTTGGATTATGTTTCCAACTGCCGGTTCTCCTGACCCTCATGGGTAAGGCAGGACTGGTCAGTGCCGAGGGGCTGGGCGCTGTTCGGAAATATGCGGTAGTTGGCATTCTGGTTCTGGCCGCAATTGTCACACCACCGGATGTCATCACACAGATCATTCTGTTTGTGGTGGTCTACGGCTTGTACGAGATTTCGATCTTCCTGGTCGCGCGGGTGGAAAAGAAACGCGAGGACCAGTTGCGCGCTGACGGTTATTACGATGATGAGCCGGAAGCGGATGATGACCTGATGCAGGAATTCGAAGACGACAAGTAAGTCTGCCGATGAAAACAAAAGGGCGCGCCATCCAAAGGCGCGCCTTTTTTGTTTGAAACTCTTGTTGTGCCAATTGGAACGTGCTTTGACCCCCTCAAGACAAAACCGGAGGCCCACATGGATGACCAAGCCCTGAACCGTATCGCCGAGGCGTTGGAACGCATGGCACCGGCTCCTTTGGCGGCGCCTGATTTCGCCGCTGCTCCGGCTTTTGTGTGGCATGTCGAACCGGATCGACTGGAACCTGTTGCGCATGTCAACCGGGTCGATCTGGACCTCTTGGTCGGCATCAATCGCTCTCGCGACACGTTGTTGGACAACACGCGCCGGTTTGCAGCGGGGTACAAGGCAAATAACGCGCTACTCTGGGGGGCGCGGGGGATGGGAAAGTCCAGCCTTGTAAAGGCGGTGCACGGCTCTCTGAGCGTTGAGTACGCCAACCTTAAGCTGGTCGAACTGCAGCGCGAGGATATGGGCACGGTCGCGCGGCTGCTGAACCATCTGCGCGCCGCGCCCTACAGGTTCATACTGTTTTGCGATGACCTGTCGTTCAGCCACGATGACCAGCACTATAAATCCCTCAAGGCTGTTCTGGACGGTGGTATTGAAGGCAGGCCAGAGAATGTGGTCTTCTATGCCACTTCAAACCGCCGTCATTTGATGCCGCGGGATATGATCGAAAACGAGCGCTCCAGCGCGATCAATCCTTCCGAGGCGGTCGAAGAAAAAGTCTCGCTGTCGGATCGCTTCGGCTTGTGGCTTGGGTTCCATCCCTGCGATCAGGACGAGTATCTGGCGATGATCGACCGCTATTGCGCCGCCTATGGCGTTTCAGTTGATGCAGAGACCCTGCGCGCTGAGGCAATTGAGTGGCAGGCCACGCGCGGTTCGCGCTCTGGCCGTGTCGCCTGGCAATTCTTCGTCGATCTGGCCGGGCGCAACGGCGTTCATATCACCTAATCCCGGCTTCACCTGGCTGCAAATATCCCCGCCAGAGGCATGGCCCGTCAGGGCCATTTCCTAAAGCAGTGCCAGAATCCGCGCAGCTTCATCCTTGGTGCTGTTCAACACGCTCCGGTCTTCCCCGGGATGAAACCGCGCGCGGACGACCGTGGGCATCGGCGCGGGTTCGACAACCGAAACCCGCGGGCCGGTGCGTTCGGTCTCGACGGCCCAACTGCGGGCTAGAGCCATCTGCGCGGCCTTGGTGGCACCGTAGATGCCATAAAACTTCTCGCCAGCTTTCGGATCGTCAAAAAACACCGCATGGCCGCTCTCGCCCAGAAGGGGTGAGACATAGGGGATCAGAACCGAGGTCGCGTTTGCATTTGTGTTGATCGCCTTGGCCCATTCCTTGGGGTCAACAAAATGCACCGGTGTCAGTGCTGATGTGTGGATGGCTGTGTGCATCCACAGGTCGACCTTACCCCAACGGTCATGGATGCCACGACACAGGGTCGCCATGGCGTTTGGATCGGTGATGTCCATGGGGGCCAAGGTGGCTGACCCGCCCTTGGCCTTGATACGGTCGTCCAACTCTTCCAGCCCGCCGGTGGTCCGGGCGACGGCGACGATATGGTATTCAGGTGCCAGCGCTTCGGCCAGCGCAGCGCCCAACCCGCGAGAGGCCCCGGTGATAAGGGCGATTTTTGTCTGATCGGTCATGGCTGCGGTTTGAACCCCTACGCGAGGGGCGTCAAGTCGCGATTAGCTTCCGGGAATGGCGATCCGCTTGGTCTGGCCGCTTTGTCGCAGCATGATGCCCTGTTCGTCGATTGCTATCACTGTACCCGAGGCGACACGGCTTCCGGGTTCAACCTCTTTTATACGGCCCGATGACAGGCGTACCAAGGCGTGCAGTTCGGTTTTGGGCCCGAACACTCCCAGGACAGAAACGGAGTTCTTGTTCAACGCGCCCTGCTGCGTGGCCGCGCTTTTGACATTGGTGTTTGACATGGTCCGTGGCCCGGCGCGAGATCCGAACCCCTTTTTTCGAGTGAGTGGTTGCCGCCCGATAACAAAACGATCAGGTAAGCAAAAGACCCTCACAGACACGGCGCTTCACGACGTAGCGACCTTTTTGTTAGTCCTTGTGATCGTGCAGGATTCGCCGCCGGGTTGTGGCAGATTTCCACTCATCAGTTGAACAGCACAAGTGAATGTCTCTTTGAACGGGGCTGCCCGTCTGCAAGTCGAACGGTTCGATTCGCCGTCCGAACAAAAACAGTACATGCCCTCAGTGGGCTAGGTCTTTCAGCCTGAGGCCAGTTTGGCCGCATTCCAGGACCCGCCCGGAACCTGCATATCCGCGCGTTTCTGGCTGACACGGCTGCTGTTTTCCAGACTGTCCAGATAATCCGCGCTGACGCTGCCAGTAATGTAATTGCCGTCAAAGCAGGAGCAATCAAATCCCTGGATGTCCGGGTTGCCTTCCTGGGCGGCCCAAATCAGGTCCTCCAGATGTTGATAGAACAGCGCATCGGCGCCCAGCTCGTCACGGATCTCTTCGATCTCTTTGCCATTTGCGATCAGTTCGGCCTTGGTCGGCATGTCGATGCCATAGACATTGGGGTATTTGACCGGCGGCGAGGCGCTGGCCACATAAACCTTTTTGGCCCCGGCGTCGCGGCACATCTGAACGATCTTTTTGATGGTGTTGCCGCGCACGATGGAATCGTCGATCAACAGAACGCTGTGGCCTTCGAATTCCAGCGGAACGGCGTTCAGCTTGCGGCGCACGGATTTCTGTCGCTCGGCCTGACCCGGCATGATGAAGGTACGCCCGACGTAGCGGTTCTTCACCAACCCCTCGCGATAGGGGATGCCGGTGATTTTAGCCGCTTCCAGTGCCACGGGGCGGGCGCTGTCGGGTACGGGAATGATCCGATCGATTTCCAGGCCCGAGTCCTGAATTTGTTTCGCCAGCGTCTGTCCCATACGCATCTGGGTTTTATAAACCGAGACACCGTCCAGCAGTGAATCCGGACGTGCCAGATACACATACTCGAAGATACAGGGCGTCAGCTTGCCTTGGACCGCCTGAAACTCGTGCATGTTGCCTTTCAGGTCGATCAGGATGGCTTCGCCCGGGCGCAGATCGCGTAGCTTTTCAAAACTGTTGATGCCAAAGGCCACGTCTTCCGAAGCAAAGGCATAATCGTCCCCCTGACCGTCGACATTGCGCTTTGCGACCGAAAGTGGCCGAATGCCAAATGGATCGCGGAACGCCAGCATGCCGACACCTGCCACCAGACAGATTACCGAATAGGCGCCCTGAACCCGCTCCATCGTCATCTTCACACCGGCAAAGATGTTTCGGATCGGATCCGAATTGCCGTTCACCTTGATGGCGTCAGCCACTTTGTCGGCCAGCACGTTCAGCAAGATTTCCGAATCCGATGTGGTGCGCAGGTGACGGCTGTATTTCCCGGTCACTTTCTCGCGCTGTTCCGCTGTGTTGGTGATGTTGCCGTTGTGAACAAGATAGATACCGTAGGGTGCGTTCACGAAGAAAGGTTGCGCTTCAGCCGCGCTGAGTGATCCGGCCGTGGGATAACGAACATGCCCCATGCCGACATGACCCAAAAGGGTTTCAGCATCCTGGGCGTTGAACACGTCCTTGACCAGACCATTGGCTTTCTTTTCCCGGAAGAATTCGCCGTTGTAGGTCACGATCCCCGAGGCATCCTGACCCCGGTGCTGCAACATCAGCAACCCGTCATAGATCTCAGCAAAGACATCATGTGTCCGGCTTGCGATTCCTAAAATCCCACACATCTACGGGGCTCCAACTTCTATGACGATTTCATTCGAGGATTGGCCGCAGTTCGGCACCGGACTTTCTGCATCTTCAAAGCGGAAATGTTCGCTACACAGGAACAAGACGCCGTTAGGGCGACCATCACTGCGATCAGCGCGCATTCATACAGAAAGGACAAGATCGGTGGCTCCGATTCCGTGGCGGGTTGGCCCCCACATAATGCCTATTGGCGTGGCTGTCATCAAAGGATCACAATAGCCAAATGCCGCAGGCCAAGTTTACGCATGTCGATGTAGAAAAACGAAGATGGTGACATGCGCAAACATATGTGCTGTCATGCATTGGATTGTATACATAACTGCTAAAACTCAGTACCTCGGGGGGACCTGAATGTGGCAACATAAACCTCCTCACAAGAACCAGGAACGGATCAGGCAGCGGTGCCATCGGTGCAGAGGATTGGGACGCGCGTCGTGTCAGATCTGTAACGGAGCGGGCGAGGTCGCCAAAAGCAGAGATATCTTTGGAAAACCAATCTTCAGTCGATGCGACGGGTGCTTTGGCTTGAAAACAATCCGCTGCACGGTGTGTGGTGGCGAGGGGTTTGTCTGATCTGCAACAAAAAAGCCCGGCAGCGCCGGGCTTTAATGAACTGGTGATCGGCCTCTATCAGCCGTTGGAAGGCGCAGTTGTTGTTGGTTCATCGTTTCCAGCCGTGCAACTGGCGACCAGCTCTTCATACTGAGTTGTAACCCACCCCAGAGCTGCCTCGGGGTTTTGTTCCTCAATCTGGCCGCTGAACTGTTCAAACACCTTCGCCGACCGGCTCTCATCAACAATTGTGTAAGACTGGCCGGTCATGACGGTGTCGTAAACGAAGAACGCAATCGCAACCAGAAGAATGCCACGAGCGATGCCGAAGAACAGCCCCAGAGCCTGATCCAGGCCGCCAAGGGCCGAGCGCTGAACCAGCGATGAAAACAGCGGCGTGAAGATACTGACCACGATCAGCGCCACCGCAAAGACCGCCGCAAACCCGGTGATCACAGACAGTTCGCAGCTGTCACGCAGGAAATCTCCGACGACCGGGATTTCCTTGACCAGAGGTACCGCCTGCGGGGCGAAGAGGAACGCCAGAACGGCCGCTGCGACCCAACCCGCGATGGCCAGAACTTCGCGCATAAAGCCGCGCGAATAGGCCAGCAAGCCTGACAGCACGATGATCAGGGCAACCACCCCGTCGACTATTGTAAAACCTTCCATGGCCCTCGCCTGTTCTTTTCTGCCCCTCAAGGCGCGACTTTAACCTGCTCCGAAGGTTTCGCCAACAAACCCCACCAAATCAGAGGGCCGGGTGAGTGTCAGACCTGCCACAGTACCGGTTTTGCCACCTGCCGGAGCTATTGCTGCTGTGAAACCAAGTTTTTGTGCTTCTTTCAACCTGTTTTCTGTCTGCGGAGCCGGTCTAAGTGCCCCGGATAGCGAGATTTCCCCGAAAACGACGGTGTCTGAGGGCAGGGCTGTGTCCTCGCGCGCGCTCAGCAATGCAGCTGCAACAGCCAGATCGGCGGCAGGTTCACTGACCTTCAGCCCTCCGGCCACGTTCAGATAGACGTCGAGACCTGCGAAGGGGATGCTGCAGCGGGCCTCGAGCACGGCGAGGATCATCGCCAGCCGCCCGCTGTCCCATCCCACCACTGTCCGGCGTGGTTGTGAATGGGGGGACGGGGCGACAAGGGCCTGCAATTCGACCAGAACCGGCCGTGTGCCCTCAATCCCGGCAAAGACCGCAGAGCCAGGGCTGGGCGTACCACGTTCCGACAGGAACAAGGCCGAGGGGTTGGTGACCTGCGCAAGCCCTTTGCCTGTCATCTCGAATACGCCAATTTCGTCGGCGGGACCAAAGCGGTTCTTGACTGCCCGCAGAATACGAAACTGATGGCCGCGCTCGCCCTCGAAATACAGCACCGTATCAACCATGTGTTCGACAACACGGGGCCCTGCGATCTGGCCTTCCTTGGTGACGTGCCCGACCATGATGATCGACACACCATGCCGTTTCGCAAAGGCGGTCAATTCATGAGCAGCCGCCCGGACTTGCGACACGGACCCCGGCGCGCTGTCGACATTGTCCGCCCACATGGTCTGGATCGAGTCGATGATCGCCAGACCGGGTTTCTCGGCTTCAAGCGTGGTGAGTATGTCGCGAAGGTTGGTTTCGGCAGCAAGTTGCACCGGAGCATTCTCCAGCCCAAGGCGCCGCGCCCGCATGCGAACCTGTGCACTGGCTTCTTCACCCGAGACATAGATCGTCTTGACGCCAGCACGGGCAAATCGGGCAGCCGCTTGCAGCAGCAGGGTGGATTTGCCGATGCCGGGGTCGCCGCCCACCAACAGGGCGGAGGCCGGGACCAGCCCGCCGCCAAGCACCCGGTCCAGCTCTTCCACTCCGCAGAGCGTGCGGGGTGGTGGCGTTTCCTCGGTTGACAGGTCGGTGAGCGTCATCGACCGCCCGCGTTTCGAGCCCAGCGATTTCTTGGCTGGGCCTGCCGACAGAGGTACGTCCTGGATGATCGAGTTCCACTCGCCGCATCCGTCGCAGCGGCCCGACCAGCGGGAATGGGATGCGCCGCAGGCGGAGCAGGAGAAGGTTGGTTTTGCCATGACGTCTTGGTGCCCGAGGACGGGCGGTTCTTCAAGCCCTTGCAGGGCTTTCTTCGTCGTCAGCGCCCTATGTCCGGGCGTTGGTTTTGCAGTGGCGTTCGGTGAGAAGACCCAAAGCGATGGAGGCAAGGATGCAGGCCGTGAACAGGTAGAGACCCCATGCGGTCTCAACAGTGGCGTAAGAGATACCTTTGGCCAGCGTGATGTAGAGCGCGATCAGGAAGATATCCCCCATCGCCAGCTTGCCTAGGATGTTGAGTGCAGGCTGCACACGGGCATCTAGCAGGTTCCACTGTATCAGGGCGGTGCCAATGGTTTTGATGTAGGGCGCGAAGAGGGCAAAGATGGTGACGATCAGCGCGAGGAAGATGTCGGATTTCCAAAGCGACTGGAGGCCGGTGATGACGCTGATTTCGGTAAGGCCAAAGATCGGCAGGAACCCCGCGCGCATCAGCGGGGCGAACCACGCAATGGGGTAGAGGATCAGGAGGGAGAGGGTGGCGAGGCGGAGGGGCAAATCTACATGCCAATTACAAACAGAAGAAGTGTGAACGCGAGGCTGCCGCAGTCATACTCAAGCATACTGCCGGTCCAGCGCTTTCGGAAGTTATGTCTGGTTTTGATAGCCAACACAAAAAACGAGATTCCGACGATTATATTCGCAACGGGATTCTGTAGCTTATTCGTCAGATACCACAGCAAGAAAATCGTGGCGGCCAGGAGTGCCCAGGTAAGAACACTTATTAGTAGAGAACCGTCCTTTGTCGCCTCGGCATGACGAGCTTCGGCGCCCCAGCCAAATTTCTGTCGTCTGAACGAAGCGACCGCGTCCGAGTACCTCTCGCGTGTGCCGGATGATGACATGAGACCGGGAAGGACACCGGAAGAAGCAAATCCAACACCAGCACAATAATAGATGCCAAGTTCTTTGACAGGTAAAGACAATTCAGCGATTGAGACGACGCCGGTCACCGCACCGCCTCAATCGGCCCCACTGCGCTCCCGCTGATGAACTGCTCCACATAAGGATCACCCGAGGCATCCATCTGGCTGACAGGGCCGGTCCACTGGATCACACCTCCGTGCAGCATGGCCACGTTGTCGGCAATCGCGCGGACCGAGCTCATGTCGTGGGTGATGGTCATCGCGGTGGCGCCCATCTCGGTCACGATTTCGCGGATCAGGTCGTTGATGACGCCGGACATGATCGGGTCGAGGCCGGTGGTGGGTTCGTCAAAAAAGATAATCTCAGGCTCGGCGGCGATGGCGCGGGCAAGGCCCACGCGTTTTTGCATCCCGCCTGACAGTTCCGCCGGAAAGCGGTCGGCCACGTCGGATTTCAGGCCCACGCGGCGCAGTTTTTCAATGGCGATTTCGCGGGCTTCCTCGGTCGGGCGTTTCAGCGAGCCGCGCAGCAGGCGGAAGGCGACGTTCTGCCAGACGGTCAGTGAGTCGAACAGCGCACCGCCCTGAAACAACATTCCAAACCTGGCCAGAAACGCATCCCTGTCACCGGATTGTGCATCTTTGCCGTCCACGTAGATCACGCCACTGTCAGGGTGGATCAAGCCCAGAATGCACTTCAATGCCACCGACTTGCCGGTGCCCGAGCCGCCAATGATCACCATTGAGGTGCCTTTGGGAATCTCAAGGTTCATGCCTTGCAACACACGGTTGTCGCCAAAGGCTTTATGTACGTTCTCCATCCGGATCATAGCGAGAAGAACACCCCTGTGAGAACAAAGTTTGCGGCGAGGATCAACACGGCTGCGGCCTCGACCGACCCTTTCGTAGCGCGACCGACACCCTGTGCGCCGCGGCCCGAATTCATGCCGTAATAGCAACCCATGATAGCCGCGATCACACCAAAGGCTGCGCCCTTGACCAGAGACGATACAATGTCGCGCATCTCAAGGAAATCGACGGTGTTTTTCAGATAGGCCGCCGGGTTGAAGCCCAGATTCTGCGTGGCGACAGTGTACCCGCCCGCAATCCCGATAACGTCACCCACCGCGACCAGCGCAGGTACGGTGATCAGGGCGGCCAGCACACGCGGAGCAGTAAGATACTTCATCGGGTGGGTCGACAGCGTGACCAGAGCGTCGATTTGCTCGGTCACTTTCATCGTGGCGATCTCGGCCGCGATGGACGAGGTCACGCGCGCGGCGATCATCAGGCCGACCAGAACCGGGCCAAGCTCTCGCACCATGCCGATGGCGACGATCTGGGGCACCACGGCCTCGGCGTTGAACCGTGCACCGCCCGCATAGATTTGCAAAGCCAGCGCACCGCCGGTGAAAATGGCGGTCAGGCCGACAACGGGCAGGGACAGCCAGCCGATATTCAGCAGGGCCATCCCGAATTCACGCGGATAGAAGGGTGGGCGCAGGATGTGCGACACTGCATCAAGCGCAAACAGGGCCACCCGGCCAAAGGCCGCGAGCAGGCCCAGCACGGTGCGGCCCAGCCCCCCCAGCGCGCTGATTGGGTTCATTCCACGTAGCCCCGCGAATAGCGATTGCCCATTGATGTCAGGATTTCATAGCCAATTGTACCAGCAGCCTCGGCCAGATCATCAACGGTTTGATGACCGTTGAGAATGCGCAAGCGCTCCGGGTCTTTCGGCAGGTCCGTGACGTCCACGGTTATCAGGTCCATTGAGATACGTCCAACAACCGGGCAGGGTTGGTCGCCCGCAAATGTGTCGATGCCGCCGCCAATAGCGCGATGCAGGCCGTCTGCATAGCCGGCAGCAACGGTGGCGATCCGGGACGGCCGTCGCGCCACCCAGGTGTTTCCATAACCCACGGTCTCGCCCACGGCCAACTTGCGCACCTGAATAACAGGAAGGTCAACGGTTACGACAGGCTTTGCACCGGCAAAGGGCATTCCGCCATAGAGACCGATACCCGGGCGACAGAAGTCAAAATGAAACTCAGGCCCCAAAAGCATCCCGCCCGTCGCTGCCAGAGAGCGCGGCGCAGCGACCCCATTAGTCATCTCGCGGAAGGTTTTCAGTTGTTGCTGGTTCATCGGGTGTTCCGGCTCGTCCGAGCAGGCCAGATGAGACATGATGAGCGCCGGGTTCAAGGCTTCGGCCTTGGGACGCAACTCAGCCCAGTCAGCAGGTTCAAGACCAAGCCGGTTCATACCACTGTCCAGTTGGATACCAAACGGGTGGTCGGGCAGGGCTTCTGTATGGCGTTGAAACTGTTCTGGCGAGTTGATCAGCGGTATCAGGTCGTTGCCGCGCAGCAGATCGGCATCGCCGTCCATATGTCCCGAAAAAACGAAAATCATCGGGCCGGGGCCAACTGCCTCGCGAACGGTTGTGCCTTCTTCTGCGGCAGCCACGAAAAACTTGCGAACGCCTTCTTCTGCCAACATGTCGCTGACAGGTCCTGCGCCCAGCCCATAGGCATCTGCCTTGACCACGGCACCGGTTTCGACCCCGGTTTTCGCGTCGAGTGCCCGCCAGTTTCTGGCGAGGGCCTGAAGATTGATCGTTAAACGTGCAGTACTCATGGGACTGTTCATGACATTGCGCCGTCCAAGGTCAAGAGGGAAAGGGCTTTTTCCGCGACAGATTGCGCCCATCAAACGACAGGTACGGCGGAAAACACCCAAAAAAGCAGACATTTTGGCGACTTACTGCTGTGCTAGGCCGTTTTCGGGATTGTCTTCACATAGGTGTTAAAGTGATCTTGTGAACAAGATCGTCCCATCGCGGCAAAAAACGGTGCGGCGGCATATCCCGAGGAAATCATGGATTTTTATATCGATCAAACGCCAGACCCGTTCGAAACAGCCCGGTTTTTCGCAGATGTGTTTTCGGCGTCGGAAGGCCCGGACGAGGGGACGGTTATCGAAGCTTTTGTTCAAGAGATGATCGATACCACCCCACCACAGGACCTGATGGTGTGCACCGCGCGTCGCGATCAGGTGCCGCTTGGCCGCGCCATCTTTTCCCGATTGCTGTTTCCAGAGGACGCGCGCCGGGTTTTTATCCTGTCGCCTATGGCTGTCAGAACAGACAGGCAAAAAGCCGGGATTGGTCAGGCTTTGATTGCCTATGGTCTGGATTGCCTGCGGGCATCAGGCGTGAACGTGGCGCTCACCTACGGTGATCCCGCTTACTATCGAAAAACAGGTTTCGAACAGATTTCTGAGGCCACTGCACAACCGCCGCTAAAGCTGAGCCATCCGCACGGCTGGCTGGGGCAGTCGCTGGATGGTCAGGCGCTTGCGCCACTCAGCGGCCCGTCGCAATGTGTTTCCGCGTTGAACAATCCGACGCTTTGGTGAGTGCAAGGTTCAAACTGTCAGTGAATAGGCGGGCAAAACTTATTCTTGGTTCGCGCATCAGATCCTGAATCGCGCGAAAGGTTCACAGAACCTTTTTTGCTTTGCCAACAATCAAAAGAAGGTCAGGAAAACCCAAGTAAGGCTGTCCTTTTCGCGATCAATAACCTTCGATTTCACCACCCTGCTGCCAAGGTTTGACAAGATTACCGAACCGGGTGAATTGCGCCTCGAACGACAGCTCGACCGTGCCGATTGGACCGTGGCGCTGTTTGCCAACGATGACCTCGGCCTTGCCGTGCAGGCGTTCCATGGCCTGTTTCCATTCTTCCATCTTCTCAAGCTCGTGATCGCCGGGTTTTTCACGTTCTTTGTAGTATTCCTCGCGGAACACGAACATCACAACATCGGCGTCCTGTTCGATCGAGCCTGATTCACGCAGGTCTGACAGCTGCGGACGTTTGTCGTCGCGGTTTTCGACCTGGCGGGAAAGCTGCGACAGGGCAATCACCGGAATGTTCAGTTCTTTGGCGATTGCTTTCATGCCCATCGAAATCTCGGCAATCTCGTTAACCCGATTGTCGGACATGCCGCGGCAGAGTTGCAGATAGTCGATCACTAGCAGGTCCAGCCCATGCGTGCGTTTCAACCGGCGCGCGCGTGCGGCAAGCTGAGAAATCGGAAGAGCGGGCGTGTCGTCGATAAAAAGCGGGCAGGCTTCAAGTTCTTTGGCCGCATCCACGAAACGGCGGAATTCGGCCTCGGTCATGTCGCCCTGACGGATTTTGTGGCTGGAGATTTCGGACGCCTCAGCCAGAACCCGCCCGGCCAGCTGTTCGGCGCTCATCTCAAGCGAAAAAAAGCCGACGACCCCGCCGTCAATTGCGCCTTCGGAACCATCCGGTTTCAGACCGCGTTTGTACGCTTTGGCCACGTTGAAGGCCACGTTGGTCGCCAGCGAGGTTTTGCCCATCGATGGACGACCCGCGAGAATGATCAGGTCCGAGGGGTGAAGACCACCCAGTTGTTTGTCGAGATCGACCAGACCGGTCGAGATCCCAGCCATGCCGCCACCGCGCTGGTAGGCTTCGTTGGTGACGTTGACGGCTTCTGTGACCGCCTTGAGGAAGGACTGGAACCCCTGTTCGGTCTGGCCCTGCTCGGAAAGCTGATAAAGCTGTTGTTCGGCCTCGACAATTTGTTCTTTCGGTTCGCTGGCTACATCGACCCGCGCGGCCTTGTCGGAGATGTCGCGGCCCAAGCGGATCAACTCGCGCCGGATGGCGAGGTCATAGATCATCTGGGCGTAGTCATGTACCGCAAAGGCGCTGATCGACGCGCCGGCCAGTTTGACCAGATAGGCGGGCCCGCCCAATTCCTTCAGGCCCTCATCCTCGGCCATGAAGGATTTCAGCGTCACAGGCGAGGCCAGCGCGTTCTTTGCAATGCGTGCGGCTGCGACCTCATAAATGCGGGCATGAACCGGGTCATAGAAATGCTCGGACCCAATGATCGAAGCGACCCGGTCGTAAAGGTCGTTATTCGTCAGAATTGCACCCAGAAGCTGCTGTTCAGCCTCAATGGAATGCGGCATGGTTTCGGCGTTCTGAATATGCGCCGCTGCCTGCTCGATACTGCTGATCTCGTTCATCATGTCCCCGCTGCCCGTTCCGAGGTTCTACACGCCACGCCCCGGTTCAAGCTATCTGCAAATGAATGGGGGTAAGTTGGTATAACTGCCCCCCGCCTTGGGATAACTGCCCACCTCAATGGGGATAACTTAGCACCAGTTTTACACGGGCGCAGCGTTATCGCAACATTTGGTGTGGTGGCTGGATATCTTGACTAGATAGGCGTGCTTTGATGCGATTCGAAAATCAACTATCCCCAAGCCGTCCACAGGCTGAAAATCACGATTTTCGCGCGTCCTGCCAGCCTCGCGGATCGTTCAGAAACGCCTCGACCCCGTCAAGTGTTTCCTGATCAAAGGCTTTTTGCGCCTTGGCCTCGGCCAGAACATCCCACCATGTGCAAAGGTGATGCAGCTTTACACCATGGTCGCCCAGCGTCTTCTCGGTTTCGGGGAAGATACCGTAATAGAAGATCACAGCCGTATGCCCGCAGGTGGCACCAGTTTCGCGAATTGCATCGACGAAGGACAGTTTCGAACCGCCATCGGTGGTCAGGTCCTCGACCAGCAGCACACGTTCGCCATCGCTCATCGCGCCTTCAATACGGGCGTTGCGCCCGTAACCTTTGGGCTTCTTGCGCACATAGGTCATCGGCAGCGCCATACGTTCAGCCACCATCGCGGCAAAGGGGATGCCAGCAGTTTCGCCGCCCGCGATATTGTCAAAGGCTTCGAAACCCGCGTCCCGCATTACCGTAACAGTCAGAAAATCCATCAGCGTGGAACGAATGCGCGGGTAGGAGATCAGCTTGCGGCAATCGATATAGGTCGGGCTGGGAAGGCCACTTGCCAGCGTGAACGGCTCGCGCGCGTTGAAGTGGACGGCCTTGATCTCCAGCAGCATCCGGGCCGTCAGGCGAGCGATTTCAGTGCTGTCGGGAAAAGAACTGGGGATCATGGCAGGACCTCGGCGATGAAATGATGTTTCGGGCTGATAGCCCGACCCTTGGCCCGGAGTCGAGAGCTGTTGGAACAAAAGAAAAGCGGACCCCCCTAAGGTCCGCTGTTTCCGGGCATACTGCTATGCGAACACCATCGTCGCTGTGTTACCCTTGCCCGAACATGTTGACCCACCGGATCAGCATTGGTGCCAGACAAATCAGCAATAGGACAGGCATCATGCACATGGCCATCACGGCAGACATCTGCACAGGCAGACGGTTTGCCTTTTCCTGGGCGCGAAGCTCTCGGTCAAGCCGCATGTCAGTGGCGAAGCGGCGTAACGATGCGGATATGCTGGTTCCGTACTGGTTGGATTGCAAAAAGGCGTTCGCGAACGAGTTCATCTCGTCGATACCGACCCGGTTCGCCATGTCCAGAAAGGCGGCCTGACGTTCTTTGCCTGCCTGCAACTCCAGTTGAAGAACCGAAAACTCCTGCGAGATTTCCGGAGCTGCCTTGGCCATTTCATGCGAGACCCGGATCATCGCCGCGTCAAAGCCCAGCCCGGCCTCGATGGCGACTTGCAACAGGTCAAGCGCGTTTGGCAGGCTGTGTTCGATGGCCTGGCGGCGTTTCTTTATGCGACGTCGCAACCACAGTGCCGGGCCATAAAAGCCCAAGACCATCAGTGCCGTCACGACCTGCATCGTGTTAACCCACGTAACACCCTGCAAAAGGTCGGCGATCCCTAACTGAACTTGCGTTTCGATCGGCAAAGCCATGGTTGCAACGAACGCGGCAGGCAACACAAATCCCAGGACGACCCGAAATGTATAATAGGTGCGAATGGCGTGCTTTTGCCGAATTCCGGCTTGTTTCAAAAGCTTGCCGATCCTGGAGCGTTCGCGTTTTGACGACGGGACAAAGGCCTTCAGCAGCCCGTGCGGGTCGCTGTTGTCACCCTGGATAAGGTCAAAATCCTGCCCATGCCCTTGTGAAATCGACCCAACGCGCATGCGACGTGCTGCTGTGTTTTCGCTTGTTGTAAATCCGGCAAAGCCCATGAAGACAAAGAAAACACTAAGGGCGATTCCGACCAACAGGATCAACTGCGGTGTGACGCGCGGATCGTTTAGAATGTCCTGAAGAATATCCATATCCCAATTCCCTTTAGAATCTGAACTTAACCAGCCGTTTCAGGATGAAACCCTGGGCAATTGTCAGGCCAATGATCACTTGGGCGAAGTACGGAAACAGCGGATCGCTGCGTACGTCGCCGTAAAATGTTGGGGTGGAGATCTCGATCGAAAGGTAAATGATGACCGGCAGAATCGTGAGAATAAGGCTGCTCAGGCGACCTTCGGCAGAGATTGCCTTGATCTTCTTTTGCATCGTGTGCCGGTCCCGGATGGTCTGGGACAGAATGCTTAGAACGCGGGACAGGTTGCCGCCGGTTCCATGCTGAATGCCGATACTTACAGCAAGATATTTTGCATCCTCTGTTCCGACGCGGTGCGCAAAGTCGTGAAAGGCGGTCGCGACGTCATCGCCATAGTTGATCTGGTCTTTGATGATGCCAAACTCTGACCCTATCGGATCCGGCAGATCAGAGGCAACGTTTCCAACCGTCACTGCAACAGGGTGGCCCACCTTCAACCCGCGGGCCATCAGGTCTAACGCGTCTGGCAGTTGTTTCGTCAGTTTCTTCGAACGGGCGTCTTTCATGGCGACCAACACGATAACCGGGCCGATGAGGCCGAACACAGCGCTCAGAATGACCGCCAGTTCCGGGGCAAGGAACCGGGAAGCCCCGAAAAAGATCATCAAAACCAGAAGGGAGACGGCGAGCACGACCCAAATCGGGCTGACCGCCAAACCGGCTTGCACAAGCAGACGGCGAAACCGCGTAATCAGCCCAGCTTTTTCACCAGCGGCCATCATTGCGGGATCGCGGAGCAGCTGCAACACCTGATCCGTCGAAGCCCCGTTCTGGATCAGTTTCATGCGGCGGTTTCTGGCTTCGCCATGCGTTTCCTTGCGCGCCAGAAGCTGGTGAACGCCTTCGTAGGCAAGCAGAATACCCAGAAAAATCGACACGTAGATCAGGATGTTCAGTATGTTGGGCTGAAGGTCAATCATGATGCCGTTGCCCCGTGAATAAACATGTTGGTGTCCACATCGACACCAGCCGCCACCAGTTGGTCGAAGCATTTTGGCCGTATGCCGGTCGGCAGGAACTCTCCCAAAACGTCGCCATTCTCAGACTTGCCACGGCGCTTGAAAACAAAGATGTCCTGCATCGTGATCGTATCGTCTTCCATGCCCGTGATTTCCGAGATGCTGACGACCCTGCGTGTCCCGTCGCTCAGTCGGCTGAGTTGCAGGACGATCTGAATGGCCGAGGCGATTTGAGACCGGATGGTTCTGACGGGCAGGTCCGCCCCCAGCATTGTCACCATCTGTTCGACCCGGCTGAGCGCATCGCGGGCCGAATTCGCATGTACGGTCGTCATGGAGCCGTCATGTCCCGTATTCATGGCCTGAAGCATGTCAAAGCATTCGGAACCACGGACTTCGCCGACAATAATGCGATCAGGCCGCATCCTGAGCGCGTTGCGCACCAGATCGCGTTGCGTGATCACCCCTTGACCTTCCGAGTTTGGGGGGCGGGTTTCCAAGCGTACGACATGGCTTTGCTGTAACTGAAGTTCCGCTGCATCTTCGATTGTCACGATACGCTGCTTGCCGTCGATATAGGATGAAACGGCATTCAGCATTGTTGTTTTGCCCGAACCGGTGCCCCCCGAGATCAGAATGTTCAGCCTGGCTTCGACCAGCGCGGCCAGAAGCTTGGCTGCCTGTTCGTTCATGCTGTCCCGCTGGACCAGCTTGTCGATGGTCAAAGGATTGCGCGAGAATTTGCGGATCGACAGCGCCGGTCCATCAACTGAACACGGGCGGATAATCGCGTTGACCCGGCTACCATCTTCCAGACGCGCATCGACCCATGGCTGGGATTCATCAATACGGCGGCCGACCCGGCTGACGATCTTGTCAATGATCCGAAGCAGATGGCGTTCGTCGCGGAAGCGTACGGAGGATTGTTCCAGCAGGCCGAAGCGTTCCACATAGACCTGATCATAAGAGTTGACGAGAATGTCGTTGATCGTCGGGTCTTCCAAAAGAGGTTCCAGCGGGCCCAGACCCATTACTTCGTGAATCAGTTCATCAACTAGGGCTGTAAATGCCTCGGAACGCAAATGCAGGCGTTCGGCCTCGATCAGCCCGGTAACCAGCGCGGCGATCTGACGTTTCAGTTCGGACCGTTCGACCTTGTCGATCACAGACAGGTTCAGACGGTCGAGAAGCTCGCTGTGCAGACGGCTTTTAAGCTCCAGATGCGCTTGCAGGTCAACGTCCACCGGTTCTGGTGTTGCCTTGGACTTTGGTACCTCGATCGGCCGTTCCAGAACCAACACATTCGACTTGGACGCGGCCCGGCGTGATTTGTACTCGTTAAACACGGCGATCTCCCATTATGCAGTTTTTCGTGTGGCTGGCCGGGTGCCTTCGGACATGGACGCAGCCAGTTTCGTCAGAGCCTTGCCAAGGTCCGAATGCGGCTTCATGTCCACAATCGGTCGTCCCAGATCGACTGCGTTTCGTGCAATCTTGGGATTGTCCGGCAGCCAGTGCTTCAGTTTCGTTTCCAGCACTTTTTCGGCCTCGCGTACATGTGCGGGTTTGATCATCGTCTTTCGTTCGCGGTTCACGACAACCTCGACCGGTAGGGCTACGTTTGCCTCGCGATAGAAATCGATCAGGCGCCGGGTCTGGCGAACGCATGGAACCGTCGTGTCAGTAACCAGCGCCAGTTGGTTCGCGCGTTTGAAAATGGGTTCGACCCATTCCACAACGGCACAGGGCAGGTCGATGACAACATAATCGTACCGGCGCTGAAGCAGGTCGAGCATCCCTTCGATCAAGCCCGGTCGTATGGACTGAAGCGGAACCAACGGCGCGGGCGCGCACAACACATCCATGCCGAGCGTGTGGTTCTGAAGGATTGATGTCAGGAAATGATCATCCGGCTCTTCCTGGTTTTCGATGAGCTGGAGGCATCCCCCATTATCTTCAAGATCCAGAAACACGTTCGCGTTTCCAAATTGCAGATCAAAATCCAGAAGCGCGACGCGGCTTTTCGCCTTTTTCCTAAGGAATGATCCTTTTCCGCCCGCCAGCGAGGAGGCAAGGTTTACCGCGACCGTCGACGCTCCAATCCCACCGCGGGATTTTGCAACCGGGATCACTGTACCAAGGGCAGAGGGGCCATTTTGAATGTATCCTTGCGGAAGTGAACGGGACGAAATTTTTTCTGCTACTGCGGCTTTCAGCCCATCCTCGTCAATGGACAGGGGCAGAACCTCGTCAATGCCGATTTTCCGCAACTCGCGGGCGACCGAGATCGAAACGTCATTCTGCGTCAGCGCAACAAACAAGGTGTCGTCTTGTCGATGGGTCAGCAGGTCTTTGACAGCCAGAACCTCGCCCGCGTCGCAGGGGTCGATTTCAAAAATAACCAGGTCATGCTTGAATGCCAGATTGCGCGCCGTGCCGTTCAACGCTTTGAACGAACCCGCATTCTCTGAGATTTCGTTATTTTGACCGGCGGGAAAAGCACTGGCGACCACCTGAGCGACGGTTTCGCTTTCAGATACAAGCATGACGGAATGTGAATTGAGATTAGAAACGTTCTTAACCATTAACCTGACTCTCCTGATGCCAGATCTTCGGCAGGCAGCGAAACGCTGAAATTGGAAAACCCGGCTGTTGAAGGAATTGTGCTGCTGGTTGCGCCCGCAGCGTTTGCAAGCGCGGCCAGCGGCGACACGAACTGAAAATCATTCAGGTTCAGCTCAACCGTGACCATGGGTGTGTAAGGGCCACCCAGGAAGCCCAGATTGGAATTGAAATCATAGGAAAACTGCAAGGCATCAATCGTCGTGCCGGGGGGCAGCAACGGGTTGATGCGCCCCCAGATTTCAGATGCTGTGGTGTTGGTAGCGTCACCCGCACAAGGTGGCGTTACCGGGTCGGCACACACGCCAGTCGACGCATTGCATGGGGTGCCAAAGCGAGGGGACAACGCGGATGTTCCCCGCGTGTGGGTCTGTGGCACACCCGGACACGCCGGAGGGCGCACCACAGCGATGCGCGCCGCCAGCTGTGCCGCCTTCTGCGCGTTCACTCCGCTGTATGACAGCCGACCAAAGTCCAGCAATGCCAGGAACAGGAAGGAAAACAAGGACACCACCACGGCAAATTCGACAAGAACCCCACCATTTTGGTCGCGCATCATCTTGTCCGCGACCTGGCGCCAGATGGCGCGATTATTCCGCAACCTTGTCATTGGCCAAATATCCGCGATGTGTCAGCGACGTCGGTGGTTATCGATGACGCGCCGCTGCCGAAAAGCTTCAGTATGCCCCCCAACGGGAACTGAACGGTGATATTGGCGCTTACCTGACCGACGGGCGCCGGGTTCATGCGATACGTGCCGGACACGCAGGATAGGCTGGGTGTTACCGAGTTGACGGTTATGCTGGGCGGAAACAGGCTGTTGCCATGAATGTCACGCTCGACGATCCCTTTCAGAGTTGTGCTGAGCCCCGCGACTGTTCCGCCAGACGAACAGATATCCGAGGGCGTGACGCGCGACATATAGCGGCTGGCATCCCGGACACCGGCAATGACCGACTGGTACGACCACATAAGGCGTGCGGATTCCAATGTCACCGCCAACAGCAGCAGCATAATCGGCATGACGAGGCCGAACTCGACAAGGATCGCTCCATCGTCGCTTTTGGCGAAGCGCTTGAAAGGGGATTTGAGGCGAATACACATGAACCCTCAGCCCCTACCGATACAACTGTACGACGTCGCGAAAGATGCCGCCAAACCCGTTGCCGCCGCTGCCAACGCCGGTCACATCGGGGAAACCGACGACCTCTCCGTGGATGTCGAAACTGGGGGGTGAGCCACCGTCATCACCGACCGGTTCAGTCAGGAACACGGCAACAAATTTGGTGACCGGAACCCCAGTTGTCGAACCAGATACTGGGTTCAGCGCGCAATCAATACCGGCAGCTGTTACAACGCGCCGTGCCGGGTCGTTGGACATCTGGCTGGAACACATTGGACGGCCGGTTTCGGCAAGTGAAGGGTCAAGAATGGAATTTGCGTTCGGTGCCGCGTAGGGGTTCGTGTTCCCGTAGGCTATTTCCCTCAGATACATTCCATACCGCGTCCCGGAAAAAACGGTATCCGACCCGGACAGTGGTGGCAGATGTGTGTCGCTGCCGATGCCGTCGGCAATCCCATCTGCCAGATCGTGGTTTCGATTAAGGTACCCGGTTCGATCCCAGTTGCCGTCACCGAAACGGTTGTTTCCACCGCAGGTGCCTGCCGTCATGCACAGATCGCGCCCTAGACCGGTTGTATCAGGGGTCGTCTGTTCATTGCCCTGAATGCAAGCGCCGCCACCGTTGCTTTCAATCCCCTTAATAACATTCGGTGCGGGCGCGAAATCGATATTGTTCTTCTCACCGTTGAGAACCGAGCGGTAGATGTCAAAGCGGACGTTGAACGCAGCATTGGTAATGCCGTTTTTCTGGCCGGGTTCGGTGTTCAGACCATTGGTCAGAACACACTGGGTGATCTGGCTTTGCGCCGCGATCAGACAGGCCAGTTTATTGCCCCCTTCGTCGGCACATACACCCGAGCTGTCTTGAAAATTCGCCAGATCAATAAAGCCGAAGTTACCCGGTCCCCAGGCCGTTCCGTTGCCGCCACTGCGCAACAGAATCTGGTCGCCCACAGTCAAAGTGGATTCCCAATTCGGGGGCAGGCAGAACATCAGGGGTGAGATATCGCACGCCGCTTTCGAGTATCCGGCCACTGCCTCGGCTGAAACGCTGGCAGCAGAAAACCCAGCCCCACCAAGCATTTTGTCCAGCGCCGAAGCCAGGCTCATCGTCAGGGACTTGGGTGTCAACACGATCTGCGCGAACCTGGCCTTTCGTGGATCGGTTGTAAGATCTGCGCCAAGCGGGGTCAGATCCGATGCCGGAAGCGCCGAGTGAAACAGGAGGGTATAATCCGACGATCCTGAAAGCGTGGTCGCCCCGTTGGCGAATGTCTGGCTGTCGCTGACAAGATTTGCTGCTGCATTTGTGGCGCGCGTAATCGCGTCCGGTTGGCCATCCAACTCTCCCGCTGCGGCCAAAGCTACGTTGTCGGCGAATGACTGAAGCTCTGCATGTGTCGAATTCAACCGGCCAACGTCCAGTGTGATCGCAAAGAACCCAAGGAATGCGACCAAGGCAGTGCCCCACAGGATCGCGACGGTGCCGTTCTCCTCTTGGGCGAATGCGGATATGATGGCGCGTGTTTGCATGGCTGAACTTATTGGCCAGGTGTCTGACTGACTTTGATTGGGCGAATGCGGGGTTTGACGCGTGGCGTCGTGGATGCCGGCGCAAGCTGCGCATCTTTTTGGGTATCAGGTTGCAATTCGGCGGCGGGCGCAGTTTCTGTTGCCTGTTCCGCTTCTTCCTGTTGCCGCTGGATGGTCACAACCTCGGTCTCGGTTCCCCGGCGCAGCTTTACAGTGGGTTGAATATCAACCTTTTCTACCGGCCCTTCTTCCTGCAACAGATCGCGCAGGCGAACCATTTCCATGGGTTCATCCTCGACGCTGTCCAGGGTGCGCAGTGTCAAACTTAGTGTTCCGGCCTTTTGAGCCAGGGCCAGACGTTGACCTTGCTGCGGGGTCACTTCCACCGTGATTGTGCGGGCGACCTCCGGCTGATCGCTTAATTCTTCCGACTGCTGGTCCACGCCAATGACGCGAATATTCTGCAAGATGGTGACCGCGCGCAGGTCCTGCTTGGCACCTTGGGTCAAGACGATATCAACGTGATCGCCCGGGGTAACAAAACCGCCCACGGCCGTTACAGCATCGACCTCAATCGCCATGGCGCGTGTGTTTTCACCCAACTTCTGAACAAGGGTGACTTTTTCTCCAAAGTTCGAAACCTTGGAAAGAAGCATTACTTCGCCGGGATAGAACCGGCCCTTGGCGCGCCGCAGCTGACGGCGATTGTTTGGAACAAGTACATCAATGTCCGTGAAAACTCCGGCCGGGAGCGCCTCGCGCGGCCAGGGGTGAATTGTGACGTCGTGCGCTTCGATCGTTTGGCCAAAAGCGATTTCTGATCGGGCCACGTAGATCTCAACCAGATCGGCATCTGGTGAGATACCGGCAGTGCTTGTCTTAAACTGAATGTGATCCTTCGCCAGGTAAACGGAACCGGACGCTATCGCAATTCCAAACAGTGTAGAAATGATTGGCCTGATACGCATCACTCTCTCCAACAATTACGTTCTGAAATATGGAACTTCGGTCGTCCTGCTTTCGCGAAATTCCTGGCGGTGAACTCTGCGCCGCAACAGTGGCGCGGCGGCGCAGAACTCTGTATTTTGGTAAGTGTGTTTGGGTCAGCAGGTCGCGCTACCCAGAGCAGCGCATGCACCAGTCACATTTGTGTTGGTAGTGGTGCCCAGGTACGAGAATGCGCCAACTGCAATCGACGCCACGACCAAAAGAGCCAGGCCATATTCGACAATTGCCGCACCGCTTTCATTCTTAACGAACTTCTTCATGAATTTAGTCATTATTTCCCCCAAATAGGTTAGACGTTTTCAGCGCTCTGTATTTCTGAGCGCAAGCCAGGCGAAAATGCATTAGCTCGGGGATCAGAATAGGTTCGGGGGATTTAGGTGCCTTCCTTCAAAGGTAAGTGAAATACACTCTATAATTGAAACATGCTAACAAAAATGCTCTTTGGGGCGAATACTTTTAACCCTGAATTAACAACATATTAACAAATTCCGAATCGCTTATTTTCGGAAACAATGAGAGGCGTGGGATCGGAATTGTGAGCGAGACGGGTGTTGATTTCTGCTGACTGACTAGGCGTTCACTGGATGGCGACGCGAGGTTTAGTGATGATGAGCTAAAGAAAAATATAATAAAAACAAATAACTATTTTGCACTCGAAGACTTTGCCAAAAAATATTGCCCCGCAGACAAGCTGATAATTCCGATTGCTGAGACTACCTGAGGGGTTCAAATTTGTTGTTGTAAGCCGAACCTGTTTGTTGGGTCGGTCTGTTTTGTTGAATGGTTAATTGTTATGAGTGTGAGTTTCTTAAAGAGCGCTCAGGCGAGGGAGAGTCTGAACTTCGTTGTTGAGTGGACTCAGGCCCTATGCGGTAATGGTTCCCTATCAAGGGCTGTAAATTGTTTAATGTGCCTGGCAAACGCTGATGCGGTTCTAATTGTCAGAACGTCCAAAAAGGATAGGAAAGCCAAGCATATTGCGCGCTGCTGCGTCCAGCAGGGAAAAATCTGGCCTTCACAGCCGCATACACAGGCAGAGTTGGTAATTGGGGATAGTATATCAACTGCGAAACCGGGTTCTGTATGGAAACTATCAGATCTGGTGTTTTCCGACACAACATCAATGACCCACAATCGGCTTCAAAGGCCTGAAGGGCTGGTGGAGGTTATACTAATTCCGCTGGACGTAACTGGGGTGCAAGTCGATTACATTGAACTGCATTACAGTATCCGCCCGCAGGCCTGCGAATTGGATCTGCTAACTGCTCTGGCACCAACACTATCTTCTGGCTGGGGCAAACGTTTGCCCGGAACGGTTGCTGCCTGTTCCGAGGTTCTTCGGAGTCACCGGTCCAAATTCAACAGCAACAATCGCTTTGTCCCGATCCTTGATCCACACAATCCGGCCGACCTCAGCAGATGCGAGTTTCGGGTGTGCGCGATGATGAAAGAGGGAATGACTGTGAAGACGATTTCGGAGACTCTGTCTATTGGCCCGACAACAGTTCGTTCGCACCTAAGTTCCATTTTTTCCAAGACAGGGGCGACGAGCCAGGTCGAGCTTTTGCATCTGTTAAACCGAAACGTTGATGCTGACAGGGGTTTTGCTCAGATCGCGGGTTAGTTAACCGAATGTATTGCTACCGGGACGACCTGAAGACCGTTTTGGTTGTCAAGGGATCCATCCGCCGTCATGGTCACGCCCTTAATGGTGCCGCGCAGATCGAACAACCGCTGAACTGTGTCGCAATTTCGTCGGCTGTTTCGTAAATTTCTTTTTCGGCCGCAGTTTTACCCCCTATTTCGGTATAGGAAACCTGACTCGCTCGCCATAGACGTATGTCGCTTTTGCTTGGGTTAAACAACCTTACGGAGTAGGGAGAGAGTGCTTGATTTTTTTGTCCATCCAGCCTGATTGTATCTGTTGGCGAAATAATATCCTTTTTTGTTAATTACTTAGTCGTTGTTCATGATTTCGCGACAACATTAACATAATGTGAACAATGTATTCTCTGAGTGTTCAACTGGTTCGGGGCATACTGATCGCACAGGCCGGGCAAACCACGTCCGGTTGAATGGAAGGGGAACAGCATGATCAAGACTGCTATTGAGGTTGCGCCGTATGCATGTGCGACAATGCAACCCCAAGATCCCGTCATGAACGGTGAAGTTTCAAACAATACGAATTCGAGCAGCAGTCGCTTCCCTCCTATCGAAAATGCACTATCGGAAATTGTTAATAACAAGCGACTTGAAGAGGCGAACCGGGACTTCTGAAAATCAGAACGTCCGATAGGCTTCCAGATCAACAAGGTCAGGAAAATTAGAGCCCGCTCCGAAATGGAGCGGGCTTAATCTTTTTTCAAGTTCCAATGCCAACGTGCGAAGGACATACGTGCCAAGCACCCTGGTGGACCGGTATCTTTTTAAGAAAGTCGGGCCAGCCAAACGGCTGGTAAACACTTAGCTGGCCCGGTCTTTTGCCCACTTCCTAAGAACGAGGACAAAAGCCGTTAGCTATCCAGGCCAAGCATTGACTTTACAGCAGCCTCAACCTCATCGGTGACCGGTTTGTTCGCTGCGTCTTCCAGTGCCGCGCGCTCATCGAGTGACTGTTGCTCAACGGCATCTGCCAGGTCTTCGACGTCTTGCACGGCTTCCTCGTATTCCAAGGCGGCCTGTTTTTCGGCATTCAGGTTGTCTGCCGTGTCTTTTGAAGCCTGCAGATCATCGTTTGCTGCCTGAAGGGCGTCCTCGATATCAGGATCGGTGCCTCCCGCGTCGGCCAGCTGCTGTTCAAGATCATCAACGATGTCCTGCTTTTCCTGAACATCGGCCAGAGCATCCTCTAGGTCGTCGTTTATTTCTTCACTGGAACGATCTGGTGGAGTCATCTCATCCAGAAGCTCTTGTTTTTCAGCAAGTTCTGCGCGGATACTTTCGCCAGCCAGAACTGTATCGCGATAATTTGCAATACGACCGACGCGCGAATTCGGGGCGGCGTTCTGAAGGGCCTTCTCACTTGCGTTGGCTGCGTTCAGTGCGCCCAGTTCCGAAGGGTGGACGCCCAGCGCGGCAGCCAGTTTATTCCCCTTCTTGCGGGTCTCGGTCAGGTCCGTTTCCTCGATCTGAACCTTAGGTTTTTTAGTGTGCGCGGCCGGTGCGGTTTTGGTCTGAGTTTTCCTAGACTTCTTACCGGTAAACAGTTCTTTCAAAGAGAACGATTTTCCCTTCGAGGTTTTTGACTTCGAGCCCTTTGCGCCAGAGGTTGTGCGCCCTGACTTGCCGGCGGATTTCGAACCGCCACCTTTGGTCGCGCCATTACCGCCGCTGTTGCCTTTGCCCTTTCCGGCACTGTCGCTGTTTCCTTTGCCACCACCGTTACCACCGCCGTTTCCGTTACCACCACCATTGCCACCGCCGTTTCCTTTACCGCCGCCTTTGCCATCTTTTGCATAAGCCACGTCAGGAAATGCAATCGCGCCAACAATTGCGGTGGAGCCTAACATTGCGATTGCGAGTGCAGAGGCTTTCAGCAAGCCGGTCATATTGGTTTTCATAGCGTTCCTCGTAAATCGAAGGCGTGTTTCAGTGGTCCGACATAGTTTTCCAAGATTCGCACACAGGGAAACCGCTTGCCGGCATCAAGATCTGACAGGTGCTATCTAAACCGATCATCATTGAACCTACGCCAAACTGGTCGTTCATCCCCAGTTCATGTTGAAATCGGTAGATTGTGTAGGTGGTTGCGCAGTAAAGAGTGCCGAAGATGAGAAAGCTCTTAACCATCATGTTTCTTATTGTCTTTCTCCAGCCCGGAGAAGGCAATTCAGCCGTTCGTGAGCTGAAGCAGGCAGAGCTGCGCAAAGCGACAACGTCTGGCAACGCAATCCGTCTGCAAAAAGTCATCAAAGGGGTCGAGCAGGTCTTTGGCGGCACGCCCATTGATGCGCGTGCTTTTCAGGCCGACAAAGTTTACTACCGAGTACTGGTCAAAAAACCGAACGGGAAGATTGTCAGTGTTATTGTTAACGCAAAAACCGGCGTCGTCGTTTCCAACAGGTCCAAAATCGGAAAACAAATCTCGGAAGCGGCAAAATCTGCGCCTGGAAACTCGGCCAGTGCAAGATCTCAAGGCAAGTCTTCAGCCAAAGCAAATGGTGGTCAAAGCGGCAACCGCGGGAACAGTGGTGGCGGTCGCGGCAACTCTGGTGGCAATGGCGGAGGCAACTCCGGAGGTAAAGGCGGCGGCAACTCCGGTGGTAACGGTGGTGGCAATGGCGGTGGCAATGGCGGTGGTAACGGTGGTGGCAATTCTGGCGGCAACGGTGGTGGAAACGGTGGCGGCAACGGCGGTGGCAAAAAGTAATGGTTAAACTGCCAATCGCGCGCCTATAATTCCCAAGTATGAGAGTCTTACTGGCAGAAGACGAGCCGCACCTTTGCGAGCAGATCAAGAAACTGTTGAACGCTGAAGGTCGGGTCGTGGACATTGTGAACAGCGGCCTAGAAGCTTTGCATCTGGGCGCAACAGAACCTTATGACATGATCATCCTCGATATTGGATTGCCGGAACGCGACGGCATTTCAGTTCTGCGGGAATGGCGCAGTGCGGGTATCAAGACACCTGTGCTGATCCTCACGGCCCGCGATGGCTGGAGCGAAAGGGTCGACGGGTTGGACGCGGGCGCGGACGACTACATGACCAAGCCGTTCCATATGCCCGAACTGGCAGCGCGGGTCCGCGCCATTCTGCGGCGGCAGAGCGGTCAGTTGAATCCCGTCGTTGAAATGGGAAATGTTGTGCTGGACACCCGCAACGGGCGTGTAACGGCGGATGGTGTGCCAATCGACCTGACTGCGCAGGAGCTGGCTGTTCTCACGTATCTCGCCCACAATGTTGGGCGTATGATTTCAAGGACCGAGCTGTCAGAGCATATCTACGAATACGACGGGGACAGGGATTCGAACACAATTGCCGTCTTTATAACCCGTCTGCGCAAAAAACTTGGCCCTGATCTGATCACAACGATTCGGGGCCGCGGATACATGATCGACTCCGCCTGATGTTATCCCTGCGTCAACGGGCTCTACTGGGGGGGACCGCGTCGGGTGCCCTTTCAGTGGGTGTCGGTACGCTGGCCGTGTTCTCGTTCATCAATGCCCGCGTTTCAGACAGGTTTGATACCGCATTGCTTGATCGTCACACGCAACTGGTCGTTGGGTTGAGCGTCACGACCCATGACCCGGATGCGCTGCGCGATTTGATGTTCGATCCAGCCTATGGCACACCGTATTCTGGCCGATACTGGCAAGTAAGCAACAGCGAAGGCGAAATCTTTACGTCGGCTTCCCTGTTCGACGGAGTCATCGCCGAACCCCCTGGCACCCCTGATGTAACGACGCTTTGGAATACTCGTGGTCCAGAAAACGAAGCTTTACGAGGAGCCTATCAGAAAATTACCTATGAGGACGGTACGGTCTGGGGGGTCAGCGTTGCCGAAAGTCAGGCCCAGCTTGTCGCAGAGCGTCACGCTGCACAACAAAGCCTGCTTCCGGTTTTTGCGCTGGTCGGTCTGATCGGTGTCGTTGGATCGCTACTTCTGACGTCAATCATCCTGACACCACTCAGAAAGCTAAGGTCGGATGTGGCGCACCGTTGGGATCGGGACGAAGACCTTAAACCAGGTGATTATCCTGAAGAGGTCTCTCCTCTGGTCGAGGATCTGAACCAGCTCTTGCGCCGAAACCGGGAAATTGTATCGGGATCACGTCGTCAGGCGGCAGATTTGGCTCATGCCCTGAAAACACCTACCGCGATCATGCGCAACGAATTGTTGCTGTTGTCCGAAGCGGGAGGTTCTACGGAGACCGCTGTGGAAGCTCTCGACCGTATTGACGCGCAGCTGGGCCGGTCGCTTGCCCGAATGCGGGCGCTGAATACTGCGGACTTGACCCATTCTCGTACCGAACTGTCTCATTCGATTGATCGACTGGCGCGTCTGTTCACGACCATGGCCGAGCGCGAAGGAAAGTCATTGGAAATTGAACGCGACCCCGGTCTTTGGGTGCGAATGGACGCGCAGGATATCGAAGAGGTCTTGGGCAACCTGCTGGACAACGCGGTCAAATGGTGCAAATCCAAGGTCCGATTGACGGCTGGGAGAACCCAGAACGGGATTGAAGTTGTGATTGACGACGATGGTCCGGGAATTCCTCAGGACGCTCACCGCGAGGCACTGCGATCGGGGGGGAGGCTGGATACCTCTGTCTCGGGCAGTGGCCTTGGGCTGGCCATCGCGGTTGATTTGTTGAAGGCCTATGACAGTCGACTTGATCTGGGTGCATCCAACTCGCTTGGCGGTCTGGAATGCCGGATCGTAATTCCGAAGGGAACCAATGCGCATCCTGCGTCAGGCTGATCATTTGCCCTGAAGGTTCAGGGTGTTTTGGGTGTGTCGTACGTGGACAAGATGCGAAAACAAGAAAAGCGGACCCGTGACAGGTCCGCTTTTGCCCCTACGGGCGATAGGCAGCCAAGGTGGGCTTAGCTGCTCATGTCATAGGCCCGCTCACCATGTACCGAGAGGTCGAGGCCATTTGTCTCGGTCTCGGCGTTTACGCGAAGTGGTGTGATCAGTGCAACCGCCTTGACCAGAACTATCGTGACAGCTGCCGTAAAGACACCCACGATAACCAGCCCGCCCAACTGTGCGGTCCATGTGCCAAGGCCAAACACGGCGATCATGATGGTGCCGAAGATGCCTCCGACGCCATGTACCGCGAACACGTCCAGCGTATCGTCGATATTCAGCTTGTTGCGCACCAGACTGACGGCTTCCTGACACAGAACGCCCGCAACAGCGCCGATGATAAGGGCCTGAACCGGACCCACAAAACCCGAAGCGGGCGTGATCGAGGCCAAACCTGCAATTGTTCCGGTAACAAGACCCACCATCGAGGCTTTGCCAAAGCGGATGCGTTCCCAAAGCGCCCATGTCAGCGAGGCGGTTGCGGCGGACAGGTGGGTAACGGTCATCGCCATCGCAGCACCACCGTCCGCGGCCAGTTGCGAACCGCCATTGAAGCCGAACCAGCCGACCCACAGCATCGCGGCGCCGACCATGACGTAGCCGGGATTATGCGGCGGGGTCGTGCGGTTTCGGCGCGGGCCAAGGATGACGGCGATGATCAGGGCTGCCAGACCAGCGGTTTCGTGCACCACGATACCACCTGCGAAATCACGCACGCCAATGTCGCCCAAAATACCTCCATCGGCCAGCATGCCACCGCCCCAGATCCAGTGAACCACCGGCGCATAGCACAGCAGCATCCACAGCGCCGAGAAGGTCAGCACAAAGCCAAAGCCCACCCGTTCGACATATGCGCCCACGATCAGGGCTGGGGTGATGATGGCAAAGGTCATCTGAAAGGCAAAGAACAGGATTTCCGGTAGAGTGCCAGCAAGGCTGTCCACATCAACACCGTTGAGGAAAGCCTTGCCCAAACCACCCCAAAGCCCACTTTCACCGGGCCCAAAGGCGATGGAGTACCCGGCGACCAGCCACAGAATGCTCATCAAACAGGCAATGGCAAAGCAATGCATAAAAACGCTGAGCACGTTTCGGGCACGTACAAGCCCGCCGTAAAACAAGGCCAGCCCCGGCAACGTCATGAAAAGGACCAGAGCTGTAGCAACAATGATCCAGGCTGTATCGGCTCCATTCATGGGCCGCTCTCCTTTTCCCTGCATGGTTTCCCGGGCAGGTCATCTGACAACGCTCCGGGGTCGAGTGAGTGTATGTGCAGAGCCTTGAAGCGGAGGGCAGGTGAGGAAAAAAGAGGCAACACCCGAAATGAGCGCCTGTTTTGTCACCTTTTGTTCAAGTGATGACAGTTTTGGCGGCTGTGGGCAGATAATGCCTAAAAATCGTGCGTGTTATGAAAGTCCAGTCAGAAGTAACGCCAGCGCATGGTCCCGCGCGGCGCGGCGCACCGCATCCCGCCCTTGCGCGCCAAACTCAATCGTTTCACTCCGGGTTTCCCGGCCTTCTCTGGCCAGTCCGAAACATACGCGCCCTTCGGGTTTAAATTCAGACCCGCCCGGCCCGGCAATGCCGGTAATCGCGACGGCAAGCTGCGCTTGTGAGTTGCGCAATGCGCCTTCGGCCATTTCGCGAGCGACCTGCTCGGACACTGCGCCGAAAGCCTCCAGGGTTTCTGCCAACACACCCAGCATGTCCTGTTTGGCCCTGTTGGTATAGGTGACAAAACCCCGATCCACGACAGCCGAACTGCCGGGTATATCCGTCAGGGCCGCAGCGACCATACCGCCGGTGCAGCTTTCCGCTGTGGCGATCATAACGCCCTGCGCTTTGGCGCGGTTCAGCAGGTCGGGCACGTTCATAGGCCCAAAATCCCGTGTGCGATGCCTGCCAGAACCATCACGCCAATGGCTGCGAGAATACCCGCAATCACGTCGTCCAGCATCACTCCCATAGGATCGCCGCGACGATCTGCCCAACCGACGGGGCCAGGTTTGGTGATGTCGAACAGGCGGAACAGGGCAAACCCGGCAACCCAACCGGGCCAGAGGGCGGTTATGTCGATCCCATGCGCCCAGGACGGATATGAGATCGCCCAGAGTGCAATGAACTGGCCTGCAACCTCATCAATAACGATTTCCGACGGGTCGTGATCGTCCTGACCGTCGGTCATCACGCGCGTGGCCCACAGGCCGCCTGCGAACACCACCAGTGTCGCGATTGCCAGCAATGGGAATCCCCCCAGCGTGTGCAGGCCCCAAGCCATCGGCAGCGCGGCCAGCGAACCCCAGGTGCCGGGGGCAGGGCGCATATATCCGACACCGCCAACGGTACCAATCAACTGCGCCGCGTTCATGATTTCACCAGACAGGCCGTCGCAATCGATGCGATGCCTTCACCGCGACCGGTGAAGCCCAGACGCTCGGACGTGGTGGCCTTGACCGAGACCTGATCGGCCCGCAAGCCCATGATTTTGGACATTTCTTCGCGCATGACAGCGGCGTGAGGGCCAATCTTCGGATATTCACAGACCAGCGTGCAATCCACGTTCGAGATGCGATACCCCATCTGTCCGGCCAGTTCGACCGCGTGACGCAGAAATATCTCGCTGGCGGCACCTTTCCATTGCGGATCCGAGGGAGGAAAATGCTGTCCGATATCGCCTTGCGCCAATGCGCCATAAATCGCGTCGGTTACAGCATGCATCCCGACATCCGCATCCGAATGCCCCTGCAACCCGCGATCATGGGGAACCTTCACACCGCAAAGGACCACATGATCCCCGTCGCCAAACCGGTGCACGTCATAGCCGTTGCCAAGTCTTACATCCATATCCATTCCCATGATGCGTTCCGCCCGGGCAAAATCCTCGGGGTGAGTGATCTTCAGGTTGTCCGCATCGCCCGGTACGATGCAGACATCTACCCCCGCAGCGCGTGCAACCTCAACATCATCGGCAGCACCGCCCGGATGCGCCGCATGGGCGGCGGAGATGGTGTCATAATGAAAGCCTTGCGGTGTCTGTGCCGCAAACAGGTTGCTGCGGTCTTGCGTGCCTGTCACGGCCCCGTCTTGTCCTGTCCACAAGGCATCGGTTACCGCCAGTCCGGGGGCTGCGGCCTGATGTGCATCCAATGCGGTCAAGACATCCTGAATGGTGCGCGACGAAACACAAGGTCGGGCAACGTCATGAATCAAGACGCGCGTCACTTCGAGATGTGTCAGGGCCTTCAAACCGTTGCGCACAGAACCCGCGCGATCCGTGCCGCCCGTCGCGAGGATCAGATCGTTGTTACGAAACTCCTCCCAGGCCAGAGTGTCTTCGTCGGATAAGACCAGAACGATATGGGCGACCTGTCCGCGGAACCGATCGATTGTCCAGTCTGCCACGCGGCGGCCTGCAAGGCTGCGCCACTGTTTTGGGACGTCGCCCCCGGCGCGTAGGCCGCGGCCTGCGGCGACTATGATGGCAGCTGTGGTCATGCCGGGCGCCCTCCATTTTGTTGCGTTTGTTTAGGCGGCGGTGATTGCAGAGGCAATCACCCATGGTCTTGTGATTAAAAAATAGGCATTTGATGGTTTTGCAGGCTTGTTGCGCGTCGTTTTGTTGTTCATATGCGCAGAATTCGATATCAGAACTGCAACTGCCCAAGGATTAAGCACGTTGACTTTGCGCTTCGCTGACAAACTCTTAACACCGCCGGTTTTGCTGGCCCCGATGGCCGGAATCACGGATCGCCCGTTTCGGGATCTGGTTATGCGCTTTGGCGCCGGCATGGTCGTCAGCGAAATGGTCGCCAGTCAGGAAATGGTGCAGGCCAAACCCGGAGTGCGGGAACGCGCCGAACTGTCCGCCGATGTGGAAAACACAGCTGTGCAACTGGCAGGGCGCGAGGCGCATTGGATGGCCGAGGCCGCGCGTCAGGTTGCTGATCGGGGCGCGCGGGTGATCGACATCAACATGGGGTGTCCCGCCAAGAAGGTAACAAATGGGTATTCCGGTTCGGCCCTGCTGAAAACACCGGACCACGCACTGACGCTGATCGAGGCCGTTGTCAGTGCAGTTGACGTTCCGGTGACATTGAAAACCCGTCTGGGGTGGGATGACACCCTGCTGAATGCCCCCGAGGTTGCGCGCCGTGCACAAGAGGTAGGCGTTCAGATGGTTACGATCCACGGACGCACGCGATGCCAGTTCTACAAGGGGCGCGCTGACTGGAGCGCGATCCAGGCCGTGAAACAGGCCGTGTCGATTCCGGTCATTGCGAACGGAGATATTGTAGACACAGCTGCCGCACGAACCGCTTTGGAACAATCTGGTGCAGATGGGGTCATGGTCGGGCGTGGCGCGCAGGGTAAACCCTGGCTTCTGGCGCAGATCAGTCACGACCTTTACGGGGCGGATGCGCCGGATATTCCGGTCGGGAATGACCTGATCGACATGGTGCGCACGCATTATCAGGCGATGCTGGGGTTCTACGGTGCCGATCTGGGCCTGCGTGTCGCCCGTAAGCATCTGGGATGGTATATGGATCAGGCCGCAACCCCTGCGCCGCTGCGCCGGGCGGTTCTGACGTCGCGCAACACGGATGATGTCCTGCGCCTTCTTGGGGATGCAATTGCCGAAACGGGCGAGGCGGCGGCATGAACTCCAACGCCAACATCTGGAACTCTTTGCCGGTTCCGGCTTTCATTATTGATGAAAACGACTGCATCGCAGATGTGAATTCGGCGGGCGAGGGGTTTTTGAATGCCTCGCGCCGGTCGGTAATCGGGCATCCGGTATGGGACCAGATCGCCGTTGACGCGCCGCTTGAGGAAGCATTCCTGCGCGCCCGGTCGCAAGGCACGCCACTGTTCGTTAATGACGTGGATGCGGGTTCTGGGAATCGTGCACCCTTGCAATGTGCGTTGCAAATCGCGCCTCTGGTCGGGCATCCGGGGTCGATGATCATGATCATATCGCCTCGTGAACTGGCGGGCCGGATGACCTTGGGCAACACGGTCAAGTCAGCGGCGCAGTCGGCGATTGGCATGGCCGAGATGCTGGCGCACGAAATTAAGAACCCACTGGCCGGGATTACCGGTGCAGCGCAACTGCTGAGCATGAATATTTCGTCACAGGATCTTGAACTTACAGACCTTATTGTGGCCGAAAGCCGCAGGATCGTGAAGCTTCTGGAACAGGTCGAGCAATTCGGCAACTTGCAGAAACCGGACCTCAGGCCGGTCAATATCCACGATGTACTGGACCGTGCAAGGCGGTCCGCGCTGCTGGGATTTGGCGCGGATATGACAATCATCGAGGATTACGATCCGTCATTGCCGCTGGCCTATGGCGATCCGGACCAGTTTCTTCAGGTGGTTCTGAACCTGCTGAAAAACGCATCCGAGGCCGCGGGGCCTCAGGGCGGAACAATCCGTCTGCGCACGTATTTCGAACATTCCTTCCGCCTGCGCCGAAGTGATGGATCGGGTCATTCCCTGCCGTTGCAGATCGAGATCATCGATGACGGTCCGGGCCTGCCCGAGGATATCCGCGGTGACATTTTTGACCCGTTCGTGTCGGGCAAGGAAAACGGCACCGGTCTGGGACTGGCGCTGGTCAGCAAGATCGTTTCCGACCATGACGGCTGGATTTCGGCCGACTCCGTGCCCGGCCGCACCGTTTTCAAACTGTCGCTGCGCCGCGCGCCGCGAGATGCAACAGAGCACAAGAAGGAGAGCACCTGATGGATGGCACCGTACTGGTTGCGGATGACGACCGCACAATCCGCACCGTTCTGACTCAGGCGCTGACGCGGGCCGGATGCAAGGTGCACGCAACGTCTTCGCTGACCACCCTGATGCGTTGGGTCGGCGAAGGCAAAGGCGACGTGGTGATCTCGGACGTTGTCATGCCTGATGGCAACGGTCTGGAAATGCTGCCGAAGATCGCAAAGGATCGCCCTGGATTGCCGGTTATCGTGATTTCCGCGCAAAACACGATCATGACCGCGATTCAGGCGGCTGAGGCTGACGCATATGACTATCTGCCCAAACCGTTTGACCTGCCGGATTTGATGAAACGCACGGCGCGAGCGCTTGATCAGAAGCAGCACGCACAGCCGGAACCCATACAGGCAGGTGGTGAGCGTCCGGATGAGCTGCCGCTGGTCGGCCGCACGCCAGTCATGCAGGCTTTGTATCGGTTGGTCGCCCGCGTGATGAACACCGACCTGCCGGTTATGATCTCGGGTGAAAGCGGAACGGGTAAATCGCTGATTGCCCGGGCAATTCACGACTTTTCGGATCGGCGTACATTACCCTTTGTCACAGTCACCGCAGCCGACCTAAGCGATCTGGAGGGCCCGGCCCGCGTGATGGCGCGGGTGCGTGGCGGTACGCTGCTGATAGATGAAATCGCGGATATCGGCGATGAAATTCAAGCCCGCGTGGTGCGTATGATGGACACGCCCGGCGATCATGTTCCGCGTTTCATGGCAACCAGCCAGACAAACTTGACCGATGGAATGGAAAACGGCCGTATCCGTCAGGACTTGTACTATCGTTTGTGCGGGGCGACGATCCACGTGCCCTCGTTGCGTGAAAGGGTCGACGATATTCAACTGCTGGCCGAACATTTCCTGGCCCGGGAAGAGAAGGAAAGCGGAAACAAGCGGTGGCTCAGCCCGGAAGCGGTTGAGTTGGTGCGGCGCTATTCATGGCCAGGGAACGTCCGGCAACTGGAAAACGCCGTTCGCCGTTTGGGGCTGACCAGCCGGGCAGATGAGATTTCGAAGGCCGAGGTGGAAATGGTGTTGGGCAGCCAGCCTGAGGCTGCGCCGGTTCTGAGCGGCGGCGAACGCGAGAAGCTTTCAACCTCGGTCGAGCGTCACCTGCGACGGTATTTCGATCTGCACGGCAATATATTGCCGCCGCCGGGCCTTTATCAGCGGATTTTGCGTGAGGTTGAGGCCCCGCTGATCGAAATCGCATTGGATGCAACTGGTGGGAACCAGGCAAAATGTGCTGATTTACTGGGGATTAACCGAAATACGCTGCGAAAAAAGATAACAGATCTCGATATACAGGTGACACGGCGCCGCAAACTGATGTAATATCGCCACACAAACCGTGGCATCCCGGCATCTGTCGGGAAAAGATCACGACATATGGCGGTAAGCCGCACAAGCGGCACATCAGGATGAGGGCAGACGGTGGCAACCCGAGCACAGAGCGGGATGATCCCATCGATTGGTCGATGGCGTAAATCACGGAAACTGCGCAATTTCGGCACCTTTGGGCTGGTCCTCATGGGGCCAGTTCTGGCGCTTGCCACATACCTCGTCATTGGTCCTTTTGACCTAGGTGCGACCGCGCCGACATTGCGGCTGATTCTGCTGGCTGATCTTGTCTATGTTCTGGTTGTGGCAGCTTTGGTGCTCAGTCAGTTGGGCAGCCTGATTGCTGCAAGGCGGGCCAAGTCGGCAGGCTCGCGTCTGCATTTGCGCCTGATCGGGGCGTTTACGCTGCTTGCGCTGGTTCCGACCGTTACGGTCGCCATTTTTGCTGGCCTGACCGTGAATATCGGTCTGGAAGGCTGGTTTTCGGATCGCGTGCGCCAGGTTGTCGGGTCTTCCCTTACGGCGGCAGAGGCTTATGAGCAGGAACATCGCAGCGGTCTGACGCAGGACGCAACCGTCCTAGCGCGGTTCCTGAACAATGCACGCTCAGTGGAATTTTACATTTCTGATGCCGAACTCCGCGAGGTTCTGGCGCAGGGGCAGGCCCGGATTCAGCGCGGATTGCGCGAGGCCTATGTCATCGACGGCACGGGCGAAATCCGGTCGCGCGGGGATCGATCCTATCTGTTCAACTACGAGGCGCCTACAGCGGAACAGATGACCGAAGCGGCAGATAAGGGGCTGCTGATCATTGCCGACTGGCCGAATAATGAATTCCGTGCGCTGGTGCCGCTTACTGCTTATCTGGACCGTTACCTGTATGTCAGCCGCGAGGTGGATGGGCAGTTGTTGACACTGCTGGATGACACCAAGGAAACGGCACAGTTTTATCAACAATTGGAGAGTGAACGGGGCAGGGTGCTGTTCGAGTTCGGCCTGCTGTATCTCGGCTTTGCGCTGATCCTGATCCTGGCTGCGATGTCGTTGGGGATGTGGTTTGCCGAACGCCTGTCGCGCCCGGTAGGACGTTTGACCACGGCGGCGCAGCGGGTCGGCGCCGGAGACTTGAGCGTTCAGGTGATCGAAGAGGCCAGCGACGACGAAATTGCGATGTTGGGCCGATATTTCAACCAGATGACCCGACAACTCAAAGGGCAGCGGGACACGCTGCTGGAAAACACCCAGCAAATCGAAAGCAGGCGTCGCTTGTTTGATTCCGTGCTCAGTTCGGTCACGTCCGGTGTTGTCGGCGTGGATCCCGATGGATGCGTTACCTTCGTCAACCGTTCGGCTGAACGCTTGCTGGACTGGTCGCGGGGCGAAGAACACCTGGCTATCGGCATTGCGGTTCCCGAGTTTCTGCCTTTGTTTGAGAGCCTCAAGGACAGCGGGCAAGAAGCCGTTCAGGGCGAGATCAAGGTCACACGCAAGGGGCGGCTAGAGAACCTGCTGGTCCGCATGGCCATCCGTCGCGGAGAGGATGGCGGGTTGGAAGGCTATGTGGTTGCCTTTGATGATGTAACCGATTTGGTCAGCGCGCAGCGAATGGCAGCGTGGGGTGACGTGGCCCGCCGCATTGCACATGAAATCAAGAACCCATTGACGCCGATCCAGCTCAGCGCAGAGCGCATCAAGCGCAAGTTTGCCCGCAAACTGGATGAGGAAGACAGCGGCAGCCTTGAATCGATGACCGGTGTCATCGTGCGGCAAACAAACGACCTGCGGCGTATCGTGGACGAGTTTTCCAAGTTCGCGCGGATGCCCGAACCCGTTCGCCGCGAAGAGGACTTAGTCGAACTGGTGCGCGAAGCCGTTCTTTTGCAGCACGCGGGACAACCGGACGTACAGATTGACGCTGACCTGCCGCAGCAGCCAATCATGGCGGATGTAGATGCGACCATGCTCAACCAAGCGTTGACCAACCTGATTAAGAATGCCGGAGAAGCTATTGTTACCTTGAAAGAAAAAGGGGCCCCGGAAAACCTGAAACCACAGATCAAGGTGGCTCTTTCAAGCGATGATGCAGGTACAGTCATCACCATTGCAGACAATGGGATCGGTCTACCGGAAGACCGGGCGCGTTTGTTTGAACCTTATGTAACGACACGCGACGAAGGGACCGGATTGGGCCTTCCGATTGTCAAGAAAATCATAGAAGAGCACGGCGGCGCGCTGACCCTTGAGGACGCGCCCGTATTTGACGGACAGGGCCATTTTGGCGCAATGGCTGTGATCCGTTTGCCTGGGGCAAGTATGTCCCCAACCGTTGCGCCACAGAAGCAGGCAATTAGAACCAACAAACTGAAAGCAGGCCAAAGATGAGCGACATTCTGATCGTAGATGACGAGCGCGATATTCGCGAGCTGGTGTCCGACATTCTGGAGGACGAAGGCTATTCAACCCGGCTGGCAGCCAACTCGGACGAGTGCATGGCGTCGATCAATTCCGAACCGCCGGGTCTGTTGATTCTGGATATCTGGCTGAAAGACAGCCGCATGGACGGGATCGATATTCTCAAGGCGGTAAAGCGTGATAACCCGGATGTGCCGGTGGTGATTATTTCCGGCCACGGCAACATTGAAATCGCTGTAGCGGCCATCAAACAGGGTGCTTACGACTTTATCGAGAAGCCCTTTAACATTGACCAGTTGATGGTGGTGATCCGCCGCGCGATGGAGACGTCTCGTCTGCGGCGCGAGAACGCGTCCCTGAAGCGGAAAGAGGTCAACAACTCGGATATGATCGGCAAATCCGCGTCGTTCCGGGCCATGCAGGGGCAGTTGGACAAGGTGACCAAATCAAACGGTCGCGTCATGTTGCGCGGGCCTGCGGGTTCTGGCAAGGAAATCGCTGCGCGTTATATCCATGCCCACTCCAACCGTGCGAACGCTCCGTTCGTGACCGTCAACTGCGCCGGGATTGAGCCTGAGCGTGTGGAAGAAGTTCTGTTTGGTCGGGAATCAGCCGAACGCGGCGTGGAATCTGGATTGCTGGAAGAAGCCCACGGCGGCGTGGTCTATTTTGATGAAGTGTCCGACATGCCATTGGGTACACAGTCCAAAATCCTGCGTGTGCTGGTAGATCAGCAATTCCAGCGCGTAGGTGGCTCGGACAAAGTGCGCGTGGACCTTCGGGTGATCTCATCGACCAACAAGGATCTTGATGATGAAATCGCGGCCGAACGTTTCCGGGAAGAGCTGTATCACCGTCTGAATGTGGTACCGATTACCGTTCCCTCTCTCGAGGACAGGCGCGAAGATATTCCGGTTCTGGCACAGCATTTCATTGAAATGTGTAATGAAACCCAAGGGTTGCCCATGCGGGAGCTGTCGGAAGAGGCGGTCGCTTTGCTTCAGACCATGACCTGGCCGGGTAACGTGCGTCAGCTGAAGAACCTGATCGAACGTGTTTTGATCCTGGGTGACGGCACCGGCCCGATTGAAGCGCGCGAGCTGCCAAACGAAGAAGACAAGGCCGAAGAGTCGGGCCGCGTTGTCTTGTCGGGTGCGCTGGCCACTTTGCCGCTGCGCGAGGCCCGCGAAGCGTTCGAGCGAGAATATCTGCTGACCCAGATCAACCGCTTTGGCGGCAATATCAGCCGCACCGCCAGCTTTGTCGGCATGGAACGCAGTGCGCTGCATCGCAAGTTAAAGTCGCTGGGTGTTGTGACCTCGAACAAATCCGGTGCGCGGGTCGCGCAAATCGACGAACCCGAACCGGCAGAATGAGTCTGGGGTCATAGTTCACGGACAGACGGATGTGTGGAAGTGATGGCGAGAACGGTAAACTCTGATCTGACTGGCCGGTTCGTCGAAGGCTACCCGGCTTTTGGCAGGCGGTTAAAGCGACTTCGACGGTCGATCGGATTGAAACAAGCAGCGCTGGCCGAGGTTCTGGAGGTCGATCAGACCACGGTTTCCAGATGGGAGAACGGGGTTCAGCTTCCAACGCCTGATCTGCAACACTCGGTGTTTGCTGCGCTGGCTCCTTTCAGGGCGGATGACAATGCGTTAAGAAAGCTTGTCGTGAACTCGACCGACTGCATCCATCTGGTTGAGGAGGCCGGCCACATGTGCCTGGCCTATTCCCGCCGGCGGGCGCGGGACTGGAAAACCTCCCAACGGGCACTGCTTGGCGTATCCCTTTGGCAATTTGCGACGGACGAAATCCGCCAGGCTGAGGCCGAGCTACAGGACGAGGGATGGTGGGATTTGCAAGCGCCCAACCCCAAGTCGTTTGTAACCTCCGAAGCGCGGCACGACCGTATCCGGATCAGCGCCGGACAGATCACTTGGGAACGCTTGTACCTGTCGGATGGAACGCCGGTCCGGCTGGTCAGTGGGGCACGGTCGGGACGCGCATAATTTATGCGTATTCCTGTGCGGTCGGGTGCAGTAGAACCGGCTTATGCCCCATCCATTACGCATCTTGTTACAGGTTTTGTTGCTTTGGCTTGCCGGGCTAGGTGCGGCGACCCAATTCGCCAAGATTGCGGTTCCTTTTGCTCAAGTCGCAGCCCTCTATCCTGCGCACGCGGACAAGATTGGCTGGCTTTTGTCAGTCATCAGCCTGATTGGCGCGATTCTTGGTGCATTGTCCGGCGCGATAGCCGGGCGAGTGGGGCCTGTCCGGCTGCTGATGTTTGGCTTGATCCTTGGCGGGGCGGTGTCCCTGTTTCAGGCCAGTATCCCCGGTTTGGGCCTGATGCTGGTCAGCCGCGTTGTCGAAGGGGTCTCTCATCTGGCTATCGTTGTCGCAGCACCAACACTGATTGCGCAAATCACGATTGGAAAATGGCGCAACGCGGCAATGGTTTTGTGGAGCAGTTTCTTTGGCGTCGCCTTTGCCCTGAACGCATGGCTTGGGCTTCCATTGATCTCTCGGGTCGGGCTTCCGGTTTATTTTGCTACCCATGGCGTGCTGATGTTTCTGATCGCCGGCTTGATCGTGTCTTTCCGTCCCAACAGTGCGTCGGCTTTGGCGAACAATCCTTTTTGGAACGTTCGAACACTGATTGACATACACGTAGAGACCTATCGTTCTGCGTTTGTGTCGGCCCCGGCGCTCGGGTGGTTCTTTTACACGCTGACCTTCGTCTCGCTGCTGGCCATTCTTCCGGGAAGATTGCCGGACGATGTCAGTGCGATGATTGCTGGTCTGATGCCGTTGGCCGGGATCGTGATTTCCTGGATTACCGTCCCAGTGTTGTTGAACGTTTGTTCTGCTGTTTTTGTTGTTACCCTCGGTTTCGGGCTGTCTATCCTTACGATAGGCGCCCTGTTTCTTGGCGCCCCGTTGCCCGTTGTCTGCATTGCGCTTTTTGCGGTGCTGGGGCTTGTTCAGGGCGGCAGCTTTGCGGCGGTGCCGCAGTTGAACTCGACACCCGAAAGCCAGGCGCTGAGCTATGGTGCGATGGCGCAGATGGGGAATGCGGGTAACCTATTGGGCACACCTGTTTTGCTTGCAATACTGTGGCGGACCAGTGAAGCAGGCATGTTGATTGCCGTGGTCGGGTTCTATGCTGTTGCCATGGCGCTTCATTTGTGGCTTACCGCGCGGCGCGAACGCGCTTGAACCGGACTGGAATGATCAATCGGAGGTACCGTGGTTTTGCTTACCCGGCTTGCCCCGGAGTGATGATCTGAAACGACCCGTCATCGAATTTCACAAAGCATGAAGCACTGTTGAGGGGCGGCAATGTTGTTGTTCGCGCCAATGGTACACGCGATTTCACATTTTGCTTGCAGGGCGGCAAACTGACAGGGCGAAATCCCTTTTCGGCCATGCATTGCGCCTCAACCGTGTTTCGCAGACCCTGATTCACATCGACGGTATAGACCCTGCCGGGCTGCCACCAGCCCGGGGATTGATAGCAACGACCCCTGCCGTCGCAATACGTGCGCCCGGGCCAATATGTCGGTGGACTTTGGCGGATCTGATTGGCAACTGGCACTTCTTTGACCGCCCTAAGCTGACACTGGGTGGTCTCTTTTTGCAGACGTGACACGGTTTCACCCTCGCGATAGTAAAGCGAGAGCGGCCCGCACGAGGACAGCACCATCAGGGGCACCAGCATAGGAAACAGCGTTTTCATATGCTTATCTTGCCGCAGCTGATCAGCGATGACAATTCAATTGACCGCTTTGGGGGCATCTGTCATTCAATCCTTTCAGGCAGAAGGGCCAGAAACATGAAGGTCATTATTTGCGGCGCGGGTCAGGTCGGCTGGCAGATTGCGCGGCACCTTTCGGGTGAATTGAACGACGTCACCGTTGTCGACAACAATCCCGACCTGGTTCGGCGGGCGACCGAAACGCTGGACGTGCAGGGGATCGCCGGGTTTGCAAGTTATCCCGATGTGCTTGAAAGGGCAGGCGCGCGCGATGCGGACATGATCATCGCTGCGACCCATTCGGACGAAGTGAACATGGTCACTTGCCAGATGGCGCATTCGGTCTTTTCGATCCAGCGCAAGATCGCGCGACTGCGGTCAAAATCCTATCTTGAGGCGATCCACTCGGACCTTTACCGGCGCGATCATCTGCCGATTGATGTGGTGATCAGCCCCGAACGCGAAGTGGCCGCAGCCGCGATGCGCCGCCTGTCGGCCCCGTCCGCCTTCGACACCGAGATTTTCATGGACGGCAAGGCGCAGCTTTTGGGTATTCGCGTGGATGAAGACTGCCCGATTGTGAACACACCCTTGCGGCAATTGACCGATTTGTTCTCGACGCTCAGTTCGATCGTAGTCGGGGTGCGTCGCGATGGCACGCTTTTTGCACCAGAATCCGAGGATCAGTTGTTTGTAGGCGATGAATGCTACGTCTTTACCAATGTAAAAGACGTGGATCGCACCATGGAAGTGTTTGGCAAGACCCAAAAGCGTCAGGATCGTGTGGTGATCGTGGGCGGGGGCAATGTCGGGCTTGAAGTGGCGCGAACTCTGGAAGAACAAAAGAGCCGCGTGCGCGCCAAGATTGTCGAGCGGGATCGGCGGTGTGCCGAGATCGCCGCCGAGGCGCTGGAACGAACGATTGTGCTGCACGGTGATGGTCTTGATGCCGGTTTGTTGAGCGAGGCCGGTATCGACAGGGCGGATGCAATGCTGGCGGTTACGGATGATGACCGCACGAACATGCTGGCCGCTGTACGCGCCAAGTCCGAGGGTTGTGCCCTGGCGATCGCTTTGATCAATGATCCCAGTATGGTGGCCCTGATGGGACCTTTGGGGATTGATGCGTATATCAATCCGCGCGCAACCACCGTCAGTTCGATCTTGCGCCACATCCGTCATGGCCGGGTGCGACAGGTCTACTCGATCGGAGATGCTGAGGCCGAAGTGATCGAGGCTGAGGTTCTGTCAACCTCTCCCATGGCGGGTCAAAGGCTGCGCGACATCGATTTTCCCGAGGGCGTATTGGTGGGGGCCGTGCGCAAAGGAGATGAGGTCATGCGACCGACGGGCAGCCTCAGGATCGATGAAAAGGATGTCGTCGCGATCTTTGCCATGGCCAACGACGTGCCAGAGGTCGAACGCCTGATGCAGGTTTCAATCGATTTCTTCTGATGGCGCGTGCGGGGATACAGCAGATCGGGCTATTGCGGCGGTTGCCGCTGTTTCTTCTGATCTGGGCTATTGCGTCACTGGCCATGTGGGTTCCGGCAGTTTACGCGCTGGCGCTGGATGATCACGACACATCCCGGTCGTTTCTGTATTCCGGCATAATCGGGTTGTTTCTGGTCGCCAGTATCGCATTGGCCTCGTCCAATCGCGTGCCACGGCGCGGGACTTTGGGGCAGTTGGCGGTGATGCTTGCATGTTTCACCATTCTTCCCGTCTTTCTAGCAATTCCATTTCACGATGCGCTGGGAACGACCACATTCCTGAACGCCTATTTTGACATGGTCAGTGCCCTGACAACCACGGGAGCGGATCTGTTTCCAGATCCAGATCGCCTGACGGCCCCGCTGCACCTGTGGCGCGCCTTGGTTGGTTGGATGGGCGGTTTGCTGATGTGGATTGCCGCCGCTGCGATCCTTGCCCCTTTGTCCTTGGGGGGGTTCGAGGTCACGGCCCGTGGTCAGCCGGGTCGCCCCGTGTCGGGTGTTGCGCAAAGCGAACGCGTTGATCCGCGCGGTCGATTGATCCGTGTGGCAAAGGGACTGACCCCGGTCTATGCCGGGCTGACGGCAGTGATCTGGATCCTTCTTCTGATTGCTGGCGAAAATGGTCTGACAGCCGTTTGCCACGCAATGTCGGTCATGGCGACGTCCGGAATTTCTCCGGTGGGTGGCATGGAAGGCGCGCAAGCGGGCTTCACGGGCGAGGCGATCCTGTTTCTGTTCCTGTTCTTTGCCCTTTCGCGCCTGACGTTTTCGACCGACACGGCATCGTCCGGTTATTCCCGCCTGGATACGGACCCGGAGTTTCGCATTGGCCTGATGATTGTTCTGGCCGTTGCAGCGCTACTGTTCTTTCGCGTTATTGCTGGTGTTACGGAAATCGGTGGGCAAATCGAGCCTTTACAGGCATTGCAGGTCATTTGGGGTATGCTGTTCACTGTTCTGGCCTTTTTGACAACCGCCGGGTTTGAGAGCGCAAACTGGGATGATGCGCAGCAATTGTCTGGTCTGGGAACGCCCGGATTGTTGCTGATGGGGCTGGCCCTGATCGGTGGCGGGGTTGCGACCACGGCTGGCGGCGTAAAATTACTGCGGGTCTTTGCCCTGTACCTGAACGGTGCGCGCGAGATCGACCGGTTGATCTATCCCTCGTCGGTCAGCGGGGTTGGGGGCGGCAACCGACGCATTCAAAGGGACGGCGCGTTTATCGCCTGGATTTTTCTGATGCTCTTCGCGCTGACATTGGCAGTGTTCAACGTTTTGCTGGCCGCAATGGGGGCAGGGTTTGAACAGGCCATGGTGCTCAGTGTCGCGACACTCAGCACAACAGGCCCACTGATTGAATTGGCCACTGATGTACCGATCCGGTTGATCGACCTGTCCGCAGGCGCCAAGCTGACGCTGTGCGCGGCGATGGTCATTGGTCGGCTCGAGACGCTTGCGATCATCGCCCTGATCACCCCTTCGCTGTGGCGGGATTGAACCGGTTGGATCCCGTCGTCTTTAGTGCTTAATTTTTCGTCTGGAATATCTTACCGCGGCACTCCATACTTACCGGGAGGGAGCGCGTTGGTCCGCAACGCGTAGCAAGAACAATGGCGAGATTATTAAAATATGGCTTCGGACAGACAGAATCTTCAGGATGCTTTCCTGAACAATGTACGGAAAGCTAAGGTTCCGGTTACAATTTTCCTGATCAATGGCGTGAAATTGCAGGGTGTGATCACCTGGTTCGACAATTTCTGTGTATTGTTGCGCCGCGACGGACAGTCGCAGCTGGTGTACAAACACGCAATATCAACCATCATGCCATCACAGCCGATCAACCTGTATGAGGGCGAAGACGCCTCTTGATGGAACATGACCGGACGCGCACCCGGGCCTGGGTGCTGCATCCCGAAATCAAATCAGATGAACAGCGCCGCGTTCCTGAACCAGCGCTGGCCGAGGCGGTTGCGCTGGCTGCTGCTTTGCCCGATCTGGATGTGATCGGGTCTGAAATCGTACGCCTGCAACGTGCCCAACCCGGCTATTTGTTTGGCAGTGGCAAGATTGAAGAACTGGGTGAGCGGCTTAGTGAAAACGAGGTTGAGCTGGTTCTGATCGATGGGCCAGTGACTCCGGTTCAGCAGCGCAATCTGGAAAAGGCATGGAAGGTCAAGATCCTCGACCGGACCGGGCTGATCCTTGAGATTTTCAGCGACCGTGCGCGTACCCGAGAAGGGGTGTTGCAGGTCGAAATGGCTGCGCTCAGCTATCAGAGGACACGGCTGGTGCGGGCCTGGACCCACCTTGAACGTCAGCGTGGCGGCTTGGGATTTGTCGGCGGACCCGGCGAGACCCAGATCGAAGCCGACCGTCGCGCCATTGACGAACAACTGGTGCGTCTGCGTCGCCAATTGCAGAAAGTGGTCAAGACCCGCACATTGCACCGTGCCGCGCGGGCCAAGGTGCCATACCCGATCGTTGCATTGGTTGGATATACCAATGCCGGGAAATCTACCCTGTTCAATCGGCTGACCGGGGCCGAAGTGTTGGCCAAGGACATGTTGTTTGCCACGCTGGATCCAACTATGCGCCGCGTGCAACTGCCCGATGGCCCGGAAGTGATCCTGTCGGATACGGTGGGTTTTATCTCGAACCTGCCGACCGAGCTTGTGGCGTCTTTTCGAGCCACGCTTGAAGAAGTGTTGGGCGCTGATCTGATTGTTCATGTGCGTGATATCAGCCATGAAGAAACCGAAGCACAGGCGCAGGATGTCGACGCAATCCTGACCTCGCTTGGTGTCGACGAAGAACGTCCCCGGCTTGAGGTTTGGAACAAGACTGACTTGCTGAGCGCCGAAGAAAAAAATGCCACATTGGCGAGGGCGGATCGCGATCCGGCCATATTTGCCATTTCGGCGGTTACCGGCGAAGGCGTGATCCCTTTGCTGACCGAGATTGCGGCAATCCTGCAAGGGGCCCGGCACGAGGTTGTTCTGAACCTGACCTTTGCGGAAGGTAACAAGCGGGCGTGGTTGTTCCGGCAGGATGTTGTACAATCCGAAAAGCAGACCGAAGACGGGTTTCGTATCACTGTCCTTTGGACGGATAAGCAGGCCGCCCAATTTGACACACTATAGAAACGGCGAAATGGCGGAACATGACTGATATATCGGATCAAAGAGTATTTCTGACCGGATTTATTGATGTTCCAGCGGACCGTCTGGACGATGTGCGCGCCGCTCTGCCCACGCATATCGCCCTCACAAAGGCGGAAGAGGGTTGCCTGTCGTTCGACGTTGTCGAGGACCAGATCACACCCGGACGGTTCACTGTATCAGAGGTTTTTGTGAATCAGCAGGCCTTTGATGTGCATCAGCAGCGGACGAAGGCATCCGAGTGGTTTCTGATTACACTGGGAATACCGCGGAGTTACAATATTGAAACCGCTGCCAAAAAGACGACCTAAGTCACGTGCCTTCAAGTTGTCGCTGTAAGTCATCGGTGTCGAACCAGCCGACTGATGACTGTACAAGATGATCGGGCGCAAGTTCCCATTCATCCCATCCGCGCGCGATAACATGGTTGCCAGTCTGAGCATGGTGCCCCTCACGTGTCCAGACAAACAGGGCGTGAGAGCCAGCCCATCGCATCATGTCGCACCGCACTTCCAGATCCGGAAAATCGGAATAGACATCTCGGGCCATCTCAGCAATTGCGGCACGCCCTTCGACAGGCTCACCCCGGTTGGTTGTGATCCGACCGTCCTGCGTGTAAAAACTGGCAACGGCATCGGCGTCACCTGAACTCCAGGCAATTGCGTAATCCCGGGCAAGGTTGTTCAGAGTATCCCGAATGCTGGCCATAGTTTCCCCCTAGTCCGAAACAGTTCGCCCGGTGATGGTAGGCGAAACTGCCGCATGGCGTCCACGGTCCGGGCAAAAAGGGGCGGGGAGTCGCCGAAACCCTGATGCTTAACGTGGGATCAGATTGGTCACTCCGACAGCAGCGGCGCGGGCAAGGTCAAGGTCCAGCGACATGGGAATATATTCGCCACGCCGCCACAGCTGCGCCTGATCATCGTAATAGCGCGACAGGAAATGGCCCGATTGGCCGGTAGCCGTGATAAAGACCGAACTGTTGGGATCAGCAAAGTCATACACACCGCGATAGCCCGCCCCGTGCACATTCTGAAACGGGTCGAGCCCTTCGCCCGACGTGCGCCCGCGCAGCAAGGTGTTGTCGCCGCCACTGGTCGATTGGCGAATGTTCACAAAATACCGAAGTATCGGCACGTTCCCCAGAACCGGATGGTCGTGGGTTGCCTGATGGGCATCACCCCAGCGCAGGGATTCCAGTGCGCTACCGTAACGTTCAGTGATCCAGATCAGGGCATCATCCAGCGCAAGTCGAGCCATTTCGGTACAGGTTTCAACCGGCGCGCTTTGTCGTACATCGCACCAGACACCGGCGCCATCAATGTCACGATAGACCCGCTCGATGAACAGGGGCTCGACATGTTTGAATTCGCTGGCCAGCGGCCCAAGTTCGTCCGAGATCAGGCGGATTTGAAGCGCCCGCACCCAGGCTGCGTAGATCAGCGGTTCGGGCAGGTGCTCGTTCATCTCGCCGTTCCAGTCGGCCAGCAGCGACAGCGCAATCTGGCGCTGGCGTTCGGGCGTCCCTTCGGGGGCCGAAGCACCGGTATACCACAGGTCAGCGCCGATCAGCGGCAGCAAAGAGCGCGCGGTGAAACTGACCGTATCCAGTTGCGCTTCGATGAAACTATCGCGGGTATGCACCTCACGCGATTGCATCAGACGTTCCCAGCGATGCACGCGCTGAGTGTCGCCCCATTCGTAGGACACATGATCCGGGAACGGGCGGTCGATGATCTTGTTGTTGGTGTTACCCAGAACGCCGCCGACGGGGGCCACGAATTCCGGGTTGTCGGCATAGGGCAGGCGGCCTTGCCAGCGATTGGCCTCGATCCAGCCGGGTGTCGGAATGCGTCCGCGGCTTTGGTTTTGCAGATCACGCCGGGGCATAGCGCCGATCAGTTTCATCCCTATTGTCGTTTTGTCGACCAGTGACAAGTTCTGCGAGGGCGCAATGAATTGCCGGGCCACGGTTACGGCGTCCTGCACGTTGTCCGCGTTCATCAGGGCCATGGACGCCGTCATCGAAGTGTCTTGCGGGCTGAGCGCCGTCCAGGACAAAGACGCCACATGGCCGGGCGGTGTGATGGTTTCTAGCTTGTAATCCGTACCGGGCAACACTGGCCCGTTCTCAGTCCAGCGCAGCGTCAGTGTAACCGGAGCTTCCCCTTTGATTTCAATGATCGAAGGACGGGTCTGGAATTCCTTATAGCCATCCGGGGTCAGGTACTCTTCGGGGTTTTCCGGGTTCAGCTGTTCAATATGAATGTCCTGGTCGTCAAGATAAGACGACGTCACCCCCCAACCCAAACGGTCACTGCGTCCGGTCATGATTGCGGGAATACCAGGGATCGAAGCCCCAATGACGCTTCCCTTTGCCAGACCAAGATGCGCCAGATACCACACGCCGGGTGCAGTGAAGCCCAGATGTGGGTCGTTGGCCAGCAACGTCCCACCGCTTGCCGAGCGCGAAGGCGCAGCGGTCCAGGCATTTGATGCGCCCGCCAGCCCGCGTTTGGGAAGGGGTGACAGAGGCGTTTCGGGAAAACTCGTACCAGCGGCATAGCGCGGAAGGTTGGGAAACAGCGAAGCGTATTCAGGCAGCGCAGCAATGCCGGGGCCGGGAACATCGGGCAGAATGTCTGCCAGTCTGTCAGGATTGCTCAGCATCAAAGACGTACGCGCCCGGAGCACCTCGTCTGTCAGGTGACCGGACAGTTGCAGTGCCATAAGTTTGATCACGGCAATACTGTCGCCCGGTTGCCAGGGTGAGACGGGGGCATTGAACAGGAACATTTCAGGCGCGCCGCGCCCCAATGCCTCGTCGTTGATCTCGGTCAGGCGTGCGTTGACCCCGGCCGCATAAGCACGAAGGGCGGCCTTGGTATAGTCGTCCTGTACCTCAACCGAGCGATGGGCAAGGCCGTACAGATCCAACCGGCGCAGCAGCTTGTCAACGCGCAGGGTGCGCGGTCCAAAGATCTCGGACAAGCGACCCTGTGCAGTGCGGCGCATGACCGTCATCTGCCACAACCGATCCTGCGCGTGGGCATATCCAAGACCGAAAAACACATCCGGGTCATCTTGGGCGAGAATGTGCGGCACATTGGCGGTGTCGCGCACGATCTCAACCGGAGCGGTCAACCCGTTGACTTCGAGCGTCTGGTCATAATCCGGCAGGGATTGGCTGGCCAGAAAATAGACAAGGCCCATTGCAGCGAGGATCAGCATGATCAGACCCGACACGATGCGCACCAGCCAGCGGAAAACAAGACCCATTACTGCCCCAAATTCTAGTACATGAAGGTTGCGCGGAGATTAGTGGATGGCGGGTCCAACCGAAAGAGGAACGCGGCAAGAACCTGTGCGGAAAGGATGAAAACAAACACCCCACCGCAGCATTCCGCCGTGATGGGGTTCGTCGGAAGAAGTGGGATGCCCGAATTATGGAATAATGCGGGTATATTTCGTGCCTTCCACGGTCGCACCGATCTGAAGCCCAGCCTGTCCGAAAATGGCAGCCAGAACGGGCGAGCGCAGTGTCGTTGTGTCTGTCGACAGGGAATCGCCCTGATCGCTGACCACATAGCCAATATCCGCTCCGGCTGTCCAACCACTGGAACGACGGAAGTCGTTTAGGGCGTCTTCGGTCATGAAAAACAGAACATGCGCATATTGCTGCGCACCGATCTGTAGCCCGGCCGTGCCCTTGACGGCCGAGTAAAAGTCAACTGTTGCACCGTTGATGCGCAGCGCGCCGCGACCGTAACCGCCACCGAACACGAAACCGGCTTCGGTAATCAGCGGCATGACCAGCATGCCGTTGGCCTTGTTCGCAATCTCAACCGTATTGGGATAGCGGCTGTACATCTCGGTCAGGGTGGCATCGACACGGGCGTCGATTGTTGCTGCGTTGGAATTGCCGACACCGTTGCCGCAGGCGGCGGTCAAGCTCAGACCTGCCATGCCCAAGGCAAAGCCGCGACGATTCAGTCGGGGGGAGTTGGAGCTGCTCATGGTTTTATATCTCTGTAACTGTGCCTGATATGCCGGGTGATCCCGGTCTTGGCGGCAAGGATACGCCGATCAGGGCGATGTGTCACGGGAAAGCTGCCCGTTCAGGCAATCTTATCGGCGAAATATCGCGAAACTTGCGGGCTTTATCCCTGCAGAATGCGTGCAACCTGAGGAGAGAAATAGGTCAGAATTCCGTCGCATCCGGCGCGTTTGAAGGCCAGAAGGCTTTCCAGCATCACCTTCTCGCCATCGATCCAACCGTTTTGGGCTGCGGCCTGAATCATCGCGTATTCGCCCGATACCTGATAGGCATATGTCGGCGCACCGAAACTGTCTTTCACGCGGCGGCAGATATCCAGATAAGGCATGCCCGGCTTGATCATCACCATATCCGCGCCTTCAGTCAGGTCGCGTTCGATCAGGCGCAAGGCCTCGTCCGAGTTTGCGGGGTCCATCTGGTAGGTCTTCTTGTCGCCCGTCAGGGCCCCCGATGCACCGACCGCATCGCGGAAGGGGCCATAAAACGCACTGGCGTATTTTGCGGCATAGCTGAGGATCGTCACGTTGTGATGGCCTGCACCTTCCAGCGCGCGACGCATTTCCCCGATCCGGCCGTCCATCATGTCAGACGGGCCGATGATATCCGCACCGGCGTCGGCCTGCGCCAGCGTCATCTTTACCAGAGCCTCGACGGTCTGGTCGTTCACGATTTCTCCGTCAACGACATATCCGTCGTGGCCGTTGATGTTATACGGGTCAAGTGCCACATCCGTCATTACGGCAATGTCCGGAGCCGCCGCCTTGATTGCCCGAATGGCCCGGTTTGACAGGTTGTCGGGGTTCCATGCCTCGGCGCAGTCTTCGGTTTTCAGCGCAGGGTCGGTATAGGGAAAGAGGCAAATCGCAGGAATCCCAAGGGCCTGGGCCTCGACTGCCGCTTTGGCAATCAGGTCAACCGATCTGCGAACCACACCAGGCATCGAAGGCACGGGCTCTTCAATACCTTCGCCATCGCGCACGAAAACCGGCCAGATCAGGTCATCCGTTGTCAGTGTGTTCTCACGCACCAGCGCACGAATTGCCTGTGATTGACGGGCGCGGCGAAAGCGGGTCATGGGAAATGGGGCAATGGTCGGTTTCATGGCGCGTTCTCCTTGAACATTCGTGCATTGGGTGGCATGAATTCACAAAGGTCTCAAGGGTATCAATGGACGCGCGCCTAGATGGAACCCCCCTGAGTAGTGCGAATAAAGGGTTGGGTTTGGACTGGTACTCTTCGATCTTTGAACTCATCGACATGCGCAGCTTTTCGAATCTGTGGTTCTGGATCGTACTGGCGGTACTCTGGTCGTCGGCCAGCCACTGGGTGATGGGCATCCCATACGATCTGGTTGTCCGCGCCCGCCGGATCGGAGGTCAGGTCGAAACCGATCTGCTCGACATCGTTCGCATCCATACAAACCGGATTCTGCTGATTGTCGACATGTCTGGAACCATCCTTCTGGCGTTTGGATGTTTTCTGTTTACCGGGATGGCTACGCTTGGGTTCTATTATGATGTTGAGTTCGCGCAGGCCCTTTTTTTGCTTTTGTTCCCAATGACCTTGGTGCTTTTGGTGAACATTGCACACGCAAGGCGCCTCAGGCGGCAGGACTTGACGCTCGAAACTGTCTCTAAAACAATTTCCCGCTGCCGACTGTATACCCAGATCATCGGTATGATCTCGATACTGGTCACTTCGTTCTGGGGCATGTATCAGAACCTTTCGATTGGCGTTCTGGGATAGAAGATTCTGAAAGGCGAGGCGATGAAGGCTCCGAACCACGTGACAGTTGGCGGTGCCCCCGAAGGGTTTGACGCGCAGCTGGTGCTGAACGAGATTGCCCGCAGCAAGGGGCCGGTGGCCCATGTCGCACGCGATGACAAGCGGATGGAAGCGATGCGCGCCGCACTGGCGTTCTTTGCGCCTCAGATGCCTGTCTTTGTGTTTCCGGGCTGGGATTGCCTTCCTTATGACCGGGTCTCGCCAAATGCGGATATCTCGGCGGCGCGCGTCGCTACTCTGGTGGCGCTGGTCCACCAGATGCCCCAACAGTATGTATTGCTGACCACGCTGAACGCCGCGACCCAACGCGTCCCGGCACGAGAGGTATTGCGAGAGGCGGCGTTTACAGCCCGAGTTGGCCATCGCATAGATGAAACCGCGCTGCGAAACTTTCTGGTGCGCATGGGGTTCACCCAGAGTCCAACGGTAATGGAACCCGGCGATTACGCCATCCGTGGAGGCATCATCGACATCTTCCCTCCGGGAGAGACGGGCCCGGTTCGGCTGGACCTGTTCGGTGACGTCCTGGACGGCGCGCGCCGCTTTGATCCGGCGTCTCAGCGAACAACCGAAAAGCTGGACATCGTTGAACTTGCACCAGTGTCTGAAGTCATCTTGGACGAGGCCGCGATAACCCGGTTCCGCCAGAACTATCGCATTGAATTTGGTGCCGCCGGTACAGATGACCCATTGTATGAGGCCGTAAGCGCGGGCCGCAAACATCAGGGGATCGAACACTGGCTGCCGTTCTTCCACGAAAAACTTGAGACGCTATTCGACTATTTGCCGGATGCGGTGATCACTGTCGATGATCAGGTGACGCCTGCGCGGCTGGCGCGTTGGGATACAATTGCCGATCAGTACGAAACCCGGCGGCTGGCGCTGGAAAACCGATCCCGCATGGACACGGTCTATAAACCCACACCTCCGGGGTTGCTGTATATTGACGATACCGCCTGGGAGGCAGCTGTCGCGGATCGCCGGGTATTGCAGTTCAGCCCGCTGCCGCAAGCCTCTGGCCCCGGTGTCATCGACGCAGGCGGGCGTATTGGGCGCAATTTTGCGCCGGAACGCCAGCAGGAAAGCATCAGCTTGTTCGGTGCTTTGGCCAGTCACATAACTGCAAAGCTCGACAAAGGCCCGGTGCTGATTGCCTCATATTCTGACGGTGCGCGGGAACGCCTGACCGGCCTGATCGAAGACGAAGGGTTGGCCGAGGCGATACATGTGGCCAACGGCACCCGTATTGGTAAACGCGGCTTGCACCTTGCCGTCTGGGCGTTGGAGAACGGGTTTGAAACTCCTGATCTAACAGTGATCGCTGAACAGGATGTGCTGGGCGACCGGCTGATCCGTCAGCCCAAAAAGCGCCGCAAGGCCGAAAACTTTCTGACCGAAACCCAATCGCTCAGCCCTAGTGATCTGGTTGTTCACGTGGATCACGGCATAGGTCGTTACATGGGAATGGAGGTCGTCACCGCAGCCGGTGCCGCCCATGAATGCCTGTTGCTGGAATATGCCGAACAGGCGAAGCTGTACCTGCCGGTCGAAAACATAGAATTGCTGTCGAAATACGGCCATGACGAAGGTCTGCTGGACCGTTTGGGCGGTGGCGCATGGCAGGCAAAGAAGGCCAAGCTGAAAGAGCGCATCCGCGAGATGGCCGATAAGCTGATCCGCATCGCCGCTGAACGCGCGCTGCGCAAAGCCCCGGTCATGGATCCGCCGCCCCACGCGTGGGAAGAATTCAGCGCGCGGTTCCCATATCAGGAAACCGAAGACCAGTTGCGAGCGATCTCGGATGTGATGGAAGATATCCATTCCGGCGCACCAATGGATCGTCTGATCTGCGGTGACGTCGGCTTTGGCAAGACCGAGGTTGCCATGCGCGCCGCATTTGTCGCCGCCATGTCGGGCGTTCAGGTTGCGGTTGTAGCGCCCACCACCCTGCTGTCCCGCCAGCATGCCGCGAGTTTCAGGGAGCGCTTTCGGGGATTCCCGCTGGAGGTGCGGCAATTGTCGCGCTTTGTTTCGTCGAAAGAAGCCCAGAAAACCCGTGACGGGCTGGCCCGCGGGACAGTGGACATCGTGATCGGAACGCACGCGCTTTTGGCCAAGAACATACGGTTCAACAATCTGGGGCTTTTGATCATCGACGAGGAACAGCATTTTGGCGTGGGCCATAAGGAACGGCTGAAACAGCTGCGCTCAGACATTCACGTGCTGACCCTGACCGCGACACCGATCCCGCGCACGCTGCAACTGTCGTTGACCGGCGTGCGCGACCTGTCGATTATCGGAACACCTCCAATCGACAGACTGGCGATCCGCACCTATGTCAGCGAGTTCGATGCCGTTACAATCCGAGAAGCGCTACTGCGTGAACACTATCGTGGGGGGCAGAGTTTCTATGTTGTACCGCGCATTTCGGACCTGCCTGAGATCGAAGAATTTCTGAAAGATCAACTGCCTGAGCTCACTTACGTGGTCGCCCATGGCCAGATGGCAGCGGGTGAGCTCGATGATCGAATGAACGCGTTTTATGACGGGAAATTCGACGTGCTGCTGGCCACGACAATCGTCGAAAGCGGGCTGGATATTCCGACGGCGAATACGATGGTCGTGCACCGCGCGGACATGTTTGGCCTTGCGCAGCTCTATCAAATCCGGGGCAGGGTGGGGCGCTCGAAAACCCGTGCCTATGCTTACCTGACCACCAAACCGCGTCAGAAATTGACCGCTGCCGCCGAGAAACGCCTGCGTGTTCTGGGCTCGCTGGATACGTTGGGGGCCGGGTTCACTCTGGCCTCGCAGGATCTGGACATACGTGGTGCGGGCAACCTGTTGGGTGAAGAACAATCCGGCCAGATGCGAGATGTCGGCTATGAGCTTTACCAATCTATGCTGGAAGAGGCGATTGCCAAAATCAAAGCCGGTGAAATGGAGGGGCTGTCGGATGCGGACGATCAATGGGCCCCGCAGATCAATCTGGGTGTGCCGGTTTTGATCCCCGAGAACTATGTGCCAGATCTGGATGTGCGCTTGGGGCTCTATCGCCGCCTGTCATCGCTGTCGACAAAAGTCGAACTGGAAGGCTTTGCTGCGGAATTGATCGACCGTTTTGGCAAATTGCCGAAAGAGGTGAATACCTTGATGCTGGTTGTGCGGATCAAGGCCATGTGTAAACGCGCCGGGATCGCAAAGCTTGACGGCGGGCCGAAAGGCGCGACCATCCAGTTTCACAATGACAAATTCGCCTCGCCGCAGGGACTGGTTGCGTTCATTCAGAATCAACGCGGTATGGCCAAGGTCAAAGACAACAAAATCGTCGTGCGCCGGGACTGGAAAAAGGACAGCGACAAGATCAAAGGGGCTTTTGCAATTGCCCGGGATCTCGCTGAAAAAGTGGTCGCGGCGCAAAAAAAGGTCAAAGCAGGTTGAGATGTGAGAGGGGGCTCTGCCCCCGCTGCGTGTTCCGCGCATCTCCCCCGGGATACTTACGGCCAGATGAAGAAGCGGATCCCTGCTTCATCTGGCTAAAAATATCCCCGCCGGAGGCATCGTGCGTCAGCACGATTCCCGCCTAAACACGCATTGCAGCCTGCGCACAGAAACAGGACGCTACAACCGCCCGATCAGCGCGGGCCAGAGTCAGATCCAGACGTTGTTTGACCTGTAGGATTTCAACATCTTCCCCGCGGGCTTTGAGACAATCGTACAGCCCCTTCAGGCTCCACACGTTGTCGGGATGGATCGAAGCGCGGCTGAGCGAGCCGCCAAGGCCTAGATCTTCGCGATAGACGGCCTCCGCTTCTGCCGCATGACCTTGTTCGAACAGCAACGCGCCAAGCGCGTGGCGGGTGGGCTGCATCCATCCCCAGGGTTCGTCATAGGGCAAGGTATCGTCCAGCTCGACCGAGCGGCGCAGATGGGCAAACGCGATTTCAAACTTGCCCTTGCGGTACTCGATCTCACCACGCAGCATTTCCCGCGCAATTTCCAGCAGGTCAATCACACGGTTGTTGTGCAGCCTACGTGTTTCCGGAACGCATTCTTTGGCGGCAAGAAACAGATTTTCTTCGGCCTCGGCATTGGCGATATCACCGGTTGCTGCATGAGCGATGGCGCGCGCGTAGTGCGTTGTGGCCGTCAGGGTGCGGAACAGGTCTGGGTCTGAGGGCAGTTCCAGCGCCTTGGCCTCGTCCCAGCGGCCAAACCGGATCAGGATATGAGGGCCCATGGACATGTAGCTTTCGAAGTAATCGGCCATCGGGGGGCTTTCGATGCGCAGCAATACTTCCGGCGTTGTGTCCCACAATGCCTGATTGGCACGTAGGGCCGGTTCCATCTGTCCAAGAAAAAGCGCACCGTATATGGCAAAGTGATAATTGTGCTGTCGATAGCCTGTGTAGATGTTGAACGCGCCTTCGCGCTCGTAATATTTCAGGTCGGCTTCCGAGGCTTTTTCGTTCCAGTGCACAACGTTGTGGTAATGTCCGCAGAGCACATCGATATGTGTCGGCATATGTACCAAGTGGCCTGCATCCGGAACCAATGTGCGCAGGATATCCCCTGCTTTCAGGGCTTTTTCTGGTGTTGGAGACATCTCCATCAAATGAACATAGAGGTGCAGCAGGCCCGGGTGAGACATCGCAGACGGATCGTTTGCCATGGCCCATTCAAGCGCATCCTGCGCTTCCTTCGTTGCCGCGCCCTGGGCGGGTTGGCCCGTTTTCAAATCCCACATCTGCCATGGTGTCAGGTTCAGCAGCGCTTCGACATAGATGGTACGCAAGTCGAGGTGGTCCGGGTGTGCCGCAAATGCCGCGCGCATCGCGTCGGCAAAATCGTGGTCCCATTGGTGCATGTCCTCCACCGGATCACGTTGCGGGTAACGCGCAGGCAGGGCCTGAATCAGGGCCTGTTCGACGGCAGTGCACCCTGTGAGCAGACCAAGGGCTTTCTGCATCGCGTCGTAAGACCGTGCCAACGCTTCTTCCCGACCTCTCTCATCCAGCAGGTCCCACGGGAGGTTGTAGTTTGGTCCGGCGGCATACGCGACACCCCAATAGGCCATTGCGCAATTCGGATCATGCTCGGCCGCGCGTTGAAAACAGACCACCGCCTCTTCGTGATTGTAGCCGTATGTCCAGTTCAGGCCACGGTCAAACCACAGCTGAGCTTCCGGGCTGGAAGTGGAAACCGGGCAGGAATAGTTGCCCAGATCGTAGTAATCGCACATCGCAGTTCCTCCCCTTAAGCTCTGGGTAGGATAGCGTGTTTCACCCCCGATTCACAGGTCAGGCTGGCAGCCGTTCTTCGATGCGACCCATGTGGATCATCAGGCCAAATGCCAGAACGCACATACTCAGAATGCCGATTGTCAAAGGCGCGATGGACCCGTTGAACAGAAGCCCGATCGGCGCGGCGATTGCCGCAGCCATTACTGTTGAGATCGACCCGACAACCGACGCGGCCATGCCTGCGATGTGGCCCATGGGTTCCATGGCAATGGCATTCAGATTGCCGATTGTTACACCAGCCATGAAAAAGACCATCGTCTGCCAGAAGACAAACAGGGCAAATGACATATCGGGCGAAAGGTTCGCCATGTTCAGGATGATGACGACAGACGTGATGGCTATCTGCGCGCCGAAGGCGAATGTGACCATCCGGCGCATCCCGACGCGCACCACCAAAGCTGCGTTCAAAAGGCTGGCCGAACCTGACATCAGGGCGACAAATCCGAACCAGAAGGGAAAGCTGTCGGCCCGATCATGGATCACGTCATAGACCGGCTGCACCATAGTCAGCATGGTGAACAAGGTCCCCATGCACAAGGTCTGCACGAAGATAGACAAGCGCACGGTGGGATGGGCGAACATTTCGTTCAAGGCCGCAATCATCAGATGCAGACGGAAGGGACGGCGGTTCTCGACAGCCAGGGATTCGGGCAGTCGTGTGCTCATCCACATCACGACGATCAGGGCAAACAGGATGAAGGACATGAATATCCCGCGCCAACCGAAGAGGGCAATAACGCCCGCGCCCAGCATCGGGGCCGCTGCTGGTACCAAAGTGAATATCATCATAGCGATTGAGATGATGCGCGCCATTTCCCGGCCCGAATACAGGTCACGGATGATGGCCATCGCCACGACACGTGGCCCGGCAGCGCCCAGACCCTGCACAACACGCGCAATCAGCACAAGCTCCAGCGAAGAACTAGCCCAGGCCACAGCCGAAGCCGCAATGTACAAAAGCGCACCGCAAAAGATCACTGGCTTGCGCCCCAGCGCATCCGATAGCGGGCCGGTAAAGAATGTACCGATACCCATTCCCAAAACGAAGGATGTCAAGATCAGTTGGGCGCGATTGACGTCATCGGGGCTAAGCTGCGCGCCGATTTCGGGCAGGGCAGGCAGCATTGAATCGATCGAAAACGCGATAGTGGCGAACATCATTGCGATCAGCGCAATGAATTCCGCCTTCGACATGCGGTTGGCCATGAAGCACTCCTAACCTGTTCGCGCTATCACGGTGAATCGGGTTAGACCAGACTGGAAATTCGCACAGACCTCTGTGCTATTCTGCAGGAGAAGCCTCAAGTTGAGACATGATCTCGGCGATCACTTTCTCCCACATTTCAGGCGGTTGAGCACCCGGAACGGCATGTTGGTTGGCAACTATGTAGGTCGGGACCGAACTGACGCCCATTTCGCGTGAGTGGGTGTCGCGGTTTCGAATATCCTCGCGGTCAGCGTCGGATTTCAGCAGCTTCATGACCACTGCGGCGTCCATTCCGGCACTGTCTGCGATGTCGGACAGAACCTCAGGGTCGCCGATATCGCGGGCCTGAACAAAGTAGGCGACAAACAGCGCGTCAACCACGGCATTCTGTTTGCCTTCGATCCCGGCCCAATGGATCAGACGATGTGCATCCAGCGTGTTGGGCGTGCGCTTCATGCCTTCGAAGTCGATCTTTAGACCGGCGTTTTCAGCATGTTCAACCACGGGCGCATAAGCACGCACGGCACCGTCCTTGCCGCCGAACTTGCGTTCCAGATATTCGCGACGATCCATACCTGCGTCCGGCATATCAGGGTTCAACTGAAACGGATGCCATTCGATGACAAAAGGGTGCTCGGGCACATTGGCCAATGCTTTGTCCAGATGCGTTTTGCCGATATAGCACCACGGGCAGATCGGATCGGACAGGATGTCGAGCTTGACGGTCTGGGTCATGTGGCTGGTGCCTCGAAATAGGCCGGCAACGCCCGGCGCAGGAGTTTCCCATTGCCGCCGGTGGGCAGCGCTGACAGGTGGATGAAGGCGCGCGGTTGTTTGTAACGTGCCAGATTGGCCTCGACATAGGCGCGCAGGGCCGCATCGTCCAGCTTTTCCGGGCCGGTATAGAAGGCTGCTATCACAAATGTGTCCGGTTTGACCTCGACCGCAGCCGCGCCGACCTGCGTGATGCCGGGAAAACGGGACAGGGCAGCTTCGACCTCGACCGGGGACACGCGGTAGCCTCCGGCATTCATCATGTCGTCGTCCCGGCCCAGATAACTGATCTGGCCGTCCACTGCCATTGCCCCTTGATCTCCGGTCAGGAACCATTCGCCTTGCATCCGGGTTTCAACTTCATCGGGTGCATTGAGGTAGGTCAGCATCAATCCGGGGTCAGACCGATGAATGGCAATGGTGCCTTCTTGCCCCTGCGGCACCGGGCCGTCCGGGCCCAGAATGGCCACGCGACGACCCGGTTGCGGGTGCCCCAATGCGTCGCCGCGCGCAGGGTGGGCCGGGCTGGAGGATATGAAGGTCGAGCATTCCGACATGCCATAGGCTTCGAACAACTCCGTACCGGTGGCGCTTGACCATTTCTCGTGCAGGGCGCGCGAAAGCTTTTCCCCCGCGCATAAACCGTGGCGCAGGTCAGGCAAGCTGATTTGCTCATACTCCTGCACCAACTTGCGAAAGACCCCCGGTGCCGCAGCAAAGATCGTTGCGCGATGCTGGCGGAGCAGAGCGGGCAAGGCGGAGATGTCCGTGCCCGGTTCCGGGATCAAGGCGGTTGCGCCGATGGTCCACGGGTCCATCAGCCCGGTGCCAAGTGTATAGGTCCAGTTGAACGCTCCGGCGTGACACAGCCGATCGGACGCGCGCAGACCATACCAACCATCGACCATCATCTGCCGCGCCCAGATTGCCCGATGGGCGTGGGCCACGGCACGCGGACTGCCCGAGGTTCCCGAGGTGTAGACGACATATGCCATGCGCTCGGGGTCGCCCAGGTCATAGCTGGCGGGTGGAATGTCGCGCATGGCCTTTAATGCATCCAACTCGATCTGTCTGGGATGAGGCGCGCATGAGACAGCGGGATCACGAAGAACCGCAGCCGGGGACAGATCGTCGATCATTCTGGCGGTTTCGGGTTCCGTCAGTTGCGACGAAGTCGGCACCGGAATGATACCCACTGAAATCGCGCCCAGATAGGCAATCGGGAATTCCACCGTATTGCCGAGCCGCATCAGAACGGTATCGCCGGGTGTCAGACCTGATTGCAGCAACCCCGCGCCTGTGCCCAACACGGCAGATTGCAGGTCGCGATAGGTCCAGTCCTGCGCGCCGTGGGGCATTAATACCGACAAAGCCACTTTGTCAGGAACCTGATCGGCACGGCCAAGGACATGCGCCGCAAGATTGAACGGTGCGGGGCAGGGCGCGGGCGCCCCCTGATCGAAGACAGATAACATGGCCATTGGCTAACGCGGTGTCTGGCGCGTTGCAAGCGCGGCTGGCCAAGCCTATAGAGAATGGCATGAGCACCCAAGATCCCAAATCCCTGATCCGAATTGCCCGCGATTCCGGCGATCACACCGAAGTTGAACCGCTGGACCTTGGCGCGCGCGTGCGCGAATTGCGAAAAGCGCGGAAATGGACGCTGGAGCAGGCCGCCAGTCAGGCCGGTTTGGCCCGTTCGACCCTCAGCAAGATCGAGAACGGGCAGATGTCACCTACCTATGACGCGCTCAAAAAGCTTGCGGTTGGGTTGGAAATCTCGGTGCCTCAGCTTTTCACACCGCCGCAGCGGGACCAGGTCATCGGTCGGATGGCGATTACCCGGATGGGCGAAGGGGCGGCCCATGCGACAACGACCTACGAGCATGAGTTGCTGGCTGAAACCCTGACCAAGAAGCACATGCTGCCCTACCGTGCGCGGGTTCGGGCACGGTCCATGGACGAATTCGACGGCTGGGTGCGCCACGATGGCGAAGAGTTCATGTATGTTCTGACTGGTGTTGTCCGGCTCTATACCGAGTTCTATGAGCCGGTCGAAATGCGTAGGGGTGACAGCGCCTATTACGATGGCAGCATGGGCCATAACGTAATCTCCGTCAGTGACGAAGATGCGACAATCCTTTGGGTCACATCACTTGCTTAGCGAGGCGCGGCAGAATTCTCTGTTCAGACCTTCGGTGAACAGGAAATCTTCGACCTCTTCATGAGCTTCGTTCATGGTTAACTGGTGACGCTCTGCCAGATAGGCTTCGAACCCTTTACGATCTTTTGATACGCGCATCATGTCCTGGTCACGCAAATTCGGAAAACGCCGCTTTGCACGTGCGTAGGCCGCATTCCAGTCTTGTGTCAGATCCGTCCAGTTCATCATGTATGAGCTTTCCTTATGTAGCGTTTAGGACTGCTCTCCCCCTCTTTAGGGTACGTAATGGGTGCCGTTAGGGAAGACATGACAAAATGTCGCAGCATGCCACTGCATTCCTTTTACAAGATTGTGCCTCTGCAATACCTGCCGCAACAGGGCGGCAGGCTTGAAACTGTTTAAAGCACCTGCGGATCAGGAGACCTGTTTGGTGCGGAACCGGGTATTCCCGGCGCGCGAGTTGTAAAGGCGACCTCCATCTTTGGGCTATGTCTAAATACCGCGATTCAATGCAGCTTTTAACGTTGACCGAAGCAGGCTGAAGGTGCGTCTCATGGGATCATCCGGCATCCGATATGGCCTGCATCTGATGCTGCGACCTGCTGTCGCGAAACGTATCCCTAGTGTGACGGCCATGTGCTGAATTCCGCCGACAGGCGTGGTTTTCCGGGGCCAATCGTGCTGGAAGCGCGAAGGAATCGCGTTTTTCAAGGGGTCCGCCAACACCGTGCGGAGAACAGCCGGTGTCGTGCAAAGCCCGGCTGCCCTGATGTTCAAGTGATTACCCGGCGTCGTACCACCACACTTCCGGCATGTATTGCGGTCCGTCGCCATAGATTGGCACAGTCTCAGGGAACTTGAGCTCGCGGATATGGGCAATCCGCCCAACATCAAAACTCCAGATCGGGATGACATAGCGACCGGCCGTCAGAACCCGGTCAAGCGCGCGGGTTGCAGCGGTAAAATCTTCAGGTGTTTCCGAGGCAAGCATGGCGTCAATCATAGCATCAACAGCGGGCGAGGCCACGCCCATCAGGTTGCGTGTACCGGGTGTGTCCGCGTTCTCGCTTCCCCAATACAAACGCTGTTCGTTGCCGGGAGACAGTGAAAGAGCACGCCGGAAAGGCGTAACATCAAAATCCAGTTCCCCGGTGCGCCCGACATACTGCGCGTTGTCGACCTGTTCCGTCATGACCTGAATGCCAAGTCGTTCCAGCGCGCGGGAATAAATCTCGACCACCGACGCCATCTCGCTATCCCCCTGCTGTAGCAAGACCGTCATTTTGAACGGGTCACCATTCGTGTTGCGCAGAACCCCGTCCTGAACGGTCCAACCCGCTTCGGTCAACAGTTTGGTGGCTTTGCGAATATTTGCGCGGTTGCGGGCTGAACCGTCGCCCTTCGGCAGCTCATACCCCTCCAGCGTGCCGGGGATCAGATCCGAGGCAAAGGGTTCCAGCAGGGCTTTTACCTGCCCTTGGGCCGGTCCGGGCTGCATGGCCAAGTCTGAGCCCGAGAAGTAGGACGTAATCCGTGGCTGCGCCCCACCAGTGATCGTGTCGTTGATGAACTCGAAATTGAAGGCCAGCGTCAGGGCCTCGCGAACGCGCCAGTCGTCGAACGGGGCCTTGCGGGTGTTCATCACGAACCCGGTCATGCCTGACGGTTTGCCATGCGGGATCTCGGTCTTGATGACATCGCCGCGCTGAACGGCGGGGAAGCTGTATTGCGTGTCCCATTTGTCGCCGTTGAACTCACGCACCGCTGATAGCTCACCGGCTTTGAAGGCTTCGAACAGGACGCTGCCGTCGCCGTAGAACTCGATCCGCATTTCATCCAGATTCATGGTGCCGCGACGGAACGGGATATCCTGCCCCCAATATTCGGGGTTGCGACGAAGGTTCACATAGCGCCCCGCCTCATAGCTTTCGATCACATAAGGGCCGGTGCCGATTGGGACATCGTGCAAAGCGGCGTCGGCAAATTCCTTGTCCTGCCACTGCGCCTTTTGCAGGATCGGACGCATCCCTGCGAGAAGGGCAAGTTCGCGATCCGGCACGTTGAAAGTAATCCGAACCGAACGCGGGCCAGTCTGTTCGATCCTGTCGATCTTGTCCCAAAAACCGCGATAGCGCAGATGCCCCTGAGTACCGAGCGTATCGTATGACCAGATCACGTCGTCAATCGTGACCGGGGTGCCGTCAGAAAAACGGGCCTCTTCCCGTAGGGTAAATTCAACCCACGACCGGTCCGGAGCCGTCTCAACTGATTCGGCTAACAGCCCGTAAAGTGTGAAAGGTTCGTCCCAGGATCGCCCCATCAGGCTTTCATGGGTCCAAAAAGGCAATTGCCAGGGCGAGGTGCCTTTTTGCAAAAACGGGTTCAGGCTGTTATAGCCGCCGGTATTTCCGAAAACGACTTTACCGCCTTTGGGCGCATCGGGGTTGGCATAGGGTAGGGACACAAAATCCGGTGGTAGGGCCGGGTCCCCATACATAGCTATGCCATGAGACGATTCTGCATGGGCGACAGAGATCATGAAAATGCTGGCGATTCCCGCCACAAGTGGTCGAAACGGTCGGAGAAAATCCGGGCTCATTTTGGAAACAATCCTGCTCTGGCCTTATTTTGTTGGGATTCACCGTAGTGATGATTTTTCATATTATCAAACTTTTAGCTTGGACGAAGGCGTGGAATTGCTTATAAAGGATGCACTGCTCGATAGGTTTCTTGCCTGTATGAAACCTGCCTCAATAACTTAACGCCCGCTTCGTGCGGGCGTTTTTTTTGGCTGCTTGAGAAGTGTCAGGCTGGGATTTCGGACCGGTGTGTTTCCCCGTTTTCTTTGCAGGTGCAGCATGGCATTGTGCACCAAATCATCGCATCAGGGAGAACGGTCATGAGCCTTTCCGGCAAAACAGCAATCATCACGGGATCTAATTCTGGCATCGGTCTGGGGGTCGCGCGTGAGCTGGCGAAGGCCGGAGCGGATGTCGTCCTGAATTCCTTTACGGACCGTGACGAAGATCACGCGCTGGCCGCTGAGATTGCCAAAGAGACCGGAACCAAAGCACGTTACATCAAGGCGGACATGTCAAAAGGTGAAGAGTGCCGCGCGCTGATTGAACAGGCCGGATCTTGCGACATTCTCGTGAACAACGCGGGCATTCAACATGTATCCCCGATCGATCAGTTCCCGGTGGATAAATGGGATGCGATTATCGCGATCAACATGAACTCGGCCTTTCACACGACCGCTGCCGCGCTGCCGATGATGCGCAAGGCGGGATGGGGTCGGATAGTGAATATCGCATCGGCTCACGGCCTGACGGCGTCGCCGTTCAAGGCAGCCTATGTTGCCGCCAAGCACGGGGTGGTAGGGATGACCAAGACCGTTGCACTGGAAACCGCGCAAGAACCGATCACCTGCAACGCTATTTGCCCGGGCTATGTGCTGACGCCTCTGGTCGAGGCCCAGATCCCGAACACAATGAAAGAATATAATATGAGCCGCGAGGAGGTTGTGAAAAACGTGCTTCTGGAACGGCAACCTTCCAAGGAATTCGCCACGGTTGAGCAACTGGGCGGAACAACCATTTTCCTGTGCTCAGACGCGGCGGCGCAGATCACAGGAACCACGATTTCTGTCGATGGCGGTTGGACCGCCTTGTGATTGGCCTTGGGGGCGCTGCCCCCAAACCCCCGGAGTATTTTTGAAAAGATGAAGGGTGAGGGCTGTGATACGGATCAATCTGGCTTTGCAGGGCGGCGGTGCGCATGGGGCGTTCACCTGGGGTGTGCTTGACCGTCTGCTGGATGAAGAAGACATCGAGGTTGCCGCTATCACCGGAACATCTGCCGGTGCGTTGAATGGTGCGGCGTTCAAATCGGGGATGGTTCATTCAGGACGCGAGGGCGCGCGCGCGCAACTGGATGGGCTTTGGAGGCGTATGGGCGCGATTGGTGACATGCGCATTGCCAATTGGTTTCGCGGGTTGGAACCGGCCGCAATCGCGCAGGCGATGGAATATTCGGTGCCGTTTTCCATTGGTGATGCCTGGTCGCGGATGGTGTCGCCTTATGCCTATGGTCCATTCTACAGCAATCCGCTGGAGCCGGTGGTGGACAGGTTCAATTTTGCGGAAGTTTGCGCCGATGCGGGACCCCGCCTGTTTGTGTGCGCCACCTGTGTGAGAAGCGGTAAGATCCGAGTGTTTACCGGCGAGGAGGTCTCGACAGATGCTATTCTGGCTTCGGCCTGCCTGCCGACCCTGTTCAAGGCTGTCGAGATATTTGATCCAAAGACGAACCGGATCGAGGCTTATTGGGATGGCGGTTATACTGGTAATCCGGCGCTCTATCCGCTGTTCAACACTGATCTGCCGGATGATGTGGTGATCGTGAATATCAATCCGTTGGAGCGCGACGCGGTGCCGGTCACACCGCAGCAGATCCAGAACCGGATCAACGAGATCAGCTTCAATTCATCCCTGTTTCGCGAATTGCGGGCAATCAGCTTTGTTCAGCGGCTTTTGAAAGAGGGCAAGCTGAAGGCCGGGGACATGAGCCGCGTCCTGGTGCATATGATTGCGGATAACGAGTTGATGAGCAGCCTGTCTGTTGCCACAAAAACCGTGCCCAACCCGGTTATATTGCACAAGCTGAAACAGGCGGGGCAGGCGGCGGCGGATCGTTTTCTGGCCAAGCATAAGAGCGATCTGGGTCAGACCAGTACTGTCGATCTGCCAGCCATGTTCGGTTAATCACTCGGGCGGTTGCGTGGGGTCTTTTTCGTTGGGATAAACGAGCCCGGCCGAGATCACCAGTTTCGCGGCATCCTCAATTGTCATGTCCAGCATTATGACGTCTTCCGCCGGAAAAAACAGCAAAAAGCCCGAGGTCGGGTTGGGGGTGGTCGGAACAAAGACGCTGAGCAGCTCTCCTCCGGTTTCCGCGCGTTTGCTGATTTCGCCTTTGGCGGTTGTCGAGACGAACCCAATGGCCCAGATCCCACGGCGGGGGTACTGGATCAGGCAAGCCTTTTCAAAAGAGCGTTCAGTTTGGGCAAATACGGTTTCCGAGATTTGTTTGATCCCGGAATAGATCGAGCGGACGACCGGCATCCGATCTACCACGCTTTCAGCGAACAGGATCAGGGACCGCCCCAGGATTCCTTTGGCGATCCACCCTACGATCACGGTAAAGATCAGGAAGATCACCACACCTACACCGCGCAGGTTGATACCAACGTATTGTTCCGGTTGGAACTGATGAGGCACCAGCGGCAGGACCGCGCTGTCGATCCAACCGACAACTGACCAGATCAGCCAGACCGTCAGCCAGACCGGGGCAATGACAACCAGCCCCGTCAGGAACGACGCGCGCAGCCGTGCCAGCATGCCGGGGCGGCGATGATGCGGTTCTTCGTCGAACGGTGTATTCATCTTGGTTCCGAGTGGTTGTCGGGGTTTAGGTAGTCAATCAGTGGCTTTGGCACAATAGGCTTGCGTTATCCCTGTTCTACCAGTGCGCGTGCAATCGCCGCAGCGAGGCGCGCATTGTTGCGCACAAGGGCAATGTTGGCGGTCAGCGAACGGCCTTCGGTCATTTCAAAGATACGTTGCAGCAGATAAGGCGTCACATCTTTTCCGGTAATCCGATGCGCATCTGCATCAGCCTGCGCCTCGGCGATGATGGGGGCCAGTATTTCGGCAGGGATCTGATCCGCGATCGGGATCGGGTTGGCCACCAGCTGCCCGCCGGGCAGGCCCAACGCGCGACGGGTTGCGTGGGCCTTGGCGATAGCTTCTGGCGTGTCCATGCGCAGGGGGGCGGCATAGGGTGATTTTGCAGACCAGAAGGCAGGGAACGCGTCCTGACCATGGGCGATGACGGGCACCCCCAGTGTTTCCAGAACCTCAAGAGTTTTGGCCAGATCGAGGATGGCCTTGGCCCCAGCTGCGACAACGGTGACCGGTGTATGGCCAAGTTCGTGCAGATCAGCCGAGATGTCGAACGTCGTCTCAGCCCCCTGATGCACACCACCGATGCCGCCAGTAGCAAATACCTCGATCCCGGCGTAATGTGCGGCGATCATGGTGGCGGCCACGGTTGTGGCGCCGGTTTCACCGGTCGAGATGCAGGCCGCCATATCCGCGCGCGAGATTTTGGCAACGCCTTGAGCCTGACCCAGCCATTGCAACTGGTCGGGCTCGAGCCCCACGTGTAGTTTGCCTTCAATCACCGCCATGGTTGCCGGAACTGCGCCGGCATCACGGATGTCCTGTTCGACCTGCGCCGCAACTTCGATGTTTTGCGGGTAGGGCATTCCATGGGTGATGATGGTGCTTTCCAGCGCAACGATGGGACGGCCTGCGTCCTTGGCAGCGCGGACCTCGGCTGAATATTGAATGTCGATCACAGTGGGGTTTCTCCGGAAACGTAGGTTGCTGCGGCATGCAGAGCGCGGGTCAGAGCCTCATCACTCGATGCGCCGCCGGATTCGGAGGCGATATGAGCCGCCATGAAGGTATCCCCGGCACCGGTCACACGGGTGACCAGAACGGATGGGGGTGTTTGGGTCAGAATTTCGTCGGAACTGCCGACCGTAGCTGAGTTTCCACCGTCAGTCACCAGCACGCGTAGCGCGCCACGATCCAGAAGGCCTTTTGCAGCAGTTTCAGAATCGGTGAATTCGCGTTGGCAAAGTATTCCTGCCTCTTCCAGGTTCACATAAAGCGTGGCGCGGGCAAGTTTCAGGAAGGGCAATAGGCGCTCGGCCTTGCCGGGAGAGGCCGGGGCAACACGCAGATCGGCACGGGCAAATGCAGGGCTTTGGGCGATTTCTTCCAGCAGGTTCAGGGTCAGGTTGCCGTCAAGCGCAATAGGTCCCTCAAAGGGCGTGTTTTCATAGCCAAGCGGGCCGTGCATCAGCGGTCGCAGGATCTTAGCGCCAGCGGCTTCCAGTGAATGCGCATCGGCAATGGCCGCGATCAACCCGTTGGCACCTTCGACAGCCATATACCGGTCGGTCGGCAGGTCCTGCGAGCGATAGATGTGATCCGTGATCATTCCGAGGCGGGAACAGGCATGTATCAGCTCGTCGCCCTCGGGGTCGCGGCCAATGGCGGTCAGCAGGGTTGGCGTCATACCAAAACGTACCAGCGTCATGGCTATGTTCATCGCAACACCACCCGGCAGGCGGGTAATCCGGCCAGGCACGTCCGAGCCTTGCCGCATGGCACTGGCCGATCGTCCGATCACGTCCCACAGGACCGAGCCGATACACAGGATATTACTGTTCTGAGTCATAAAGGACGTCATGCCGCAGCGGTGATGCCCATGCAAGTCAGAACGTTACCGCAATCAGAGATTTGCGGTGCACAGGTCCCATATGCCCTTTGGGCTTGCGATCTGCGGCCTTCGCGGGAACAATTGAAGGCAATGATTGGTGATTTGATTTTCCTGTTGGAGCTTTTCGTATGAATGGCCCTGTTTTCCGCGCCATCTTTCGAACCCTCAAAACCTGTGCCCTGAGTTTTCTTGTTCTTGTAACTTTGCATCCCGGATCGGGCAGGGCGCAATCCGCCCCGCCGACCGTCGTTGATTTCTGGGTCAAGTCCGACACTTTGTTTCTTGAGTTGAAATGGAATGCCGAGGCTATGTTGACCGGGAACAATCCCGCGCAGCCCGGTTCATTTTCCGACGATCCAAACTACAAATCCTTGCGGCGACTGGTTTCCTCTGAACTGGAGCCCCAGATCAAAGAGTTCGTTCAGCTATGGAAACAAAATCTTGTGGTAGAGGCACCAGAGCGATTGAGTTTGTCTTATGAAGGTGTGCGTATTCCTGTAGTGGGAGATACGGAAAAAGTACGCATTTCCAAACTGTTGCTGACTGCACCTTTACCCGATCAGGTGTCAAACCTGCGTCTGACCTGGCCGTCAGAAAGCGGGCCAATCGTTCTGCGACAGCAAAATGTTGCAGCCCCATACACCGGGTATTTGGCTGCCGGTGAAACCAGCCCGCTGATCCCCTTGCAAGGGGGGGCATCTCTGACAACGCAACAAACATTGCAGACATATTTCACAAAAGGGGTCGATCAGTTTCTCCGAAACCCAATTAAGCCATCCATTCTTGTTTTGGCGCTAGTGTTTCTGTCTTTGAAATTGCGCCCAGTGGTGTCCCAACTGGTGTTCCTGTCAGCGGGCGCCCTGATCGGGCTTGGGCTGGGATTGTATGGCGTATTGGATGCGGGAAAGGTGAACGAGGCCCCGGTTCTGGTGGCTTCGACCATCGTTCTGGCGCTGTGGAACCTGGTTGCCCGGCGATTGCAGGTCTGGCGTTTGCTGGCGGTTCTCGCCATTGGCGGTCTTCAAGGTCTGGTAATTGCGTCGGCCCTGATCGGCATCGGGGTGCCGCCAGATCATCTGCCTCCGGCCATCCTGGGCTTTGGCGCCGGGAATATTCTGCCGCTTGTTGTTGTAGCCTTTGCGGGGCTTGCTCTGGCGCTTTTGTTTTCTGGCGGCTCACACCGTAAACGAGGCCGGATATCGGTTCTGGCCTCGATGCTGATTGCAGGTGCCGGGGTCTATTGGATTGTCGAGCCTTGGGTGCTGGGTTAAGGCAACGCGGCCAGCAGCGTTTTCAGCGCGCCCAGAGGATCGTCACTGCCCCATATCTCATCGCCAATGCCAAAGAAATCGGTGCAGGGGGCTAGGTCGCGGATCAATTCGGGCGTCAACCCACCTTCGGCCACAACCGGAACCTCGATCATCTCGGACCACCATTGGAACAGATCCTTTTCGGCGCGGGTCCCATCTCTCAGTTTGGCCGAGCCGACAGGACCGAAGGCCACATAATCCGCTCCGTTTTCGCCAGCAGTCATACCATCATGGCTAGACGCGCCGCAAAAGCTTCCGACGATTGCATCGGCGCCCAGTTCCTTGCGCGCGGTGCGGACCGAGCGTGCAGCATCATCCAGATGCACCCCGTCCAGCCCCAGGCGCTGCGCCAGCAATACATGGTTCGAGATCACGATGGCCACGTCGCGCGTATGGGCGACTTCGCGGCAGGCGTCCGCCGCGCGGGCGATGGTATCTTCGTCACTTCCGGCCAACGCGAGACGGATACAGGCAATCTCGACCCCGTCCAGAACCGATGCCAGCTTGTTCGTGAATGTGCTCAACTCGATGGTCGGAGGCGTGATCAGGTAAATCTGCGGCTGCTCGGGGGTGTCCATGGGCGCGTCCTTCGGCTTTCAGTCTTTGGCGCGGTTTAGCGGATTGCGGCTGGGAAGCAAACTTTTATGGTCCAGAGCCTGCAAATAACGCTCCTGCGCCTTGCCCTGCAAGAGCCTGCCAATTACAGCAGGCCAAGTTTTCTTAAGGTGAGCCATGCCCAGCGACAAACCCCAGCCTTCCTTCGTGCTTGTGCGCCCGCAGATGGGCGAAAACATCGGTGCTGCTGCGCGGGCGATGTGGAACTTTGGGCTGGACCGGATGCGTATCGTAGCCCCTCGTGACGGCTGGCCGAACCCCAAAGCGGTGGCAATGTCCAGCGGCGCAGGGCGCTTGCTGGATGAGGCGCAGCTGTTTGACGACTTGGCCGGGTCGCTGGCCGACAGCACGTTTGTCTTCGCCACGACAGCCCGTCAGCGGGGCTTGACCAAACCTGTCTACAGCCCCGAACACGCAATGAAGATTGCCGCCGAAAAGATCGCTGCGGGCGAGAAGGTTACCGTTCTGTTCGGCCCTGAACGTGCAGGGCTAGAGAATGAAGACATCGCCAAGGCAAACGCAATCATCTCGGTGCCGGTGAACCCGGAATATGCTTCGCTGAACCTTGGTCAATGCGTATTGCTGACCGCTTATGAGTGGATGCGCCAGACCGGCGATGTGGTGCATGAATCGACCGACCTGGGCAAAGGTGACTGGGCCACTGGGATCGAAGTTGAAAAACTTGTCGAACATTACGAGGACAGGCTGGAAGAGGCGGGGTTCTTCTACCCTCCCGAAAAGGCCGAAGGGATGAAGGTAAACCTGCGCAACCTGTGGTCGCGGATGCGGATGACGCGGGCCGATGTGCAGATGTTGCACGGGATCATGCGTCAGATGGTCCGCTGGAAGGATAAAGGCTGAGGCTGGACCTATCTTTGCCCAAGCCATAGCTTGCGACGAAATCAGGACATGAGGACAGCATGAGCGGTAAGCGCAGCATCTTCGAAGAGGTTACGGACACCGAAAAACAACAGGCGGTTCAACCCGGTATGATCGACCGGGGGCGCGGCGGCGCGCGCAATGCGATCCGCGTCTGGCTGATGATCCTGTTTGCACTGGTCGTTGTGATGATTGCGGTTGGCGGCTTGACGCGCCTGACCGACAGCGGCCTTTCGATCACTGAATGGCGCCCGATCACCGGAGCCTTGCCACCGATGACCGAAGCGGACTGGCAGGCAGAGTTCGACAAGTACAAGCAGATTGACCAATGGCGCATCCAGAACCAGTGGATGGAGTTGGGTGACTTCAAGTCCATCTATTGGTGGGAGTGGGGCCATCGTCAGTTGGGTCGCATGATCGGTCTGGTCTGGGCCGTTGGATTTCTGACCTTTCTTCTCACCCGCAAGATCCCGACAGGGTGGACGGGAAAGTTGATCATTCCGGGTCTTCTTGGCGGTCTGCAGGGCGCTGTTGGTTGGTGGATGGTGGCTTCGGGTGTCACTCAGGGTGAAGGCATGACCGCCGTCGCAAGTTACCGTCTGGCAACACACTTGGGGCTGGCTTTTGTGATCCTGGGATTTTTGGCCTGGTACATCTTTGAACTGGGCCGCGAAGAACGCGACCTGATGCAGGCGCGCCGCGCGAAAGAGGCCAAACTGTTCTCACTGTCCACCGGTCTGATGCATTTCGCCTTTTTACAAATACTCATCGGCGCGCTGGTTGCTGGGATTGACGCCGGGCGGTCTTACACCGACTGGCCGCTGATGGGGGGGCAGTTGCTTCCACCGGATGCGACTATGTTGGAGCCGATGTGGCGAAACTTTTTTGAAAGCCCCGGTCTGGTACAATTTATCCACCGGTGTACGGGGTATCTGCTGTTCATCTTTGCCGTCATAGTCTGGCGGAGTGGTGGCGGCAGCGCGCATCCGCAGACGCGTTTTGCCTTCAACGCTGCTTTCGCCGCGCTTTCGTTACAGGTCGTTGTCGGCATCGTGACCGTGGTTTATGGCGCGCCATGGCAGATCGCTATCTTCCACCAGTTTATAGCGGTTGTCGTCTGGACCCTGATCCTGCGCGCGCGGTTCCTCACGGCTTATCCAGTCGCAACATCTGTGCGCGGAGTTTAAAATTATGACCGCTTTCAACGAACTGATGAGCTTTCAGCGGGAAACTTCGGCTTTGAGCCAGATCGCTGGTCGGCTTGGCTGGGATCAGGAAACCGTGATGCCGCGCGGCGCAGCGCCTCAGCGCGCCGAAGAAATGGCAGCAATCGAATCTGTCCTGCACGCACGCCGTTCTGATCCTCGTGTTGCCGAATGGCTGGATCAGGCCGCACCTCAGGATGAGGTCGGCAAGGCGCAGATGCGAGAAATCCGGCGCGCGTATGATCGCGCGGTAAAGGTACCTGCCGATCTGGCGACGGCGATTGCCCGTATGACGTCCGCTGCGCAGGGAAAATGGGCGCAGGCGCGCGCGGACGAAGATGTCTCGGCCTTTCTTCCGGTTCTGGAAGAGGTCGTATCGCTGAAACGACAGGAAGGCGAGGCGCTGGCACAAGGGGGCGACGTATACGACGCCATGGTCGAAGATTACGAGGCTTACACGACCAGCGCACAGATTGCGGATATCTTCGACCAGATGCGCCCACGACTGGTGGCCCTGCGCGCCGCTGTGCTGGAGCGACCCGAACCCGCTGCCCTGAACCGCAGTTTTGATGAGCAGACCCAGATGCGTCTGACACAAAAACTGGCGATCGCTTTTGGCTATGACCTGAACAATGGCCGCGTGGACAAGGCGGTTCACCCGTTCAGTTCCGGCAGCGGTCTTGACGTCCGCATCACCACGCGAACCAGCGAAACCGACCCGTTCAACTGTTTCTATTCCACCATTCACGAGGTGGGCCACGCCGCCTATGAACAGGGGATCGACAGGAAATACCTGCTGACACCGCTCGGCTCTGGTGTGTCGATGGGCGTGCATGAAAGTCAAAGCCGGATCTACGAAAACCAGTTGGGTCGGTCGCGGGCCTTTACCGGTTGGTTGTTCGAACAAATGAAAGAGGCGTTCGGCGATTTCGGCATTGCCGACCCGGATGCGTTTTATGCGACGGTCAACCGCGTCCATAACGGCTATATCCGCACCGAGGCGGATGAGGTCCAATACAATCTGCACATCATGTTGCGGTTTGATCTGGAACGCGCGCTGATGGCCGGAAACTTGCAGGTCGGCGATCTGGAGGCCGCCTGGAATGATCGGTTCAAGGCAGATTTCGGTTATGCGGTCGACAAGCCCTCGAACGGTTGTTTGCAGGATGTGCACTGGTCGGTTGGGTTGTTCGGTTACTTTCCGACATACTCGCTGGGCAATGTCTATGCTGGGTGCCTCTACCAGGCCTTGCGCGGTTCAGAGCCCGATCTTGACGCGCAACTGGCCCGCGGCGACACCACCGGCGCAACCGGCTGGCTGCGTGAGCATGTGCAGCAGCATGGTGGCCTTTATGCACCGCGCGAGGTGATTGCCCGTGCAAGCGGCATCGAGCCCGGACCGGACCCATTGCTAAGCTATCTCGAGGCCAAGTTCGGCGCGCTCTACGATTTGTGAGTTTCCGAATTGCAGCTCAGGCGTTAGAATCGGTGCACCGATACCATCGCCTGGGAGGCTTCGATGACCGGAAAAGCCCGCAAGAAAGCCAGTGATTTTGATCCGCGTATCCTAGAGATATTCGACGGATATGTGCACGGTACGATGTCCAAGCGTGAGTTCATTTCAAAAGCCGGTAAATACACGGCTGCCGGAATGACAGGCGCAATGATTCTGGACCAGTTGCAACCCAATTACGCCTGGGCGCAACAGGTGGCCCCGGACGATCCCGCGATCCAAACCATGGTGGTCGCATATGACAGCCCGGATGGGCATAGCGAAACCAGCGGCCTGATGGCGATGCCGGCAAATGCCGCGGGTAAACTGCCAGCGGTACTGGTCGTGCACGAGAACCGGGGTCTGAACCCTTATATTGAGGACGTTGTGCGCCGCGCGGCCAAGGCCGGTTTCCTTGCTTTTGGACCTGATGGGTTGTCCCCCCTTGGCGGCTATCCCGGTACTGATGAAGAAGGGCGCGAGATGCAGCGCTCGATGGACCGGGAAAAACTGATGGCGGATTTCTTCGCCGCCTTTGAATTCCTTCGTGATCATGATCTTTCAACCGGCAAAGTTGGCGCTGTCGGCTTCTGCTATGGCGGAGGTGTTTGCAACGCGTTGGCCGTGGCCTATCCGGACCTTGCAGCCTCGGTGCCATTCTACGGTCGGCAACCACCAGCCGAAGATGTTCCGTCCATCGTAGCACCCCTTATGATTCACTATGCCGGTCTGGACGAGCGTATCAACGCTGGATGGCCTGCATATTCAGAGGCGTTGAAAGCCAATCAAAAGAAGTTCAGCGTGCACTTCTATCCGGATGTCAATCACGGTTTTCACAATGATACGACGCCCAGGTATGACGAAGCTGCGGCAAATCTGGCTTGGAGCCGGACCATTGCATTGTTCAATGCCTACCTGACATGAACTGAACCCCGGGAACCGTCGAACCGGTGCCCGGGGTTACTGTCATTCTTCCTCGTCGCCCTGATCGGCGATCCACGCGACGCTGACGACTTCTTCGCCCTTGCCGGTATTGAAGACTTTCACGCCGCCCGCGGAGCGTGAGCGGAAGGAGATGCCATCGACCGGCACCCGGATAGATTGGCCTTTTGACGTGGCCAGCATGATCTGATCATCGATCTCGACCGGGAAGGATGCAACCAGATCGCCACCGCGCATCGCCTTGTCCATCGCGGCCACGCCCATGCCGCCACGTCCGCGCACGGGGTAGTCGTGGCTTGAACTCAACTTGCCTGCACCTCCGGCGGTTATGGTCAGGATCAGGTTTTCGGCCGCCGACATCTCGGCATATTTTTCCTGGCTGAAATCGCTGCTTGCTGCGGCTTCCTCGTCGTCACCGGCATCTTCTTCGGTAAGCCCCGCAACCGCACGCCGCATCTTGAGATAGGCCACACGATCTTCGGGGGTCGCCTCGAAATGGCGGATTACGGACATCGAAACGACACGATCACCGTTGGTCAGCCTGATCCCCCGGACACCTGTGGATTCGCGCGAGTTGAAGACACGCACGTCAGTTGTCCGGAAGCGGATCGCGCGGCCGGAATTGGTGACCAGCATCACGTCTTCGTCTTCCGAACAGATGCGCGCATTCACCAGTTCAACGCCGTCAGGCAGTTTCATGGCAATCTTGCCGTTGCGACGGACATTGGTGAAGTCCGACAACCGGTTGCGACGCACGTCACCTGCGCTGGTGGCAAAGACGATCTGGAGGTTTTCCCATTCCTCGTCCGGTACATCCACGGGCATGATCGCGGCGATGGAAACGCCGGTTGGGATCGGAAGGATGTTGACGATGGCCTTACCTTTGCCGGTGCGCCCGGATTGGGGCAAGCGCCAGGTCTTGAGCTTGTAGACCATCCCGTCTGTTGTGAAGAACAGCAATTGTGTATGGGTGTTCGCAACAAAGAGGTTGGTAACAACATCCTCTTCCTTGGTCTGCATCCCCGAAAGGCCCTTGCCACCGCGTTTCTGGGCGCGGAAATCTGCCAGCGGCGTGCGTTTGATATAGCCGCCCGAAGTGACAGTCACGACCATGTCTTCACGTTCGATCAGGTCTTCGTCTTCCATGTCGCCCGACCAGTCGACGATCTCAGTGCGGCGGTCGACCGCGAACTGTTCACGCACGCTGCGCAGCTCATCAGCGATGATGCTCATTATCTGTTCGCGCGAGGAAAGAATATCAAGGTATTCCTTGATCTTGGCAGCCAGTTCTTCCAGTTCGTCCGTGACTTCTTTGACGCCCAGTTGAGTCAGTCGTTGCAAGCGCAACTCCAGAATGGCACGGGCCTGCACCTCGGTCAGGTTATAGGTGCCATCGTCATTCATCTTGGACAAAGGATCATCGATCAGGCGCAGATAGCCAGCGATGTCGGAGGCAGGCCAGCGGCGGGTCATCAGTTTTTCGCGCGCTTGCGCCGCGTCCGCAGACGACCGGATCGTTGCAACCACTTCATCGACATTGGACACCGCGACAGCCAGGCCACACAGGATGTGGCTGCGTTCGCGCGCCTTGCGCAGGTCATAGGCGGTACGGCGGGCAACGACATCTTCACGGAAATCGATGAACGAGGTCAGGAACCGGCGCAGGGTCAGCTGTTCGGGGCGGCCACCATTCAACGCCAGCATATTGCAGCCAAAGGAGGTCTGCATCGGCGAAAAGCGGTAGAGCTGGTTCAGCACCACCTCGGGCGTCGCATCGCGCTTGAGCTCGACCACAACGCGTACGCCGTTGCGGTCGGATTCGTCCTGTACATGGGCCACGCCTTCGATCCGCTTCTCGCGCACGGCCTCGGCGATCTTTTCAATCATCGCGGCCTTGTTCACCTGATACGGGATCTCGTCCACGACAATCGCATACCGATCTTTGCGCAGTTCCTCGACACGGGTCTTGGCCCGGATGATGACGCTGCCACGGCCTTCCAGATAGGCTTTACGCGCACCGGAACGACCCAGCATCACGCCACCGGTCGGGAAATCGGGGCCGGGGACGTATTCAATCAGCTGTTCTGACGTCAGGTCGGGGTCGTCGATCAGCGCAAGCGTGGCGTCGACCACCTCGCCGAGGTTGTGGGGAGGGATATTCGTCGCCATCCCCACGGCGATACCACCGGCACCATTGACCAGCATGTTCGGGAAACGGGCCGGCAAAACCGTTGGCTCTCGGTCCTTGCCGTCATAGTTGTCCTGAAAATCGACCGTTTCTTTTTCGATATCAGCCAACAGGGAAGCAGCGGGCTTGTCCATCCGCACTTCGGTATACCGCATCGCCGCCGGGTTATCGCCGTCCATCGAGCCAAAGTTGCCCTGACCATCCAGCAGCGGCAGCGACATCGAAAAATCCTGCGCCATCCGCACCAGCGCGTCGTAAATCGCACTGTCACCATGCGGGTGGTACTTACCCATCACGTCGCCCACCGGACGGGCCGATTTGCGGTACGCCTTATCGTGCGTATTCCCCGTTTCGTGCATTGCATAAAGGATACGCCGGTGCACCGGTTTCAGCCCGTCGCGCAAATCAGGGATCGCGCGGCTGACGATGACCGACATGGCATAGTCCAGATAGGACGTGCGCATTTCGGATTCGATGGAAACCGTCGGGCCGTCATAGACTGGGCGCTCGGGCGGGATTTCATCCATGTTTTCGGGGATTTCTGGCGTGTCGCTCACGTAAACTGCCCGTGTCTTGTTCTGGGTCTATATCTTGTGGGTGTATCTTATCAGACCCGGCACATAAGGTGCAAGCAAGCAGCGCCTTTATGGGGAATTTCCCCGGTAATACTCAAGTAACATATTGTTATATAAGTATTGGAAGGTTTTCGTGGTATCTTGAATGGACCTTGTATCAAACAGGAGGTCTGCATGAAGCCAAGCGAAACCGAACTGATGCTCAAGGGGTATGGGCTGACGACGGCGGAGTTTTTCTATCATCTGCCCGATTACATCCACGTGTTGAACACGTTCATCTGGCAGGATTACGACCTTGCGCCGGATCATCCGAAATTGTTCAAATTCATCGACTTCTGGCAGCGCGAAATCGAAGGCCCGTTGCATTCTGTTAAGTTCACCCATCGCAAAATGATCGCACCCGGAGAGTGGCGCAACATGGTGGGCGAGTTTCGTGTGAATTGAGCGAGGGGCAAGTGCAGGTTCTGATGCTGCATTCTCTCAAGGTGAAAAAGCCAAGGGATCGGCGCGTACACACTATTACAACTGGAACGAAGTCCGGTAATTCCTGAACTGATCACCCAGAACAACTGGCTCCGCCCAGCACACAGAATTTGGCGCAATGGGGATGGTTCAGGTGAACGTCTGCTTCGGATTCGGCCAGAGAATGACCCATCTCGAACTCAGGCTCGTAGGGCAAAAGGGTACAGGCCAGCACCGCCGGGTGATCAGCGCCTTTCCGTTTCACCACCATGCGGGCGCTGGCGCACATCAACGCATCGGGTGACTTGTTCAGTATATCCCAGCAAGCCGTCGTAATCTCGGGCACTTCGACAGTTTCGTCCATTTCTGGGAACAGGACGGTCTGTGTCGGATCATACGGGTCTATGCCAAAGCCGTGTTCTGAAAAGAATGCGGCGTAACCCGCGCGGCTTTCCGTGTCAGACTCATCCCAAACGGTGCGTCCGGCGACAGACATGTTAAAGCCGTGATCGTGCAGCCACTTCATACCCGTCAGGGTTTTTTCAAAGCTTCCTTTGCCGCGTTCAAGGTCGTGCAGTTCTGCCCGGTAATGATCTACGGAAACACGCAGGGTCAGCTTGTCATTGAATGTCTTTTGCAATGCCAGCAGCCCGTCGCGTATCTTGAAGCGCATCATCGGGGCCATCGCGTTGGTCAGGATCAGAACTTCGTACCCACGCTCCAGCGCGGCGCGTGTCATGTCGATCATCTCGGGGTTCATGAAGGGCTCGCCGCCCGTAAAACCAACTTCACGCACCGGCCAATTGCGGGCTTTGATCTGATCAAGATAGTCACGAACCTCGTCCGCAGTGATATAAACCAGCGCATCATTGGTCGGGCTGCTGGCGATATAGCAGTTGACGCATTCAATATTGCACAGCGTGCCGGTATTGAACCACAGCGTCTGAGGGTTGGTAAGGGAAACCTTTGCGCGGGTCTGGCCGTCGGCCGTTACCAGTTTACGCTGAAACTTGCCGACATTGGCAAGCTGAGGGGCGTTGTCTTTCATTCCCACATCCGGTTCGTTGAAGTTATCAAACTGATCTAGCCCTTTGTCGCGGATTTGGTAAGTCTGGCGCAGAGGTTCTGACAGAGTTTTGAACAGCGAGATTTATTAAGCTTTGGTTGCGCTAACATTGGACATGCCGGAAGGGTCAGGGTAAGGACAACTCATGGTTTCACGTGTCATCCCTGTTGATCCATTTGATCTGATCATTTTCGGCGGCACCGGTGATCTGGCGCAGCGCAAAATCCTGCCTGCGCTTTACCGTCGGTATTGTGCGGGTCAGTGGCACGAGGATGCCCGGATAATAGCAGCCGCGCGTGCCGGTCATTCGGCGGATGATTTTCGTAACATGGTTGCTGCGTCGCTGCATCGGCACGCTTCGGAACGGGCGCAGGATTCGCAAGCCCTGAACCATTTCCTGCAACGGGTCGACTATGTGTCGCTGGATGCCCTGACGACGGATGGTTGGGATGTACTGAGTGAAAAACTCTCGCCCGACCGGGTTCGCGCTTTCTATTTCTCGGTCGGTCCCAGCCTGTTCGGGCCATTGGCCGAACGGGTTAGGGCGTATGATCTGGTGACAGAAGAAACCCGTATCGTGGTCGAAAAGCCGTTTGGACATGATTTGGCAAGCGCACGGGACTTGAATGCCACATTGGCCGCGCATTTTGATGAAAATCAGATTTACCGGATCGACCATTATCTGGGCAAGGAAACCGTCCAGAATCTGATGGCGGTCCGGTTTGGCAATATGCTGTTCGAACCGCTGTGGAACAGCCAGTATGTCGACCATATCCAGATAACGGTTGCGGAAACTGTCGGTATCGCAGGGCGCGAAGATTATTATGAGCGCGCGGGCGCGATGCGGGACATGGTGCAAAACCACCTGATGCAGCTGCTGTGCCTGATAGCGATGGAACCTCCGGCCAAATTTGATCCTGACGCAGTTCGGGATGAAAAGCTCAAGGTGATCCGTGCGCTTGATCCGGTTGAACCGCACCACATCGTGCGGGGGCAATTTGCGGCCGGCTCGGACGGGCCGGGATACCGGGACTGCGTTGGCAACCCGCGATCAACCACCGAAAGCTATGTGGCGTTGAAGGCCCATATCAGCAATTGGCGTTGGGCAGGTACGCCGTTCTACCTGCGCACCGGTAAGCGTCTGGTGGCGCGCTCGTCGGTGATCAACGTGATGTTCAAGGACGCGCCGCATTCGATATTCGGGGAAGAAGCGGGGCGCCATGCAAATACGTTGTCGATCCGGTTGCAGCCGAACGAAGGGATCACGCTGAAGGTGACGATCAAGGAACCGGGGCAGGGTGGGATGCGTCTGATCGACGTTCCCTTGGACATGAGCTTTGCCGAAGCCCTGGGCCCCGAAAATCAGGACCCGCCAGATGCGTATGAACGCCTGGTGATGGACGTGATCCGCGGAAACCAGACCCTGTTCATGCGCGGGGATGAGGTTGAGGCCGCCTGGGCCTGGACTGATCCGATAATCGCCGGATGGTTGGCGCGCGGGGATGTGCCAAAGCCTTATGACAGCGGCAGCACGGGGCCGGGCGACGCTGAACTGCTGATGAAACGTGACGGACGCCACTGGCAAGGGATAAAGCCATGAAAATTCAGGAATATGCTGATCGCGAAATGCTTGCCATCGACGTGGCTAACGTGCTGGCGGGCGACCTTGAGGCCGCATTGCTGCACCATGATACCGTTGCAATGGCTGTTCCGGGGGGAACAACTCCGGGCCCCGTTTTTGACAGCCTGTGTGCTGCCGATCTTGAGTGGGATCGCGTGCGTGTGTTGCCCACGGATGAACGCTGTGTGCCAGCGGACCATGAGCGCTCGAACGAGCGTTTGATCCGCGAAAGGTTGCTGACCAGCCGGGCTTCAGTGGCGCAATATATTCCGCTTTATGTCCCTGGTTCAGAACCTGAGGCAGCGTTGCCCGAAATCGAATCGCTGATTGCGCCGGTATTGCCATTGTCGGTGCTGGTACTGGGAATGGGCGAAGACATGCACACGGCCTCATTGTTTCCGGGGATGGAAGGGCTGGACGAGGCATTGCGCAGTGATGCACCTACGTTGATCGTCGCCCGGACCGAAACGCAGCCAGAGGCGCGAATTTCCCTGACCGCTCCGGTCCTGGACGGGGCGCTGTCGAAACATCTGATCATCTATGGACAGGCAAAACGCGCCGTTCTTGAAAAAGCCATGTCGCTACCACCGGAAGAGGCACCGATCGCCGCAGTTCTTGGTGGCATGACCGTACATTGGGCGGAGTAAAGCAATGCATCTGGATGCTTTGAAAACACTGGCTCAGACGAAAAGTGACCGTCGTATCCCTGACCTGTTTGCGACAGATGCAAACCGGGCCGAAGTATTTTCAGCCTCAACCGGGGATGTGGTATTCGACTATTCAAAGACACAGATTGATGATGAGGTGCGATCCGCGCTCATTCAATTGTGTGCAGAGGCTGGTCTTGCGTCTCGGCGTGATGCGATGTTTGCGGGTGAGAAGATCAACGAGACCGAAGGCCGCGCGGTGCTGCACACGGCCTTGCGCAACCTTGATGGCGGGCCGGTTGAAGTGGACGGTCAGGATGTCATGCCCGAGGTTCTGGACACGCTGCAACGGATGCGCGTGTTCGCTGAGGAGGTGCGTGGCGGTGCTATCGCTGGAGCGGGGAGCAACTTTACCGATGTGGTCAATATCGGCATCGGCGGGTCAGACCTCGGCCCTGTCATGGCCACATTGGCGCTGGCACCTTATCACGATGGACCACGGGTGCATTACGTCTCGAACGTGGATGGGGCGCATATCGCGGATACGTTGCGGCAGCTCGACCCGACGCGTACGCTGGTCATTGTCGCCTCAAAAACCTTTACCACAATCGAAACGATGACCAATGCGCGCACCGCCCGCGCGTGGATGTCCGAAGGCGGGGGCGATCCGTCGCGCCAGTTTGCCGCCGTTTCCAGCGCTTTGGACAAGACGAAAGCCTTCGGTATTCCCGAGGCGCATGTATTTGGTTTCTCCGATTGGGTCGGTGGGCGTTATTCGGTTTGGGGTCCGGTCGGCTTGCCGGTCATGATTGCAGTTGGTTCAAACGCATTTGACGCGTTTTTACGCGGTGGGCAGGCGATGGACCTGCATTTCCGCTCGGCTGACTGGGATGAAAACATGCCTGTGATGCTGGCATTGGTTGGCATCTGGCATCGTCAGGTTCTGGGGCATACCAGCCGTGCGGTGCTGCCTTATGACCAGCGGCTTTTGCGCCTGCCCGCATATTTCCAGCAGTTGGAAATGGAATCGAATGGCAAATCCGTGGCGATGGATGGCTCAACCCTCGCCATGCCTTCAGGTCCTGTCGTCTGGGGTGAGCCGGGCACCAATGGACAACACGCGTTTTACCAGCTGATCCATCAGGGTACGGATGTCATTCCCTGCGAATTCATGGTTGCGGCCGAGGGGCATGAACCCGAACTGACCCATCACCACCGTCTGCTTTTGGCTAATTGTCTGGCGCAGTCCGAGGCCCTGATGCGTGGCCGTTCGTTCGAAGAAGCGCGTCAGCGTATGGCGCAGCAGGGGTATCTGGGGGATGAACTTGATCGACAGGCCCGGCACCGGGTTTTCCCCGGCAATCGTCCCTCGACAACATTGATTTACCCCAAACTCACACCGTTTGTGTTGGGTCAGATTATTGCGCTTTACGAACACCGGGTGTTTGTCGAAGGCGTGTTGCTGGGCATCAACTCATTCGACCAATGGGGGGTTGAGCTGGGCAAGGAACTGGCCAACTCGCTTGGTCCCATCGTGGACGGTGAAGAAAGCGCCGAGGGCAAGGATGGATCGACCGCAGCATTGGTCGCCTACGCGCTGAAACACCGGGATTAAGCGGTGGGAATGTAGTCCGCTATCGGTGTGGGCTGCATTCTTCTATTGTCAGACAATTAAATGATTGGCAGGGTTCCGTCTTAGGAAACGCCTGAACTGACAGTACGGGAGACACCCCTGCTTGTCAGTGCCAGACAGAACAGGCAGGGGCCAGGCAAGGCCCCGCCTATGACGGGAGGAAGTCCATGCTGGGACAGATGATGACGCAGCCTTTGCTGATTTCGTCGCTGATTGATCACGCACAGCGTTACCACGGTCAGACCGAGATCATCTCGGTCGAAACGGATGGAACGGTGACCGAAACTAATTGGTCCGAGATAGCTGTGAACGCCCGGCGTTTGGCGTCGGCCCTGACGCGGCTGGGTCTGGAGCCGCAGGACAGGGTCGGAACGCTAGCTTGGAACAATCGTCGCCATCTGGAGATCTATTATGCCACTTCGGGTGCGGGGTATGTCTGTCACACAGTCAATCCAAGGCTTTTTCCTGAACAACTGACTTATATTATCAACCATGCTCAGGATCGGGTGCTTTTCTTTGATGCAACCTTCATTCCGCTGGTTGCCGCCTTGCACGGTGCGCTGACGGATGTTCACCATTTTGTTTTGATGGGCCCCCGCAGTGATGAGGCTGCAGCACAAATACCCGACTTGAAATTCTACGATGAACTGATCGAAACCGGTGACGCGGCTTTTGAATGGCCTGAACTGGATGAAAACACCGCGTCAGGGCTGTGTTACACTTCCGGCACAACAGGCCACCCCAAAGGGGTTCTTTATTCCCACAGATCGACGGTCCTGCACAGCTTCGCGTCGAATACGCGCGATGTGATCGGCTTTTCGGCGATGGATGTCGTGATGCCCGTCGTTCCTATGTTCCACGTTAATGCATGGGGGTCGCCTTATGCCTGCGCCATGTCAGGTTCACGTCTTGTGCTGCCCGGCCCGGATTTGCATGGCGAGGCGCTGGTCAACCTGATCGACACCTATGGTGTGACGCTGGCAATGGGGGTGCCAACCATCTGGCAGGGACTGTTGGCGCATGCCGCCAAATGCGGGACGAGTTTGAAAAGCCTCGAACGGACCGTGATTGGGGGTGCCGCTTGCCCACCCTCGATGATGGATATCTTCCGGAATAAATATGACGTCGATACGGTCCATGCGTGGGGCATGAGCGAGATGAGCCCGCTAGGCACCGCCAACCACCCATTGGCCAAACATCTGGTGCTGCCGTTGGACGAACAACACCTTATCCGTCTGAGTCAGGGCCGGCCACCGTTTGGGGTTGAACTGAAAATCGTAGATGATGACGGCAACGATCTGCCGCATGACGGTGAAACGCAGGGCGATCTGATGGTGCGGGGGCATTGGGTGCTGGACAGCTATTTCCTGATGCAGGATCAGGATCTGTTGCAAGACGGTTGGTTCGCCACAGGCGATGTCGCAACGCTGGACGCCGATGGTTACATGACCATCCGGGATCGATCCAAGGACATCATCAAGTCCGGAGGGGAGTGGATCAGCTCGGTCGAACTTGAAAACATCGCTGTTGCGCACCCGAAACTGGCAACTGCCGCCGTTGTCGGTGTTCCGCATCCGAAATGGGACGAACGGCCCTTGCTGGTCGCTGTAAGGGCCGAAGGTGAGAATCCAAGCGAAGAAGAGGTTCTGGCCTTCTTCGAAGGGAAAATCGCCAAATGGCAGATTCCTGACAAAGTCGTCTTTGTTGACGCGCTGCCACTGAACGCAACCGGAAAGGTGCTGAAACGAAACCTGCGTTCGGATTTCAAGGATGCCCTAGCGGGGTGAGATGTGATCTTGCGGGGTGAATTGGCTCCGGCGGTAGGGATCGAACCTACGACCAATTGATTAACAGTCAACTGCTCTACCGCTGAGCTACGCCGGAACGGTCCGCGCCGTATAGCAACCGGAGTATCCGGCGTCCAGAGGGCGGTCATCATTTTTTCAACGAAAAAGCCCCAGAATACCGATGTGGTTTCTGACTCTGACGAAAGATTGAATATTGGGTAATTTTGGCTCCGGCGGTAGGGATCGAACCTACGACCAATTGATTAACAGTCAACTGCTCTACCGCTGAGCTACGCCGGAACTGAGGGGCGTATAACAATCCGGATTCCCGGCGTCCAGAGGGTAAGCGCATCAACCACAAAAATTTTTGGCGGTATTAAGAAACTCTGCGAAAAACTGCATTGGCAGATAATTCGCCGTGCGGTGATACCTGCTTTTTTCCAGTCAGATCAACGAGGTGGGCAAAAACGTTCCGCTCTGCGGCCGGCAGCAGGGTCGCGGGTGTGTCGGTGTAGATACGCTCGGCCAATTGCCGTGCCGTTCCGTGTGCATCCCCCAAGGCAGACAGAATCTGTGCTTCTCGGTTTTGCCTGTGTCGGATCAGCCAGTCCAATCGCGCGGCTGGGTCTGTAATCGGTGCACCGTGGCCCGCGTGAAAAAACGACCAGTCGCGCGCGCGCAGGCGGTGGCAGGCCGTCATGAAATCAGTCAGGTCTCCGTCCGGCGGCGACACCAGCGAACTGGCCCATCCCATCACATGATCAGCGGTGAAACAGGTATCCTTCCATGCCAGCGCAATGTGGTTTCCCAGATGCCCCGGGGTGTGAATAACCTCAAGCTGCCAGTCATCGCCCAAGATGACCTCACCATCCGCAACCTCGACATCCGGTCGAAACGCGGTGTCGATGCCTTCGCCACCTCCGGCCAACCCACGCGCTGCAAGGGTTGTCATAACAGCGCTGCGACCGGCTTCCGGGCCACCAAACGCATAGATCGCAGCCCCTGTTCGGGCGGCCAGGGGTGCAGCCAGGGGTGAGTGATCCAGATGGGTGTGCGTCACGACTATGTGGCTGATTCTCTGACCAGGTCGCAGTTCATTCAGGATCGCGTTCAAATGCACCTCGCTTGCAGGGCCGGGATCAATGACGGCAATGTCGCGATCGCCCAGCAGATAGGTGTTGGTGCCGCGATAGGTCATCGGTGACGGGTTAGGAGCCAGAATGCGCCGTAAACCCGGTTGTAGTTCCGTCGCAACACCCGAAGGCGGATTGAATTCGTCAGGTGCCTGCATTCTGTGCTCTTCCTCTTGTACGGGCAGCCCGCTAGGTTTAGCGCATGTCCACGCACTGGCTCAAACCCTATATGCCACGCAGCCTTTACGCCCGGGCAGCATTGATTCTGGTTCTTCCTGTGATCGTGCTGCTTCTGGTCGTTGGAGTTGCTTTTCTTCAAAAGCATCTGGAAGATGTCACTGACCAGATGACGCGCGCAGCCTCAAGGGAAGTGATGCTGATCACCACCATGATGGAGGGGGCCGAGACGCAGCACCAGGCATTGGCCGAAGTGCGCCCGGATCTTCTGGCGCTGGAAATGCAGGCCAGATTTCTGCCCGCCAACGAAACTCCCAAAATTGACCGTCCACGGTGGTACGACTTCATAGCACCGCAGGTCGAGGCCGAACTTCGTGCAAGGTTGCCAGAGCTGAGTGCTGTAGCGTTGCCAAGCAGCCGCGAAGCGCGTCTGTACCTAGATACACATCTGGGGGTGCTGGAACTGACCTTTGACCGGCGCAGATTGTCGCCAGCGGCGCCGCATCAGTTGATCGTGACGATGCTGTTTTTCGCGATCATAATGACCTCGATTTCATTTCTGTACATGCGAAACCAGTTGCGCCCCATCACACGGCTGGCCAATGCGGCGCAGGCGTTTGGACGAGGGCGGAGCGTACCATATACACCGGGCGGTGCCATCGAAGTACGCGCGGCGGGGAATGCGTTTTTGGATATGCGGTCACGGATCGAACGTCAGATCGAACAACGGACGCTGATGTTATCAGGCGTAAGCCATGATCTGCGCACGCCTTTGACGCGCCTGAAGCTTGGACTGGCCATGCTGCCCGAGGATGAGGCACGACCTTTGCTACAGGATGTAAAGGAAATGCAGTCCTTGGTTGATGCATTCCTCGAATTTTCGCGCGGGGCGTCCGAAGGATCGCCAGAGGAAATCAACCCGGCGGAATTTGTTCGACAGATTGTGGATGACGCCAATCGGGCAGGGCATCGGGCCGAGTTGGTCACTGTCGAGGGGGAGGGAACGGCAATGCTGCGCCCTATGGCTGTTCGTCGGGCCATTGAAAACCTGATCGGCAACGCCGTGCGCTACGGCAGCCGTGCTGAGGTCAGCCTGTCGCTGAACGCCAAGTCGATGCGCATCCGTGTCGAAGATGATGGCCCTGGAATTCCCGCAGAGCAGCGCACAGAGGCGGTCAAAGCCTTTACGCGGCTTGACCCTGCGCGCAACCAGAATCAGGGCAGTGGCGTGGGTTTGGGTTTGGCGATCGTGGCGGATGTTGCGCGCGCGCATGGTGGCACTCTGCGATTGGCCAAAAGTGAACGCCTGGGCGGTTTGTGCGCGGATATAATTATTGGACGGTAAACGCCTGACACCTTTGCCGCTCCAAACCTGCACCAATATGACGATTTTCTGAGCCGAGGCGCTGGATTTCTCGCGAGATGATTTCGGAGTTTTTAGTAAGACCTGTCATCCCACGGCTATTAAACCGAAAGCGAAAATCGATGAACTGAATAAATTCGTCTGATTTCCAAGCGTATGTGGACAGGGTACGCAAGACGTGACGAACGCCTGAGGTCATAAATACAAACAAAACCAGCAGGATGGGCGGTGTGTTCAAGGAACGTGGCGGTGATTTGGTAGGCCCGGAGGGACTCGAACCCCCAACCAAAGCGTTATGAGCGCTCTGCTCTAACCAATTGAGCTACAGGCCCGCCTAGGCGCATTGCGTATCACGGTGAACAGCCGCGTCAAGCCTGACCGTTGCAACAAACGCCACAATCGAATAACCCGCCCGCAAAGCATTCAAAAGGAACTGGCCATGACAGCGGGCAAGAACGGAATCACCTATGCCGATGCAGGCGTGGATATTGACGCGGGCAATGCTCTGGTTGACCGGATAAAGCCCGCAGCAAAGCGAACCAACCGCCCCGGCGTGATGAGCGGTCTGGGCGGTTTTGGCGCACTGTTCGACCTGAAAGCTGCTGGGTATCAGGATCCCATTCTGGTTGGTGCCACGGACGGGGTTGGTACAAAACTGCGAATTGCGATCGATACCGGCGTCGTGGATGGGGTTGGCATCGATCTGGTGGCCATGTGTGTCAATGACCTGATCTGTCAGGGGGCCGAGCCCCTGTTTTTTCTCGACTATTTCGCGACAGGCAAGCTGGACACAGATACAGCCGCGCGGATCATTGAAGGAATTGCCGAAGGCTGTGCACAATCCGGTTGTGCTCTGATTGGTGGCGAAACTGCCGAGATGCCCGGCATGTACCCTGATGGCGATTTCGATCTGGCCGGATTCTCGGTCGGGGCAATGGAACGCGGTGCCGATCTGCCTTCGGGGGTGCAGGCGGGGGATGTGCTGCTTGGTCTGGCCTCGAACGGAGTGCATTCCAACGGGTACTCACTGGTACGTAAACTCGTCGAACTGTCTGGGCTGGGCTGGGATGCACCGTGCCCCTTTGGTGAAGGTTCGTTGGGCGAGGCGCTGCTTACACCGACGCGCCTTTACGTCAAACCGGCCCTGTCCGCGATCCGCGAAGGTGGCGTTCATGCACTGGCCCATATCACCGGTGGCGGTCTGACCGAGAACCTGCCGCGCGTATTGCCGGAAGGGTTGGGGGCCCAGATTGATCTGGACAGCTGGCAATTGCCGTCTGTATTCAGCTGGATGGCGCAGATTGGCGGTATTGCGGAAGCCGAGATGCTCAAGACCTTCAACTGTGGCATCGGTCTGATCATTGTGTGCGACCCGGATAGGGCCGATCAGCTTTCGACATTGCTGGCCGAGGCCGGCGAGACGGTGGCGCGGATCGGCACTGTCACCGAAACCCCCGGAGTTGCCTATTCGGGCAAACTGTTGTGAGCCCCAAGCGCGTCGCGATCCTGATTTCGGGGGGCGGGTCCAACATGGTGTCGCTTGTCGACAGCATGACCGGTGATCATCCGGCGCGGCCCTGTTTGATTCTGTCCAACAATGCGCAGGCGGGCGGGCTGAAAAAAGCTGCGGACCGTGGCATTCCGACCGCAGTGGTCGATCACCGGCCATTCAAGGGCAATCGCGCAGCCTTTGAGACTGAGTTGCTGAAGCCTTTGGAAGAAGCGCGGCCGGATATTGTCTGCCTGGCCGGGTTTATGCGGGTCCTGACCGCGGATTTCGTGACGCGCTTTCAGGGGCGAATGTTGAATATCCATCCGTCATTGCTGCCCAAATACAAGGGGTTACATACCCACGCGCGCGCAATTGAAGCGGGTGATGCGGAACATGGCTGCTCGGTCCATGAGGTGACGGCGGCCCTGGATGATGGCCCGATTTTGGGGCAGGCGCGGGTGGATATCGAACCAGCAGATACCCCGGACACTTTGGCCGCAAAAGTTCTGATCTGGGAACATGAACTTTATCCGGCGGTGCTGCGCCGCTTTGCCGAAGGCAACAGGTCACCTGTTCTCATGCCCTGAGGTTCCGAGGGTGATTTACACTCGTCTGAAAATCGTCCTATGGTCGTCGGTATCGCTTGGGGGCGAGGGAAATTACGGGCACTCACAAGAGCAAGAGCAAAACTAGTACGGCGCATGAAAACTCTGACGACGACGCAAGAACTGGCCGATTTCTGCAAGGCGGCCGCAAGCTATCCATATATCACAGTCGATACCGAGTTTCTGCGCGAGCGGACCTATTATTCGAAACTGTGCCTCGTGCAACTGGCGGTTCCCTCTGATGATGAAGACAGCGCGGTTCTGGTCGATCCGTTAGTGGATGGCCTGTCCCTCGAACCTCTGTATGAGCTTTTCCGAAACGAGAACGTGGTCAAGGTGTTCCACGCCGCGCGTCAGGATCTTGAGATATTCTGGGTCGAGGCGGGTGTGTTCCCCAACCCGTTGTTCGACACACAGGTCGCCGCAATGGTCTGCGGGTTTGGTGAGCAGGTCGGCTATGAGACGCTGGTACGGAAAATCTGCAAGCAGGGCGTGGACAAGACGTCGCGGTTCACCGATTGGTCCCGTCGTCCTTTGACGGAAGCCCAGAAAACGTATGCATTGGCAGATGTGACGCATCTGCGCAGAATCTATGAACACCTCGCTGCGGAACTCAATAAAACGATGCGTAACCACTGGGTGGCTGAAGAGTTGCGTACACTGACGCAGCCTGCCACGTATGATATCCGTCCCGAAGAGGCGTGGAAGCGGGTCAAAACGCGAACGAACTCGGCCAAGTTCCTGGCCGTCGTACGCGAGTTGGCGCAGTTTCGCGAAGGGTATGCGCAGGAGCATAACGTGCCGCGCAACCGGGTCTTTAAGGATGACGCCTTGGTCGAACTGGCGTCGACCAAGCCTAAAACAATCGCCGATCTCGGTGCGTCTAGGCTTTTGCTGCGCGAGGCGCGCAAAGGCCCGATTGCCGAAGGTATTCTTGCTGCGGTGACGAAGGGCGTGAATTGTCCGCAGGAAAATCTGCCGAAGATCGACAATTCCCGTGACAACCTGAAGGTCAACCCGGCTTTGGCCGACTTGCTTCGGGTTCTGCTGAAATCCAAAACCGAAAGTTCGGGCGTTGCGGCCAAACTGATCGCAACAAGTTCCGAACTGGACCAGATTGCCGCTGGCGAGCGAGAATTGCCCGCAATGTCGGGGTGGCGTTACGAGGTCTTTGGTGAAGACGCGCTGAAACTGTGCGAGGGGAAAATCGCGCTGGCGGCCAAAGGGCAGGCGGTCAAGGTCGTCTCGCTTTAACGGCGATTACCGCCGCCGCGATTCCAAAGTGTTCTGTTGCCCGACGACACGGATCAGGCGAATGCCTTCAAGATCCTGGGTCGAGACATTTATTGCATCCGACACCATTCGTGTGCGTTCAGATCCTTGCGGGGTCTGTGAGCTGGGGTAATTCACTCGGAAAACAAACTCCAGAACTCCCTTTTCTTTGTTTTCTTCTGAATTAACCGAAACCAAGCGTGCGTTATAGGCACCCTGCCGAAGCGCGGTGCCAGAGGAGTAGATGATCGCGCCTGATGGTATTGGTTCGATCCGCAGTTCGTCGATCTTGGCGATTGGAACACTGGTGTCTTCGGCATCTGGGCGCGAAAACAGGCCGCTTCCCTCTCTTGTCTTGGGAACTAACGCATCGGCGGCATTTGGGTCCGGCGGCGTTTCAGACTTCACAGACCGGCTGGAGCCAAACCAGTTTGACGGATTCACCCGCGAGTCGCGCCAGCTGCCGCAGGCAGTCAGGGTCAGCATGGCGATGATAAGAACGGACAGAGACTTTTGCATGGACCCACTGCTTTTCACACGAATTCAGACAATGGGTTAGCGCAATTTCTTCGCGTTGAAAAGCCACAGCTGGGGCTGGACAGCAGGTGGTCGTCGGCTTAGGTCACATTGTGATTTCAACGAAAGGATCACTGCGCCATGGCCACGCCTGCCTTTGAAGACATTGTCGAGGATTTCGAGTTTCTCGAAGACTGGGAAGACCGGTATCGCCATGTCATCGAACAGGGCAAGGCGATGGAGCCTTTGGATGACGCGTTGAAAGTTCCGGCGACAAAGGTTCATGGTTGCGCCAGTCAGGTCTGGCTGCACCCGATAATCGAAGCTGGCGTGTTCAAATTTGATGGCGACAGTGACGCGCTGATCGTTCGCGGGCTGATCGCCGTGCTTCGGTCCCTTTACAACGGGCTGCCGGTGTCCGAGGTGCCGCAGGTCGATGCGGCGGCGGAACTGGCCCGATTGGGTCTGAACGATCATCTGTCGGCGCAGCGGTCCAATGGATTGCGGGCCATGATCGAGCGCATCCGGCAGGTCGCGCAGGAAAACGCCTGAGGTCACACGGGGCGGTTTGCCCAGTCTGACAAAGTGGTTTCCAGATCACCGTAGCCGGTGAAACGCCGTTCGAACGCCAATCCCATGCGGTCCGCGCATTCCCGTGCGCGTTCGGTCAGTTTCGGATCGTCGATCTGGGCCTGATAAATCAGTTTGGTGTAATTGCCGAAATACATGTCCCGCAGTTCCGGGTGGCGATCCAGGCCCAATGGTTTCCAGACAAACGCGTCGAACTGGCGGGCCAGAAAGTCAGTGAGGTAGAAGGCAGTTGTTTCGTCCTCACCGCGTTCTTGAAAGGCCTGATTGCCTTCGAAGAACGAATAGCAGTGAGGGCCTTCTACCATCTCGACACCCAGTTTTTTGCAGGCGGATTGCAGCAGGCCTCCGGTTCCGCAATCGGCATAAACCACATAGATTTTTTCGAACCCGTCGCGGTGTTTGGCCACGGTATCTTCAACTGCCTGTGTGATCCGTTCCGGATGAACATGCAAGATTGCAGGCAGGCAGGTCAGCGCCATGTGATCCCAGCCGTTGCGCGTTTTGATATCCAGAATTTCGCGCGCAAGCGCCCCACAGGCGATCAGCAGGATGCTTGCGTTTTCCACGCCGTCATAGCCTTTGGTCGTCAGGCTTGCATCATCTGGTAGCGTATCGCTTGGCATGGATCGGCATCCTTATGGGCTCATGGCACAAAAGAATGAAAACAGCTTGCAGGCAAGCCTTCTTCCGACATCTCGTGTCAGGCTGCCGACGTTCGTGTTTCGAATGCCGATAACGGAGGTCGCGCGGGCGGGCCGTAGGCGGCGATACCTTGCTTCGATAACTCGGGGAATAAGGACAGAATCTCCTGTCGGGCTGACTGTTCAAGGGCGTTCCAGATTTGGGCGCCGGGATGAAAGCTCTCGCTCAGGCAGCCTTCAGCCCAGAGCAGCTCATGCTGATCAAACAGCAGATGAATGTAGGTTACGACCCCGCCGGGATTGAGGATGATGTCATGTCCGTTAATCAGATGCTTGGCCGGGGCCAGTGCTTCGATTTGGCCGGTATGCAGTTCCAAGCGCCAGTTCTGGATCAGTATCCGGTGTTGCTGCGACACTAGCAGATCGCGGGTGTTCCCAAGCGCACCTGCCTTGAACAGGACCGGCGCGAACGCGCCAATCGCCTGAACCCGCCGCTGCCCGGCCCAGCGTACCTTTTGAAACCCGTGATCAAGGGTTTCCACCCAGTCGCCGGGGTGCAGCGTTTCCACCGGGCGTTCACCCTTGCGGGTTCTGATCTGCATTGGCCGAGAACTCTGGTACCAGATATGTGTTGCCATCCACATCCTGCGCGACAACGGCAGTAATATTTGCACTTCTGCCGTCGAAATAAGTGACGGTGGCGTGGTAAACTGACGTGCCATCAAAGGTTTGCGGTGCGCCGCCATCGATCGAAAACCGATCATTGGCAGTCACGTTGTTCAAATCAAAGGTGGATCCGGGGTTTCCAATCGCGTTCCATGTTACGTTGTTGTGCGCCAACGGCGCGTCCGTGTTACCAAAGGTTTGCCCAACAAGCGCGGAAGCATTCTCAGCAACGTAATTGCCCTCAACACGGTCGATGTCGGCGAGTTTGCCCAACGAAATGGCTGTGAATGACTGCGGCACAGAACCCCCGAAACTTGGATGTTTCGGTTTTTAGCCGTACTTTCGTTTACAAACGGATAATCGATACACTCCAGGAGGGATAGCGCGCTAAAACGAAAAAGACCGCCCGAAAAGGGCGGCCTTTCAAGAATACCTTAAGGGTCTTAGCCAGCCAGTTGGTTGTGCTTGCGGCCCACGAAATCCTTGGCGGTTTCCACTGCAACCGCAGCATCACGGCAGTAGGCGTCTGCACCGATGGCTTTGCCGAACTCTTCGTTCAGCGGCGCGCCACCGACCAGAACAATGTAATCGTCGCGCACGCCCTGTTCGACCAGAGTGTCGATAACGACTTTCATGTAGGGCATCGTCGTGGTCAGCAGGGCGGACATGCCCAGAATGTCGGGCTGTTCCGTTTCCAGTGCTTCCAGATAATTCTCGACCGGGTTGTTGATTCCCAGATCGACAACTTCGAAGCCCGCGCCTTCCATCATCATCGACACAAGGTTCTTGCCGATATCGTGGATGTCGCCTTTCACTGTGCCGATGACCATTTTGCCAACACGCGGAGCACCGGTTTCGGCCAGCAGCGGCTTGAGGATCGACATGCCGCCTTTCATTGCGTTGGCCGCCAGCAGAACCTCGGGAACAAACAGAATGCCGTCGCGGAAGTCATGGCCCACAATGGTCATGCCGCCAACCAGGGCTTTGGTCAGGATGTCATACGGCGTCCATCCGCGTTCCAGCAGAATATTGGTGCCTTCTTCGATCTCTTCTTTCAATCCGTCATAGAGATCGTCGAACATCTGATCGACCAGTTCGTCATCATTCAGTTCGGACAGGACGATATCTTCTTCGTCGGACATGGGGTATTCCCTGTGCTGGGCGGGCTATCGGCCCGTGGTGGCATTTTTTCCGTTTTGGCCAAAACGTCGCATTCTGACTGTGACGATTGCGACGTTGGTCGTTTCGGGACCGACCTATATGCCAAAAATGGCACCGGCTCGATTGAAAAGTCTGCAATATTATCCTGTTTGTTTTTCATCTATGCGTTCCTTTTTCTTCGTTGGGTTGGCTTGCACTGGTTTTGGTTCAGGCCTATCGTGCAAAAAGAACAAATAGGGAACAAATGTGCCGTGAGCATCGGGTATGTCGTCAAGGCAAGGGGGGTGGCGTCCAATACAACCGGGCGGTTTGAACGGTTTGCAACGCACGCCGTTGACGATGGGTGGTATATCGATGAAGACTTGCCGCCCCTGCGAACCGAGATGCGGGATGAGGTGGCGCGCAGTGCCATCACCTATAACCGCTCACCCGATTTGCCTTTTGACCGTTCGATCAACCCGTATCGAGGGTGCGAGCATGGCTGCGTCTATTGTTTTGCCAGACCCAGCCACGCCTATCTGGGTTTGTCCGCAGGACTGGATTTCGAAACCCGCCTTGTTGCGCGCCCCAACATGAGCGTTGTTCTGCGCAAGGAACTGTCGGCAAAGTCCTACAAGGTCGCCACGCTCGCGATCGGGACAAACACTGACCCATACCAGCCCATTGAAAAAAACCGCCTGATTACAAGGTCGTGCCTTGAGGTCTTGCAAGAGTTCAACCACCCCGTCGCAATCGTGACCAAAGGAACACTGATCGAGCGTGATCTGGATATTTTGGCTGACATGGCCAGCCGGGGATTGGTGCGGGTCGGTGTATCGCTCACCACGCTGGATGCAGGTCTGTCCCGGCGGATGGAGCCCCGCGCACCGTCTCCGGCGCGTCGGTTGCAGACGATCAGAGCGTTGACCGATGCGGGTGTTCCGGTTCGCGTAATGACGTCGCCTATTGTGCCCGGGCTGACAGATCATGAGTTGGAGAACCTGTTGGGTGCTGGAAAAGAGGCGGGCGCAGATGCGGCAAGCTGGATCATGTTGCGATTGCCGCGCGAAGTCTCTCAGCTTTGGCAGGACTGGCTGGCAGAGTACGAACCCGCCCGTGCAGAGAAGGTCATGTCCAAGCTGCGCGAAATGCATGGCGGGCGGGATTATGACCCGCGCTGGGGGCACAGGATGCGGGGTGAGGGGGACTATGCCGAGCTCATCGCCCTGAGGTTTGCTAAAACCTGCAAAAGACTGGGGCTTTCGAACAAATCCGCCCCATTACGATGCGATCAGTTTGCAGTTCCGCCGCAGCCCGGGGATCAAATGAGCTTGTTCTGAAACCAAACGCCGAACCGTCCGCTGCTTCAGTATCGAAAGCAAAAGACCCCGGTTTTACCGGGGCCTTCTGGATTGGTTGCGAACCCTAATGGATTAGCGGTTTTCGATGTCCACGTAGTCGCGCAGTGTCTCACCCAGATACAGCTGACGCGGGCGGCCGATTTTGTTTTGTGGATCGGCGATCATCTCTTTCCACTGGCTGACCCAGCCAACAGTACGTGACAGGGCGAAGATCGGCGTGAACATCGAGGTTGGGAAACCCATCGCTTCGAGGATGATACCCGAATAGAAGTCGACATTCGGGAACAGCTTTTTCTCGGCGAAATACGGGTCTAACAGCGCTTCGCGTTCCAGTTCCTTGGCAACCTGCAACTTCGGGTTGTCTTCAACACCCAGCAGATCAAGAACTTCGTCTGCCGATTGCTTCATCACTTTGGCGCGTGGATCGAAGTTCTTGTACACACGGTGGCCAAAGCCCATCAGGCGGAACGGGTCATTCTTGTCCTTGGCGCGGGCGATGAATTCGGGAATGCGGTCTACGGTACCGATCTCTTCCAGCATTTCCAGGCAGGCCTGATTTGCGCCGCCATGTGCCGGACCCCAAAGGCAAGCGATGCCAGCGGCGATACAGGCAAACGGGTTTGCACCCGAGGACGACGCCAGACGCACGGTCGATGTCGAGGCATTCTGTTCGTGGTCTGCATGCAGCGTAAAGATGCGGTCCATGGCCCGGCTGAGGATCGGGTTGACCTCATATTCCTCGGCAGGGACGCTGAAACACATGCGCAGAAAGTTCGACGCATAGTCCAGATCGTTGCGTGGATAAACGAAAGGCTGACCGGTGTGGTACTTGTAGGCCCACGCAGCAATTGTCGGCATCTTGGCGATCAGACGATGCGATGCGATTTCGCGCTGCTGAGGGTCCGAGATATCCGTTGAGTCGTGATAGAAGGCCGACATCGCGCCAACAACGCCGACCATGATAGCCATCGGGTGCGCGTCACGGCGGAAACCACGATAAAAATACTGCATCTGCTCGTGCAGCATGGTGTGGCGTGTGATCGTGGTCTCGAACTTCTCAAGATCCTTTGCCGCCGGTAGTTCTCCGTACAGCAGAAGATAACAGACTTCGAGGAAATGCGATTTCTCGGCCAGTTGGTCGATCGGATAGCCCCGGTGCAGCAGTTCGCCTTTTTCGCCGTCGATATAGGTGATGGTGCTGTCGCAACTGGCGGTCGAAGTGAATCCAGGATCGTAGGTGAAGACGCCGGCCTGACCGTAAAGCTTTCGAATATCAATGACATCCGGACCGGCGGTCGGGGAATGAACCGGCAACTCATACTCTTTGCCGTGAACGGTCAGAGTGGCTGTTTTGTTGCTGTCAGTCATGGTTATCCCTTCTTCATTCATGCGCATGCCAAAGGAACCTCTGGCAGTGCGGGCAACGACTGCGCGCTCTCGCGCAGTCCGGGTGTTAGCGGAGCAGCGTTACCCGTTTATGAAGCTCGGGTTATTTCGCTGCTTCTGAAAGCCGCGCCAGGGTTTCATCCCGCCCCAGCACAAGCATCATGTCAAAAACCGAAGGTGTGACGGCGCGACCAGCCAAGGCGGCCCTGAGCGGGCCAGCCAGCTTGCCGAACGTGAGCTCCTTTGACTCGGCAAAGGAATTCAGGGTCTCCTCCAGTTCGTTCCGAGACCAGCTAGCATTTTGCAGCTGCGGCGTCAATTCACCCAGTATACCGTCGGATACAGATGCCAGCGCCTTTGCAGCTTTCTCGTCGGGAGAAATTGGGCGTTCGGTTAAGACAAAGTGAGCTTTTTCAAGGAGTTCAGGAAAGGTTCGCGCTCGATCCTTGAGGCAATACATCGCACGTTCCAAATCACTCGATTGTGTATCTGTCAGGGGGGATAAAGCGGCTGCGGCCAAGTACGCTTCGATTTCATGCCGCAATGCAGCATCATTGGAGATGGCGATGTGTTGACCACAAAGGTTTTCAAGTTTTTTCAGATCAAACCGGGCCGGACTTTTGCCGATGCCGTTCAGATCAAACCATTCCTTTGCCTGCGCATCGGTAAAGAACTCATCGTCACCATGACTCCAGCCCAGACGGGCCAGATAGTTGCGCATCCCGGCGGCAGGATAGCCCATGGCCTGATATTCCTGCGCGCCAAGCGCACCATGGCGTTTGGACAGTTTCTTACCGTCTGGCCCGTGGATCAGCGGAATATGGGCCCAGACCGGAACATCCCATCCCATTGCCTCATAGATCATCATTTGGCGCGCCGCGTTATTGAGGTGGTCATCGCCGCGAATGACATGGGTAACACCCATATCATGATCGTCAACCACCACGGCCAGCATGTAGACCGGTGTCCCGTCGGAACGCAGCAAAACCATGTCATCCAGTTGGTCGTTGCGAATGGTCACGTTGCCCTGAACCTGATCGCGGATTACTGTTGTGCCGTCCTGCGGAGCCTTGATGCGAATGACAAATGGCAAGTCGGGATGTGCGGAAGGATCAGCGTCACGCCAAGGGCTGCGGAACAGGGTCGACTTGCCCTCGGCCCGCGCCTGTTCCCGAAAGGCGGCAATTTCGTCCTGCGTCGAGAAGCATTTATATGCCTTTCCCTCGGCCAGAAGCTGGTGCGCGACTTCGGCATGCCTGGCAGCTCCTTCGAACTGGCTGACTACATCACCATCGTGATCCAGTCCCAACCATTCCATGCCCTGGAGGATCGCGTCGGTTGCCTCGGGGGTCGAGCGTTCCCGGTCGGTGTCTTCGATCCGCAGCAGGAACTTTCCGCCACGTCCGCGGGCATAAAGCCAATTGAACAATGCGGTGCGCGCGCCGCCGATGTGCAGAAAACCTGTGGGCGAGGGGGCAAAACGTGTGACGACCTGTTCGGACATGTTGAGGATTAACCTTTTGGTAACCGTATCTGGCATAGTTTGACGCCTGTCTAACGAGCCCGAAGGACGGGGGCAACCATGCGTGTTCTTACACGGGTCGAGGCCGCGCTGCTGCACCAGACTGGGTATCTGTTTCCGTGGACGCCAGTGATGCTGGCAACGGGGATCGGTCTCTATTTCGGTGCCCGGAGCGAGCCTGGCTGGCCGGTATACGCAGGTCTGTCTTGCTTGTTCCTGGCTCTTGTCGCCCTGAGCCGCCGGCTGCCACCGGGGGTGGGAACGTTAGCGACCGGGGGGGCGCTGATTGCGGTCGGTTTCATAATGGCAGGCACTCGCGCTCATATGGTGGCAGAACCGGTTCTGTCCTGGCGGTACTATGGCCCTGTCGAGGGGAGGGTCGTCGCCATGGATCGGTCTGCCTCGGATGCGTTGCGGTTGACGCTCGATCAGGTGCGCGTAGGGGACGTGCCGCAGGAGCGCAGGCCTCAACGCATCCGTCTTTCTGTTCATGGCGCAACAGGACCTTTTGCACCTGGGCAACGGATCATGACCACAGCGCATCTTTCGCCGCCGCAGGGCCCTGTTGAACCCGGCGGGTTCGATTTTCGCCGCCATGCCTGGTTTCAGGGGTTGGGCGCGGTCGGGTATACCCGCGTTCCTGTTCTGAGGATTGCGCCAGCCAAAGCCGGTATCGACGGTGTTCGGATTACGGCAATCCGAATGGCGATATCGCATCAAGTGAAACAAGTCCTGCCCGGAGAAATTGGTGGGTTTGCCGCTGCCGTCACCACAGGCGATCGCAGCGGTATGGGGCAAGAGACGCTCTTGTCCCTGCGCGCGTCGAACCTGGCACACTTGCTTGCCATTTCCGGGCTTCACATGGGGTTACTGACGGGTTTTGTTTTTGTGGCCTGTCGCATTGGTTTGTCACTGATCCCCTTCGTGGCATTGCGGCTACCTGTTCGAAAAGTTGCGGCTGTGTTCGCGCTGGTCGCGGCAACGCTTTATTTGCTGTTGTCCGGTGGGAATATCGCAACCGAACGCGCCTATGTCATGGTCAGTGTGATGCTGGGGGCCGTGTTGATCGACAGGCGTGCGATTTCATTGCGCGCGGTTTCTGTCGCTGCGCTGATCGTTCTGGTTCTTTGGCCCGAGTCGCTGCTGAGCCCGGGGTTTCAGATGTCCTTTGCCGCAACGACAGCCTTGGTCGCCGTCTTCGGTGCATTGCAAAAGGTGGGTCCGTTACCCGGCCCGAACTGGTTGAAACCGATTGCTGGCTTGGTGATGTCCTCGGCGATTGCCGGGCTTGCTACGGCCCCAATTGGCGCAGCGCATTTCAATACAATGTCTCACTATGGGTTGCTGGCGAATCTGCTGTCCGTGCCCGTGATGGGCCTTGTCGTTGTACCTGCGGCAGTTGTCGCCGCACTGGCGGCCCCGTTTGGGTTGGAAACTTTTCCGCTGACCGTTATGGGCTGGGCGCTGCATTGGATCCTTGGGGTTTCAAACTGGGTGTCGCACCTGGATAGTGCTCAGGGTTTCGTCGTCAGTCCGCCCTGGTATGTATTGCCACTTGTTGCTGTTGGAGCTTTGTGGCTTGCCTTGTGGCAAGGGCGCGCGCGTTGGTACGGGGTCGGGCTCGTCATTTTGTCGTTTTTGCTTTGGAACTCCGGCCACAGGCCAGATGTTCTGATCGCGGAAAACGGGGGGTTAGTTGGCGTGATGACCTCTCAGGGCCGGGCCCTGAGTAAAAGCAAAGGCAGTGGGTTTGTTGCCAGCGTCTGGCTAGAGAATGACGGCGACGGTGCCGATCAGATCGCGGCAGCAGGCAGATGGCCTGATAGCAGCACCGTTCGTCGGTACCCTTATCAGGACATGGAAATCATCCATATCTCGGGCAAAAGGGCTGCGCGCAAGTTCGACGAATGCGAAGGCAACCAGATCATTATTTCGACAGTTGCGCTGCCACTTGAGGGCGCGTGCGCCATCTTCGATCCGGATCACCTGAGCGAAACCGGCAGCCTGTCATTGTCGGATGGAAAGCTGACTTCAAGCGCAGAACTGATAGGTCACCGTCTCTGGTCCCCGAATCCTGTCGGGGACCGTCGTTTGAAGCTGGGTCAATAGGTGCGGATCAGACCGACTAGGCGACCTTGAACCTTGACCTTTTCTTCGGGAAGAACGCGTGTCTCATAAGCCGGGTTGGCCGCTTCGAGCGCGATAGCGTTGCCGCGGCGGAAAAAGCGTTTCAGCGTCGCTTCTTGATCTTCTACCAGTGCAACTACGATATCACCGTTATCAGCAGTCGCGGTTTCGCGGATAACAACCACATCCCCGTCATTGATGCCCGCGTCACTCATCGAGTCGCCGCGAACCTCAAGCGCATAGTGCTGGCCCTTCCCGGACACCATGGGGCCGGGGACCGCCACGTGATGCGACACGTGGCTGATCGCCTCAATGGGGACACCCGCTGCGATCCGGCCCATCACCGGCAATTCCAGCGCGTCCACCGCAACCGGCTCAATATTGGCCGGGCGGGGGCCTTTGGGTCGATCGCCTTCGATCACGCGGGGTGAAAATCCAGCAGTTGGTTCACCGCCTAGGCTTTCGGGAAGCTTTACGATTTCAATCGCGCGGGCACGATGCGCGAGGCGACGGATAAAGCCGCGTTCTTCCAGCGCAGTGATCAGCCTGTGGATGCCGGATTTCGACCGAAGATCAAGCGCGGCCTTCATTTCATCGAAACTGGGCGGAACACCGTCCGCCTGCACGCGTTTTTGGATGAATTTCAACAAATCCAATTGCTTCTTGGTCAGCATTGCTCACACCTCGTCGCTCATGCGTTTTCTTTTGTTCTACGCATGTTCACGTTTTGTGTCAATGAATTTGGGCGAAGTTCAGATAGGCAGGTACTGAACCGTTTCCCCGGTCTTGCGGGCGGGATCGTTCGGGGGACGGACCAAAAGGGCGTTTGCCTGCGCCAGAACGCTAAGGAGAGAGCTGTCCTGATCTGCACAGGCCTGGATGCCTGTTTCGCCCAGAACCGCGCGCATGTAATGCTCGCGCGGACCGTTTTCTGTCAATGGTTCGGTCAATCGGGCAGAGTGAAACGGCGGCAGAACCATTTCCAGCCCCAGCATCCGGCGCACCATCGGGGCAAGGAACAGATAGCCACAGACCATCGCGCTGACCGGGTTTCCCGGAAGTCCGACCATCGCGGTGTCACCCATGCGACCAGCCATCAGGGGTTTTCCGGGGCGCATTCGGATCTTGTAGAACGACCGATCCATCGCCAAGCCCTGCGAAACGTCAGACACGAGGTCGTAGTCACCAACCGACGCGCCGCCAATTGTCACGATGAGATCGGCCCCTCGCGCCAGATCAAACGCAGTCTCAAGCGATGAAACCGTGTCCCGTGCAATCGGAAGGACACGAACTACAGCACCGAGCCCCTCAAGCAATGCCCGCAATCCAAACGTGTTAGACGCGATAATCTGGTCCGGTCCCGGTTCTTCGCCGGGCATGACAAGTTCGTCGCCGGTCGAGATCAGAGCAATGACGGGTTTTCGAGAGACCGGGACCCACGCGATATTCATCGCAGCCATCAGGGCAACGTCTTCGGCGCGGATCAAACGCGGTGCCGTGATGGGCGTGCCTGCCATAAAATCCACACCGGCAGGGCGGATGTTCGTTTTGGGGCCGGGGTGGTCTGTGATCGTGATCAGATCGCCACGCCGGTCGGTATCTTCCTGAATCACAACGAAATCCGCGCCATCGGGAACCGGAGCGCCGGTAAATATACGCACGGCCTGACCGGGGCCCACCGAGCCGTCGAAACGACGACCCGCAGCGGATTCGCCCACCACTTTGAACATGGCATGAAGCTCGACTTCGTCGGCTTTGACGGCATAGCCATCCATCGAAGATGCGGCGAAAGGAGGTTGGTCGCGCGTTGCCACAACCGCGTGCGACAGAACACGTCCCGCGGACTGGGCCAGTGGAACCTGTTCCGAAGGTAGAGGGCCGACAAGATCGAACAGCAGGGCGCGCGCTTCTTCGACGGTAATCATTTCGCCTCGTAACGCCCTGATTTTCCGCCGTCTTTAAGACTTACATGAATGCCGCCAATTTCCATCGCTTTGTCGACGGCTTTGGTCATGTCGTAAACAGTCAAGGCCGCGGTGGAAACGGCGGTCAGGGCCTCCATCTCAACTCCGGTTTGACCTGACGTCTTGACCGTTGCTTCGATCTGAACTCCTGGCAGATCCGGGTCGAGGGTCAGCTCAACTGCAACCTTGGTCACTGGCAAAGGATGGCAGAGCGGGATCAGATCCGGCGTCTTCTTTGCACCCATGATGCCGGCCAGACGGGCAACGCCCAAAACGTCGCCCTTTGCCGCGCGTTGTTCTGAAATGATTTCATAGGTTTCCGGTGCCATCTTCACGTGACCCACAGCCACGGCTATGCGATCTGTGACCTCTTTGCCCGAGACGTCGACCATATGCGCCTGACCTTGAGCATCGAAATGGGTCAGCGGCATTACATCACTCCGGGGATAAGCGGATTGGACAGGATGTGGCGCGTGGCCGCTTCGACATCGTCCTGGCGCATCAGGCTTTCGCCGATCAAAAAACACCGGGCGCCATAGCGCGCAATATCCCGCAAGTCTTCTGGCGTGCCCAACCCACTTTCACACACGATAGTACGGTCCGCTGGCACCAGTTTGGATAGGCGGCGTGTTGTGTCAAGAGTGGTCTCGAAGGTCTTGAGATTGCGGTTATTTATACCGATCAATGGACTTCTCAGTTGGGCTGCGCGTTCAAGCTCGGCTTGGTCGTGAACTTCAATCAGAACATCCATCTCCCAATCGAAAGCGGTTTGTTCCAACTCGGCTGCCTGATCATCGCTGACGGATGCCATGATGATCAGAATACAGTCGGCTTCCAAAGCACGTGCCTCGACCACCTGATACGGGTCATACATGAAATCCTTGCGCAAAGCCGGCAGAGATGTCGCGTTACGCGCTTGTGTCAGATATTCCTTTGCACCCTGAAAGCTGGGCGTGTCGGTGAGCACGGACAAACACGCAGCACCGCCTTCTTCATAAGCCTTGGCTAAGGCAGGGGGATCAAAATCAGGCCGGATCAAACCCTTGGAAGGGCTGGCTTTTTTGATCTCAGCGATCAGGCCGTAACCTTGCCGGGACGCAGCTTGAAGCGCTGCGGCAAACCCGCGGGTTTCCGAAGCGGCACGTGCTTCACTTTCCAGCGTTTCCAAGGACTTCTGAGCCTTGTCTGCTGCGATTTCTTCCAGTTTGTAGGCTTTGATCTTGTCCAGAACGGTTTCGGTCATGCGGCCTCCTGAGTCTTGGCGGCCAAGGCCGTGATTTTGTTTTTGGCTTCACCGCTGTCGATGCTCGCAGCGGCCATGGCCACACCTTCGCGCAGATCACTTGCCGCATCAGCGACAACCAATGCGGCGGCAGAGTTCAGCAACACGGCATCACGATACGCTGACCGAGCACCGTCCAGCAGAGCACGAAATGCGATGGCGTTCTCTTCAGGGGTTCCGCCGAGGATGTCTTCGAAAGGGTGCACAGGCAGGCCAGCATCCTCGGGGTGCAACTCGACCTCTTTGATCACGTCATCCTCCAAAGCGGCGACCCAGCTGATACCGGTGATCGTCAACTCGTCAGTCCCGTCCGATCCGTGTACCAACCACGCGCGGTCTGACCCCAGCAAGCCTAGTGTTTCAGCCATGGGGCGGATCAGCTCGCGGCTAAAGGCGCCGGTCAATTGCCGTTTGACGCCAGCAGGGTTGGTCAGCGGGCCCAGGATATTAAAAATCGTGCGCGTTCCCAGTTCCTGCCGCGAAGGCATAACATGCGCAATGGCCGGGTGATGCATCGGTGCCATCATGAAACCGATGCCGACATCTTTCAGAGCACTTTCAACAACTTGCGGGCCAACCATAACGTTGATACCCATTTGCCCCAATGCGTCCGCTGCACCGGATTTGGAGCTTAGGTTGCGGTTGCCGTGTTTGGCGACTGTCACACCAGCGCCTGCGACGACAAATGCAGTCGCGGTCGAGATGTTCAGGGTGCCTTTTCCGTCTCCGCCTGTGCCTACGATGTCGATCGCCCCTTCGGGCGCCCGCACGGCATTGCATTTGGCGCGCATGACAGCCGCGGCCGCGGCATATTCATCAACCGTTTCCCCCCTTGTGCGCATGGCCATCAACAGCCCGCCGATCTGGCTTGGCGTGGCTTCGCCGTTGAACAGGATGCCAAAGGCTGTCTCGGCCTCTTTACGGGTCAGCGGACGATCGGCGGCTGCTCCGATCAGCGGTTTCAGCGCGTCGCTCATGCGGGGACTTTCAGTTCTTGCAGGAAATTCTTGAGAAGGGCGTGACCATGCTCGGACGCAATCGATTCAGGGTGGAACTGAACACCGTGAATAGGCAGTTCCTTGTGTTGCAGCCCCATGATCGTGCCGTCTTCCAGCTCGGCTGTGATCTCAAGACAGTCGGTCAGCGTCTCGCGCTCGACGACCAGCGAATGGTAGCGTGTGGCTTCAAAGGGTGACGGAAGGCCAGCAAGGACGCCTTTCCCGGTGTGATGCATGATGCCCATCTTGCCATGCACAATTTCGTGGCATCTAACAACCTTGCCACCGAAAGCCTGGCCGATGGTCTGATGCCCAAGGCAAACCCCCAAAAGGGGTGTTTTGGTTTCGGCCGCGGCTTCGGTCAGAGCCAGACAGATGCCCGCCTGATCCGGGTCGCAGGGGCCGGGACTTAGCAGGATGCCAGCCGGATTCATGGCCATTGCTTCCTGTACATCCAGCGCATCATTGCGTCGAATTACCATTTCGGCACCAAGTTCGCCCAAATAATGTACCAAATTGTAGGTAAACGAGTCGTAGTTGTCGATCAGCAGCAGCATATGGGCACTTATCTTCGCTTGGGCATTTCGGGCTGGCGATGCAACCCCGGGCCACGGTATAATGTCCGCACATACATGCTCAGGCTTGGGCGGCAGCGTCAAGAGGACATACGGTTTCTGACGCCTCCAATTGACCGAGCGCCACACCAGATGGCGCTGAGCAGGGCGAGGCAGGGAAAAGAGGCGAAAGGCAGGAAATATGGGCGGATTTTTCGGAGGAATGGTCGCAGGGGCGATCGTTGTTTTGATCTTGGGTGCGGTCGTGTCGCTCAACACGCCGATGGTCAACACACCGGTTGTCGCGACCGAAGCACCAGCGCCGACAATTTCAGAAACACCAGAGGCGCCTAATGAACTTGCCGAGGATGTTTCTGATGCCGATCTGGTGGAACTGGCCCCGCGTGCGCCAGAAGCCGCCGATAATGCCAGCGAAGATCTGGCCGACCTGTCCGGGCTGGAAGCGTCATCCGAGCCGCAGCCCGAGGTTGGTAAAGCGGCTGAGGCCCCGAACGAGCCCGCTGCAACGGTGGCGACCGAAGTGTCTGTCATGACCGAAGCCCCTGCTGCGCCGCCCGAGCCCAGCCAGGTGCCCGCAGTTCAGCAGGAACAGACCTTGCCGGTTGTAATTGATGAAACCCCCGCGCCGCCGACCGAGTCCGACACATCCGAGGTCGCAGTTCTTGAGCCCGAGCCAAATCCGTTGCTTAAGGTTGAGGCCGAACCACAAACAAATGAAACAACGACTGAAAATTCATTTGAAAGCAGTCCGATTGCGGTGGAAGGGGATGAAGACACCTTGCCCCGCGAGCTTCCGCGCATTGCTGCGCTGCCTCAGATCGGGGGAGAACAGGAAGAAAGTACCAGTTCGATTGTCGGAAAACGTATCCTGCCATTGACGGAACGAGATGATGAGCCTGTTGCAGAACAGGCGATTTCCGAACAGCCATCTGCGGAAAAACCGATTGAACGTTTTGCCGCCAAGTTCGAGAACCCGGAAGCTAAGCCGCTGATGTCGATCATTCTGATTGATGACGAAGGCGCATTCGGTGCCGAAGCGTTGCAGGATTTCCCTTACCCGATCAGCTTTGCCGTAAACCCGTCTGATCCGGATGCGGCGGAAAAGATGGCACGGCACCGCGCGGCCGGGTTCGAAGTTCTGGCCCTTGCGGACCTGCCCGAGGCAGCAAGCGCGCAGGATGCCGAAGTTTCCCTGTCTGTGTGGCTGGACACGTTGCCGGAAACCGTTGGTATTCTGGAAGGCGTGAACAGCGGCATTCAGGGAAATCGCAAGCTGGCCGATCAGGTCGCGGCGATTGCCGCCGGAACCGGACGAGGGTTGATCACTCAGGACAATGGGCTGAATACTGTCCAAAAGCTGGCGGTTCGCAATGGCATTCCGTCCAGCGTAGTGTTTCGCGATATCGATGGGGCACGACAGGATCCCAGAATCATGCGCCGGTTCCTGGATCAGGCCGCGTTCCGGGCAGGTCAGGAAGGAACCGTTGTCATGCTGGGGCGGGTACGGCCCGAGACAATCTCGGCCCTTTTGCTGTGGGGTCTTGAGGATCGTGGCAGCCGGGTAGCGATGGCACCGATCTCGGCCGTCTTGATGAAACAGGTTCAGTGACTGTTTGAATCAGGCGGCGATCGCCGCCTTGTTCTTTAACCGTTGCCGTTTCCAGTGAACCGTGCGGCATCTTCCGCTGCGCGCCGTATGGCGTTTGACTTATGGACAGTCTCCATGAACTCGGCCTCAGGGTCGCTGTCATAGACAACACCGCCACCAGCCTGAATATAGAGTTTCTGATCCTTCACGATGGCGGTGCGCAGGGCAATGCACATGTCCATGTCACCGCCCGCACTGAAATAGCCGACACCTCCGCCATAGACGCCGCGTTTTTCCGGCTCAAGCTCGTCAATGATCTCCATCGCGCGCACTTTTGGCGCGCCCGAGACGGTGCCCGCAGGCATCCCGGCAAAGAAGGCGTCCAACGCATCTTTGTCTTCCGCCAATTCACCCACCACGTTCGAGACAATGTGCATCACATGGCTGTAGCGTTCGATGATGAACTCTTCGGTGGGACGTACAGTGCCGATTTTGGACACGCGGCCGGTATCATTGCGCCCGAGGTCCAGAAGCATGAGGTGTTCGGCCAGCTCTTTCTTGTCGGCCAGCAGGTCAAGCTCGTTTGCCTTGTCCTCCTCGGGGGTCGCGCCACGGGGACGGGTGCCTGCGATCGGGCGAATGGTGACTTCGCTGCCGAAAACACGCACCAGAATCTCGGGGCTGGCACCAACGACCTGAAAACCACCGAAGTTGAAATAGAACATAAACGGCGAGGGGTTGGTGCGTCGCAGCGAACGATAAAGCGCAAAAGGCGGCAGCGGAAAATCCTGCGTCCAACGCTGCGCCGGAACAACCTGGAAGATATCGCCAGCGCGGATGTATTCCTTGGCCTTTTCAACCGCTTCCATGTAGCCCGACTTGGTAAAGTTTGACACCGGTTCCGCAATTTCGCGCGCGTCGCCCAGATCACGGGTTTCGGCGGGCATCGCGCGCTCCAGATCGCGGACCGCATCCATTACACGCTCGGCCGCCTGCGCATAGGCAGCCTTGGCAGATTGACCGTCGCTGGCCCAGGCGGGTGAGACCACGGTCACCTCGCCTTTGACACCATCCAGTACTGCGACAACAGACGGGCGCAACATGATCGCATCTGGCAGCCCCAACGGATCGGGGTTCACGTCCGGCAGGTATTCGACCAGCCGAACCATGTCATAGCCCAGATATCCAAACAGCCCGGCAGCGGCCTGAGGCAGGTCGTCTGGCAACTCGATACGGCTTTCGGCCAGCAAGGCACGCAAGTTGTCCATCGGATTGCCGTCCTGCGCAGCAAAGGCGTCGGCGTCGAACCGCGCCGAGCGGTTCAATTCGGACGCTTCACCGTGACAGCGCCAGATCAGGTCCGGTTTCATGCCGATGATCGAATAGCGGCCACGCACCTCACCGCCCGTAACCGACTCCAGCATGAACGCATCTTTCTGCGCTCCCGTCAGTTTGAGCATCAACGACACGGGTGTGTCCAGATCGGCGGCGAGACGTGTGTAAACCACCTGGTTTTCGCCCGCTTCATAGGCGCGTGCGAAGGTATCGAAATCGGGTGTCAGGGCCATCTTGGTCTCGCTTAAAAGCTCGCCTGCACGGCGTTCAGCGCCTGCTGATCCACGACCGGGCGGGCGCGGGTCTGAGCGTCCCGTACGTATGCGTCAAAAATATTCTGTGACAGCGCCTGATCCATCTGCGTTGCCAGTGCGTCGCGCAACCGGCGCAGTTCGTCGGAATCCTCGGGGGGCAGAACCTCGTCCAGACGCACTAGAAACGCTGCACCATTTCCGCCAACGACGCGCAACTCACCGAGTTCCATCTGGAACACTTCGTTCATGAAACTGGCGGGAACGTCATCAAGAAACGCGGTGCGTGTCAGTGCGTTTTCAACGCGGAATGGCAGGCCAGTCGCTGCGAAGTCACCATCGGTGGCCAGTTGGCTCAGTGCGGCGTTTGCTTTGTCCAACAGGGCTTTATTGGTCTCTGCCTGTACCCAAGCCGCAGCGACACTGTCTCGTGCGCTTTCCAGCGGTTCGGGGCGACGCGGCAGAACGTCGTTCAGGCGCAAGGCAAAGATCGATCCGTCTTCGAGAAATGTGATTTCAGGGAAATCTCCCTCTTGAACGGCCTCGGCGGCAGCGCGGAACCCGTCATAGGCCGCTATGTCCTCGGCGCTGTCGCGGGTCCAGTCGATCTGACCCAGTTCCATTTCGGTTTCATTTGCCAGTTCTTCCAGAGTCGCGCCGCCAGCCAGCATGTCGTTTATGTCTTCGGACTGTGCCTCGATCAGGCGGCGGGCGCGTTCTGTCGCCAGTTCTTCGCGCAGGGCCGGTTCGGCCTCTTCAAAGGGAACGCTGTTTGCAGCCAGGGATCCGTTGACACGGAACAGGGCGGGGCCAAATACCGATGGCAGAGGGCCGACAACAGCGTCAAGCTCTGCCGCGAACACGGCGTCGGCGGCCTCGCCCAGATCCTCACGTGTCAGGTCGCCGAGATCGATATCGGAAAGTTCCAGATCACGGTCGCGAACCAGTTGTTCAAAAGTCGTTCCGCCGACCTCAAGTTGCGCCTTGGCGTCATTGGCTGCTTGCTCATCCGGGAAATTCAGGCGCTCGACCAAACGGCGTTCCGGTTGATTATATTCGTCCGACCGCTCTTCAAAAAGTTTGCGAAGGGCTTCTTCGTCAACCTCAACCGTGTCCACCAACATGGCCGGAGACAGAATCGCATACGTCAGCTGTTTCGTGCGGGGCAGGGTGAACTGCTCAGCGTTTTCGTCATAGTAGGTCTGAATCTGTGCGTCAGTCGGCTCGGCCACGGGGTCTTCCAATGCCTCGGCCCCTGCGGTTGCAACAGTAAAGCTGCGACGGGCACCGATGTAGTTGGCCATTGTGTCTGTCACGGTTGCGGGCATTTCCACACCTCCCATGATCGCACCTTGAACGATCGTACGGGCAGATTCTTTGCGCAGGTCCGACTCGAACTCGGAATCCGTCATGCCGACCTGTTCAAGCTGAAAGCGGTATGCCTCGCGGTCGAAATTGCCGTCTACGCCCTGAAAGGCCGGGACAGACACGATCTCTTTTTGCAGGTTTTCATCCCCTATGGAAATCCCGAGCTGGCTCACCTCGTTGTCCAACGCCGCCAAGGCCGTCAGGCGGGCAAGCGCATTGCGATCCAGCCCCAGATCGCGTGCCTGCGACATTTGCAGGGGCTGACCCGATTGCGCCTCAACCGCGCGGATCTCGCGCTGTAACTCGCGGACAAAATCATCGATCGAGATGCTTTCATCACCAACTTGCGCCACAGTACGGACTGTGCCGCTCAGGTTGACCGCGCCGAACCCCGCAAGCCCCAGCATCAGCATGCCCATCAGAATCCAGACAAAGGTTTTCGAAAGACTTTTAGCGCCTGCGGCCATGGTGCCCTCTTGTTATTTCGGCAGCGTTCTGCCCTGTCGGTTGCCGCCTTGAATACGACGCACACCGCCGGGGGGCAAGCTTAGAAGGACAGGCCCTGCAATCGTTTGAACAATTGGCCCAAACCTGTGCGGTCGAGGTTGGCGAATGCAATGCGCACTTGCCGTTTTCCGGCCGGGTCATGATCGGGCATGAACATGGTGCCGGGCAACAGCAGCACGCCAGCTTCGCTGACCAGACGGCGCGCAAGCTCGTCTGACGGCATGTCGAACGGATGCTCCAGATAGGCGAAATACGCCCCAAGTCCCAAAAGGCGCCAACCTTCGGATTCCAGCGCGGGCATACCCTCAAGGATGGCAGCACGACGGTCGAGTATTTCGTCGCGTTCCCCTGCCAGCCATTGCGACAAGTATTGCATACCCCAAAGCGCGGCGAACTGTCCGATCTGACCAGGGCAAATGGCAACGGTGTCAAGAAACTTTTCGACCTCAGCCAAAAGTGCAGGTCCCGTTGCAATGGCACCGACCCTGTGACCCGTCAGCCTGTAGGCCTTAGAGAAGGAATAAAGGTGGATCAGCGTCTGATCCCAGTCTGGTTGCAGGAACAGATCATGTGGCGGCCCGCTGCGACTGTCGAAGTCACGGTAGGTTTCGTCGACGATTAGGTGAATCCCGGTTTCGCGCGCCAGCTCAAAGAAGGCGCGGACAAGGTCCGCCGGGTATTCAACGCCGCCGGGATTATTGGGCGTGACCAGAGCGATGGCACGTGTTTTGTCCGTGATCAGCGCGCGTGCGCTCTCAGGGTCGGGCAGCAAATCGTCGCCGGACTTCAGGTCCAAAGCGTGGACACCCGACATATCCAGCCACATCTTATGATTGAAATACCATGGGGTTGGAAGAATAACCTCATCCCCTTCACCTGTGATGGCCGAAATCACTGCTGAAAACGCCTGATTGCAGCCTGAGGTGATAGCAACCTGAGGTGCCTCAACACTTGCTGCGTAATGCGCGCTGATCTGCGCAGCCAGTTCCGCGCGAAGATCATTATTTCCCAGCACAGGGCCATAAAGATGCGCATGGTTTTCGCGCACGGTAAATTCGGCCATAGCCTCGCGCAACGCCAGCGGCGGCGGGTCAACCGGTGCCGCCTGGCTGACGTTGATCAACGGACGTTCGGGCGGGAACGTAACACCCTCGAGCCATCGGCGCGCTTCCATCACTGGCGGCGCGAATGTTGCGGCGGTCCGGCTGAGCGTCATGTGCTGCCTACTGATCTGAATTCAATCGGTGCCGCGATAGGGCTCGACATATTGAAGGGCCATGTCCCACGGGAAAAAGATCCATGTGTCCTGACTGACTTCGGTGATGAACGTATCCACCATTGGGCGTCCCTTGGGTTTTGCATATACCGTCGCAAAATGCGCTTTCGGATACATCTCCCGAACCAATTCCAGTGTTTTCCCGCTGTCTACCAAGTCGTCGATGATCAAAATTCCGGTTCCGTCGCCCATTAATTTGGCATCGGGTGCTTTCAGAACTTCGGCCTCACCCTGAGCCTGATGATGGTAGGATTTGACGCTGACCGTATCGACAGTACGAATATCCAATTCCCGGCTTACGATCATCGCAGGGGCCATGCCGCCGCGGGTGATCGCCACCACAGCACGCCAGCTGCCGTCATCGGGGCCTTGTCCGTCCAGACGCCACGCCAATGCGCGCGAATCGCGGTGGATCTGGTCCCAGCTGATGTGAAATCCTTTTTCGTGCGGCAGGCGATCCTTAGCGCTCATGTTCTTAACCTTTTTCCACGTCTGGGGCGTCAACGGCCTTCATTCCGACGATATGGTAGCCCGAATCCACGTGCAGGTTCTCACCGGTGACGCCGCTGCTTAGGTCTGACAGCAGGTACAGGGCCGACTTGCCGACATCGTCAATGGTCACGTTGCGGCGCAGCGGAGAGTTGTACTCGTTCCATTTCATGATGTAGCGGAAATCGCCAATGCCGCTGGCGGCCAGCGTTTTGATCGGACCGGCGGAAATCGCGTTCACGCGAATGCCGTCCTTGCCCAGATCCTCGGCCAGATACTTGACTGACGCTTCCAGAGCGGCCTTTGCAACACCCATCACATTATAATGCGGCATGACCTGCTCGGCTCCGTAATAGGTCAGCGTTATCGCGCTGCCGCCTTCGGACATCAACTTTTCCGCGCGCTGCATAACCGCAGTGAACGAATAAACGGATACATCCATTGTCAGCGTGAAATTGGCCCGGCTTGTATCCACATAACGTCCACGCAATTCGTTCTTGTCAGAAAAACCGATGGCGTGAACGACGAAATCCAGTTTGCCCCATTTCTCTTCCAGCGCCGTAAAGAGTGCATCAATAGATGCCTCATCGCTCACGTCGCAGGGCAGAACGATTTCGCTCCCGAGCTGCGCAGCCAGTGGGTCCACACGTTTCTTTAAAGCATCACCCTGGTAGGAAAAGGCAAGTTCAGCTCCGGCTTCGGACAAGGCGCGGGCGATTCCCCATGCAATCGATTTGTCATTGGCCAGTCCCATGATGAGGCCACGTTTGCCGGCCATCAACTGATTTGACATGTTTGGTTCTCCGCCTGTCTTCGCGTTATGTTGAGTTGGTTTATGCCATTGGTTGCGCTGCATCAAGGCCGTGCGCTCTTGCTCGCAGCGGGTTCTCGCCTTAGGTTCGTCGTTAATACTTTCCAGGGGATGGAAATGACCGAGCGTGAAGGCATCTTTGCTGGCTCCGATCCGTTTGAAATTGCGGCCCGGTGGTTAGCTGAGGCTGAAGAAACTGAGGTGAATGATCCGAATGCGATTGCGCTTGCAACCGTAGACCCGGATGGTTTGCCAAATGCACGCATGGTCTTGCTAAAGGAAATTGAGGCGGATTCGTTTGTATTTTATACAAACTACGAAAGCGCCAAAGCGAACGAGCTGGATACGTCGGAAAAAGCTGCATTTGTAATGCATTGGAAATCTTTGCGGCGTCAACTTCGCGTTCGTGGTACAATATGTCGTGAAAACGGGCCCCAAGCTGATGCATATTATGCATCAAGGTCATTGAAAAGCCGGTTGGGTGCCTGGGCTTCAAAGCAGTCACAACCGCTTTCAAGCCGCACAGCTTTGATGGCAGAGGTCGCGAAAGTGACCGCTAAACTAGGGCCGAATCCACCACGCCCTCCGTTCTGGGGCGGGTACCGATTAACGCCGACAGAAATTGAGTTCTGGGCCGATGGAGCATTTCGCTTGCATGACCGGTTCAGATGGAAACGAATTGAGCCGGGATCGGCATGGCATGTTGAAAGGTTGAATCCATGACGTTCACGTGTCGTGAAATGCAACAGGCAGAAAGTAAACGATTTTTTCAGCTTGAATTTGCCCGCCAATCCCATAAACAACAGACCCTTAACGAACTGCTAAAATTCGCGATGGGAAAACCGTGCCAGAAGACCTGAACAATATGTATCGCGTCCGTGGACACGTGAAATGGTTCGATCCCGCTAAGGGATACGGCTTTGTTGTGTCGGACGAAGGCGGGCCAGACATCCTGTTGCATGTGAATGTTTTGCGCAATTTCGGTCAGAGTTCCGTCGCGGACGGTGCGGGTATCGAAATCATGACACATCGCACGGACAGAGGTGTCCAAGCGGTTGAGGTTGTTGCAATCGACCCGCCAGCGCGCGCCGAGTCGATGATGCTGGCTGATTTTGCCGAGTTGGATCCGGACGCTATCGCAGAAGCCCCTTTGGAGGCTGCGCGGGTGAAGTGGTTCGACAAAGGCAAGGGCTTCGGGTTCGCAAATGTTTTTGGGCGCGGAGAAGACGTGTTCTTGCACATAGAAGTGCTGCGGCGCTCGGGGCTTGCTGACCTTCAGCCCGGAGAGGCGCTTGCGATGCGCGTAATTGATGGCAAGCGCGGCCGAATGGCGGCGCAGGTTCTCGCCTGGGAAGCCGCGCTGGACGGCTGACGGTTCCATGACTCGTTTTCTGGTATTCTGGACCCTTCTGATCACGCTGTGGACAGGGGGGGCGTTTGCTGCATGCAGCGCCGACCATGTCACACTCCGAAACGACAGCGCGACAATCCGATTTGACGTGGAAGTGGCGATTACGCCACAGGAACGGTCAAGGGGTTTGATGTTTCGCGAGTCGTTGCCGAATCGATCGGGTATGTTGTTCGTGTTTGATCCACCGCAACCCGTCGCGTTCTGGATGAAGAACACACTGATTCCGCTCGACATGATATTTCTGGACCGTACGGGCACGGTGACACATGTACATGAGAGAGCGATTCCCGGCGATCTGACACCGATTGAAGGTGGTGATGCCATTTTTGCGGTGCTGGAAATCAATGCGGGATTGTCCGCGCGCTACTCTATCGGCGTCGGCACTCAGATGCAGCACGAAATTTTTTCGCAAGGCCCTGCGATTTGGCCCTGTTAGGGCTTTTCAAATCAGATTGGCATCGTTAGGAAGGCGCACGGTCCGGGGCGTGGCGCAGTCTGGTAGCGCACCTGTTTTGGGTACAGGGGGTCGTAGGTTCGAATCCTGCCGCCCCGACCACTTCCTTCACATTCTCATGTGGGCGTTCCGCCCATCGCCCGATACAAGGAGCTGATCGCCTGATCCAGCGTGTCACTTTCCAATGGTACTTCAACGATCAAACCGCTTTTCTGCGGTACTTTAAAGTACGAACGTGTGTCGACGCGATAGCCGGAACCTGTTTTTGACGATGTCAGGCGCATGACACTCTGGGGCAGGTCCTGCGGAAATCCGTCATAGTTCAGAATCAAATAGGCCGCCGCTTTTGGGGGCAGATACTCGCTACATTCAAAAGCCTGTTCGCCGATTTTCTCAAAGACCTTGCCGGGACCAGAACAACTGGTTTCGAAAGCCTCAAATAACCTTTTGGGATGGGTTTCGAACAGTGCGCTACGTGACGGGGTGGGCATTTCTTGTGGCGTGCAGGCCACGATGCAGGCCAATGCGGGGATAAAGCGAAGCAACTTCATTCGTTTGGCCTTTCTCAATCCGGAGTGAACCTTTGGTCGTTCAGCGTGGGTTCGACAGACCCGGCGAAGGTGATTCCATTGCAACCTAATCAGTGCGGCGTTGGTTGATCAATTACAGATAACTATGTTGGTAAAAACGGTAATTCGATTTGAGACTTCGGGTTGTGATCGAAAACTTACCGCGGGCAAGCCTGTGGAGGAATCATGCCCTGAGTCTCGCCCCCTTCCTGTCACGGTCAGGTCAACAAAAAAGATTTCAATTTTGGCTGAAAAAGGGCGTTGACCTTCTATGGTAAGATACGTCAGATTGTATGAGCCGAAGAAATTGCCACAATATCTGGTGTTCAAGCTGGGACGGCAACGGGCGAGGGTCGGATACGCACAGTCTAATGTCGTGCAGCCGTAGTGACGGCTTTTTCGCTGCACAAAGCAGCGACCTGTACCTTTGTGCGCTTCTGTCGGCGTTGCGGTGGTGCTCCGCAACTCAATATGAAGTGCCGTAAACCGAAAATTGGGCGGAATTTAACTAGGGCTGCGGACATGAAGATTGAAAGAAAATTCACCAAACCAGGTCAGGATGCCTATTCAGAACTGGATTTTGTGTCCGCTACGTCTGAAATCCGCAATCCTGATGGAACCATTGTATTCCGTCTGGAAGGGATCGAAGTTCCATCACCCTGGTCGCAGGTGGCAAGTGACGTAATCGCCCAGAAGTACTTTCGCAAAGCTGGTGTTCCGTCCAAACTGAAGAAAGTTAAGGAAAAAGACGTACCCGAATTCCTTTGGCGGTCGGTTCCCGCTGAAGATGCTGAATTCGAGGGCGAGACTTCCTCTAAGCAGGTCTTTGACCGACTGGCCGGTGCGTGGGCATACTGGGGATGGAAAGGTGGTTACTTTTCTACCGAGGAGGATGCGCGCGCCTATTTTGACGAGATGCGGTACATGCTGGCGACCCAGCGCGCCGCGCCAAATAGCCCGCAATGGTTCAACACTGGCCTGCACTGGGCCTATGGGATCGACGGTCCGGCGCAAGGGCACCACTATGTCGACTTCAAAACCGGCAAACTGACCAAATCCAAGTCCGCCTACGAGCATCCGCAGCCGCACGCCTGCTTCATCCAGTCTGTCGATGACGACCTGGTCAATGAAGGCGGCATCATGGATCTGTGGGTGCGCGAGGCGCGCCTGTTCAAATACGGCTCGGGCACCGGGACCAACTTCAGCCATCTGCGGGCCGAAGGCGAGGCACTGTCGGGTGGTGGCAAATCCTCGGGCCTGATGGGCTTTCTCAAGATCGGTGACCGCGCCGCCGGCGCAATCAAATCAGGCGGGACAACCCGTCGGGCAGCAAAGATGGTTATTGTCGATGCGGATCACCCCGATATCGAACAATTCATCGAATGGAAGGTGATCGAAGAGCAGAAAGTGGCATCGATCGTTGCCGGATCGAAGATGCACGAGAAGATGCTGAACGGCATTTTCGAGGCCATCCGTTCGTGGGATGGATCTGCGGATGACGCCTATGATCCGAACAAGAACGACGCGCTGAAAAAGGCGGTTCGCGAGGCGAAAAAGGTAGCGATCCCCGAAACTTATATCAAACGCGTGCTGGACTATGCCAAGCAGGGTCACGACAGTATCGAATTTCCGACCTATGACACGGACTGGGATTCGGAAGCCTATAGCTCGGTTTCGGGCCAGAACTCGAACAACTCCATCCGTGTCACCAATGCGTTTCTGACCGCTGTTGAGAAAGACGCCGATTGGGAACTGATCAACCGAACTGACGGTAAGGTCGCCAAGACGGTCAAGGCGAGGGATCTGTGGGAAAAGGTCGGCCACGCCGCTTGGGCCTGTGCCGATCCGGGCATCCAGTTCCATGACACGGTGAACGAGTGGCACACATGCCCCGAAGATGGTGAGATCCGCGGCTCAAACCCGTGCTCGGAATACATGTTCCTCGATGACACGGCCTGTAACCTTGCCTCGATGAACTTGCTGACCTTCCTTAAGGATGGCGAGTTCCAGGCGGCGGATTATATGCATGCCTCTCGCCTGTGGACCCTGACGCTGGAAATCTCGGTGACCATGGCGCAATTCCCGTCAAAGGAAATCGCGCAACTGTCCTATGACTTCCGCACGCTGGGTCTGGGTTATGCCAATATCGGCGGTCTGCTGATGAACATGGGCTACAGCTATGACTCGGATGAGGGCCGGGCGATCTGCGGCGCACTGACCGCGATCATGACCGGTGTGGCCTACGCGACCTCGGCTGAGATTGCGGGGGAGCTGGGTCCGTTCAAAGGCTATGAGCGCAACGCCGAGCATATGCTGCGCGTCATCCGCAACCACCGCCGCGCGGCGCAAGGCGTGACCGACGGGTATGAGAAACTGGCCGTCAAGCCCGTGCCTCTGGACCATGGTAACTGCCCCGACAAGCGTCTGGTCGATCTGGCCATGTCCGCTTGGGATGAGGCGCTGAGCCTTGGCGAGAAAAACGGCTACCGCAACGCACAGGCCACGGTGATTGCGCCCACCGGCACCATTGGTCTGGTGATGGATTGCGACACCACCGGGATTGAGCCAGACTTTGCTCTGGTGAAGTTCAAGAAGCTGGCCGGTGGCGGTTACTTCAAGATCATCAACCGCTCGGTCCCGTCGGCGCTGGAAAAGCTGGGCTATTCCTCGTCACAGATCGAAGAGATCGTTTCATATGCCGTTGGTCACGGCACCATCGGCAACGCGCCGGGGATTAACCACACCTCGCTGACCGGCCACGGCTTTGGCCCGAATGAGCTGGCCAAGGTGGATGCCGCACTGGAAAGCGCATTCGACATCCGGTTCGTCTTCAACCAGTGGACACTGGGCGAAGATTTCTGCACCGGTGTTCTGGGCATTCCAGCGACCAAGCTGAATGACCCAACGTTTGATCTGCTGCGCCATCTGGGCTTTACCAAGGCGGATATCGACGCAGCGAACGATCACGTCTGCGGAACCATGACGCTGGAAGGCGCGCCGCATCTGAAGGAAGAACACTACTCGATCTTCGACTGCGCCAACCCGTGCGGAAAAAAAGGCAAGCGTTTCCTTGGGGTTGACAGCCACATCACCATGATGGCTGCGGCACAGAGCTTCATCTCGGGCGCGATTTCGAAAACGATCAACATGCCGAATGACGCGACCATCGAGGATTGCCAGAAAGCCTATGAACTCAGCTGGTCGCTGGGTGTGAAGGCCAACGCGCTGTATCGCGACGGCTCGAAGCTATCGCAACCTCTGGCGGCAGCACTGGTCGAGGACGACGACGAGGCGGCCGAAGTGCTGGAAAGCGGCTCTGCTCAGGAAAAAGCCGTCGTTCTGGCCGAGAAGGTGATCGAGAAGGTTGTGGTCAAGGAAATGATCCGCAGCCATCGCGAGAAACTGCCACATCGCCGCAAGGGGTATACTCAGAAGGCCATCGTTGGCGGCCACAAAGTGTACCTGCGCACAGGTGAGTTTGAAGACGGTCAATTGGGCGAGATTTTCATCGACATGCACAAGGAAGGCGCAGGCTTCCGGGCGATGATGAACAACTTTGCCATCGCCGTGTCGGTCGGTCTGCAATATGGCGTGCCGCTGGAGGAGTTTGTCGACGCCTTCACCTTTACCAAGTTCGAACCGGCAGGGATGGTGCAGGGCAACGACTCGATCAAGAACGCAACCTCGATCCTGGATTACATCTTCCGCGAACTGGCCGTGTCTTATCTGGACCGTACCGATCTCGCCCATGTGAAACCCGAGGGTGCTACCTTTGATGATCTTGGCCGCGGAGAAGAGGAAGGCGTTTCCAACGTCTCGGAAATCAGTGAAACTGCGGCATCCAAATCATTGGAAGTGTTGAAACAAATCAGCTCGACAGGGTATCTTCGCAAGCGTCTGCCGCAGGATCTGATGGTGTTAAACGGCAGTTATGGCGACGTGGCCGGAATGTCGGAAACGGCAACTGTGTTCGAAGCGCCTGCCACCGAAACGGCAGTGGCAACCGGGATGGACGCCCGCACCAAAGCCAAGATGCAGGGCTATGAGGGCGACCCCTGTGGCGAATGCGGAAACTACACGCTGGTGCGTAACGGCACTTGCATGAAGTGCAATACCTGCGGCGCGACAAGCGGGTGTAGCTGACTTTAGCGCCCCGGCGCCCCGGGGCGTAGGGGTCGGACGCTGCCCTAAGTAACCGACCCCGACGAATAAGGAGAACAGGTCTGAGACTTACCAAGTGACCTTTCTCCACTCGGCCGACATGCCCGTGTTGGCCGGGAACAGGGTGGGGCGGAATATTTGCTCCCTCCCACTCTTTCACGGGGCGGGTGCGCTCGCCCCATGCGCAGTCCAGGCCGCAGGCAAAAAAACACCGGGCGGTCAACGAAATGAGCCTGGAAGGCGAAACTGACAGGGGGCTTCGGCCCCCTTTCTTTTTTGTCCTTCCGAGTCGTCCCGGATAAGCGCCACATTGCCGGATTGAGGTGGTCCTGTCGGGCAAGAGCCGCCGATACAGGTTTTGCCGGCTTCTTCAGGCGGAGGGCCGCAAACCCGACTCGGGCAAACACGCAAAGATTGGCGTGAAATCACGAAACTCTACCAAAGCGCGTGACGCGCAGGGGGGGTCATGTGCTTCTGGGCGTCGTCCGGACGTAAACACAAACACACCTTTCAGGAGGCACTGAAATGAAATCGCATTATTTGATCGGGCTTTCCATGGCCGTTCTGGGCTTGCCCGGCGTTGCTTCGGCCCAATCCTCAGCCGATACCAACGGTGATGGTCTGCTGACCATCGAGGAAATTCAGGCAGTCGTACCGGAAGTCAACGCCGATACCTTCTCGGCCATGGATGCCAATGGTGACGGAGCGCTGGATGCAGACGAGGTCGCGATCGCGCAGGAGGCAGGATTGTTGCCGCCCAGCGACGGGTAGGCATTGTATGAACAGGCGGCCCGATCCCTTTCGGGCCGCCTTTTCCATCAACTTAAGCGGGAAGATGGATTTTGAATTTTTTCCGAAGTTCGGCGTCCAGAACCGGGTCGAACCTTGCTGGGGAAGGGGTGGAAAGGATTTCCTCTTTCCTTGCTACGGCTTTTTCCACCAGATCGGGCTTGCCAAGCTCCACCCACTCTTTCGGTGAGGAGCGATCTCCGTATGTCGGATAGACGTAATCTGACTGCATCCGGCTCAGTGTTGCGTCAGTTCCCAGATAGTGGCCTGGGCCGCCCATGCATACCGCCGCCATTTGATCCAGTGCCAGCGTGTCATCCGTCACTTCGATCCCGCGTACACAGCGTTGCGCCTGTCCGATCAAATCATCGCTGAGGATTAGACTTTCCAGGCAGAACCCCAGCAACGAGGCATGCATCCCGGCTGCCTCATATACCATGTTCAGACCGGACAGACCTGCCATGACATTCGAACACATCTGTTCCCATCCGGCTTGCATATCGGGCAGTTTCGAATCCGATGCGCCAGCCGCAGCTCCGCCCGGAAGGTCGTAGAACCGGTGCATCTGGGCACATCCGGCAGTCAGAAGGGCCTGTTCCCCTGAACCGATCGACATGGCACCGGTTCGCAGGTCCAAACCAAACGGCCAGGAGCCAAAAATCGCCGGAGCACCGGGACTTACGGCATTAACATAAACCAATCCCGCCAGGCATTCCGCAGTTGCTTGCGTGATCGCACCGGCGATGGTCGACGGCGCTGTGGCTCCGGCCATACCAGCAGATAGCAGCAAGACAGGCATTCCGGCCTTGATGCATGCTTCCATCACTTCGCAGCTTTCGGTTGCGAATTTCATTGGAGGAACAACAAAGCAGTTCGAGTTCGACACGAAGGGTCGTTCGCGAAATTTGTCTTCACCGCCCGCAATCATATAGATCATCTCCATCGCTGGAGCGACGTGGCTTGGTTCGGTGAAAGATGTCCCGATGTGTTTGAATGACCCTGAACAGCATGCGTAAATCGTGTTGAGGTCCATTTCGAGGTTGTCCGCGATGTCACGACAGACCATTGGCCGCTGCACAAAGTGTATATTATCAAGCTGTTGGCAGATGCGTGCGGCATCGTGCAGATCTTGCACGGTGGAATGGCGATATTCCCGACCGTGGACGTCGACCATGGACACGGCCGCTCCGGCCGTACCGTAGTGCACCTTGGTGCCCGACAGTTCTAGATCGGTGTTACCGTCCCGGCTGTACAAAGTGACTGAACGGTTCGCCTTAGCAACCGTGTCCTCGACAAGGGCACGGGGGAAACGGATACGTCCATCGTCGCCCAAGGTGCAGCCCGCACCGACCAGATAGTCAATGCCACTTTGCGGCGCGTCCGCCAGGCCAATGGTTTCAAGCGCGGTCAGTGCTGCTTCGTGGATGCGTTCGATCTGTGCCTGTGTCAGTACATTCAGGACGCCGCCTTCCATTCCGGGGCGGACAGGTCGCAGGTGCTCGGGCAGTGCAGTTGCACGGGCAGCTCGGCGCGCGGCACGGCCGCCACTGCGCGAAGAATTGCGGGGTTGGTCGTTCATTTCAAGAATCCGGTCGTTGAGTGATGTCTTAAGGTGTCAGCAAGCACACCTTTACGGCCGTCCTCGTGCGGCACGCCCACGATCTGCCCCAATGGTGCGGCTGATCAGGCTGATTTTCCAGTCGTCGTCTGCCATTTTGCCCCTCAACGTCTTGCGCGAGCATTCCAAAACACTGCGACACAATCTGTTCTATTTGCGACCTTTGAAAATTATTCACGCGGACAAATCTCGCCGTCACTTTGCCAGATAATCATGCGCCGATATTTTCACCCATTTTGGCGGGAATCTGTTACACTGCATTCACTTACTTCTGAGGCCTGCGCCTGTGAGTTGAATTATGAACCAGTAGGCCACAGATTGAATTGAAGTCATGCCTCTGATCGAAACCAGAGCGGTGTTGCATTGAACCCGACTGTGAAACCTTTTTCCGTCCTTGTTGTTGCGATAATGTTCGCCGGTGCTGACCCTGTTGCCGCCGAGGACTGGACTGGCGGGTATGCCGGTTTCAGTTTTGGATTTGCAGATGCCGATGGTCCGGGTGGTGCAAATGGCGATGATACGGCCTTTGGTGCGCATCTGGGCTATGATCAGGATTTTGGGAATTTTGTGCTGGGCGGTGAGTTGGAGTATAATCGGCTGTCCCTGAACCTTGGCCAATCTCAGGGCAGTCTCGACAGCATGACCAGCTTGAAGCTGCGTGGCGGATATGATTTCGGTAACGCTCTGGGATACGTGGTCGTAGGCGCGGCGCGGGCTGATACATCGGTCGACAGTGACACAGCCGCCGTTTACGGGATCGGATTGGCCTACCCGATTGGCGAGAATTTCGTTATCAGCGGTGAAGCGCTGCGGCAGAATTTCGACGATGTCACCCGATCCAGCGGCAGTCTGGACACCAATGTTTTCAACCTGCGTACGACATTTCGGTTTTAGATGCGGCTATTCAGCCGCGTGTCGCTTGGCGAGTTGTGCTGAAAACGCGCACAGGGTTCTCAAGGCACTGACAAATTTCTCATCATCCACGGTCATGGCGACACGAATGTGCCCTGCAGCGGCTTTGCCAAAGCTTTCGCCCGGCATGACGGCAATCGCATGAGTGTCCAGCAGGGCGTTCGCAAACTCTTCACCCGTCAGGCCGGTCGCCCGCACATCCAGCATCAGATACATAGAACCCTGCGCCGGGACGAGCCCCACTGTGTTCTGTGCCGCCAATACGTTTATCGCCAATGAACGGCGGCGACGGAATGGCGCGGCGATCTTGTTTTCAAGTTCGTGTCCTGCGGTCAGTGCAAAGCTGGCCGCGTCCTGAATGAACCCCGGTACGCCATAGGTTGTGTGAGTAGCCAGATCTATCAGGTGACGGATCACGTATTCCGGACCAACGATCCACCCGCATCGGGACCCGGTCATGGCATGTGATTTGGACATTGATCCAATCACCAAGGTACGGTCGGCCATTCCGGGCAGCGCGCGGGCGGACAGGTGCTCGCCCTCCCAGATCTGGGTGTCATAGACTTCGTCTGATATCAGCCACAGGTCACGGCGTTGGCAAACATCGGCAATGGCTTCAAGTGACTGACGGGAATACACCACTCCGGTTGGGTTGTTCGGCGTGTTGATCAACAGCGAAACCGCGCCCTCCGCGGCTGCATCAATCAAATCGGCGCGCGGTTGAAATGCATCCTCTGCAGCGGTCCGAACAGCGCGGGCAATGGCCCCGGCGCCGCGAATCGTCCCGGGATAGGTGGCATAATACGGGTCCAGAAACAGCCCGGTGTCGCCGGGATCGCATACCGCCATATGCGCCGCGAACAGGGCGGACTGCCCACCGGGCGTGATCAGTACATTGTTGCGCGTCGTTGGGATGCCTGTGCGGGACTGAACCCGGGCAGCAACCGTATCGCGCAGCAAATCTGTTCCGGGCACCGTGGCATAACCGGTGTGACCGTTGCGGGCTGACAGGTCCATAGCGTGCAGGATCGACGGGTCAGTACGAACGTCATGCTCGCCGATTGTCAATTCTGTCACGGCATGCCCTTCATTCAGCATCCGTCGGGCGCGGTTGAACACCTCCCACCCGTCGCTGCCGCCGGTGATCTGCGTGATGCGCTTGGACAATTCCATGACAAGGGTCCCGGTTACTCTGCGCTGAATGGGACAGAGCGGCGGGCGTTTGTCAATCAGCTTCGCGGCGCTATCGAGGCCTGAAGTTTTTTGGTCAATGATGCGCGGACAAGGTCATAGGACACAGTCAAACGATGGCGCATTTCGTCAGCGCCGGTGTCAAACGGAAGACGCACCCAGCTGCGGTGGAAATAGGGGGCTTTTACGCCGATCCCGGCGTCTATCAGCATCTGCGCCGTCTCGATATCGGGCGTTTTGACGGAAACACCGTCATTTGCGATTCCGATACAGGCGAACATCTTGCCACCAATTTTCCAGGCGTCATGGCCACCGCCCCAGGGATCGGAAAGTTCAGCGCCGGGAAGCGTTTTGCAGATGGAATTGACGAAATCTCGGTCCATGTTTGGCACTGTGCCCAACGGGGGTGGCAAACTCAACACTTGGCTTGCGAATGATCCCATGCTAACCGATGTCCCATGAACCCGGTGACCTGCATCATAATCTGCTGCATTACCTGCTGATTTATCAAGCGGGCCGGTTTCTTTCGTTTTCATCCCAGAGACAAGTTGCTAAGCCCGCGCCAACGCGCAAGCCTTTGCTGTTTCTTAGGAGCCCGACCGATGACGACGATCAAGCTGCACAACACACGGACGCGGACGAAGGAAGACTTCGTACCGATCGATCCTGAAAACGTGCGGATGTATGTCTGTGGCCCAACGGTCTATGACCGCGCCCATTTGGGTAATGCCCGTCCGGTGGTTGTTTTCGATGTGCTCTATCGCCTTTTGCGCTACGTTTATGGCGCAAAGCATGTGACCTATGTGCGCAACTTCACCGATGTGGACGACAAGATCAATGCGACGGCGCTGGCGCGCAAGCAGGCTGGTGCAGAAGGCACGCTGGAACAATTGGTGCAGGAGCGGTCGGACGAGACCATCGACTGGTACTTGCACGACATGGGGGCGTTGGGAGCGTTGGAACCCAACCAGATGCCACGCGCGACCCAGTATATCGCCCAGATGATCGCGATGATCGAAGACCTGATCGCCAAGGGCCACGCCTATGCCGCCGAAGGCCATGTTCTGTTCGCAGTCGACAGGTGGAAAGAAAGCTATGGCAAGCTGTCTGGCCGGTCGGTCGATGACATGATCGCAGGTGCGCGGGTCGAGGTGGCACCATACAAGAAAAACCCGATGGATTTCGTGTTGTGGAAGCCTTCGACCGATGAACTGCCGGGCTGGGACAGCCCATGGGGCAGGGGACGTCCGGGCTGGCACATCGAATGCTCAGCCATGAGCTATGAACTGCTGGGCGAGAGCTTTGATATCCATGGTGGTGGCAACGACCTGATGTTCCCGCATCATGAGAACGAGATCGCCCAAAGCAAATGCGCGCACCCGCATGGCGAATTCGCGCGGGTCTGGCTGCATAACGAGATGTTGCAGGTTGAAGGAAAGAAAATGTCCAAATCGCTGGGTAATTTCTTTACCGTGCACGATCTGTTGGAGCAGGGCGTTCCGGGCGAAGTGATCCGCTTTGTCTTTTTGCAGACGCATTACCGCAAGCCGATGGACTGGACCGAGAAAAAGGCCCATGAGGCCGAGGCGACGCTGCGCAAATGGCGGGCGCTGACAGCAGGTATCGAACCTGCCGCCAGCGCGGCACCTGAAGTCATCGCAGCACTAAGTGACGATCTGAATACGGCAGGTGCCATGAGCGAGCTTTACCGTCTGGCTTCAGATGGTGACGCCGCAGGCCTGTTGGCAAGTGCGCAACAGCTGGGTTTGCTTATGCCTGAGATGGGCGACTGGGCCGATACCGCATCTGTCGACCTGACCGCCCATGCGGACCGTTTGGCGAAAGCACGAGCCACCGCGATGCAAAGCAAGGACTTCTCGGAAGTTGATCGCTTGAAGGCAGCATATGTAGCGGCGGGGCTTGAGGTTCGAATGAGCAAGGAAGGTGTCGAACTGGTGCCGGGCGCCGGTTTTGACGCTGCCAAGCTGGAGGAGGTCTGATGACCAAGGAACGCCTCTACCTCTACGACACAACCCTGCGCGATGGGCAGCAAACACAGGGCGTGCAGTTTTCGACCGCTGAAAAAGTGCAGATCGCACAGGCGCTGGACGCATTGGGCGTGGATTACATCGAAGGCGGTTGGCCCGGCGCCAACCCGACCGATAGCGCGTTTTTCGAGGTGGCCCCAAAGACCTCGGCCCGGTTGACGGCGTTCGGCATGACCAAACGCGCAGGACGATCAGCCGAGAATGACGATGTGCTGGCTGCGGTGATGAATGCGGGAACGCAGGCTGTTTGTCTGGTCGGCAAGTCGCATGATTATCACGTCACCCACGCGCTTGGCATTTCACTGGAAGAAAACACGGAAAACGTGCGTGCCTCGGTCGCGCATATCGTCGCGCAGGGGCGTGAAGCGCTGTTTGATGCGGAACATTTCTTTGATGGCTACAAGGACGATCCGGAATATGCCGTGGATGTTTGTCGCGCAGCGCTTGAGGCGGGCGCGCGGTGGGTTGTCCTGTGTGACACAAATGGTGGCGCTTTGCCGTCCGAGGTCGGGCGGATCGTATTCGAGGTGATCGCAGCCGGGCTGCCCGGTGATCGGCTGGGCATTCACACCCATAACGACACCGAAAATGCCGTTGCCTGTTCTCTGGCTGCTGTTGAGGCAGGTGCACGGCAAATTCAGGGCACATTGAATGGTTTGGGCGAGCGTTGCGGCAATGCAAATCTGACCGCTTTGATACCGACGCTGTTGCTGAAGGAACCCTATGCGTCGCAGTTTGATATTGGTGTCAGCCGTGAGGCTTTGGCTGGTTTGACCCGCATCAGCCGGATGCTGGATGATGTTTTGAATCGGGTGCCCAGCAAGCAGGCGGCTTATGTTGGGGCGTCGGCTTTTGCGCATAAGGCCGGACTGCACGCCAGCGCGATCCTCAAGGATCCATCGACATATGAGCATGTGGAACCCGCAAGTGTCGGGAACTCCCGCATCATTCCGATGTCGAACCAGGCTGGTCAGTCAAACCTGCGCAAGCGTTTGACCGAGGCCGGTTTACGTGTTGAAGAAGGTGACCCCGCACTTGGCCGCATCCTTGACCAGATAAAGGCCCGCGAGGCGGATGGATATTCCTATGACACCGCTCAGGCCAGTTTTGAACTGCTGGCGCGGGAAGAGCTGGGTCAGTTACCTGAGTTCTTCGAGGTCAAGCGTTACAAAGTCACCGTTGAAAGGCGTAAGAACAAATACAACAAGATGGTCAGCCTATCCGAGGCCGTTGTTGTCGTAAAAGTGGATGGTGAAAAGAAGCTGTCTGTGAGTGAATCCATGGACGAGTCAGGCAGCGACAGAGGGCCAGTGAACGCCCTTGCGAAGGCGCTGGCTAAGGATCTGGGCCAGTATTCGCAGGTGCTGTCAGATATGCGTCTGGTCGACTTCAAGGTGCGTATTACGCAAGGCGGCACCGAAGCGGTCACGCGTGTCATCATCGACAGCGAAGACGGTCAGGGGCGGCGCTGGTCGACCGTGGGCGTCAGCGCGAACATAGTCGATGCGTCTTTCGAGGCGCTTCTGGATGCGATTCAGTGGAAACTGGTGCGCGACTGTGATCCGAAAAAGGCAGCAGCCGAGTGAGCGTGGTCTTTGACCAAGACGTCAAAGCCTGCGCGGCACTTGTGCAGCGGGCTGATCCAGATCGTTTCCGCGCAGCGATGGCTGCACCGGTTGCAGATCGTGCAGTTCTGTTCCCGATTTACGCGCTGAACGTCGAAGTTGCCCGCGCGCCCTGGGTGACGCAAGAGCCGATGATCGCCGAGATGCGGCTGCAATGGTGGCGAGACGCGCTACAGGAAATTGCAGAAGGGGCAACCGTACGGCGGCACGAGGTGGTAACACCCTTGTCACGGGTTCTTTCGCCCCATCTGGCTGGTGTTTTGGATGAATATGTGGCTGTAAGGCGTTGGGATATATGCCGTGATCCGTTCGAGGATCAGGATCACTTTGACGCCTACATCGATCACAGTACGGGCTCATTGGTTGTTGCATCAGCTCAGGCGCTGGGGGCGGCCGATGAAACTGTGTTGCGTGACTTTGGATATGCGGTTGGGGTGTCGAACTGGTTGAGGGCTATTCCTGAATTGGAACAACGCGGGCGGATACCGCTTTTGGACGGTACCATTGAAGGGGTGCGTGCCTTGGCCGGAACCGCTTTGAATCGCCTGCAAAAAGCTAGATCGCATCGGGCTGAGATTTCGGCCGAGGCACGGCCAGCATTATATTCCGGTTGGTTGGCCGAACGGGTTTTAAAGCAAGCCATAGCCCGACCCGAACGTGTCGCCTCCGGTGATCTTGTACCGCGAGAAATACAGCAGCGGCTGTCCTTGATGTGGACTGCGGGCAGCGGGCGCTGGTGATCAGGCCCGTTCCGGGTCGGCAGGTCGCAGAACCAGCCACAACAGGGCCCCGCCTGCCAATGTCAGCAACGGAATCATGGCAAGGTTGACTGCTGTCCACCCTTCAACCGGGGACCCACCCGAGCAGTTCATCAATCCACCCGAAGCCAGCGAGGCCATAGTCACTCCGCCAAACACCAGCAGGTCGTTAAGACCCTGCATCCGACCGCGTTCCTGCGGTTCATGCGATGCGGCCAGCATCGTGGTCGCGCCGATAAAGCCAAAGTTCCACCCAACACCAAGAAGAATGAGAGCAACGAAAAAGTTCCCTAAATCAACGCCCTGCAAGGCGACCAGTCCAGCGGCTGCAAGAATCGCCAGACCCAGCGCCACGATCCTTTCGATGCCAAACCGGGCGATCAGGTGACCCGTAAAGAAACTGGGCACATACATGGCCAGCACGTGGCTGGTGACGATGTCAGCCGCGTCATTGGCCGAGTAACCACAACCCACCACGGCCAACGGAGTTGAGGTCATCACAAGATTCATCAGCGCGTAAGATACCATGGCACATATGATGGCCACGGCGATGCGGGGTGTTTTCAGCAACTCCAGTCGCGACCGCCCCTTGGGCTCGGTGTCGGTGGGTTTTGCAGGCGTTGGGATGTCAAGAAAGAAGAACAGGGCGGACCCCAGAACATTGATCCCAATGACGGCCAGATAGGTGCCCAGAAACGGGATGACATAGGCTTCTGATGTGAGCTTGACGATCTGCGGGCCAATGATGGCGGCCGCCAGCCCTCCAGCCATGACATAGGAAATCGCTTTGGGGCGGTAATCGTCTGATGCGGTGTCTGCCGCTGCAAAGCGATAGAACCCGTGCGCGCTCATGTAGATGCCGGTCAGCAGGCTGCCGACAAGAAAAATGGGAAACGAGCCCAGGAACAGCCCATAAGCGCTGATCAACCCGCCCAGAGCACCGGCGGTTGCCCCGACAAGGAACCCAACCCGACGCCCCCATTTTTGCATGATGGCCGAGATTGGCGTGGCTGCCAGCATCGATCCCAGAACAATCAGCGAAATGGGCAATGTTGCCAGGCAGGGATTGGTCGCCAGCGACTGGCCTGCCAGCCCACCGACGATGAACATCACGGGCATCTGCGCGCCCAGAATGGCCTGCGCCGCCACCAAGACGGCGACGTTGCGTTTGGCCTGGCGGTCATCGGGAAGGGTCGAGATCATGGTCATGGCCGAATGGTTATCGGCTAAGTGTTTGCGGCACAACCCGGTTGCATCTGCGGCACATGCGCCTAACGTGCCAGTGACAACCGAGCAGGGAGACCAGATGCCTGTTGGCCGCATCATCGAAACGCCGGATTGTGTGGCGGAAGGGGCTGAATGGCTGGCCCAGAGCTGTCCGCGCATGGCCTATGCAATGGAACAGACTGGCCCATTGCCGTTACGTCGCCGTCCCGACGGGTTCGCGCAACTGCTGAGTGCCATTGTCAGCCAACAGGTCAGTGTGGCTTCGGCCAATGCAATATGGAAACGCCTGCAAGAGGCCAAACTGACGGGTCCGCGTAAGATCATGTGGGCAACGGATGACGATCTTCGGGCTGTAGGGTTAAGCCGTCAGAAGATCCGCTATGCAAGGGCTTTGGCGGAAGCGCGTATAGATTACAAAGCGTTACGTGATGCCTCTGATGCGGAAGTTTTGACCACGCTGACGCAAGTGTCAGGCATTGGCGTCTGGACCGCGGAGATATACGCCATGTTCTCACTTGGTCGCGCTGATGTGATCGCCCCCGGTGATCTGGCGCTGCAAGAGGCCGCGCGCATCCTTTATGACCTGCCCAACCGTCCAACGGACAAAGAACTGCGCAAGATGGCCGAGGCCTGGTCGCCCTGGCGCTCGGTTGCAGCGCGGGTGCTGTGGGCCTATTACCGGGTTGCAAAGCAAAGAGAAGGGATCAGATGACACGGGTTTTGAATGCGCTCCGGAAAGAGCCTGTTTCGGGCGACACGCGCTCGGTTGTGGTGTTCGTACATGGCTATGGCGCAAACGGTGCCGATCTGCTGGGTTTGGCCGACCCGTTGGGTGAACACCTGCCCGACACGTTGTTCGTGGCCCCGGACGCGCCCGAGCAGATCCCGGGAATGCCCAATGGTTTTCAGTGGTTTCCCATTCCCTGGATTGACGGTTCGTCTGAGGAAGAGGCGCGCAGGGGCATGGAAATGGCGGTCGAGGATTTCAATGCCTTTCTGGATGCTCTGATGGTGGATGAAGACCTGTTGCCCGAACAGGTTGTCCTTTTTGGTTTCAGCCAGGGTACGATGATGAGCCTGTATGTCGCGCCCCGCCGCGAAGACCCCGTGGCAGGAATTGTCGCTTTCTCTGGACGTTTGCTAGAGGCGGACCTTCTGGCAGACGAAACCATCAGCCGGATGCCGGTATTGCTGGTGCATGGCGATGCCGACGACGTCGTCCCGCCGCAATCCTTGCCCGAAGCGGCAGAGGCCCTGCAATCCGCCGGTTTCAAAGAGGTCTATGCTCATGTCATGAAAGGCACCGGGCACGGCATCGCCCCGGACGGGCTGAGTGTGGCCCTGGCCTTCATGCGCGACAAGCTGAGCCTTTAGCCGGTAAGATCAAATCAGCGGAACACCGGTGTTTCGCATCGGATCAAGACCAAAGATGCGCTTCCGCAAACTCGACTGAGTTTCCGGCCGGGTCGCGCACGTACAAGGAACGCGCGCCTCCGGGCCAGTCAAACTCTGCGTCTACGGGGACATTCCAGTCCAGAAGGTGCTTGCGCATCACTGCGATTTCATCACGGGTCAGTACAAGACACACATGCCCGGCACCGCGGGCGCCGTGGGGCGGAACGGGCATGTCCGGGTTGAGGGGCGGCTGTTCCGTCTGTTCCGGGTTAAAGATCAGCAGGACCGATCCGCCAATTCGGTAAAACACGTGGCGGTCGGCGACGCGCTGAATGCGGTCCAGGCCCAGTACTTCGCCGTAAAACTGTTCCGCTGCGTCCAGATCATCGACATAAAGCGACGCTTCCAGAATCGCCGAAGGGGCCGGTATTCCGGGAGTTAGTTTCATGACCTAAGTTTAGCAGATCAGGGCAGGGTATGTCACCGGCGTGGTCGACGGTCGCGTTTTCGTTGCGGTGTGGTGTTCAGGGATGGCATGGGCAGGCTGTCCCACTGGCCCGGTTCCAGATCGTCCAACGTCCAGTCACCAATGCGACAGCGGATCAGGCGCAGGGTCGGCAAGCCCACGGCGGCCGTCATTCGACGCACTTGACGGTTTTTGCCTTCGCGTATGGACAGTTCTATCCAACTGTCTGGTACCGTCTCGCGCTCGCGGATTGGCGGGGTACGGGGCCACAGGTTGCCTGGCTCGTCGATCTGGCGCACCTTAGCCGGACGGGTCAGGCCGTCTTTTAACTCGACGCCGTTTCGCAGAGCTTTCAGGGCAGTTTCGTCCGGAATGCCCTCGATCTGAACCCAATAGGTTTTTGCCATCTTGTGCTTGGGGTCCGAGATCTGCGCCTGCAACTTGCCGTGGTCAGTCAGAAGCATCAAACCTTCGCTGTCACGGTCCAGTCGACCGGCGGGATAAACCCCGGGCAGATCGATGAAATCGGACAGTGTACTGCGCGGAGTATCCGCATTGTCGCAGTCGGTGAACTGCGGCAGCACATCGTAAGGTTTGTTGAAGCGAATGAACCAGGACATGACGTGCGCATACCCCGAAGAGTGCACCCCGCGCAAGCTGTGGATAACTGTCATGTGCCTGTTACGGATTCGCATTACCCAGTTTGCGACATATTGTGGAAAATCAGGGCTTGTCAGAGTATTAACACGATATATAGTCATACTAAGGCCGGGGCGGGTGTTCCCCGCTCTGATGTCAAAAAGGGCAGAGCAGAGCGAGGAGCGATTCTGATATGGACGGAGACTTCAGGACCGAATTTGTCAGGGAGCCAGGTGCATTGAAGCATCATCCGGCATTGGTTTTGAACGCCGATTATCGCCCCCTGTCTTATTACCCGTTGTCCCTGTGGCCCTGGCAAGAGGCGATCAAGGCGGCCTGGCTGGATCGGGTCGACATCGTGGCCGAATACGATGAAGTGGTTCGCAGCCCGAGTACGCAGATCCGAATACCTTCGGTCGTTGTTTTGAAAGACTATGTAAAACCCAGAAAGCGCGTGGCCTTCACGCGCTTTAATTTATTTCTGAGAGACGAGTTCCGGTGCCAGTATTGTGGCAGTCGCGGTGATCTGACCTTTGATCATGTGGTGCCACGCGCCGCTGGTGGGGTGACCAGCTGGCAGAACGTTGTGGCGGCGTGCAGCCCGTGCAATCTGCGCAAAGGGTCGAAATCGCTCCGTCAGGCAGGAATGAGCCTGCGTAAGCCACCCCGCCAGCCTGACGCCGAAGCACTGCGCAATGTTGGTCGGAAATTTCCCCCCAATCACTTGCACGAAAGCTGGATCGATTTTCTGTATTGGGATGCGGAACTGGACGAATTCTAGGCTCTGCCTGACCGCCATGCCGCGAGCCAGATCAGCACCAGAACAGCCGAGGCAATGGCATTCCATCCAGCCATCGAGATGTTGAACAGTTCCCAAGGGATATCGTCGCAGCGAACCAAAGGCGCGGACATAATCTGATCGAACAGGTCGTCATTCGACATCCCACTAATGCTACCGGATGTGCAACTGGTCGGACCTTCCCACCATCCTTGCTCAACACCGGCGTGATAGAACCCGATGCCCGAAGTGGTGGCAGCGGCCATTGCGCCACAGAGGGGCAGGAAACTTAGCCTTGGTAAGGCCAGCGCCAAAACGCCAATCGCGATTGCGACCCCATGCGGGTAGCGCTGCCAGATACACATTTTACACGGGGCAAGGCCGCCCAGATGCTGAAAGCCAAAAGCTGCCAGCAGAAGGGCCAGCGACCCAAGACTTGCCAGTGCGATAAGTTGTGAACGTCTCGTCATAGGTATTTCACCACCAGGAAGCCGCCAAACAACAGGATGATGAACAAGGTGAACATCAGCCCCAGGCGTTTTTCGATAAATTCACGGATCGGCTCGCCAAAGCCCCAAAGCAGGGCCGCAACAAGGAAGAACCTGAGCGCGCGTGCCAGTATCGACGTTGCGATGAATGTTCCAAGCGGCATTCCTGTCCAGCCTGACATGATGGTGATGACCTTGTAGGGGAAAGGCGTCACTCCGGCGGCCAGTACCGCCCAGAACCCGAAATCGTTGAAGCGGGTGTTGAATTCTTCCATCGCATGGGCCTTGCCCATGGATTCAAGAATGGGCTGCCCAAGGCTTTCATAGAAAAACGCACCAATCGCGTAGCCCAGCATCCCGCCCAGAACCGAAGCCACCAGGGCTACGGTTGCAATCAGCCAGGCGCGCGACGGGCGCGCCAGGATCATTGGAATCATCAGAACGTCGGGGGGTATTGGAAAGAACGAGCTTTCGACAAAAGCCACTACGGCCAGCGCCCAAAGCGCATGAGGGTGTTCCGCCAGACGAATTGTCCAGTCATAAAGCGATCGCAACATTTAGCACTCAAATCCCGTTCTCGACCCGGGAAAGCCAAACCACGCACCTGACGGCCCGTCAACCATCACGGCAGTAACAAATGGAATAATGGATGATTTTTGCCTCTGGACCTTCCCTTTGATGGGCGCTAATCCAGTGTCCGGGCCCAAGTGGCGGAATGGTAGACGCAGGGGATTCAAAATCCCCCGGTAGTGATACCGTGCCGGTTCGAGTCCGGCCTTGGGTACCAAAGTAAAAACAGGGGGTTAGGGGAACCTGCTTCCTGTTTTTTCTATTCGGGATTATCGAGTGCTTGGGCACTTAACTCTCAATTCTTCGTTCTGGTCTGGTTCTTTTCCTGCCTCTGGTATCACCCTCATCCCGGATGAGGGTGCCGTATACGATCCGCTGTTGAACAAACCTGAACAAAAATGGGCGCAAAGATAAAGTAGACCGATCAGGCGGGTTTTCCTGTGTGCCAGAGGGGAAAATTCAAAAATTACGCTCATATATGCGGATTGATGCGAGTCAGGCCGGCGCTGGCCTTGACATTGAAAGTATCTGGATGAACCCTCAAAGGGGTTGGGAGAAACTGGAAAATTCAACAGGTTGCACCTGCTGTGAGGCGTGCCGATCATCGTTATCGGCACAGTTTCATGGGCAGGTCATCGATTTGAATTCCAACTGCCAGACAAAAATATGTGGGAGTATTGAAATGAAAAACAGCAGCAAATTGAGCCTCGGCGCGTTTGTAACCGCAGCCATGTTGGCTCCGGCGGCCTATGCCGAAGAGTTCATTACAATTGGTACCGGCGGCGTGACCGGTGTTTACTATCCGACAGGTGGCGCGATCTGCCGTCTGGTGAACAAGGGCCGGAAAGAGCACGGCGTGCGCTGCTCGGTCGAATCGACCGGTGGCTCGGTCTACAACATCAACACCATTCGCGAAGGCGAGCTGGAATTCGGCGTTGCCCAGTCCGACTGGCAGTATCACGCGTATAACGGCTCCTCTAAATTTGAAGAGGCAGGTCCCTTCGAAAAGCTGCGTGCCGTGTTCTCGGTCCACCCCGAGCCATTTACGGTTGTGGCCCGCGCCGATGCGGGCATCACAAACTTTGAAGACCTGAAAGGCAAGCGCGTGAACATCGGGAACCCCGGTTCCGGTCAGCGGGGCACCATGGAAGTTCTTCTGAGCGAAATGGGCTGGACCACCGATGATTTCGAACTGGCGACAGAGCTGAAAGCGGCTGAACAATCGGCTGCCCTTTGCGACAACCAGATCGATGCTATGGTTTATACCGTTGGTCACCCGTCGGGTTCGATTCAGGAAGCCACCACAGCCTGTGACTCGGTTCTGGTGAATGTCAGCGGTGAAGCCGTGGACAAGCTGGTCAATGACAATTCGTTCTACCGCACTGCAACCATCCCCGGTGGCATGTATCGTGGTTCTGACGGCGACACCCAGACATTCGGCGTAGGCGCGACTTTCGTAACTTCGGCAGATGTGTCGGAAGACGCGGTATATGCGGTGGTCAGCTCGGTCTTTGAAAACTTCGAAGACTTCAAAAAGCTGCATCCGGCGTTTGCCAACCTCAAGCCCGAAGAGATGATCGCAGATGGCCTGTCGGCGCCGCTGCATCCGGGTGCCGAGAAGTATTACAAAGAAAAAGGCTGGATTCAGTAAACCAGTCCTGACGCAGGGTGCTTTTGGGGCGCCCTGCACAACGCCTGTACCAAGCAGGTGAATCAGAAGGTCAAAATGGCCGCGACGGGGAGACATTTAATGAATTCCGACACTCAATCCAATCGTCCGCTTTCCGAAGAAGAGCTTCAGGATCTGGTCGCATCATCTGACGCGGGCGGGCGTAATCCGGTCGGGAATGTAGGTGTCTTCCTGGCGATTGTAGCCGCGATTTGGTCGATTTTTCAGGTTATCCTGGCGTCGCCGCTCGCAAACTACGTGTTGCCGGGCAGCGTGGTAAACAATGCGCGGCAATTCCACCTTGCCTTCGCTCTGTTTCTGGCCTTTGCGGCTTACCCCGCTCTGAAATCCAGCCCGCGCGGCTATATTCCGGTTCAGGATTGGATCATGGGCTTGGTCGGTGCGTTCGTCGCGCTTTATGGCTATTTTTTCTATGACAAGATCGTAAATGCGGGCGGTTTGGCCGACGATACGGACAAATGGGTCGCGTTGCTTGGGTTGCTACTTTTGTTCGAGGCGGCGCGTCGAGCGCTCGGCCCGGCCATGGCAATTATCGCGACGATTTTTTTGGCCTATGTCTTCTTTGGCGCATCCGAATGGGTGCCGGAAGTAATCCGATGGAAGGGTGCAAGTCTGAAAAAGGCCATGAGCCATATGTGGATCACGTCGGAGGGCGTGTTTGGCATCGCCTTGGGCGTTTCCACCAAATTCGTGTTCCTGTTCGTGCTGTTTGGTGCGCTGCTGGATAAGGCAGGGGCAGGGAACTATTTCATCAAGATGGCCTTTGGTGCACTCGGACACCTGCGTGGTGGTCCGGCGAAAGCGGCCGTCGTTGGTTCCGCTGCAACCGGCCTGATCTCGGGCTCGTCGATTGCCAACGTTGTGACAACCGGGACATTCACCATTCCGCTGATGAAGCGTGTGGGCTTTAGCAGTGAACAAGCCGGATCGGTCGAAGTGGCCTCATCGGTCAACGGTCAGATCATGCCACCTGTGATGGGTGCTGCGGCGTTCCTGATGGTGGAATATGTGGGCATTTCGTATGTCGAGGTGATTACCCACGCGTTCCTGCCAGCAGCGATTTCTTACATCGCGCTGGTCTATATCGTGCATTTGGAAGCCGTGAAGCGGAACATGCCGACTTTAGGTGACCGTGACGTGCATCTGGCGCGAACCGTTGTGGGTATGTTGGCTTTCTTCCTGGTGTTTGCAGGGCTTTGTTATGGCTCGCAATTCCCGGTCGATGCTGTAACGAGCTGGGTTCCGTCTGCAGCAGGCCTTGTGCTGAGCCTGATCGTCTGCGCGATTTATGTCGGATTGCTTTATCTGGCCGCTCAGGTGCCGGACCTTGAGCCGGACGACCCGAATGCAAAAGAGGTCACGCTTCCTGTTATCGCTGATATTTATAAGGCAGGTTTGCATTACCTTCTGCCGATCATCGTTCTGGTTTACTTCCTGATGATCGAACAAAAATCGCCGGGACTGTCGGCGTTCTGGGCGACCGCCCTGCTGTTCGTAATCCTGTTGACGCAGAAACCGCTCAAGGCTCTTTTCCGGGGGCAGAGCAATCTCAAGAACACCTTTGTCGATGGCGTCGCTGACCTGTGGCAAGGGTTGATTGATGGCGCACGGAACATGATCGGTATCGCGCTGGCAACCGCCACTGCGGGCGTGATCGTAGGCACGGTGACCTTGACGGGCGTAGGTCAGGTTATGGCTGATCTGGTAGAGTTCCTGTCGGGAGGCAATCTTATCCTGATGCTGGTTATGGTTGGGCTGCTAAGTCTGATTCTGGGCATGGGTCTGCCGACCACGGCGAACTATATCGTTGTCAGTTCGTTGATGGCCGGGGTAGTCGTTGAGCTGGGCGCGCAAAGCGGGCTGATTGTACCGCTGATCGCTGTACACCTGTTTGTGTTTTACTTCGGGATCATGGCCGATGTTACACCGCCCGTTGGGCTTGCAAGTTTTGCGGCTGCTGCCGTGTCGGGCGGTGATGCGATCAAAACCGGCTTCACGGCGTTCTTCTACAGCCTGCGCACTGTGGCACTGCCTTTCGTGTTCATCTTCAACACTGATCTTCTTTTGATCGACGTTACATGGCTTGAAGGGATCACGGTGGCCGTTTTCGCGACCATAGCGATTCTGGTCTTCACGGCGGGCACGATGGGGTATTTCCTGACCCGGAGCCGTATCTATGAAAGTGTCGCGCTCGTTCTGGTGGCATTTGCCCTATTCCGACCAGACTTTTTCATGGATCGTATCTCGCCTCCGTTCAAATCAGTTGAACCCGCTGCATTCGAAGAAACCATTGGTCAGACACCACCGGGAACAGATGTACGCCTGGTCGTTGCGGGCCCCGATTTCGATACGCTCGAGATGGTGGACACAACTGTTGTTGTCACTGTGGGCGACGAAGAAGGAGGTGCTGCACGGATTGAGGCGATGGGCCTGCTGCTGGTTCCCGAGGACGGGCTGGTCAAGCTTGACGAGCCGCTGTTTGGCACGCCGGTCGCCGACGATCTGGGCATCTTTGACTACTATGGCGATGAACCCGTACGCCTGGCCTCGGTCAGCTTACCGTCCGAACAGCTGCCCAAGCAGCTGGTGTATATCCCAGCGATGATCTTCTTGGGTCTTATCGCGTTCCTGCAACGCGGCCGTGCCGCCAGACAAGGGGTGCCCGCATGACACGTTCTGTTCTGTGTGCCATTGATATCAGCAATGGCGAGATTGATGCTCCGGTCTTGCAAAAAGCCGCAGCTTTGGCGGATCTGGAGGGGGCACAGTTGGATGTCGTGACTGTGCTGCCCGATTTTGGGGAAAGCTGGGTGTCCGGGTTCTTTGAATCCGATTTTCACGAAAAGGCGTTGGCAGAGGCGCAAGCCAAACTGACGGCGTTGTGCATTTCAGCATTGGGGGCGGAGCGCAATGAAAGTATCCGGCATGTGGTTGCGACAGGTACAGCCTATCAGGAGATCCTGAAAACCGCCGAAAACGCGGGTTCCGATCTGATCGTGATCGGCGCGCATAAGCCGGATTTGAAGGACTACCTGCTTGGTCCGAATGCCGCGCGTGTGGTTCGGCATTCCAACGTTTCGGTGTATGTCGTACGCTGACTGATCCTCCAGCGCGCAAAAGATCGCGTCGCCGGTCGTGAACGAATATCGGGTGGGTTCAGTAGCCTGTCATCTCAAGATAGCCAGCGCCTTTTTGGCTGCCGGTTACGGTGACAGGACCTTCCCAGTATTCGAAACTGGTTCCCATCCACGCATCAGGTGTGAGGGCTGAGACCTGAATGTCTATGCCCCGGTCCGGAAGATTGACGTGCCAGTGTGTCGGGATATTGCGTCCGGCGACCTCATCGGTACTCAGCGGCAAGAGGCTGATTGAGCCGTTGGGGATGGCCTCAGTACTGCCGTCTGAATTGACCCAGGTGGCCGAGGTGAAATCGCCACGATCCCCGCGCAGGCGAAAAGCCATCAGTTTGTCGCCGTCCTCAAAGCTGAGCGAGAACCAATCCCAGCCCCTCTGATCCGTCGCCAAAGGTTGTGAGGACCATTCCCGATCCAGCCAGCCCTGACCGGTTACACGGACTTCACTATCCGGCAAATGCAGCACGCCTTCGACTGTATAGAAGGGCTGTGAGTAATAGTAACTCGCCTGTCCATCAGCGGATTTGACCGAATAGCCCGCGTTGCCGTGAAGAACCAATGGCCCTTGCGCAGTCAGTGAAAGATCATAGCCGAAGTCTTCACCATTTGCTGTAAGCGACAGGCTGTCCAGATCCGATCCGGCCATGCGCCATTCATCAATCCAGGCCTCAAACGGTTGTGCGGTTACACCGGCCTGGCCAATCCCCCCGCGTGACAATCGCTCGGTAAAAAAATGATTCTTGGGGGTCGTAACAGCAGCATGACCCATCCAAAGTTGCGGACTTTGCCACCCGTCGCTGTCATAGGGTTTCAGGGCTGACCGGAATAGGGTCCATTGAATGCCATAGTCCAGGCCGTCGTCCCCTTGGAGATTGGCGGTCAGATACCACCATTCGACGCGGTAGGCCGGATGTGGGCCGTGATCCATTGGGAATTCAAACTCATACCCGGCTGATGGCACGTCAAAGCCTTCGGCCGACCCGCCGAGACCTGCATAGCCCTGCGCCCATAGTGGTATTGGGTAGAGCCACAATAGAAGGAACAGGAGGATCCTAACGTTCATTGGCGAACACTCTCAGCAGATCGGCGGGTGGCAGGCGGAGCATCCGTAGCGCAGGCAGGGTGGCGGCAAGCAGGGCGGCAAGAAGGGTCAACAGGAACAACCACAGCCAATCCCATGGGAACACGAACATCGGCAGGCGCCAACCAAAGGCCTGAACGTTGATCACCGTCAGCAGAACCCAAGCCAGAACAAGCCCAAGTGGCAGCGCCAGACAGGCGGTCAACGCCGCCAGCAAAAGGCTACGCAACAGTTCCAACCCCGCAAGTTGCACCCTGTTTAGCCCCAGCGCCCAGACCGGTGCGATCTGTGGCAGGCGCTGGGTCCACAGGGTCAGCAGACTGGTGAGAATGGCAAATCCCGCCACGCCGAGGGTCAGCACATTCAAAGCCGAGGTCACGACAAAGGTCTTCTCAAATATCGCAAGCGACTGCGCCTTCATTGCGGCTTGCTGCACGACAGCCTGACGTGGAAGGTTGAACCGTTCCCTCAGGGTTTGCGCCATTTCCGTTGCTTTTTCGGTGTTTAGACGAATGCCAAAGCGGCGGGTTTCCGCACCCGGCGCGACCCAGTCCAGTTGGTCCATCGAGACGATGGCTTGCCCAGTAGGATTTCCATAATCCGAATAAACCCCGGCGATGGTCAGGATGTGGTCCGGCAATAAGGCAAGTACATCCTCGGGCCAAAGGTCGGCACGTCGGGCAAGCTGTTCGTTGATCAGAACCGCACGCCCGGCCATGACGTCATCCCATGCATTCGGCGTGGAGGTGATCACTGGCCAGTTCTGCCGATAGACCGGATCATCCACGATACCGTAAAGAAACAGAGGCCCCGTCTCGTGCGACAATTCCACATTTCGGATTGGCAGAATGGCTTCGACCTGAGGGCGCAGCCAATCGGTGATTTCCCGCCCCTGATCGTCGTCGCTGGCAGTCAGGTAGAGTTCTGAGGTCAGGCGCTGGTCCAGCCACCCGACGAATGTCAGCCGGAAACTGGATACCATTGTGCCTACGCCGACATTCGCTGCCAAGGCCAGCAACAGGGCCATCAGGGCAAGTGACAATCCGGGCAATTGTGCCCGCATATCTGCCCAAACCCATTGGGCAACAGGCCCCCGCGCCGCGCGGCCGCAGAGTGAAAGCGTTAGAGACAAAAGCGCAGGCAACATCAGCGCTGAACCGGTTAGCAAGCCAGCCAACAGGGCAAACCCGGCGATCAGCCCCCCGAAAGTGACATAGGCCAAACCGCCACCCAGGATCATGATCAGACCTAATACCGCCGCAAGATGGCGCGCGCGGGGGTCGCCCCGCCATGCTTGAACGCCCGGACTTGCCAGCAGGGGCATACGCGACAGGCGCCACAATGCGTGACCGCTGGCCAGTAAAGTGCCAAAGACTGCCATGGCGATCCCTGCCAAAACCCATTGCAGTTGCAGCGTCAGTTGCCCTGTTACTGGTGCGCCGTAAAGGCCACGCAACGTGGCTGCGACATCAGGCAGAAGTGCTCCGGCCAGAAAGTAGCCCAAAAGCAACCCGACAAGCCCACCGATCAGGGCCAGAAAAGTCAGCTCGGCAAGGATCAGCCAGACCAACAATCGCATCGAAACACCCAATGCCCGCAGGGTACGGATGATGCCTCTGCGTTGTGCAAAGGCCAGCCCGACCGTGCCGTTCACGATAAAAAGGCCGACCGCAAAGGACAGCAATCCAAAGGCTGACAGGTTCAGATGAAAACTGTCGGTCAGCTGAGCAGTGTCGATCTTTTGTGAGGGGCTGATGCGTTCCAGCTCTGGCGCGATCGCGGTCAGGGGATGAAGCCCGCGGGGTTGATCAGGCAGGATAATGAGCCGCGAGATTGCACCGGGCTGATTCAGAAGACGTTCGGCAACGCCGATATCCGTCAGGATCACATCTGGCGGTAGTGCAGAGGTACTGAGAACTGGGGGCAGAGTATCGTGACCGCGCAACAAGTGCTCCAACTCTGTCGAAACCAGCAGGCGGCCCGGAGCAGTCAATATGTCCGCCGGGTCGGGCGGCGCATCGCTTTGCTGGGCCTCGGTAACTGCGGGCAGGGCGGGATAGGCCACCATATCCACGCCCATCAAACGTAACGTACGTCCAGCGACCCGATAAGGGCCTTCCAGTACGGCGGCCACCTGCCATCCTGCGCGACGCAGGTCGACATAACGGGACATGGGGATGAAACCGGCTGGATCGCGCAATTCGTCAAACTGCCCAAGTGCCAGCTGGGCGTTGGCACGGGAATAGCTGGCGCGGGCCTCGGCATTGATGGCCTGTACAGCGGACCACAGACCAGTTGCCAGGGCGATACCGATCAGCAGCGTTGCCAGTTGCAACCAATGCACCCGCCAATGGGACAGCAGGGCCTGGACGACGGCCAATGTCATTGGATGCACCCGCCGCTCAGGCGCAGGTGCGCGTCCAGACGGCCCGCGATCTGCGGGGAATGCGTCACCAGCAGCAAAGCTGCGCCAGTATCAGACACAAGTGACAGCATCAGGTCCAGCACTTTGGCGCTGGCGGTTTCGTCAAGATTGCCCGTCGGCTCGTCCGCCAGCAACAGTTTCGGGCGCGCTGCCATGGCGCGTCCGATGGCCACCCGCTGTTGCTGCCCGCCTGACAAGCTTTCGGGGTAGCGGTCCAGCATATCCAAAAGCCCAAGCCGGTCTGCCAGTTGCCCGGACCATTGGGCATCTTCGGTACCAGCAAGGCGGGCATGAAAGGACAGGTTTTGCCCCACGGTCAGCGATGGGATCAGGTTGAACTGCTGGAACACCAGCGAAACCTTACTGCGCCTCAACTCGGCCCGGCCAGCATCATCTAAAGGGGATAGCGGCGTGCCATCCAGCGTGATTTCTCCACCGTCGAAACTGTCCAGGGCGGCGGCCAGGTTCAGCAAAGTGCTTTTTCCACTACCGCTTTCACCGGTCAGTGCAAGCGTTTGTCCCTGATCCAGTGTCAGAGACACGTCGCGCAGAACGGGCCGCCCGCCAGGGTAGGTTTTCTGAACTCGGTCGATGATCAACAGCATGAAGCGCCCTTTTTGCACAGGATGTGCGTTGGACTTCCCAACTGTCCAGTGCAGACCTTACTCCGGTTCCTTTCGCCGCAGGCTACCTTTTCCGGTGGCAGGGTTGTGCCTTGCGTTTTGAAAGGTCATTGTGCCTTGACAGTTCGTGGCCGAAAATCAGGGTGTAAATACATGACGTTGCTGCATCAGATCGTTTGGGGCAGTACCTTTCTGGGTATCTGTATCCTGATCGAGATTCTCTTTCTGACCTGGTGCACGATGTCCATAATCAAGATGGACAAAAAATGGGTCACACGCGGGGTGTTTGTGGCAACCGCGGGGCCAATTGCCGTTGCCTTGGGCTTCATTATCGCAACGCACACCATTCAGGTCTGGATCTGGGCTATCGTCTGGGTATTGCTGAATGTTCTGCCGGACTGGAACTCGGCCATTTATTTCTCGTTGGTGACGTTTACGACGCTCGGATACGGCGACATCGTTTTGGGTGAAGGGCTGCGCATTTTCGGCTCGTTTGCCTCGGTCACTGGGCTGTTGGCGTTTGGATTGTCTACCGCGTATCTGGTCGCACTGATGACACGCGTCTTTCAAGAGAGGTTCTTTTCCTAAAGGATCGGAGCAAACAACCGCGCCAGCGGCGCACCAAAGCGGATGTGGGCCGGTTGTTGACGTAACCTGCGGGTCAATTCGTAACTGGTTTCGAAATCTTCTTGTAACATCTGGTCGACGGCCTGCGCGGCCCGGGCATCAAAGAACAGCGCCATTGCTTCGAAGTTCAGGCGGAAGGATCGGTTGTCGAGGTTTGTTGTTCCAACAGCGGCCAGTGTCTCGTCGACAACGAACGCCTTTTGATGCATGAACCCGCCGGTATAGCGGAACACGCGCACGCCGCAGTCGCGGATTTCATCGAAATAGGCAAACGCGGCCAGCCAGGGCAGGCGATGGTCGATCATGTCAGGAACAAGGATGCGTACATCCACCCCGCGCATCGCGGCATGTTGCAGCGCTGTCATGACATCGATGTCGGGTACGAAGTAAGGCGACGCAATCCACAACCGTTCTTTTGCCTCGGCGATTGCCGCAAAGAACATCATGGCACCAGTTTCGGTTTCATCTCCGGGCCCGGTCGCAACCAGCAGGGCATTCATGTTCTGTTCGGATTCACTGCCTGCCCAGTCAAGTTCATCAATCAGGTCTTCGTTATGCGCCCAATGCCAATCTTCGGTGAAGATTAGCTGTAATTGCCGGACGACATGACCGGACATCATTATGTGAGTGTCGCGCCAGTGGCCGAAATGCGGGTGTTTGCCCAGATATTCCTCGCCTACATTGTGGCCACCGATAAAGCCTGTCTCGCCATCGATAATGACAGTTTTGCGGTGGTTTCGGTAATTCAGTTGAAACCGGAAATTCGGGCCGCGTTGCTGACGAGGGTCGGCGACATCAATCCCGGCTTCACGCATGGTATCCAGATACGCGCGCGGCAAACCATAACTGCCGACTGCATCGGTCATGAAACGGACGTGAACCCCACGCTTCGTCGCCTCGATCAGCTTGGATTGCAGTTTGCGGCCAAGCGTATCGTCTCTGATAATGTAGAATTGAATGAGGATATAGTTCTTGGCCTTGTCGATGGCGTCGAAAATGGCGTCGAATGTGGCGTGCCCGTCAACCAGTAGCCGGGCACCGTTTCCGCTGGACACAGGGAGATGCGCCAGAAACTCGAACGGGCGCGGATTGATCGACATTGTGGAGGGATCGGGCCTTGAATAATCGGCAAAGGTTTTGATCCCTTCAACAACCCGCTCACTTTTCTGGCGCGCGATGCGATATCCGTGAAAGCGATGGTGCCCCAGAAAAAGGTACAATGGCACCGCCAGGAAAGGTGCTGACACCAAAAAGACCACCCAACCAACTGCACCTTGCGGTGTCCGCGCGGTTTGCGCCGCTCGGATCGAAAACACAAATGCAGCCACGTACAACGTGAATACAAAGATAGATACCAGCGCTGTCCACATGGGGTCTTACGTCTTTCGGGCCGTTCAGTTTGCCCCAGTGTAGATGCGCGACCAGTCTTGCGCCATATCGACGATGATCCATCCCTTGTCAGGACCCTGATCCAGCCCGTCTGACAGCTTTCCGATCGGGCTTTCGCGGTCATAGGCCCATTCGCGTTCCGCGTCCGTGTGGTGGATCAGAATTCCCAAACGCGGGCCATCACCCGACGTTGTCCAATCCAGCATAGCGAAATCTCCGTCCGAATTGCCTGCGGCCAGAATCGGGCGTCTGCCAATCGTGCGTTCGATGTTGATCGGCTTGCCTTCCTTGTCGTCGATGAAGGCTAACCCCGGCGCCTTGATAATCGTCGGGCTGCCGTCGATCACCTTATAGGTGCTGTCTGCGTAACTTCCCAATATCTGTTCCGGCGGGATACCATAGGCATCCTCGGCGAAGACGCGCATGAAATGAATGCCTCCGCCGGATACGATGTAGGTCTTGAAACCTTCATCACGTAGATAACGCAGCAACTCGACCATCGGTTGGTAGGTCATTTGGTCATAGGGCAGGCCGGTGCCAGGGTGGCGTTCGGTTTCCAGCCATTGCGCAACACCTGCCTGAAAGTCATCGACGCTGGTGCCCGAATGCGAGGCGTTGACAACTTCGATCAGCGCCTCATGCCCGCCTTCAAGAATCGCCGCAAGATCACCCTTTGCAGCAGCTTCCAGTGCAGGCGTTGTCAGGATCGACGGGTCCTGCTCGGCCAGATCGGCCAGTCGGTCCATGGCAAAAACAAACTGGAAATACACAGGCTGTTCGGCCCAAAGCGTTCCGTCATTGTCGAATACGGCGATCCTGTCATCCGGCGTCACGTAATGAGCAGAGGCAGGGTCGGTTACTTCGTCAACAAACGAAACGATTTTCTCTTTGGATTCTATATTGTTCCAAGAGGGCAAGGGGTCAGCGATGGCGACCGTCGCTCCTAGCACACTGCACAATATCAAAAACAGACGCACGGATTATTCCTCAATTTTCAACCGACAATGAGAGGGGCCGGAGCCCCGATATCGGGACTCCGGCGTTTCTGTGTCTTGGATCAAACAGCCAGGTTCACGGTGCGCCCGGAGGTGACGTCAACTTCTCCATCACCTTGTCGAGGCTGAAGCTCGCCGCTTCCTGTCGGGGTGGGTATTCCTTGAAGGTTTCAAGGAACTGCGCGACATAGGCCTGCGCAGGTACCAGCATGTAGGCACGGTCGAGCATCCAGTCATAGTAGGTGTTCGATGTGCGATAGCCACGCTCGTATGGGTCGCGTCGCAAGTTGGCGATCAATGGCACACGCAGAGGGGTCAGCGGCTCCATCCAGGCGCGCAAGGTCGCCCATGCCTTCTGTTCCAGGAAGGTGATTTTCCAATCACCGAAGCGCAGTGCCGCAAGGTCACCATCGTCCGTGAAATAGAAGATTTCCCTGCGCGGGCTCTCGTCTGTTTCGCCGGTCAGCAACGGCAAGATGTTGTAACCATCCAGGTGCACGCGATAGTCACGCCCGCCGCCAACTTCGGTCACGGTGACACCTTCCAGAAGATCTTCTTTCACGGTTTCGTTGCCAGCCGCCGCCAAGAATGTCGGCAACCAATCCATATGGTGCACGATCTCGTTCGACACAGCGCCTTCGGCAATTTTGCCGGGCCACCGAACCATGGCAGGTACGCGCCATGCACCTTCCCATTGGGTGTTTTTCTCACCCCAGAACGGTGTCATCGCGGCATCTGGCCACGTATTCATGTGCGGACCATTGTCAGTCGAGTAAAACACGATGGTTTTGTCGGCAATGCCTAGCTCGTCCAGCGCAGTCAGGAAGTCACCGATATGCATATCGTGTTCGATCATGCCGGCCGTATACTCATCCACCTGCTTGCCGACGATTTCATTGGCTTTTGCCCATTTCTCTTCGGAAACATGCGTGCGGAAATGCATCCGGGTGCCTGACCACCAGACGAACCACGGTGTACCGCTTTCCTCTTGTTTGCGTATGAATTCAATCGCTGCCGCCGCGGTTTCATCGTCGACTGTTTCCATGCGCTTCTTGGTCAGCGGGCCGGTATCCTCGATCTCACCACCTGCTGTCGACTTGATTACACCGCGCGGTCCGAAAGCTTGCCGAAAGGTTCTGCCATCGGGCAGAACAGCATCATTGGGATAGTCGATGTTTTCCGGCTCTTCCTCGGCATTGAGGTGGTAGAGATTACCAAAAAATTCGTCAAAACCGTGGTTTGTCGGCAGATGTTCATCTCGGTCGCCCAGGTGGTTTTTTCCGAACTGACCTGTGGCATAGCCTTCTGCTTTCAGAAGTCCCGCAATGGTCGGGTCTTCGATCTGCATGCCTTCCTTAGCACCTGGCAGGCCAACTTTGGACAGGCCCGTGCGGAAAACGGATTGCCCCATGATGAAAGATGATCGCCCGGCCGTGCACGACTGCTCACCGTAGTAATCCGTGAACATCATGCCTTCTTCGGCGATGCGGTCGATATTGGGTGTCTGATACCCCATCAGACCCCGCGTGTAGGCCGAGATGTTGGACTGACCAACATCGTCGCCCCAGATCACAAGGATATTCGGTTTCTGGTCTTGCGCCCAAGCGGGTATGGCCAGCGTCAACGTGGCGGTTACCACGGCAAGTCGGCGCAAGTTACTGCGCCAGGTGCCGGATGGCGAACATGGAGGTAACATGGTTTGCTCCTGATCTGATAGGATCTTAGTGACCCTTGGATAATTAAATCTCCGGCGTTCAAACGCATGAACAACACGGCAGCAATGTGTTGATTCCCATGTCGAAAATATCAGGATCTGGGAATCGAACGTTTTCAGCATAGGTCAGTTCTTGCGTCGGAAACTCATCATATGATTATATCTCAAAGTACAAATGTGAGACAAAATGAATAATCTGACGCTATTACGAAACACCGGATGGTTCAGTGAACGCTCGTCAGCGTTTCAGGCCGATTTGGCAGCCCTTGGCATGGCGAAATCGGTAGAAGCAGGAGAGACGCTGTACCACTACGGTGATCCGGCAAATGGAATCTACGCGATTCTCAGCGGTGGTGTGCAGATAACGGCCCCCGCGGATGACGGTCAGGAGTTTGTTTTGCACCGCGATGGCGCTGGGTTCTGGATTGGCGATCTTGCATTGTTTGCAGGTGCACTGCGTCTGGTCAGTGTTGTCACGACGCAAGCCACTCAAGCCTTGTTTTTCCCTAACCTGAGCATCTCGCGATTGATTCAGAACAATCCTGACTACATCCGGGATTTCTATGCGTTAACGCATGAGAATATGCGAACCGCTTTGCGCATCATGGCAAATCTGGCCGTGACGGGAACGGAAAAGCGGCTGGTCCTGAGGTTGCTTCACTTGGACGAAGGAACCTCGAAAACCGAGAGCTGGATTGATGTTTCCCAAGACGATCTGGCGGCGATGATTGCTGTATCGCAACCGACGTTGCACAGGAACCTTCACCGGCTTGTGGATTTGGGGTTAATCGAACTGGGGTATGGTCGGGTTCGACTGCTGGATCGGGGCGCATTGATAGCCAGTTGTCAGACCTGAGGTTTCGGGTCGCGACACCGCTATGCGGTCCAATACTCGCGGACAGGCTGGCCGCTGTGTACGGCACCCGACGAACTTAAGCCTACGCCACACGCCGCGGTTCAGTTTTTCGCACGCGCCTGACTGTCCTCCTCGCCCAATTGGCCGTCCAGAGACATCAGGATTGCAACCGGGCGCAAAGCGGGGATGTGGCTGAACACGATCAGGATGCAGACCGTCAGCGGTACGCTGAGGAAAGCACCGATCAGGCCCCAGACAGTTGTCCAGAAGGTCAACGCCAGAATGACAAGGAATGTCGACATGTTCAGCGAACGGCCCAGCATGGCCGGATCAAGGAAGTTACCGATCAGGAATTGAAGGGTGCCGCACCCAAACAAGATGATCAGAAACGGAACGATCGTATCAAACTGTACAAGCGCGATCATGGCCGGAAAAAACACTGCTATAATCGACCCGATCGAGGGAATGAAGTTCAGAGCAAAGGTCAAAACGGCCCAGGTTTCCGCATATTCCAAACCAAGGACCCTGAATACAAAATAACTGATGCCTGCTGTGATCAGGCTGATCAGCGTCTTAACCCCAACATATCGTTGCAGGCTGATCGATATGGCATCAAGCATGGTCGCAAAATCCGCGCCGGTTTGGGGGTCGCCAGCCGCAAGTTGAATTTTCTTGCGAAAGGCCAGACGCTCGGCCATCAGGAACGCGACATAGAGGCTGATCAGAAAGAACTGGTTTAGCAGGGACGTAGCGCTGCCCAGCAACAGGCGTGCGACATAGGTCATGTCGATGCTGACCAGATTGTCGCGGATGAAAGTGGTGACATCGTTGCCGACAAGACCGGTTATGCGCTCAACCGCCCCGTCGAACTGGTTTTCGTAGGTGCTGACGGACCGAGCAAACTGCGTTGCCTGACTGCCCAGCACGTACATGATCATGAACAATCCCACCAGAACCACGGTCACTCCGGCGATATTGGCCAACCAGACCGGAGCACGGGTCAGCGCGGTAACGCGGTCGCTCAGCGCAATGATCAGAACATTGACCAGCAGCGCCATGGCAAGTGGGATCAGGAAGTTCGCCCCGGCATAAAGCCCCAGCACTATCAGCGTCGCGATAATGCAGGTGTCGCGGACAACAGACAGTTTTAGCCTGGGGCGAGCCGTGAAATCTTCCTGTTCCGGGATCATTCAGTATCCTGTTTATCTGTTCTTACGCAGGCTGGTGATCGCCCGTCTTTACCCAATCCTGCACCTGCAATCCGTTTTTAGCAATGCAGTCAGCCGTTTGCAGATCGGCATTTGTCACTTTGATATCGATGACGGGTTCTGAGTTTTATTTCGGCAGGTTAGGGTTGCAGGATGACAAAGCCCACGATTCCCCCGTTTGGCCGCCCGCTGCAGGCGCTATGGCTGGCACTTCGCCGGTTCGTCAGGAAAAACGGACCTGTCATGAGCAGCCACGTCGCCATGTCGTTGATGATGGCCCTGTTTCCCTTTGTGTTGTTCACCGTGGCGCTGGCCGGGGCATTGTCGCAGGACTATGTCACTGATGAGTTGATTGATCTGCTGTTCGGGGCATGGCCCAAGGATGTTGCGGACCCGATCGTGGCCGAATTGCGTGCCGTTCTGGCCGGGGCGGGGTCGGGCGTGATTACGCTGGGTGGCCTGCTTGCGATCTACTTTGCCTCCAACGGGGTTGCTGCAGTACGCGCAGCGATGAATCAGGCCTATCACGATCAGGACAGTTGGCCTTTTTGGAAAACCCGGCTTTTGTGTCTGGTCCTGGTTATCCTTGGCGGTTCGGCAATCCTTGTTATTGCAACGGTCGAGGTGGTTCTGCCGGTCTACACGAAACTGGTGGCAGAGCATACCGAAGCTCAGGTTGCGGACTGGCTGTCCGTAGATCGCCTGCGCTGGACGTTTACCGTGGCCATCCCGGCCGGCACCGTCCTGCTGGCACATCTTATTCTGCCGACCCGAAGGCACAGCCTGGCCCAAATCCTGCCTGGTGTCATTTTGACATTGGTTTTGTGGGCAGCCGGTGGATGGGCGTTTTCGGTCTATATCAGCCAGTTTGCCACCTACAGTGCCACATATGCCGGTTTGGCCGGGGCAATGGCCGCGCTGATCTTCCTGTATCTGTGCTCTGCGATGCTGATCCTTGGCGCCGAATACAATGGCGCGTTGATCGACCTGCGAAACGCTGGCGAAGGAGATGTGGAATGAGATTTGCCATTCTGGCGGCTTGCTTGATCTTCGCAAGTGAAGGGCTGGCGCAGTCACCGGAGTATGTCGGCTCGGATCAATGTTCGGACTGCCATCAGCACGAGGCTGAGGCCTGGGCTTCGTCTCATCATGCCTTGGCCTGGACGGAAGTCGGCGACGGTCATCTGGACGCCGATTTCGATGGAACCCGGTTCGTACAGAACGGGATGACAGTTGAATTTGAAAGACAGACAGACAGGTTCACAGCTCGTGTAACGGAAAAAGACGGTGCGACGACGGCATATGATGTGCATTCCGTTGTCGGGATCACGCCTCTGCAGCAATATCTGTTTGAAACCGAACCGGGGCGGTTGCAAAGTTTTGATGTGGTTTGGGATACCGAGCAGAAGCGCTGGTATCACTTATACCCCGATCAGGATCTGCCGCCAGAAGACGGGCTGCACTGGACGGGCCCTTACAAGAACTGGAACGCGCGCTGCGCCGAATGTCACGCCACAGGGTTTGAAAAGAACTACGTCGCGCAATCCAGAACATACTCTTCCCAACAGGCCGAGATTGGTGTTGGCTGCGAAGCCTGCCATGGACCGGGATCGGCACATATCGATTGGACCAAAGGGCAGGGCGTTGCCGAGGAGCTGAGTGATAGAGGCTTCTCGATGAGCTGGGGCAAGGGCCAGACCGAGACCGAGATCCAGCAATGCGCAGGGTGTCATTCGCGGCGCGAGGCGCATGGCAACGGAAACCCTTTGCCGGGAACCCCGTATCATGATGCCTATAACCTGGCTGTGTTGCGGCCCGGTTCGTATCATCCGGACGGGCAGATACTGGATGAGGTCTACGTTTATGGCTCATTCCTGCAATCCAAAATGTATGCTCGAGGGGTCGGATGCATGAACTGCCACGAGGCACATAGCGCGCAGTTGAAGACCGAAGGCAACGGTATTTGCACGCAATGTCATTCCACGGCCGGAAACCCAGATTTCCCGACGCTAGCGAAAAGGGAATACGATACACCCAATCACCATCATCACGTCATGGATAGCGCGGGGGCCCAGTGTAAAAGCTGCCACATGATCGAACGCACATATATGGGTGTGGACGGTCGCCGGGATCACAGCTTTCGCGTGCCGCGACCGGATCTGGGATTAGGGGCTGATGCCTGCACTGATTGCCACCAGAATAAGGATCAGGCCTGGGCTGCCAGCCGGATCAAAGGGTGGTTTCCTGACACAGCCAATCGAGGGGCGCATTTTGGTACGGTATTCAAAGCTGCTGCCGATGGTCAGTTGAATACGCCAGAGGGTTTGATTGCTGTCGCAATGGATCCCTCGCAACCCGCTATCGTGCGCGCAACAGCGGCGTATTTGCTGCAACCCTTCAGCTCGCCCGAGGTTGCCGCGCATACAGCGCCACTGTTGCAGGAAGACGATCCGCTGATACGCGCAAATGCAGCAGCCTTGCAGCGTCAGGCGAGCCCAACGGATCGTGCCCAAAGGTTAGAGCCCCTTTTGTCTGATCCTTTTCGCAACGTTCGCATAGCCGCCGCCAAGGAATTTCTGAGTATCCCTCCTCAAGCTCTGACACCTCAGCAACAGGGTCTGGCCGGGCAGGGGATGGCCGAGTGGCAGGCGGCGATCTCGAACAGGCTGGATGCCCCTGAAACGCATCTGGTTCTGGGGGGCATGGCGTTGACGCTGCGCAACGCCCCGGCCGCCGAACGGGCCTTTCGCGAGGTTGTAGCGCTGGACCCTCAACGCGCCGAAGCGTGGCCCATGGTGGTACAGCTGGCTCAGATCAACAGCGGCCCGGAAGCCGCACGTATCGCCTTACGCGAAGCCTTGATCAGGTTGCCCGATGACCCGACCTTGCTGCAGTTGTTGCAACAACTGGGCCCCTGATCCGGCACAGGTTTGCCCGAATTGTTCCATCTTCACGGCAAGATTTCACGATAATAGCATTTCAGAACTGTTGTTTTGAGGTGACGTATGGCCACTGAGTCAACAAGACAGAAAGCAACCGGAGCGAACCCTGCTTCGTTGGCGCAGCGCATTGAAGAGCTGCGCAATCGCGAGCCTGTATATGTTTCGCATGGGGACACACTGATGTTGCAGGGTATGGCCGCCACGTCGTTGCGCGAACAACGGCTAACCGGGAACCGTATCCGGTTGGAAGATTAAGTTCAGCCGCGAAATCCGGTTGCCACAACGAATTTTTCCGAACTGTCGGAACGGGACGCGGGAGGTTTCACATGCGCTACTTTCTGAAATTTCTGCTTCAGAAGTTTTTGCAAATCGCCCTCGGCACCACCGGCAAGAACCTTGGCTACGAATGTGCCACCTTCTTCCAGCACGTCAAAGGCAAAATGGGCCGCAGTTTCACACAGTGCAATGATCCGAAGATGGTCGGTCTGCTTGTGACCCGAGGACGCCGCGGCCATATCCGACATTACCACATCCGCCTTGCCACCCAGCCAGTCCTTGACCTTCTGGTCGGCGTCATCCTCCATGAAGTCCAGCACATGGGTATCGGCACCCGCAACCGGTTCCACTTCCTGCAAGTCGATACCCAGCACCGTTCCGACCCGTTTTCCTGACTTTTCGCCAAGCGCGTTTACCCGTTTGACAGCAACCTGGCACCAGCCACCAGGCGCGCACCCCAGATCAACAACCCGTGCTCCGGGAACGAGAAAGCGGAACTTGTCGTCAAGCTCCATGATCTTATACGCGGCGCGCCCACGGTATCCTTCGGTCTGGGCGCGCTTGACATAGGGGTCGTTCAACTGCCGTTCGAGCCAACGGGTCGAACTCAGCTTGCGACCCCGTGCGGTCTTTACCTTTACCTTCAAGTCACGCTGCCCGCGCCCCGAGTTGTTTTTGCCAGTTGGTGTCTTCGCCATCAGAACGGTCCGTCTTCCAGTACCCCGTCCGCGCTCATCTGTGCATAAAGCAGGCCCTCGCGCAGCCCCCGATCTGCCACGGAAAGGCGATCAGTGGGCCAACAGCGCAACAATGCCTGCAAAATGGCCGAGCCGGACATGATCAGGGCCTGCCGGTCTTCACCAATCCGAGGATCCCGGCGGCGCCCATGAGGGCCGAGTTCTAAATACCCGCGTATGACTTTGTCAATCTGATCGCTGGTCATGCGCAGCCCGTCAACTTTGGTCCGGTCATACCGCTTGAGGCCCAGATGCGATGCCGCAACCGTTGTGACAGTTCCGCTGGTGCCGACGATCTGAAAACCTTCACGGGTCTGTTCGTCTTTGTAAGGTGCGAAATCGGCCAGGTTTTCTTCGAAAAACCAGCTCATCAACGCAAACCGCGCGGCGTCGTTTTCGACATCATTGAACTGATCCCGCAACGTGGCAACGCCCAGTGGCACGCTGATCCAGTCCACAACTTTTGCAGCCGGAAAAGGGCTGTCGACCGTGTGAAATCCGTTATGCAAACGCATGATCGCAGCCGGGCGGTCACGGCGAGGGACGGACGAAATGTCGATCCAGACCAGCTCGGTCGAACCGCCGCCAATATCGACAACCAACAGCTGTTCGGTCTTGGTGGACACCAGCGGGGCGCAGGAGATCACCGCCAAACGGGCTTCTTCTTCGGGTTGAATGATTTCGAGCGTCAGCCCGGTTTCGCGTTTGACCTGCCGGATGAATTCGCGGGAATTCTTGGCGCGGCGGCAGGCCTCGGTTGCGATCAGACGCATCCGTTTTACTTTGTTCCGCTTCAGCTTTTGTTGACAGATTCGCAGCGCCTGAACGGTGCGTGCCATCGACGCCCGCGACAGACGTCCGGTGCGTTCCAGACCCGCGCCCAGCTGCACGGACTTGGAGAAGCTGTCAACCACATGAAACCCGCTGCCCTTGGGCTGGGCTATCAACATGCGGCAACTATTTGTTCCCAAATCCAGAGCCGCATACAGGGCATCCGGATCGGGTCTTGCCGGCGCGGGGCTTTCGACCGCTTTCGGGAACGCGCCCGCACCTTTGGGACGCTTGGGCGCCATCGTAACGCCCTCCGATTTTCGAGTTGATTTGACCCTAGGTGGGACGTCGTCGTCGTGCAAGCGATTTCCATTTCAAATTTGGTTTGGATGTCACACGCCGTTCATACTGAGGTGCGATTTGATCTTTGATCCCGGTTGAGGGATTCTTGATTGCAATTAGCCGCAGACGGAGCCTGCCATGAAAGATGAACGTATCCTGACCTTTGACGAATTCGATGAAATGGTGAACCCGCGCCCAGAGGAATGCGAGTTTGACCGCGTCGTTGAGCGTGCCCTGTCACGTCGGGGATTTCTGGGCGGCGTATTGGCGACGGGAAGTTTCACGGCTTTGGCTGGGTCGCTGCTTCCGACTGGTGCGCGCGCAGCCGCAGATCGTTTTGCGTTCGAGGCGATTCCGGCGTCAACTGCCGACGACGTCATCGTGCCGCCGGGCTACAAGGCCGAGGTGTTGGTGCGCTGGGGCGATCCGCTTTGGTCTGATGCGCCCGAATTCGATCCGGCAACCCGCGGAACTGCCGCCAGTCAGGAGCGCTCATTCGGTGATAACACCGACGGTCAGGATGTGTTTCTGCACGAGGGGCACGTTCTGCTGGTTGTGAACAACGAATACACCAATCGCGATATCCTTTGGGGCAACAATCCGGACGCCAAAGCCGCCTCGGATGACGATGTTGCCAAAGGCATGATGGCGCATGGTGTGACGGTGGTCGAGATTGCTGCTACCGACGGCAAATGGGGTATCGTCAAGGATAGCCCGTATAACCGCCGCATCACGCCGCAAACAGACATGTCACTGACCGGTCCTGCCGCGGGCCATGATCTGTTGAAAACTGCCGCTGATCCGACAGGCACCACCTCTAAAGGCACCTGGAACAACTGTGGCAACGGCATGACCCCATGGGGGACGTATTTGGCCTGTGAAGAGAATTTTAACGGTTACTTCTCGGCTGAGGACGAAAACCATGAAGTCAGCGCCGAACTTCAGCGCTACGGCGTTTCGTCCAAGGATTGGGGATACGGATGGGCCGGAATTGACGAGCGTTTCGACGTCTCGAAAAACCCTAACGAGCCGAACCGCGCAGGCTATGTAGTCGAAATCGATCCAACCGATCCGGCCTCGATCCCTCGCAAGCTGACCGCGCTCGGTCGGTTCAAGCATGAAAACGCCGAGGCCATTGTGAACAATGACGGTCGTGTCGTCGTCTACATGGGTGATGATGAACGGGGTGAGTTCCTGTACCGCTTCGTCTCGGAAGGTGTTTATGCCGCTGGGGTGGACACGCATGCATTGCTTGAGAACGGTACGTTGTCAGTTGCAAAGTTCAACGATGACGGGACCGGTGAGTGGCTGGACCTGACACCTGAAGCAACCGGTTTGGCGTCGCAGGCCGAAATCTGCATCCATACGCGGCAAGCAGCGTCGGCCGTGGGCGCGACCACTATGGACCGCCCGGAATGGGTTGCGGCCAATCCGAACGCGCCCGAGGTCTATTGCTGCCTGACCAACAACAAGAATCGCGGTGTCAAACCGAATGCCGGTGGCGACGACACTTCGGTCAACGGGCCGAATCCGCGCGAGGCGAACAATTACGGTCAGATCGTGCGCTGGCGTCCTGAAGGCGGAGACCATGGCGCATCGGGTTTCGAATGGGACCTGTATGTGCTGGCCGGAAACCCGACCGTGCATCAGGATGCTTATGGCGGCTCGGACAATGTCAACGCCGACAATATGTTCAACTCACCCGACGGTCTGAAGTTTGACAGCAACGGCCTGCTGTGGATCCAGACCGACGGCAAATACAGCAACGAAGGCGACTTCGAAGGGCAGGGGAACAACCAGATGCTGGCAGGCGACCCCGTTACCGGTGAAATCCGTCGTTTCCTCGTTGGCCCGAACGAGTGTGAGATCACTGGCCTCAGCTGGTCGCCGGATCGCCGCACCATGTTTGTTGGTATTCAGCACCCCGGTGAAGACGGCAATAGCCACTGGCCCGACGGTGGAAACTCGGTTCCTCGTTCTGCCATCATTGCGGTTTCTCGTGAAGACGGCGGGCTGGTCGGTTAACCCCGGCAAGACGCGTTGAAACAAGCCTCGGGCGGGTCATGCTGTCCGGGGCTTTTGTTCATTATGCAGCGCTCTCATAGTGACAATGAGAATTTTGGTATGCGTTTTCGCCGCGAGACGGGTTAAAACCCCGCCACGCCACCGTGGGCGAAAACGTCGCTTGAAAAGCGCCGGGTGTCGAAAACCGACCGACCCATCCCCACATTGAAGTTTAGAACCGGCCCATCGGGTTAGGAGGAATCACAGTAATGCCTGACGTCACCATCGTGTACTGGCGCGACATTCCCGCTCAGGTCATCGTCGGCAAAGGCCGTCGCGGCGCGAAGCGGCAATTGGAAGAACGGTTCGAGCAGGCCATCGACCGCGCCGCCATGAAGGTAAACGCCAAGGACAGTGATGCCTATCTGGCCGAATGGCGCAAGGCCGAGCCTTTTGCGGTCGATGGCGACCCGGCAGAAGTAGCAGAGGCCGAGGCCCTGCGTCTGGAAAAGGAATACGATCAGGACCGCATCAAAGCGCTGATCGCAAATGACGGTTGGGCATAAGCCCTAATCTTAATGGGAGGCCTCAATGGCTTTGCTGAACTTCAAGAAACGTGATGTGGTCGAAAACAGCCCTGTGAACCCGACCGTCGAAGCCTTCCTGCAAGGCTATTCGATCGAGGTCATGCCGCGGACCGCCGAAAAGGTCGAGGATTTCCGCGCGCTGCTGCCCGAAGGCACACGCGTCTACATTGCCCATATCGAAGGCACCCCGATTGAAGACATGGTCAAGACAGCCAAGCGGATTGCGGCCGAAGGCTATCCTGTCATGCCCCACTTCCCGGCGCGGATCATCAAAGATGCGGCAACCTTGGACAACTGGATTTCGATGTACCAGGGCGAGGCTGGCGTCGAGCAGGCGCTGTTGCTGGCCGGCGGCGTGACAAAACCGCATGGCGATTTCGACAGTTCCATGCAGCTGATGGAAACCGGTCTGTTTGACAAGGCAGGGTTCAAGCGTCTTCATGTTGCGGGCCACCCTGAGGGTAACAAGGACATCGATCCGGATGGGTCCACCAAGAATGTCGATGACGCCCTGCGCTGGAAACAGAAATTTAACGAGACCACGGATGCCGAGATGGCGCTGGCAACCCAGTTTGCCTTCGATGCCAAGCCGATCATCGCCTGGGCAGATAGTCTGAAAGAGGCAGGGATCGACCTGCCCATCCACATCGGCATCGCCGGTCCGGCCAAACTGCAGACCCTGATCAAGTTCGCAATTGCCTGCGGTGTCGGCCCGTCGCTGAAAGTTCTGCAAAAGCGCGCCATGGATGTGTCGAAGCTTCTGCTGCCCTATGAGCCGAACGATGTTGTGACTGAATTGGCCAATCACAAAGCGGCCAACCCGGATTTCAACATCACCAACGTGCACTTCTTCCCGCTGGGCGGGATCAAAACCAACGCCAACTGGGCGATCAATAACGGCGGTGCCTCGGCGCAGCCTGCAAACTCCTAAGGAACGGACATGACCCGAACAGTCGTAGAATCAAAAACAAAAACAGCCGTCCTGGGCTTTGACGAACCGTTCTGCGTGATCGGTGAGCGGATCAACCCGACCGGTCGGAAAAAGCTGGCGGCCGAACTGGAAGCAGGCGATTTCTCGACCGTCGAGAAGGATGCACTGGCGCAGGTGATGGCGGGCGCGACCGTTCTGGATATCAATGCGGGCGTCGTCTACAACTCGAACCCCAACCCGAACGAGACCGAACCGCCACTGATGCGCAAGATCGTTGAGCTGGTGCAGGGTCTGGTCGAAGTTCCGCTGTGTATCGACTCGTCGGTTCCCGGTGCTCTGGAAGCGGGTCTTGAGGCGGCGGAAGGTCGCCCGCTGCTGAACTCGGTCACAGGTGAGGAAGAGCGTCTGGAGCTGGTTCTGCCGCTGGTCAAAAAATACAACGTTCCTGTTGTGGCGATCTCGAACGACGACACAGGCATATCGGAAGACCCCGATGTCCGTTTCGAAGTGGCCAAAAAGATCGTTCAGCGCGCTGCCGATTTCGGCATCCCCGCGCATGACATCGTTGTTGACCCGCTGGTCATGCCGATTGGCGCGATGGCAACTGCCGGTCAGCAGGTGTTTGCTCTGGTCCGCCGCCTGCGCGAGGAGCTGGGCGTGAACACCACCTGTGGCGCGTCCAACATCTCGTTCGGCTTGCCGAACCGCCACGGCATCAACAATGCCTTCCTGCCGATGGCTATGGGTGCCGGCATGACCTCGGCGATCATGAACCCGGTGGCACTTCCAGTGACGCAGACAAAGATTGCCGAGAAAAAAGAAGCCGTTGCCGCGGCGGGCATCATCCTGCCCGAAGGCATGGATGACGAGGCGTTCGTTCAGATGTTCGGCCTGGGCTCCACCAAGCCGCGCGCCGGTAAGGAGATGGAGGCCATCCGCGCTGCCAACCTGCTGACCAACAACGACCCGCATGGTGGCGAGTGGATCCGGTTCAACAAATCACCTGACGAGGCCGGTGGCGCAGCCGGTAGTCGTCGCGGTGGTGGCCGTCGTCGCCGCGCCTGATTGCATCAACAAAAAACAGCAAAGGCCGGGCACTGTGCCCGGCCTTTTTCGTTTGCCCCTGATCAATGTCGATTTTACGCAAGGGTTCAGGATATCCTGATCTGGGACGCAACGATCAGGTGGCACCATGCGCAAACATCACCCCCCGAACCTCTCAGAAGCGGATCTGACCAAGCGGTTGGGCAAAAAGGAGTATTTCGAGCAACTGATTGATCTTCAGGCCAAACTGGCCAGGATTCAGCAAGCGTATCTGTTTCACGGGCTCAAGGGTGTGCTGGTGTTCGAGGGTTGGGATGCGGCAGGCAAGGGGGGAACCATTCGTAGGATCAGCCAGGCTTTAGACCCGCGCAGCTTTAAGGTCTGGCCAATTGGGGCACCCCGGAACTACTACCTCAACCGGCATTACCTGCTGCGGTTTTGGGAACGTTTGCCACCGTCCGGTGCGATATCCGCGTTCGACCGCAGCTGGTACGGGCGCGTGTTGGTCGAGAGGATCGAGAACCTGACCCCGGAAACACGCTGGCGCGCTGCCTATCAGGAAATCAATGATTTCGAGCGCATGCTGGTCGATGATGGTGCCCGGATCGTCAAGCTGTTCTTTCACATCTCTGAAGATGAACAGATGAAGCGGTTTACAGAACGGCTGAGAAACCCGCTGAAGCGCTGGAAGCTGACGTACGAGGATTTCAGGAATCGCGAGAAATGGGATGATACCGAGGTCGCCGTGGATGAAATGCTGGCCCGGACGTCAACCGATCTGGCGCCGTGGCACGTGATACCAGCCAATAACAAAAGATACGCACGTATCAGCGCCATAAAGGCCATTGTCAAAGCGTTTTCAGCCGGGGTCGATCTGAACCCGCAACATCTGGACAGCCGCACGCTTGAGGCGGCCATCCAGGCTTTGGATGTTGATGACTCGCTGATCGACAGTCTTCGTGCGCGGACCGAGTGACATTTTCCGGGCCACCTGAAACGATCCGGCTTGCGCGTCGGGGAACTCTGGTTATATCTCAGGGTGCGGCGGGTATGATGTAATGGTAGCCTGTCAGCTTCCCAAGCTGAACGCGCGGGTTCGATTCCCGCTACCCGCTCCAGAACTCTCAGGTCAGACGGCGATTTCCGGTGAAGGTCTGCTCTGGCAGGCATTGCAGCCGTGTCGGGACGTTCCACCAAATTGACTTGTGCCTGTAGATATTTCCGGTTATGGGCATCCCCCTTGCGATTGGTAGGATTCCGGGCGTCTTATGATAGAGTGACCCCATCACTGTTGAGCAGAGCCCAACTATGCGGGAAATGGATCAGATCGGCGCGAAAACGCCCCAAGAGCCTTGCGCAGGTGATGTTCATGCCTTTCTGGAGAGCCTGACGGGCCCGTCCCGAGGAACTGTTTCCTGGCTTGTCGACAGCGCATTGACTGTTTCTGTCGGCGAAGCCCGTGCGCTAGGCCTGCGCCTAAAAGACAACACGCCGCCTCATGACGAAGACATCGCAACGCTTCAGTGGTCCGAGGGGGGCTATGTGCTCAACGCGCTGGCTGGGCAAGACATCTGGGTCAATGGCCACAAGATTGTATCAGCATCGCTGAAACACGGCGACATGATCGAATTTGGCGAATTGGGCCCGATCTCACGGTACCGCATATGTACTCAGAGGTTTCCCATTCGTCATACGGTCGAAGATATCCTGAGTGACGCCTATGCCTATGCGCGGTCAAGTCGCCGGCCCTTTGCCCAAAGAATGTCGGGTGCGCTACGTGAGAGTGGGCGACGGCTTGTTTCTCAAACCACTATGTTCTTCAGGATTACGGTGGTTGCCGCGATTGCGCTGATCGCAGGTCTGCTGTTCCTGCTTTATCAAAACGACCGGAGACTGGCCGACAGTCTACAACAGGAAGCCCGCAAGATCGAAGCAGTGGCTTCCATGCTTAGCCAGACGCGGGAAGATGTGCTGACCCCCGAAGACCTTGTGGCGTTGAGGGATGCCTTTCAGAAGCAGCTGATATCTACCGAGCAGCGGTTGGGTACCCTTGAACAGCGCGCAGGGGCGTCCACGCGGGTCATCACCGCGTCTACTCAATCCGTGGCTTTCATTCAGGGTGCCTACGGATTGCGTCATGTCGAAAGCGGCAAACTGCTGCGCCATGTGTTGGGGCCAAACGGAGAGAAGTTGCAAACACCCTTCGGACAACCCTGGATCGAACCGGACGCAACGGGTGAGCCCGCAGAGTTCCAGTTCACCGGCACCGGGTTTCTGCTGGAGGGTACACCGCTGATGGCCACCAACCGCCACGTTGCCTTGCCCTGGACAACCGGCGACAAGGCTCAGGCACTGAAAAACGCAGGTCTTGAGGCCGAGATGCTGCAGTTGCTGGCCTATCTGCCAGGTCAGACCGATCCGATCGAGGCTACTTTGGACCGCTTCAGTGAAACCGCCGATCTGGCGCTTTTGTCGGTTGATCCAAGCCGAATTGAAGGGCAGGGATTACGACTGGCCGATGACCTTCCTCGCAGCGGTGACGAAGTCTTTCTGCTGGGGTATCCCACTGGCCTGAAAGCGTTAATTGCGCAGGCGGGGCCGGAATTTCTGAAAACGCTCGAGAAAGACGAGTCCGTCAATTTCTGGACGATCGCCGCACGGTTATCTGCGCAAAACCAGGTTCAACCTCTCGCCAGCCGAGGAATCGTGGCGCAGACAAGTCCGGGGGCAGTTGTTTATGACGCAGAAACAACCTCAGGAGGAAGCGGAGGACCGGCCCTGAACCGCAAGGGTGAGGTGGTCGCGATTAACGCCGCGATCCTGCCAGAGTTCGGAGGCTCGAACATCGGGGTTCCGGTCTTGCACCTGAAAACCTTGCTGAATGAAACTGCCAGCCAGTAATCAATCACTGGTCTGGAACGGCGATTTTTGAACAAAGAATACGACTGCCAACGGAACGATCACAGAAATCACGGCCACGGCGATCAACAGGTGCCCAAGTTGGCCGTAATCGGCAATTGATGAGACGACACCGGTTTCCGGATCGGTTACTGCGCGCGACACCACGAAAATCTGGTTCAGGTATTTCGTTGCCAAACTGCTGGCCGATAAGGCCATGTTGGTGAATGACGCCATGACGGCAAAGAAAGTTGCCTTCAGATGCACAGGAGCATTGCGTGCGATCCAGGCCAGCATAGGAACCATCGCAATTTGGCCCAGTGGAGATTCAACTGCGGTGTCGAGGATTGCGATGAACCTTGCGTCTACGATCCCGCCGGTATGCGCAGACGTCCATTCATGCACGCCGTAATACAGCGCAAGGTTGGGCAGGGCGAGGACCCCCGACGCGATGGTTAGAATGATGACGACCTGCGCAATCGAGCGGTTGGCCATAAACGGTCTCAGGACGATCAGCCCGACCAATGCAAGCAGGGACGTCAGAAGCGCCAGGATAGCCAGGAACTGCTCGTCAAACCCCAACTCGTCAATTTCGAACCAGGTCAACCCTGGCCCGGGCAGGGGAACCGCGCGAAACACGAAGATGATTATTGCGGTACCAATCAGGGCCTTTGCCTGATTTAGGTTCAGTTCCTTCACCAAGCGTGACATCAGGTACAAGATCACACTCAGTGAGACTGCAAAAATAGTTTCCTGAGCGAGTTGGAAATTCGATGTTCCCAACACAATGCTCAGTACGACAAAGGCGAGACCGCCCAGCAGGATCGGCCATTTGACCTCGGTGGTTTCGTCAGGGGTATGCGGGGGATGACCTAGGCGAAGACGTTGACGCTGTATCAAACTGTGCAAGACCACGCCGCTGACGGACAACAGAGGAATGACAAGTGCAATCAGATAGACGTTGCCATACAATGCAAGGCGGTCTGATTTCTGCATGCCTTCGGTTCCCGAGAACACCCAGATGTTGACCGCCGCAACGGCTGCGAATCCGGAGATAATGGCGATCCTGCCCAGTGTTTGCATTGTTGTATGCTGAGCACGGGTTTCCTCGGGTGAAAACGGCTGCCCGTCGGGATTGATCTTTGGAACGGCTTCGACCGTCATCGCGTCGGCGACAACATCCTGAATGGCATAGCCGGAAGGCGCCAAGAGCAGGGCAATGATGTACCAGTGTTCCAGCGGAATCACATCAGCCATATGCCCGGGAAAGGCTACAAGCCCGTACATGGTGAGCAGGGACAAGGTAATCAGGGTTGCCCCCAATAGAATCAGCAATGACTTCCACCGCCAAAACAGATCAACGATATGACCCAGCGGCATTTTCAGGATCCAGGGAAGCCCGGCCCAAAATGCCAGCCCCGCAACAAAGGATGCGGATAGGTTAAGGTAGTCCTTAAGAAAGAAGGCGCCGACGACCGATGTCAGGCCAGAAACACCGGCGGCAAAATAGACCATGAGCGGTGGCAGGTAGGACCATTGCATCTGTCGGGCCAGATCAACAAAGGTTCTATGCCACCATGCAGAAAGCATCGCTCCTGTAGAAGGCTGGTCAGTGGTCATGTTCACGTAAATCGCATCGTAGGATTTCCTTGACCTAATGATACAGGCTTACAGAAACGCGGACGCAAAAAGCAACAAACTGGTCACTACCCCAAAGAGAGGAACAACAAGTGGCACACGGAACTGCGGTTCTTCGAATTCAGCCCGGGTCTTCAAAAGGATCAGTGAAAGATTGACCAGCACAAAGACACCCAGAACAATTTGCGACGTGCGCTCGGCCAGAATGGCGATTGGAAGCGTTTGGGTCAGCAACAGGATTATCGCCATGACCACGATTGTCGCTACCGTTGGTGTCTGAGTGACCTGAGATACCTTAGCCAGAAGCTTTGGCAAATGATCCCGGTCCGCGAGCCCGTAGATCACGCGGGATGCCATGATCATCTGGATCAGAACACCATTGATTGTGGCTACGATGGCAATGGCCGAAAACCCCTGCTGGACAACCTCGGGCGCGTCCGTGAAAATCAGGGCTAGCGGCGCGGCGGACGCTGAAAGGACATCGATCGGCACTACATAAAGAACAGTCATGGACGTACCAAGATACAAGACCGTGGCTAGAATAAGCGTCAACAGGATTGCTTTCGGGATTGTTCCGGCGGGGTCTTTAACCTCTTCAGCGACATTTGCCATGTCCTCGAAACCCACAAAGGCGAAAAACGCCAGAAGCGAAGCCGCCAATATCCCTCTCCAGGCGTTTGGGTCCAGCCCGGGAACCATCTGGGTGAGGGCATAGCCCTGAGGGTCTGGAAGGGACAGACCCCAACCAATAACGACGAGTAACCCGCTGATTTCTATGATGGTAATGACTGCCGCCACCAATACCGATTGCGAGATTCCCCAAAGGGCGATCAGCCCCATGACCAGAACAACACCGATTGTCAGACCTGAAATGCCCAAACCGGTGAGTGTATGAAGGTATGAGGCGGCCCCGATAGCCACGGCCGAGGCAGAGATGATGCCCGAGGCGGCCACCGCGAGACCGACCAGCACGGCCATCCAGCTTTTCTGAAACCCAGCTTCGACATAAGCGGCCTCACCCGCACTCACAGGATATCGGGTTGCCAGTTCTGCGTATGACAGGGCGGTCAGCGCAACAACAAGCGCAGCAATCAGGAACGAAACCGCGGCATATGGGCCCGCTATCCCGGCCGTCGCACCAACAAGCACATAAATGCCAGCCCCCACGGTCACTCCAAGCCCATAGAGCGTGAGCAGCGGGGTCGTCAGCGCCCGTCGCAGCTTTGGTGTCTTTTGTTCAACGATGGACATCATCTATCCGCCAATTGGATTGCATCGCGTGTTTTAAGTTGGCATCGACGTTTCCGTGCTTGGTCCCGTCGCCTTGATCATATGCACTTACTGGCATGCGGTAAGTGCCGAGTAGCCAGAGGGTAGCCGGCAGAAGAGCGCGCAGCGCGTTCGCCGCGCCCACGGAGCGAACTTTCACACCACTGAATCACTGATCACCGGAAAATTTGCTTGGGGTCAGGCAAGTGAGCGTCGGGCCCGATGATATATTCGTACTTCACTATGTGGTCGCATTGCGTGCCTTGATTCAGGTCAATGAAAGCGGAACGTCACACAGAATCGCAGCCCGGTGCGCCTTTCACACGCAATGAACTCGGGGATAAATCGCCGACCTTTCTGAGCGTTAGGGTATGCGGCCAAGCAAGGAGTCTCGGGTAACCAAATGGGTCGACAGTTCCAAAGACTGGCCCGAAGAGTTCGTTTCGATCATCCGTATCAACTCTTGCGCAGCTTTTTGACCCATTTCGCGGTGGGGCACGTGAACCGTTGTCAGGGCAGGGATGACAATGCGCGCGATTTCGATGTCGTCAAAGCCGGTAATTGACACATCATCAGGCACTCGGAGCCCCATTTTCTGCGCCTGTCTCAATGCGCCGACAGCCAGAACATCGTTTCCGCACAAAACTGCGGTCGGCGGTGTGTCACTCGCCATGAGATCCCTGAACGCCGTCGCGCCGTTTTCGAACTCATATGTGGCTTCGATCACCATTAGGTCATCCGGCTGCAAGCCGTGCTCAGCCATGGCGCTTTTTATCCCTGCGATCCTGAGCCGCGCCCGATCATTACCCGAACTGATACCCGATATCGTCGCAAGACGCGTATGTCCTTGTCTGATGATCTGGTCTGCCATCGCTTTCATGGCCTTGCGGTTGTCGAACCCAACTGACGGCACAGGTTTATCCGGCAGAAAGGACCAGGCAACCAGCGCGGGCACTTTCCGTCTGTCCAGATAATCGTAAATATCTGCGTCCCTGTCATGACCGATCAGCAACAGCCCATCCGCACCCCGTGCGACCAGGGTTCGGATCTGATCCTTTTCCGCTTCGGGTTCATAAGCTGAGCTGGAGACCAGCAGCGTGTAGCCACGCTGATGAATTTCTTCCTGAAACGCTTGTAACCCTCTTGCGAATATCGCGTTCTCCATGGTGGGGATGATGGCACCAATGGTAAATGACCGCTTTGCCGCCATCACACGGGCCGCGAAATTCGGCGTGTACCCCAATTCTTCGACCGTCGAAAGGACACGTTTGCGCGTAGCTTCAACAACTTGCTGCGGGTTGTTCAGACAGCGGGACACTGTCGCGGTCGATACGCCCGCGGCCTTGGCAACGTCATCCAGTGTCGGAGCAGACCGATGTTTTGACATTCTCGAACTCTCAATTCCGGTTGGCTTAAGTTAATCGCATTTTTGAAATGATGAAAGCATCAATGTAAGCGCTTGCAATATTGATGTAAGCGCTTACAAAGGTGTTGAGCCGATTCTGAAAGGGAGTCCCGGAAATGGTCCTTGCTGCATCCATCGTCGTTTTCGCGATCTATTTCGCAAACGTTGCACTGGGTGCTTTCGCAGGCAGCGCATTTCTCGGCGACGTAGGAGAGATGTTGGTTCTGTTCGCGGCCTCGATTTTGTTCGTTGTCGCAATTCTGAAAAAGGAAGCTGACCGAAACGCAACAGACGGCGGCTGAACTTTTGCTTGGGAGGGCAATTCATGAACAACGACAAGATTGAACTGGCGTCAGCGGAACGTCGCAACTTTCTGAAGCTGAGCGCAAGTGGCGCCTTCACGGCCGCATTGGTTGCCGGGGCCGGGGGTGTATTGTGGTCTTCCGAGGCTGCCGCGCAAACCGCAAAAGAAGAGAGTGAGCGCGAAAAAGCCGCAGACCACGTTATGACGGTGGCTACAGCCTACGTGCTGGGCGCGTCGCGCAGCTATCCGATCATGCAGCTGGACCTGAAGGAAAACATCCAGAATGCTACCAACGGCAAGGTCTATGTCAAATTGGCCCCCGGCGGCCAGCTTGGCGCAGGCGGCGCGCTGGTGCAGAAAGTACAGGGTGGAACCATTCAGGCCGCGCAGCACTCGCTGTCGAATTTTGCACCTTTCGCGTCCACGGTCGACCTGATCAACATGCCGTATCTGTGCGGATCGAACCAGCGCTTCACCAACCTTGTCCATTCGGACACGTGGAAAAGCGAAGTCCACCCCAAGGTCGAAGCGGCAGGCTTCAAGGCCCTGTTTTACGTGAATATCGATCCGCGTGTTGTCGCTGTCCGGCAGGGTGGCAATGCGGTCATAACCCCGGGCGACATGAGTGGGATCAAGTTCCGTGTTCCCGGATCAAAGATGCTGCAACAATACTATCGTATGGTCGGTGCCAACCCGACACCTGTGGCATGGGGCGAAACACCTTCTGCGATCAAGCAGGGTGTTGCCGACGCGCTCGATCCGTCGGTCGGGGCGCTTTATGTTTTCGGTTTCAAGGACATCCTTAGCCATGTGACCTTTACGCAGGCCGTTCCGGACAGTCAGGTTTATTCCTGTAATCTGGAGTGGTTCAACTCGATGCCTGCAGACGTGCAGGAAGGCATCATGTGGGGTGCCGAGATGACCGGTCATCAGAACCTGTCCAAAGTTCCGTCGGCCCGCGCCTATGCCATGGCCGAGTTGAACAAAGCTGGTGTTGAATTCCATTCGCTCAGCGATGATCAGCTGGCGGAATGGCAGGATGCCGGTGGGTATCAGCGTTCGGAATGGGATCCGTTCAAGACGGAACTGGCCGGTTCGATGGACAACTTTGAGAAGCTGGTCGAAGCGGCTGGTACGCAGGGCAAATACTACGTCCACGACGCCTAAGGCGAAACCCGTGGGCGCCTGCGGGCGTCCACGATCTTGTACTGCGCGGCCGACAGTGGCCCGTCAAGGCAGGTGCGGACTTGGCTGTTCCATCGCCGGAGGATCAGATGACCGTTCTTCAGAACATTGACCGAAACGCCGAACGCTGGTTGCTGCTGGTGTTCTACGTGATGCTGGTAATCACCATGGCCATCGAGGTGCTGCGGCGCGAGATATTCGCCTATTCCTCGATCTGGGGCGAAGAAATCGTACGGTATTCCTTTATCTACCTTGCCTGGATCGGTGCGGCTGCCGCGGTGAAAGAGCGCGCCCATATCCGGATCGACGTGATCATGCACTACGTCGGGCCGCGCCCCAAAGCACTGCTTTATATCTTCGGCGATCTGGTGATGTTCATGGTGGCGATCATCGCACTCTACTGGTCGTATGAAGCGGTTCACATTTCGGCCAAGTTTGGTTCCGTTACGGACGGTTTGCGGATTTCCAAGGTTTGGTTCCTGATGGCTGTGCCGACCGGGTTTGCCCTGATGATCTGGCGGCTGATCCAATCCCTGTTACGCGATCTGAAATGCCTTCGCGACGGCACGCCCGTCTTCGAAGGTGACAAGCTGTTTGACTGAGGAGAGACCGGATGCTTTGGAATTCCCTCAATCAAACCGTTGAACTGGGTTGGGATTTTTACCTGCCGGTGATCCTGTTCGTAGGCCTGATTGCCTTGGCCGTGCCCGTTTGGGCTGCCATTGGGACAGCAGCGATTGTAATGCTGATCATGTCCGGTGACCTTCCTCTCAGCCTTGTCGGAGAGAGCCTGTTTACTGGCATTGACGCTTTTGCCCTGACTGCTGTGCCCTTGTTTATCCTGACCGGGGATGTTTTGGTTCGGACAGGGTTGTCACGCAAGTTTCTGGATGTTGCCGAGGCTTTGACATGCTTCGCCAAGGGGGGCTTTGGATCGGCCACGGTGCTGGTCTGCGGAATGTTTGCCGCGATTTCGGGATCAGACGCTGCCGGGGCTGCTGCGGTAGGCCGGATGACCATCAACCGGTTGGTGGAAAGCGGGTATCCGCGCCCCTACGCCTGTGCTCTGGTCGCGGCCGGTGCCTGCACCGGCATCCTGATACCGCCCTCAATCGCCTATATCATCATCGGCCTTGTGCTGGGTATCTCCGCATCGACGCTTTTTCTGGCCGCTCTGATCCCGGGTCTGGCTATCCTGGTGTCGATCCTGATCACCAACATCATCATGAACCGCCTTTATGCATACGAAGGCGGCGGGATGATGACCATGGGTGAATGGTTGGCCAATCTGGGCAAGGCGCTCAGGTCCGGCTGGTATGCCTTTATCGTACCGGGTATTATCTTTTACGGTATCTTCTCGGGGCGCCTGACACCGACTGAGGCTGGTGCCACAGCTGTTGTCGTCACCATCATCATGGGCTTCATCCTGCGTACACTGACACTGGCCGACTTTCCGTCGATGCTGGTCAGCTCTGCCAAGGTGAACGGGGTGATCCTGCCGATCATCGCATTTTCGGCACCGCTGGCCGAGGCGCTGGCGATCATGGGTGTTCCGCAGGGGTTTGTAACTTCGGTGACCTCGCTGACAGACGATCCGTATCTGCTGATCCTGTTGATGATTGGCATCCTGATCGCCGCGGGCTGCGTCATGGAGACGACGCCGAATATCGTGATCCTGGCACCGATCCTGAAACCACTGGCGGACAATATCGGCATGAACGAGATCCAGTTCTGCATCATGATGATCACCGCGCTGGGAGTGGGCTTTATCACCCCGCCGCTGGGGCTGAACCTGTTTGTCGTATCTGGCATTACCGGTGAATCCATTCTGAAGATTGCCGCCCGAGCCGTGCCTTTCGTATTGACCATGCTGATCGTGGTGATCCTGATCGCTTACGTGCCAGCCGTGTCGACAACATTGCTACCTGAAATCTACCAATAGGACCTGCTGAACATGCCTCGTGAATATCTGAAAAAGGCAACTTTAACGGCTCAATCACACGCCTCAGAGGTGCATGATACGGTGAAGACCATTCTTACCGATATCGAGGCGGGCGGTGATGCAAAGGCAAGAGAATACGCCGCCAAGTTCGACAAGTACGAAGGGAATGTCTTGCTGACCCCGGCTGAGATTGAGGCCGCCTGTGCAAAAGTGTCCGAAAAGCTGAAGGCCGACATCCGTTTCGCCCACGACAATGTGCGGCGCTTTGCCGAGACGCAGAAAGCGACCGTATCTGACGTTCAGACCGAGATCGTTCCGGGCTTCGTTGCCGGGCAGAAGGCAATTCCAGTGGATGCTGCAGGGTGTTACGTGCCAGGGGGGCGATACAGCCACATCGCCAGTGCGATTATGACAGTGACCACAGCGAAAGTTGCGGGATGTCGCCACATCACGGCGTGCTCGCCTCCGCGCCCTGGCGAAGGGGTTGCGCCTGCCATCATTTATGCGGCGCATATCTGCGGGGCCGACAGCATTCTGGCCATGGGGGGCGTGCAGGGTGTTGCCGCCATGACTTACGGTCTGTTCGGTTTGCCGCGCGCCAACATCCTTGTGGGCCCCGGCAACCAGTTCGTGGCCGAAGCCAAGCGCATCCTTTACGGCAAGGTTGGTATCGACATGATCGCAGGTCCGACCGACAGTTTGATCCTTGCCGATCAGTCTGCCGATGCGCATGTCGTCGCCACCGATTTGGTCAGTCAGGCCGAGCACGGATACAACTCGCCGGTCTGGCTGGTCACTGATGATCGCGACCTTGCGCAAAAGGTGATGGAACTGGTACCTGCGCTCATCGCCGATCTGCCGGAACTGAACCGCGAAAACGCCTCGGCCGCATGGCGCGATTATGCTGAGGTTATCGTCTGTTCCAACCGCGAAGAGATGGCCGCCTGTTCCGACGAATATGCACCCGAACATCTGACGGTTCAGGCTGAGGATCTGGATTGGTGGCTGGAACGACTGACCTGTTATGGATCGCTGTTTCTGGGCGAGGAAACAACCGTGTCATACGGAGATAAGGCGACCGGTACGAACCATGTTCTGCCAACCTCGGGCGCGGCCAGCTATACTGGCGGGCTGAGTGTCCACAAATACATGAAGATCGTGACGTGGCAGCGGGCTACGCGCGAAGGGTCGAAGCCCATTGCCGAAGCGACCGCGCGGATATCGCGGTTAGAAGGAATGGAGGGTCACGCCCGTGCAGCAGATGTGCGTCTTGCGAAGTATTTCCCGGACGAGCAGTTCGACTTGACTGCCGATGGATGACCCGCGCACTTTATTTGACCTGACAGGCCGGGTGGCGTGTATCACCGGTGCCAGCTCGGGACTTGGGCGGCAAGTGGCACGGACTCTTGCCGCAGCAGGTGCCCGTGTTATCGGCGTGGCCCGGCGCAGCGATGCGTTGGCGGAGATGCAGGCCGAGATTGGCACGCGTGCTGCAACGGTTGTTGCAGACGTTGCAGATCGCGCTGGGGTAGATGCGTTGACACAGGCCGTCGCTTCCAAGTTTGGCCCCCCCGACATTCTGGTTCATGCGGCTGGCCTGAATGCGCGTGAGGCTGCTGATTATGTTACTCCTGAGGGGTGGGATGCCACGCTTGCCCTGAACCTGAGCGCGCCGTTCTTCCTTAGTCAGGCGATGGTTCCGTCGATGAAGGAAAAGGGGTGGGGGCGTATTGTCAATTTCGCCTCGCTGCAAACAACGCGCGCTTTTCCAGGTGGTATCGCCTATGGCGCATCCAAGGCGGGGATCGGGCAGTTGACACGCGCCATGGCCGAGGCGTGGTCGCCTTTCGGCATAACCGCCAACGCCATCGGCCCGGGGTTCTTTCCCACCGAACTGACTCAGGCCGTGTTCGACGACCCCAAGCGCGCAGAACGGAACGCCGCGCAAACCTGTATCGGACGCAACGGACGAATGCAGGATATCGACGGACCGATCCTGTTCTTGTGCTCACAGGCTTCTGACTATGTCACAGGGCAGGTCCTTATGGTTGACGGAGGTTTCACAGCTAAATGAAGGCTCTGGTTTACAAAGATGTTGAACACATGGTGTTTGACGATGTGCCGAATGCCGAACCGGGCGCATCGGAACACCTGATCCGGGTCGAGGCGGTCGGCATCTGCGGATCGGACATGCACGCCTATCTGGGCCATGATGCACGTCGCCCAGCGCCCCTGATCCTAGGGCACGAGGCAGCCGGTGTCATTGTCGACGGATTACGTGCGGGTGATCGGGTAACGATCAATCCGCTGGTAAGCTGCGGTCAATGCGCTGCATGTCGGACGGGTCGCGAAAATCTTTGCCCGGATCGTCAGATCATCTCGATGCCACCGCGCGAAGGCGCTTTCGCGCAATACGTCTCGATGCCCGGCAGAAATCTTGTCGATGTGCCCGAGGATGTCTCTTTCGCCAAGGCTGCGTTGGCCGAACCTCTGGCGGTAGGCTGGCACGCAGTCAGATTGGGAATCGAGGCTCTGCATTCTGCGATGGACCGCCGCGCGTTGGTGATCGGCGGTGGGGCCATTGGCCTTGCAGCAGCCTTGGCCCTGCGGGCACAGGGTATTGAAGACGTTACAATCGCGGAACCAAACGCGTTGCGCCGGGCTTATCTGGCGGAAATCGAAAGTTTTGCGCTCGTGGATGCGCCCAATGGGTCTTTCCCGTTGGTCATTGATGCTGTTGGATATGCCGCGACACGGTCGGTCGCTTCGGCCCTGGCCGCGCCGGGTGGCGTGATCGCGCATGTCGGATTGGGTGAAGATGCCGGAGGTCTGGACGTGCGTCGCATGACCTTGCAGGAGATCACTTTTATCGGAACCTACACCTACACCGCGCAGGATTTCCGCGACACGGCTCAGGCGATCTTTGACGGCCGTCTTGGCGCACTGAATTGGGTTGATGAGCGTGCACTGGCCGATGGCGCGCAGGCGTTTCGCGATATCCGCTCTGGCTCCGTAGCCGCACCAAAGATTATCCTGAGACCCTGGGGATAAACCTGACAGAACTGGAGGCCACCATGTACAAGAAAATTCTGGTCCCGATGGCTTTGGATCACGGCATTTCACAGCATACGCTGGAAGTCGCGCGTGCCTTGTCCGAAAACGGGGCCGAGGTCATCGGCTTGCATGTCTACGAAATGCCTCAGGGATCGGTCAGCACCTATCTGGACAAATCCGCAGTGGCCGAAGGGTTCGAGCGCGCGAGGCAGGCCTTGTTGCAAAAGGTTGACGGGCTGGATGGTGTGAAAGCCGAAATCATCAAAGGGCACACCGCCCGCACCATCATTGACTACGCGACCAGCAACAATGTGGACTGCATTGTCATAGGTTCGCATAAACCGGATCTAAGCGACTACTTTCTGGGATCGACAGCGTCACGCGTTGTTCGTCATGCCCCCTGCGCTGTACATGTGCATCGCAGAACCTGATTTCCTTAATCGCGCCAAGCGCCCCAACAGGACCAACAGCCCGACCATGAACATAGACAAGAAGATAACCGACGATCTGGTGGCCAACGATATCTCGTTCGTCACCACCGTCCCCTGCAAGCAACTGGCAGGCGTCATCGCTGAAATCGACCAGCGAGAGGACATCTATCACATCCCGTCCAACAAGGAAGACGAGGGGATGGGCCTGTGCGCCGGGGCATGGATGGGCGGCAAGCGTCCCGCGATCATCATGCAAAACACCGCAATCGGTGTGACGATCAACACGCTGGCGACACTGATCCAGTTTTACCGAATGCCTTTGCCCATGCTGATTTCCTATCGCGGAGAGCTGCGCGAACCGGTTGCCTGCCAGGTTGAAATGGCTGTGCATACCAAAGCGCTGCTGGCTCAGCTGAATATCCCGACTTATCACTTCCACCATCAGTCAGATGTTGAGGAGCTCGACACGATCCTCAAATACACCTTTATGTGCAACAAACCGGTCGCCATTCTGACCGATGCCAGTTTCTGGGGAGGCTATGGCGACCAATGATCCGTTCTGAGATTCTGAAAGAAATTGCTCCGATCCTGCGCGATCAGCTTGTTGTTTGTAACATCGGCATTCCAAGTCAGGAACTGCATGCCATCGATGACCAGCCTACCAATTTCTATATGCTGGGCACGATGGGGCTGGCCTCATCCATCGGTCTGGGTCTGGCCTTGTCGCAGCCCAAGCCGGTTATCGTGATCGATGGGGACGGGTCGGTTCTGACCAATCTGGGTACCTTGCCGACCATCGCCAACAACGTGGCGGACAACTATATCCTGTTGATCGTCGATAATGGGTCATACGGGTCCACAGGGGATCAGCCGACATATGCTGGGCAGAAGACCTCTCTGGCGAAAATGGCGGAAGCCGCAGGATGCGAGCGCGTCATCGAATGCCAGGCCGAAGACACCGGCCGCGTGCTGCAAGAAGCGCTGGATTCGAAACAGATGACCATCATCGTGGCTAAGTGCGAAAGCGGAAATGCCAAGATGCCTGTTATCACGATGGATCCGGTGGTGATCCGCGACCGGTTCATGAAGGCCGTACAGGCCTGATGTTATCCAGCGCTATCCACAGTTCCGAGGACGCCCGCCGCCTCGCGCGGCGGCGTCTGCCGTGGATGGTATTTGACTATATCGACGGTTCCGCCGGGGCCGAGGTTGGCGCAGCCCGAAACAGGGCTGCACTGGATGCGCTGACCCTTCGTCCTAGAATTCTGAAAGATGTCAGCGAAAGGTCGCTTGCTTGTTCCGTCTTTGGGAGGTCGACCCAACGCCCGTTTGGCATCGCACCGATGGGCATGTGCAATCTGTCGGCCCCCGGTGCAGATCTGATGTTGGCACGTCTTGCGGCGCGGTACGAGGTGCCGCTTGGGGTATCAACCGTCGCATCAACCCCGATGGAAGACCTGATTGTCGAGGCAGAAGGACATGCCTGGTTTCAGCTGTATTTCAGCGGCGATGGCAGTGGCACGTTCAAGCTGGTCGAGCGCGCAAAGTCTGCGGGGTACGAAACGCTGGTGCTGACGGTGGATGTGCCCGAAGTGGGACGTCGCCCGCGTGAATTGCGCCATGGGTTCAGGATGCCATTCAAAATGGGGCCGAAACAGGTGCTTGATTTTGCGTTTCACCCCCGGTGGTCGCTATCAACACTACTGCGGGGCAAGCCCGAAATGGCGAATTTCCTGATGGACGGATATGATTTTGATCGCCGGGAAAGCCGGGCCAAGGCGACGTGGGAGATATTGGCCCGTCTGCGCGACCAGTGGGCCGGGACACTGGTGGTCAAGGGCGTTCTGGATGCAGAGGACGCGCTGAGCCTCAAGTCGGCAGGTGTCGATGCCATTCAGGTCTCAAGCCACGGTGGGCGCCAGTTGGACAGTGCGCCCGCGCCGATTGCCGTATTGCCTGAAATTCGGAACGCCGTCGGTCCGGAATATCCGCTGTTTTACGACAGCGGTTTGCGCTCGGGCGAGGATGTTTTGAAAGCCTTGGCAAACGGCGCAGATTTTGCCTTCTTCGGCCGCATCCTGCAATTTGCAATCGCGGCAGAAGGGGAAGAAGGGCTTGAGCAACTGTGGTCTGTGCTGAGTGATGAAATGAGTATTGCCATGGCGCAGATGGGCGTTTCGTCGCTGGACGAGGTGCGTCTCGAAACCTGAAACCAGTTTGGGGAACGACCCGAGGCGTACTTGCGAGTCGTTCCTATGCTGGTCTAACCGCGGCGTCTGCGACGGCGCCCACCGCCTGTTTCGCTCTCTCCACCTGTGTTGAAGCTTGGATTGGGCAGCGTGACAACCTGCGCCAGTTCCGGAAACGGATCGGTTTTGTGCGGGATCGCGTTGGCGGCCACGAAATGATCCTGGAACTTCGGCTCAATTGCGGTTTCGATCTTGGTGATCTCGCGCACGACGCGTTCGATTTCAGCGCGTGATCCGATATTGCACAGCGCAATCCGCGCACCTGTACCAGCGGCGTTACCCGCGCTGGTGACCTTGTCCAGCGGTGCATCAGGGATCATGCCCAGAACCATGGCGTGCTTGGTCGAGATATGAGCGCCAAAGGCACCGGCCAGAACCACACGATCCACCTTGTCGACTTCCATCTCGTCCATCAGAAGGCGCGCACCGGCATAAAGCGCGGATTTTGCCAGCTGGATGGCGCGGATGTCGCCCTGCGTGACAGTGATGCGGGGGCCGCCTTCGGCGCTGGCATCGTGAATCAGGTAAGCATGTGTGCGGCCTTCAGGAATGCAGCGGGCCGTTCCAGTCTGCTCGGCCGATCCGATCAGGCCGCTTTCGTCCAGAAGGCCAGCCATACGCATCTCGGCCACAGCTTCTATAATGCCCGATCCACAGATACCGGTGATACCAGTGGTGGCGACATCAAGGTCAAAGCCGTCTTCGTCCGACCATTTCTCGGACCCGATGATGCGAAAGCGGGGTTCCTTGGTAAGGGGATCGATTTCGATCCGCTCGATCGCGCCGGGTGCCGCGCGCTGGCCAGAACTGATCTGTGCGCCTTCAAACGCAGGCCCTGTGGGCGAGGAACAGGCCAGAACGCGGCTGGTGTTGCCCAGCAGGATTTCGGCATTGGTGCCCACATCGACGATCAGAACCAAATCCTCGGACTTGCCGGGTTCTTCGGACAGGGCAACTGCCGCACAATCCGCGCCTACGTGGCCCGCGATGCAAGGCAGGATATAGACCTGCGCGCGGGGGTTCATGGTGGTCAGTTCCATCTCGCGTGCAGGCAGGGACATCGACTCGGACGTGGCCAAGGCAAAGGGCGCCTGACCCAGTTCGACCGGGTCCAGACCCAGCAGCAGATGGTGCATGACCGGGTTGCAGACAAACACCGTTTCAACGATCAGCGCGGTGTCAATCCCAGCTTCTTCAGCGATTGAGGTGGTCAGATCATTGATCGCCTCGCGCACGGCTTTTGTCATTTCCTGATCCCCGCCGGGGTTCATCATGGAATATGAAACACGGCTCATCAGATCTTCGCCAAAGCGGATTTGCGGGTTCATCAGACCCGATGACGCCTTGACCTCGCCGGTTTCCAAGTCGGTCAGATGAGCCGCAATCGTAGTTGAGCCAAGGTCGATGGCCAGCCCATACAGCCCGCCTTCGTGCAGGCCGGGCCAGATTTCGACAATGCGTGCGACGCTGTCCTTGTGACCTTTGTGAACGGCCACAGTGACCTCCCATTTGCCTTTGCGCAGAACCGGTTGCAGCTTGGACAAAAGTGACAGATCCGCTGTGACCACGTCAATTTTCCACTGCTGGCGCAGTGCGCGCTCAAGGCGCTCCAGATCGCCGGTTGGCGAATGCATGTCGGGTTCTTCGACCACCACGAAATACAGACGCGTTGCTGAATCCATGGTGATGGCGCGTGCCGTGGCGGCCTTGCGAACGACCTGACGATGTACCTGGCTTTCTGGCGGTACGTCGATCACGACATCGCCCTGAACCGAAGCCTGACAGCCCAGTCGACGACCGGGTTTCAGACCGCGCTTGTCGTCGTATCGTTGCTCGACAGCGTTCCATTCGCTCAGCGCATCCTTGGCCACCGTGACGCCGTGCTTGGGAAACTCGCCATAGCTTGGGGTGATCTGACACTTTGAACAGATACCACGGCCCCCGCAAACCGAATCCAGATCCACTCCCAATTGGCGGGCTGCGGTCAGAATGGGCGTTCCGACAGGAAAATGCCCGCGTTTGCCGGACGGGGTAAAGACGACAAGTGGGTCGGTGGTCATGAGTGACATGCCTTTTTGTGTTCGCGCGTTTTCCCGGCAAGATATGGGTTTGAGCGCAAAGGGAAAGGGCTATCAGCGGCACGATTTGCGCGGCATGCGTCGTTTTCTTCGGCTGTATAGGCAACTGGAGCCACAGAGTTGCCCCCAAGGGCTTTTCCTTTGGTTCAATCCATGCAATAGGGTCACCGCCAAACGGGCTTTTGCATGGGGTATTCAGATGCAGATTCGTGAGGCACTCACCTTTGACGACGTTCTTCTGGTTCCGGCCGCATCTTCAGTGCTGCCGGCAACAGCGAACACCACCACGCGTGTCACGCGTGAGATTACCATGAACATCCCGCTGCTGAGCTCGGCTATGGACACTGTGACCGAGGCGCGCATGGCCATTGCCATGGCACAGGCGGGAGGTATCGGGGTCATCCACAAGAACCTTTCCGTAGAAGAGCAGTCTCGCGAGGTTCGCCGCGTCAAACGGTTCGAATCGGGTATCGTCTACAACCCCGTTACCTTGCGTGCGGATCAGACCCTGGCCGATGCGAAGGCTCTGGTCGAGCGCTATAATTTCACCGGTTTCCCGGTGGTTGACGCAGATGGTCGCGTGGTTGGTATCGTGACCAACCGGGATATGCGCTTTGCCAATTCAGACGACACGCCGATCAAGGCGATGATGACCTCGGAAAACCTGGCAATGCTGAAAGAACCCGCTGATCTGGAAGAGGCCAAAAGCCTGATGCGGGCCCGTCGTATCGAAAAACTGCTTGTCGTTGATGGCACGAGAAAACTGACAGGTCTGCTGACGCTGAAGGACACCGAACAGGCCGTTCTGAACCCAACTGCGTGCAAAGACCGGCTTGGCCGCCTGCGAGTGGCTGCCGCGACTTCGGTTGGAGACGCGGGATTTGAGCGGTCCGAGCAACTGGTGGCTTCGGGCGTGGATATCATTGTCGTCGATACGGCGCATGGTCATTCTCAGGGCGTGCTGGATGCGGTCAGACGGGTCAAGACCCTGTCGAACGAGGTCCAGATCATTGCCGGAAACGTGGCCACAGGCGAGGCGACCAAGGCACTGATCGACGCGGGTGCTGACGCCATCAAGGTGGGCATTGGCCCCGGCTCGATCTGTACAACACGCATGGTGGCGGGCGTTGGTGTACCTCAGCTGACCGCGATCAGTGATTGTGCGGCTGCGGCGGGGGATGTTCCGGTCATTGCGGATGGTGGCATCAAGTTCTCGGGCGATTTTGCCAAGGCAATCGCGGCTGGCGCGTCCTGCGCCATGGTCGGTTCGATGATCGCGGGCACAGACGAAAGCCCGGGTGAGGTCATTCTGTATCAGGGCCGGTCGTTCAAATCCTATCGCGGTATGGGCAGTCTTGGTGCGATGGCGCGCGGATCGGCGGATCGGTATTTCCAGAAGGACGCAGCAAATGACAAGCTGGTACCCGAAGGGATTGAAGGGCAGGTTCCTTACAAAGGATCAGCCAGTGCAGTGATCCACCAGCTAGTTGGTGGTTTGCGCGCCGCGATGGGATACACCGGCTGCGCGACTGTCGAAGAGATGCGCAGAAACTGCCAATTCGTAAAGATCACGGGCGCAGGTCTGAAAGAGAGCCACGTGCACGATGTTCAGATCACACGTGAAAGCCCGAACTACCGGGTGATGTAAGCCGTTGCGCATGACATACGGCACCCATACTCGGGGTGCCGTAGTGATTTTGGATTGGCCTGTCATGGCCTGTTTCAGTCAAGGTAATCCGTGATGACACCTGCTGCCCGCGTTCAGGCCTCGATTGAAATATTGGATCAAATTCTGGCCGGGGCGCCGGTTGAAAAAGTGCTGACCGGCTGGGCGCGGCGAAGCAGGTTTGCGGGCTCCAAGGATCGGGCAGCTATTCGCGATCATGTGTTTGACGCTTTGCGGTGCAAACGCTCGTTTGCTGCGTTGGGTGGTTCCGGAACTGGCCGCGGCCTGATGATCGGCGCAATTCGCGCATCGGGTGAAGATCCGGTTGAGTTTTTTACCGGTGACCGCCACGCGCCAGAAGCCCTTCAAAATGACGAAGTATCAAGGGATTTTACATCCGACGCCGAGAGATATGATCTTCCCGACTGGCTGTGGCCAAGGTTCGTTGCATCCTTGAACGATGCCGCCGTGCCTTGCGCATTGGCAATGCAAGAGCGCGCCCCGGTTTTTCTGCGGGTCAATCTGTTGAAAACGGATGCAACCCGGGCGATTGATGCTTTGGCAACCGACGGTATTTCAGCCCGTCCAACACCGATATGTGAGACCGGGCTGGAGGTGACAGAGGGCGCGCGCCGGATCGCGCAAAGTCAGGCATACGCTCAGGGCCTGGTCGAGCTTCAGGATGCGGCAAGTCAGGCGGTTGTTGCCGCCTTGGATCTGCGCCCTGGAATGCGCGTTTTGGACTACTGCGCAGGGGGCGGTGGCAAGTCGCTTGCGATTGCGGCCAACAAGGGTGTCGAGGTTTACGCTCATGATGTGAATGCGCGCCGAATGAAGGATATTCCAGCGCGGGCAGAGCGGGCAGGGGCCAGAATAACCATCCTGAACAGCGCGGAACTTGCTGGTCACGGGCCTTTTGACGTCGTTTTGGCCGACGCCCCGTGTTCTGGCAGCGGTTCGTGGCGGCGCGCACCGGCAGGCAAATGGGCGTTGACTGAAGAACGTTTGCAAGAACTCACGGTCATTCAGGCTGACATTCTCGCAGATATCACGCCATTGGTCCAAGCAGGTGGAATGCTGGCTTATGCAACGTGTTCGGTTCTTGCCGACGAGAACGATGCGGTTGTCGACAGGTTTCTGACAAAACATGCGGGCTGGCGTGAAACCTTCCGGCAGGCGTGGCAGGTAACGCGCGGGTCCGACGGGTTCTTTACGTCACACTTGACGCGCTGATCTTTCGGTAAATACAACCCTGGGTAGCTGATTTGTTTTTTAGCGCCGTTAGGCGAGTGTTAACCAATTCTACCTGTTATTACCGCAAAACCTGTGCCCGAGCCGTTTATGCCTGACATCACTGAATTTGTTCCAGTCCCTTCAACCGCCGATACTCCATCGGTGTTTCGGATCGGGTCGTTGGTGTTTGTGGCGCTGTTGATCAGCTTGGCACCTGCGGTTGGGTTTCTGCCGTCGGATTGGACAAAAGGTTTGCTGGCAACAGGCATTTCACTGCTGGTTGTGGCGCTTTTGTTTGGGATCAAGGGGGCGATTGCAAACAGGCATTTGCAACAGATATCAGCCCTTTTTGTCGCTTTCGCAGAACGCGAGGATGTTCCAGTTGTGATCTCAAACGGGTATGGTGATATTTTGGCCGCAAACGTCCTGGCGGAGAAAAAGCTGGGGGCCGTACGGGGCGAAACCCTGGCCCGCTGTTTGCGCTCCAAGTTTGCCAATCCATCGGCGATTTTACTAAGCCTGCAATCGCGGGCGCAGTCCGCGGGACGCGCCCAGAGCGAGTTTCCCGGTGGCGACCGGACCATTTCGGTTTCCGTGCATCAATTGAGGCCGGGGCTGTTCTGCTGGAGTTTCAGCTGTGTTCAACAGGAGAGTTGGCAAACCCTTGGTTTGCCGGTTGTAACCCTTGGACGGGAAGGTGACGTGTTGCGCGTCAATGCCACGGCCGAGCGTTTGTTTGGTGCACACCCTGCCGGGGCGCAGGATATTTTCAGCGAAGCCGAACCGCGGATCGGGGCTGTCAACGCGGTCAGGACCCGCGATGGTCATGTTCTGGCAGCCGTCTCCGTACTTTCTCAATCCGGGTCAGAACGAAGCCTTTGTGTGTTACCGATCACGCAGAGACCCGCACAGGATGCGGTCACGTCCTTCTCTGACCTTCCGGTTCCAATCCTCAGGCTTTCCGAGGACGGCATCATCCTTGACAGTAATCGGCTGGCGGTGAAACTGTTGGGAAAGAAGCAGCTTGAAGGCAGTAATATCAGCGACATCATGCGGGGCATGGGTGGCCCTGCGCTGGATTGGTTGAAACGGACCGAAGCACATGAAGAAACGCTGCGATCCGAGTTTTTGCGGTTCATTAGGGACGACAAAGAAATATTTGTTCAAGTCACCCTGAGCCGCGTGTTTGTCGACGGAAAGATATGCCTGATCGCGGTTCTGAACGATGCAACTGAACTGAAGACGCTCGAAGCTCAATTCGTTCAGGGCCAGAAGATGCAGGCCGTAGGGCAATTGGCCGGAGGTGTTGCACATGATTTCAACAACCTGCTGACGGCCATTTCCGGTCACTGCGATCTGCTGCTGTTGCGCCATGACCAGAATGACCCGGATTACGGGGATTTGGTGCAGATCAATCAGAATGCCAACCGGGCCGCCGCGTTGGTCAGTCAGCTTTTGGCGTTTTCGCGAAAACAGACCCTCAGGCCCGAAGTGTTGGATCTGCGTGACACGATCTCGGACCTTATTCACCTGCTGAACCGTCTGGTTGGCGAGAAGGTGCAATTGACGCTGAGCCACGATCCGGTGCTCAAACCCGTGCGGGCAGACAAGCGTCAACTCGAGCAGGTGCTGATGAACCTTGTCGTTAATGCGCGGGATGCCATGCCGGACGGAGGCGAAATTCGCATTGAAACCAGTGTGTTGACCCTTTCGCAGCCTCTGATGCGGGACAGGGCAACCGTGCAACCGGGCGATTATGTGGCAGTCAAAGTTGTAGATAGCGGCGTTGGTATCCCAGCAGACAAGCTGCAGAAGATTTTCGAACCTTTCTACACCACGAAACGAACTGGTGAAGGCACTGGCCTTGGGCTGTCAACGGCCTACGGGGATCGTCAAGCAAACCGGCGGGTTCATATTTGTCGACAGTGCGATTGAACGGGGCACCGAGTTCACTGTCTTTCTTCCGATTTGCGAGACAGCGACCCATGTCGAAGCCGAATTGCCAGTCCAGCCCGAAGCCCAGAGCACCAGACAGGGTGAGGGCGTGGTGCTGCTGGTTGAGGATGAGGCACCAGTTCGCGCCTTTGCAACGCGCGCGCTGCGACTGAAGGGTTACACCGTGCTCGAGGCGGACTCGGCAGAAGAGGCGCTTCGACTGCTTGAAGATTCCGCGTTAAGTGTCGACGTATTCGTCACAGATGTTGTCATGCCGGGAATGGACGGGCCCACATGGGTTCGCAAGGCTAGGGAGACGCGCCCGGACGCGCGTGTGATCTTCGTGTCCGGGTATACTGAAGGTGTATTCGGCGATACTGGACCGGATATTTCCAACTCAACCTTTCTGCCCAAGCCGTTTTCCCTCAACCAACTGACTGAGGCCGTGTTTCAACAACTCAACTGATGGATCACATTGCGGCTTTGTGCAGCGCAAATTCTTCCGGGAAGGCATTTCGAAACTTCTGTTCGGTCGCAGGTGACAGATGCAAATCTCCCGGAGGCGAAACGTTTTCGCGCTTCAGGTCGATCTGCATGTCCAGACGTGTTTGCAGAAAGTCCAACACCTTGTCTTGATGCTCGAATTTGAAGATATGACGAGCGCCAGAACTGTCGTTGCGAGTACGGAAGAATTGCGCCTGGCTGCCGACATTGGCGAACTCGGGACGTGTGTCCTGCAAATAGGCTTGCACGAAGGCGTCAAAATTCATGTCACGTGTCGAGCGCGGTTGACCTATCAAGTCTTCGCGACTGCGGAACCGGTACCAGCTGCCCAGCCAATCCAACGGTTCGCGCACAACGGCCATAATTTCCATCTCGGTATCAAACAGTTTTCGAAACATGGTCTGGAAAAACCGGTCATACCGACGCACCGGGGCGTGTTTCAGCTCTGGCGGATGTGTCACGATGAGATCGGCCCGGTCACGCAACGCCGTGTGATAAGCCGTGCTACCGGTCTTGGGGACTGAAAGAAAAGCTAGTCGTTCTTTATAAAAAACAAGCATCTATCGGTTCCCAAGGTTGCCATGTTACTTGTGCAGATTGTCGTAAACGACTCTTTAACACAATTGCAGAAGACTGATTTCTGTAAGTTTTAGTTGAAATGTTCTCTTTTTGATCTCATAAGGAACAAGAGGCGAACAAAGCAGCGATTGCCGCCCGATTAAGGGTGTGACAAAAGGGAAGGCGACAGGACAATGGCGGATCTTCTGACAATGAGCGACAAGAAAAACGCAGACAAGCAAAAGGCGCTCGACAGTGCGCTGGCCCAGATCGAACGGCAGTTCGGCAAAGGGTCGATCATGAAGCTGGGCGAAGATGCCCGGCAGGACATCGAGGCGTGCTCGACCGGCTCGCTGGGTCTGGATATCGCGCTGGGTATCGGTGGACTGCCGATGGGGCGCATTGTTGAGATCTACGGGCCTGAGAGCTCGGGCAAAACCACTTTGACCCTTCATTGCATTGCTGAGCAGCAAAAGCGGGGTGGAGTTTGCGCGTTCGTGGATGCAGAACACGCACTGGACCCGCAATATGCCCGAAAGCTGGGTGTTGATCTGGATGAGCTCCTGATCTCGCAGCCCGATACCGGTGAGCAGGCGCTTGAAATCACCGATACACTGGTGCGCTCGGGCGCGGTCAATATGGTTGTTGTCGACTCGGTCGCTGCCCTGACGCCGAAATCGGAACTCGAAGGGGACATGGGCGACAGCAGTGTCGGTGTGCAGGCCCGGCTGATGAGCCAGGCGATGCGCAAACTGACCGGCTCGATCAGTCGCTCGAACTGCATGGTCATCTTTATCAACCAGATTCGGATGAAGATCGGCGTGATGTTCGGCAGCCCGGAAACCACAACCGGTGGCAATGCGCTGAAATTCTACAGCTCGGTTCGGCTGGATATCCGCCGGATTGGCGCGATCAAGGATCGGGACGAAGTTGTCGGGAACCAGACCCGTGTCAAAGTTGTGAAGAACAAAGTCGCACCGCCGTTCAAGCAGGTCGAGTTCGACATCATGTATGGCGAAGGCATCTCGAAGATGGGCGAGTTGCTGGATTTGGGTGTCAAAGCCGGTGTTGTTGAAAAGTCGGGATCCTGGTTCAGCTATGGTGATGAGCGGATCGGGCAGGGGCGCGAGAACGCCAAACAATACCTGCGGGAAAACAGCCGGGTGGCGCTGGACATCGAAGACAAGATCCGCGCGGCGCATGGGCTGGAATTCGATATGTCGCCAGACGTTGCCGAGGATGACGATATTCTGGAGGCCTGATGTCCTGAGGTGGGTAACCCCTGACATCTGCGCAAAGACTTTAACAGTTGAAACAAGGCGACCTGATCGGGTCGCCTTGTTTCGTTCCTGTGTGCCTCTCCTGTGGACACTCACCTGACAGGGGGCTAAACCAACGGAGACCAAGATATATGTGCGCCGAGAGAGCCCTATGCCAATCCTGAACGACATCCGATCGACTTTTCTGAACTACTTTGAAAAACAAGGGCATGAGGTCGTCGCGTCCAGCCCGCTGGTGCCGCGCAATGACCCGACGCTGATGTTCGTGAACTCAGGTATGGTGCAGTTCAAGAACCTGTTCACCGGTCTGGAAACCCGCGATTACAAACGCGCCACTACGGCGCAGAAATGTGTGCGTGCGGGTGGCAAGCACAACGATCTCGACAATGTTGGCTATACGGCGCGTCATCATACGTTTTTTGAGATGCTGGGAAACTTCTCATTCGGGGATTATTTCAAACATGAAGCGATCCCATTTGCCTGGGAACTGATCACCAAGGAATTCGGTATCGACAAGACCCGCCTGTTGACGACCGTCTACCACACGGATGATGAAGCCTTTGAAATCTGGAAAAAGGTCGGTGTGCCCGAGGACCGGATCATTCGTATCGCCACCAATGACAATTTCTGGCAGATGGGTCCGACCGGACCTTGCGGCCCGTGCACCGAGATCTTCTATGATCACGGCGATCACATCTGGGGTGGCCCTCCGGGATCACCCGAGGAGGATGGCGACCGGTTCATCGAAATCTGGAACGTCGTTTTCATGCAGAACGAGCAGTTCGAAGATGGCTCGATGGTCGAGCTTGACATGCAGTCCATCGATACCGGTATGGGGCTCGAACGGATTGGGGCGCTGTTGCAGGGCAGTCATGACAATTATGACACCGACCTGTTCAAGACCTTGATTGAGGCTTCGGCAGACGCGACCGGTGTCGACCCCTATGGCGACCAGAACGTGCATCACAGGGTGATCGCGGATCACCTGCGGTCGACCTCGTTCCTGATTGCAGACGGTGTGATGCCCAGCAATGACGGCCGCGGATACGTTCTGCGCCGGATCATGCGCCGCGCCATGCGCCATGCGCACCTGCTGGGCGCAAAGGATCCTGTCATGCATCGCCTGGTGCCTACGCTGGTGCAGCAGATGGGTGGGCATTATTCTGAACTGAAACAGGCGCAACCGCTTATCGAAGAGACGCTGCTGCTGGAAGAAACCCGGTTCAAGCAGACACTGGACCGTGGTCTGAAGTTGCTGGATGATGAGGTTTCGGGGCTTTCCGAGGGGGCGCCCCTGTCAGGTGAAGCAGCCTTTAAGCTTTACGACACTTATGGCTTCCCTCTGGATCTTACGCAGGATGCGCTGCGTGAAAAGGGCCTGAGCGTTGACACGGACGGTTTTGATACCGCGATGGCCGAACAAAAGGCCAAGGCACGTGCCGCATGGGCCGGGTCAGGTGAAGCAGCGGATCAGGTCGTATGGTTCGATGTTCTGGATGCAGCCGGTGCGACGGATTTCCTGGGCTACGATACTGAGAAAGCCGAAGCGCAGGTTGCCGCCCTCGTTGTTGATGGTTCGCTGGTCGACAAGATCGACGCGGGCAGCAGCGGTTGGGTCGTCGTGAACCAGACCCCGTTCTATGGAGAGGCCGGTGGTCAGGTCGGTGATACTGGCGCGTTGCGTCGGCTGGAGGATCGCGATCACCTGAGCCGCGTGGAGGACACGAGGAAGTTTGCCGACGGCAAGGTCTATGCTCATAAGGTGGCGGTTCAAAGCGGAGTCATTTGCAAGGGCGACGCGGTAGAGCTTGAAGTTGATCACGCCCGCCGTTCCGCCATTCGCGCCAACCATTCGGCCACGCACCTGCTGCATGAAGCGTTGCGCGAAACGCTGGGTGATCACGTGGCGCAGCGCGGCTCGCTGAACGCGGCGGATCGTTTGCGGTTTGACTTCAGTCATTCCAAAGCGCTGAGCCTGGAGGAAATTCAAAAAGTCGAACGTGAGGTGAACGATTTCATCCGCCAGAATTCGATCGTTGAAACCCGGGTCATGACACCTGACGACGCGCGCGCATTGGGCGCGCAGGCCTTGTTCGGCGAGAAATATGGTGACGAGGTTCGTGTCGTCTCCATGGGCAAGGCGCCAACAGGCAAAGGCCATGAAGGCGATACATGGTCGATAGAACTCTGTGGCGGCACACATGTGCGCCAGACAGGTGATATCGGCACCTTTGTTGTGTTGGGTGACAGCGCCAGCAGTGCAGGTGTGCGTCGGATCGAAGCGCTGACCGGGGGTGAAGCCTTCCGCTATCTTTCAGCTCAGGATCAACGTCTGGCTCAGGTGGCATCGGAACTGAAAGCGCAACCGGACGACGTGGTGGCGCGCGTGAAAAGCCTTCTGGACGAACGCAAGGCCTTGCAGAACGAAGTGGCTCAGTTGCGCCGGGATCTGGCTATGGCTGGCGGGGCCGGTCAGAGCGGTGGTGCCGAGGCGCGGGATGTAAACGGTGTGAAATTCCTGGCACAAGCGCTCAGCGGTGTTTCAGGCAAGGACCTTCCCGCGTTGATCGACGAACACAAAAACCGCCTTGGATCGGGTGCGGTGTTGCTGATTGCGGATACGGGCGGCAAGGCGGCCGTTGCGGCTGGTGTGACAGAAGACCTGACCGGACAGATTTCGGCGGTGGATCTTGTCAAAGCTGCGGTAATCGAGTTGGGCGGAAAAGGCGGCGGCGGTCGTCCTGATATGGCCCAGGGCGGCGGCAAGGATGCATCAAATGCAGATGCGGCAATCAAGGCCGCACAACAGGTTTTGGGAGGATAATATGGCTGCTCTTTGGATTGCACATGTCACGGTGACGAACACTGAGGCTTACGGCAAATACGCGGAACTGGCCGGACCGGCCATCGCCAAGCACGGGGGCGAGTTTATCGCCCGTGCTGCACGGTACGTTCAGCTGGAAGGTAAGGAACGTCCACGAAACGTAGTGGCGCGCTTCCCAACGCTGGAGGCTGCGGTTGAATGCTATCACTCGGATGAGTACCAGCAGGCCCTGAATCACGCGCGTGGAGCAAGCGAACGTGAACTGGTTGTGGTGGAAATCACCGAGTGACATTCGGGGCTTGCTTCCAAGGCACTGATATTTCCAAGAAAACCGGCAGTGAATGAGCAAGATTCGGCTTATGTCATGTTTGATTGATACTGATTAGCCCGCGACAGCGGGCTGTTTTTTGCTTAATTGATTTAATTCAATCACTTATCCTTCAATGCTCCTGTTCTGTTGAATGGTTCCTGGCCGAATTGTGGCCCCGCCAACAAAATTCTTACGTGAAATTGTCAGATTCTCGGACGAATTTCTGCCCTGTTTCCTTTGCAAGGTCTCAAAAGATTGCGCGTAACACCTGATCACAGATAGTTTCAAGAAACAGAATGTGGTGCAGGTGGCCATGTAATCATTCGAAGAACATCGGATCGGGGAACTCGCATGATTTCATTAGCGAATTTAACCAAGAGGTGTGTTTCCGTGCCTGTATCGGTTGCGGCGCGTGCATTGGGTATCTGCGCCGTGTGCATCGGTGGCTTGGCTTTAGCACCTGCTGCCCACGCTTCCGACGGTGTCTTTATTCCATTCATCGCGTCTTCGCCACCGCCTTCAGGTGCAATCAACCTTTGCAGCCAGTATGACTGGGCTTGCGCCGCTAAACGCTCGGTCAAACTTTCCAGCCAGCAAGAGCTGAAGGTGGTAAATCAGGTGAATCGCCGCGTAAACGCGTCGACCCGTGAAGTTACAGATCAGTCCCAGTATAAAATGCGAGAGCGATGGGCGCTGCCAACATCCAGAGGCGGTGACTGCGAAGACTTTGCTTTGTTGAAGAAAAGAGATCTGATCCATGCCGGGGTTGATCCAAGAAAGCTTTTGATTGCAACCGTACTGGACACACGTCGGACACCTCATGCGGTTCTGGTTTACCGTTCGGCACAGGGCGACCTGATTCTGGATAATCTTACAAACCGGATCAAACCCTGGACAGCTACGCGCTACCTGTTTTTGCGAATGCAGAATCCGAAGCGGCCCAGTCAATGGGTTGGCGTTTACGGACGCAGCTGATATCAGCGAAGAACTAAGTGTTGTCGTGGGCGCAGCGGTGATCTGCGCCCGACAGTGCTGTCGATAACCTGACGTTCGGAAAGGGAAATCCGGACGTTTTGCTTATCGGCGCTCTCTATTCCCGAGGCCACGGCCAGCGGAGTTTTTGCCATCAAATGCGCTCCGCATTCCTTGGGCGCGTTCGCTGACTTGTTGCTCCATATTCTTGGGCTCTTCACCACCGGGCTCTTCACCACCGGGCTCTTCTCCGCCGGGCTCTTCACCACCGGGCTCTTCTCCGCCGGGCTCTTCACCACCGGGCTCTTCACCGCCGGGCTCTTCACCACCGGGCTCTTCACCGCCGGGCTCTTCACCGCCGGGCTCTTCACCACCGGGCTCTTCACCACCGGGCTCTTCACCACCGGGTTCTTCACCACCGGGTTCTTCACCCCCGGTTGGGTTACCACCGCCGCCATTGGAGGTCGTGCCGTTTTCCTGGGAAGGTCCGTCTCCAGATCTCTGGTCTGAGACACCGATCGATGCGGTCGGGAAGTCACTCAGCAGGCCCGCCAGTGGGGCGCATTCTGCACCTACGCGCGCCAGTATCTGATCGAAGTCATGGCGACGTTGAATATAGCGGATCATGCCGGATGTCACGGCATCGCATTCGCATAAAACCTGAGCGGACGCAGCGGATTGCCGCGCTGTTGCAACTGTACATGTCCCAGCGGCAAAGGTTTCACCGGCAGGTGAAAGCAGAAAAGTTGTCGCAATAAAAAACAGCGGAAACTTACGAGCTCTATTACCCATTTTGAACTCCTTGGAACTCGATAACTAAACTTCGTCCTTCTATGCACCATTCCCGTGTCGGTGTTTGTGAAGGACGTCACACTTCTGACGTGTTTTGACCATAATTTGAGGGCGCCTACAATATCTTGTTGGTGAGGTTTGTGTCAGAAACCTTCAGTCATATGGAGAAAGCTGTTATTTTTCAAATAAAAACCGGGCAGTGAGCCCGGTTTTTCTGATTTCGTCTTTTGTCGAATTGGAAGCAAATTTGCCACACTAATGCCATTGTTTCCGTTTGGTCAGTTTGCAACCTGAGGGTGTTCTAGGCAGATTTGGCCATCCGCTTACGCTCGTGCGGGTCAAGAAAACGCTTCCGCAGACGCACCGCGTTTGGTGTGACTTCCACAAGTTCATCATCGTCGATATAGGCAATTGCCTCCTCCAGTGAGAACTGGATATGCGGCGTCAGGCGGACCGCGTCGTCGGATCCACTGGCGCGTACGTTTGTCAACTTCTTGCCTTTGAGCGGGTTCACTTCCAGATCGTTGTCGCGCGAGTGTTCGCCGATCACCATACCCTGGTACACGTCTGTTTGGGGACCAACAAACATGCGGCCACGCTCTTCCAGGTTCCACAGCGCATAAGCCACGGCCTGACCTTTCTCCATCGAGATCAGAACACCTGCGCGACGGCCCGGAATCTGCCCCTTATGTGGCGCCCAGTCATGGAACACGCGGTTAAGTACACCCGTACCGCGCGTGTCGGTCAGGAATTCGCCATGGTAACCAATCAGACCGCGGGACGGGACATGGGCGATGATCCGCGTCTTGCCCGTACCGGCTGGGCGCATCTCGACCAGTTCACCCTTACGTGCGCCGGTAACCTTTTCAATTACGGAACCAGAATATTCGTCATCCACGTCAATGGTAACTTCTTCGATGGGCTCAAGCCGCTGCCCGTCTTCTTCACGGAACAGAACCTGCGGGCGCGAGATGCTGAGCTCAAAGCCTTCTCGGCGCATATTCTCGATCAGAACACCCATTTGCAACTCGCCGCGGCCCGCAACCTCGAACGCCTCACCGCCGGGGGTGTCGGTGACACGGATGGCGACGTTCGACTCGGCTTCCTTCATCAGGCGGTCACGAATGACGCGAGATTGAACTTTTTTGCCGTCACGGCCTGCCAAGGGAGAATCATTGATACCGAAGGTCACGGTAATGGTCGGTGGATCGATGGGCTGTGCGGGCAGGGCCTCAGTGACCTGAGGGGCAACCAGCGAATCCGCTACGGTGGCTTTGCTCATGCCAGCGATGGTCACGATGTCGCCTGCTTCGGCCACGTCAATGGGCTGCTGGGCCAGTCCCCGGAACGCCAGGATTTTCGTGGCGCGGAAGTTTTCGATGACCGAACCATCGCGGCTGAGCGCCTTGAGGTTGTCGCCAGCCTTCAGCGTGCCGCTTTCCACGCGACCGGTCAGGATACGACCGATGAAGGGATCGCTGCCCAATGTCGTGGCCAGCATCCGGAAGGGTTCATTTTTGTGTTCGACCTGCTTCGGGGCAGGGACATGATCGACGATCAGGTCGAATAGCGCGCTCAAGTCTTTGCGGGGACCGTCCAACTCCATATCCGCCCAGCCCGAACGGCCCGAGGCGTACATTGAAGGAAAATCCAACTGGTCGTCATCCGCGCCGAGATTGGCGAACAGGTCAAAGCATTCGTCCAGTGCGCGGTCAGGTTCGGCATCCGGCTTGTCGACCTTGTTCAGAACCACGATCGGGCGTAGGCCCAGCGCCAGTGCCTTGGACGTTACAAACTTGGTCTGGGGCATCGGGCCTTCTGCGGCGTCCACCAACAGAACAACACCGTCGACCATGCTGAGGATGCGCTCGACCTCGCCGCCGAAATCGGCGTGGCCAGGGGTGTCGACAATATTGATGCGCGTGTCTTTCCACTCAACCGAGGTGGCCTTGGCCAGGATGGTGATGCCGCGTTCACGCTCCAGGTCGTTACTGTCCATGGCGCGTTCCGCGACGGCCTGATTTTCCCGGAATGCACCGGATTGTTTGAGCAGCTCGTCCACCAGGGTCGTTTTGCCGTGGTCCACGTGAGCGATGATTGCGATGTTGCGCAGGTCCATGAGAGGTCAGCCTTTGAACGGGAAGTTGCCGCGCGCATAACGCGGCGCGGCAAAATATACCAGCCCTAACCGGCCTTCAGTGCCCGGCAGTCTTTGAAAAGAGGTGAATGATCAGGATTCCCGCCAGAATCATCGCCAATCCGAGTATTGCCGGCCAATCCAAACGCTGACCGAAAACGATAAAACCGATGAGCGCGATCAGGAAGATGCCTAGTCCGGACCAGATAGCATAAACAATGCCGACAGGCATGACCTTCAACGTCATCGCCAAAAGGTAGAATGCAAACGCGTACCCAACGATAACGATCACGGATGGCCAGAACCGCGTAAACTGCTGGCTGGCTTGCAGGGCCGTTGTGCCAATGGTTTCAGCCAGCACAGCCAGCAACAGATACAGATAGGCTTGGGGCATTGAATACCTCGGAAAAGGGTGCGTCGGGTGGCTTGAGAGCGATTTGTGTGAGTGAAATACGCGGGCCGTCATGTTGTCTACAAGATTACCTTGGGTCAGGTATACCTGACTGTTTTTTCAGTCGAATGAATGTAATATTCGCCGTATATTTTTTCATTTTGTTAACGAGTTTTGAGCGATGACGTTATTTGCGAAATCAATCATATTTGCTTCGGGTCTGATAGTGGCGATTGGGTGGCTTGCTGACGGGGGGTCCGTCGAAGTGAATGCAGCCAACTTGGTTCAACAGTTTGATGGTAGTAGTGTTTTTTGAACGCCGCTAGAAACCGAGCAAGAAAGAAGGAGCCTTCAGGCTCCTTTTTTTATGCTTGAGGATCGGTTGTTTTGCCATTTTCGAAATGCGCAACCAGTTGCGGTTGCAGCCAGTCCCACAGCTGAGGCGCTCCCGCTGCAATAGCTGGTCGGACACGCGTTACAATCTGGTCGAATTTCACTTTGTATTCGACCCATGAGCCGCCACCTGTTTCCAGATTTGCTATGGGTGTCTGAAAGCGGTCAACAGCCTTTGCAAACCTGGCTTCTGCGGTCTCAGCTGCCTCAAACTCGTGCCAAAGTTCAGTAAATGGCCTGTGTTGACAGTCAGGCAAAAGGCCAAACAATCGCTTGGCGGCGGCCTGTTCCTTGGCTTCCTGTTCCGCGTGGTCGACATGTCCGTGGATCGGGTGGTCGCCCGCGTCGATTTCGACAACATCGTGCAAAAGCAACATCTGGAGGGTTCGGTCCACTTGAACGTCCGAATGCGCGTATTCCGACAATACCCATGCGTAGAGCATGACATGCCACGAATGTTCAGCCGAATTCTCGAACCTGTCACTGGCCATCAGGCGTGAGGCGCGCAGAACGGATTTCAACTGGTCCGCTTCTGTGAGAAATGCCAATCTTTTCGTGAATGCGTCATCCTGAGGGGCCGAGTTGGTCAAGAGGTTAGTGGCATGCTGGTGGGCCATTGGAAACGTATGGGCCAGATACGCTGCGCGCCCGTCTGCCAGATTTGACCGCGCAATCTCCACATGATCCTCTCGTGGGTCGGTGGCGCACAGAACCTGAAACAGCGGCTGGCAGCGATCCAGAATCTTGGCAAACCGGGCATCCGGGGTTTGGTCAGCCTCGAATTCGTGCCAGAGCGAAAGAAATTCCTGCGCTTGTTCGTCGGGCAACAGGCCAAACAATTCCTGTGCGGCAGCCTGTTCAGCCTCGGCCACGGTGTCCCAATCCGTGTTGAGGTGAATCGGGTGATCACCTGTCACGATCTCAACCAGATCATGCAGTAGCAACATGCGGATGACCCGGTCGACCGAGATGTCCGGCCCGGCCAGCGGTGCCATGACCATTGCCCACAAAGCCAAGTGCCAGCTGTGTTCAGCAGAGTTTTCGGGCCTTGACTGGTCAAGCAGGACATTTGCCCGCTCGACCAGTTTCAGATTGTCGGCCCGTTTCAGAAATGCGACCTGCGCAGCCAGGCGATCGGTCATTGCTTTTCAATCGCCTTGAGTTTCGCGCGATGCGTGGCGAGGCGCTTGATCACGAATTGTCTGGCCTTGCGTTCGGCCAGACGCACGCGGATTTCCGTCAGGAAAGCCTCTTCCAGTGATTGCGACGCCGCACCAAGCACTTCACCTACCTCCACGAAGAACCGGTCTTCGCCAGTTTCGTCCATGACCTTCATCGTATCTTCGGCCAGTTTGGCCGCGAGCGATGTGATGGTGTCGGACATTAGCGGGTGTTCTCGGTCAGCCGACGTTTCACATAGTCGCTGACATCTGTGATCAGCGTGTCCATGTGGCGTTCCTGGAAGAAATGATCCGCGCCCTCAACCTCGTTATGGGTGATTGTGATTCCTTTTTGCTCGTGCAGCTTGTTGACCAGCGCGGTGGTATCCGCTGGTGGTGCCACACGGTCAGCCGATCCGTTGATGATCAGACCCGAAGACGGGCAGGGCGCAAGGAAGGAAAAGTCATACATGTTGGCAGGCGGTGACACGCTAATGAAACCCGTGATTTCGGGGCGGCGCATCAGCAACTGCATTCCAATCCACGCCCCAAACGAAAAGCCCGCAACCCAGCAGTGTTTCGAGTTGTTGTTCATGGATTGCAGGTAATCCAGCGCAGATGCCGCATCGCTCAGCTCGCCTACGCCCTGATCATATTCGCCCTGGCTGCGACCGACGCCGCGGAAGTTAAAGCGCAGCACGGTGAAGCCCATGTTGTAAAAGGCATAGTGCAGGTTATAGACCACCTTGTTGTTCATAGTCCCGCCGAACTGAGGATGCGGGTGAAGCACGATAGCGATCGGTGCGTCTTTTTCCTTTTGCGGGTGGTAGCGGCCTTCCAGGCGGCCTTCGGGTCCGGGAAAAATCACCTCGGGCATGTGTGCTTTGGTCCTGTCATTTTCGTGCGGGTATCCGGATATACTTGACTATAATCGTCGGACACCTTAGAACGGTTCTAATTACATTGCTTGGCGCAATCGCGCTGTCAGTCGGAGATACGCACTGGCAGCGTCGGCGTCAATGATTTCGCGCAGATCCGGCTAAAAGGGGGCAGGGAATGAAGCTTTCGACCAAAGGGCGTTACGCAATGGTCGCTTTGGCGGATATTGCGCTTCAGCCAACAGACCGGCTGGTAACCCTGGGCGAAATCTCGGAACGGCAGGACATTTCTCTGCCGTATCTTGAGCAGCTCTTCGTCAAGCTGCGTCGCGCGGAACTGGTTGCATCAGTCCGTGGGCCCGGTGGAGGGTATCGTCTTGCACGTCCCGCCTCCGAGATTCGCGTGGTCGAGGTTCTTGCGGCCGTGGATGAGACGGTTGATGCCCTGCAAAAAGGGGCCGGAGCATCCGGTGCGTCATCGGGCAGCAGGGCGCAATCCTTGACGAACCGCTTGTGGGAAAGCCTAAGCGCGCATGTTTATGTCTTTTTGCATCAGACGCGCCTGTCGGATGTGATCAGGAACGACCTTGCGCCTTGCCCGGCAGTTCCAAGCCTGTTTTCCGTCGTGGATGAATGAGCTGGGTAAGTCGAACATGCATATGAGTTCCGTGCGGGAAAAGATGTATCCATGAAACGTGTTTATCTGGATCATAACGCGACCACGCCGCTGCGACCCGAAGCACGCGAAGCGATGATCGCGGCGATGGATGTGGTCGGGAACCCGTCATCTGTTCATGCAGAAGGGCGTGCCGCAAAAGCGTTGGTTGAACGTGCGCGGGCGCAGGTCGCCGATGCCGTCGGTTGCCGTCCGCAAGAGGTCATATTTACCTCTGGCGCGACCGAAGCGGCGCGGGTTCTGCAAAACCGCCCCGAAGGCTGCGACGTCTTTGTCGACAGCACCGCCCACGATGCGCTATGGTCGCATTTCGACTTGACCCATTGCAGCGAGCATCCCTTTGGCCCTGGGCACATAATGGCGATGGGGCTTGCGAACTCCGAGACCGGAGTCATCACGAAGCCGCCACAGAAAGTCGAGAACCAGTGGCCCTATGGCGCGCGGCGCGCTGATTGGCTGTTGCTTGATATTACGCAGGTTGTCGGACGCATTCCGTTTTCTTTTGCCTGGAGCGGCGCAGATATGGCGATCCTGTCGGCGCACAAGATTGGCGGGCCAAAAGGTGTTGGCGCTTTGATCCTGCGGCAAGGTGTCGATATCGAACCTTTGGCCAGCGGCGGCGGTCAGGAGTTGGGGCGAAGATCCGGAACTGAAAATGTGGTGGGTATCGCCGGATTTGGCGCGGCTGCCGAAGCTGCTCAGCGCGATCTGGCTGATGGAGTATGGGAAAAAGTCAGAGAACTTAGAAATATTCTAGAAAACGCCCTTGAGGCTGGTTCAATATCTACTATTTTTGTCGGGAAAGATCAGGAGCGACTCCCGAATACCCTGTGTTTTGCGACGCCCGGCTGGAAAGGCGAAACGCAGGTGATGCAGATGGATTTGTCGGGCTTTGCCATCAGTGCGGGATCCGCCTGTTCCAGCGGCAAAGTTAAAACCAGTCGGGTTCTGACAGCAATGGGATTTGATGAGACGGTGGCGTCATGCGCAATCCGCGTATCGTTGGGGCCAGAGACGACTGAAGAAGATGTGCTGCGTTTCGCCGAAACGTGGCTTGAAAAAGAGAAAAAGCATCGCGCGCGGGCTGCGTGATCTGACGGAGGGTAAGTCATGGCCGCTTTGGACCAGACCCAGGTAAAAGAAGGTGTCGATCAGGAAACCGTGGACGCGGTTCGCGAGGTCGGCACATACAAATATGGCTGGGACACCGATATCGAGATGGAATACGCGCCCAAAGGCGTGAACCCGGATATCGTCCGTCTGATCTCGGGGAAAAACGATGAGCCTGAGTGGATGACCGAATGGCGTCTGGCCGCTTTCGAGCGTTGGACAAAAATGGAAGAGCCCAAATGGGCCATGGTTCACTATCCTCCAATCGATTTTCAGAACCAGTACTACTATGCCCGCCCCAAATCGATGGAAGAGAAGCCCAAATCTCTGGATGAGGTTGATCCAAAGCTGCTCGCCACTTACGAAAAGCTTGGTATCCCTCTGAAAGAACAGATGATTCTGGCGGGTGTTGAAGGTGCAGAGGATGCACCTGCCGAAGGCCGCAAGGTAGCGGTTGATGCAGTGTTTGACTCGGTTTCCGTGGGCACGACCTTTCAGGCCGAACTGAAAAAGGCAGGCGTGATCTTCTGCTCGATCTCTGAGGCGATCAAAGAGCATCCTGAGCTGGTCAAGAAGTACCTGGGAACCGTGGTTCCCGTATCGGACAATTTCTATGCAACGTTGAATTCAGCTGTATTCTCGGATGGCTCATTCGTCTACATCCCGCCGGGCGTTCGCTGCCCGATGGAACTAAGCACGTATTTCCGCATCAACGCCGAGAACACCGGTCAGTTCGAACGCACCCTGATCATTGCTGACAAGGGCTCGTACGTCTCATATCTGGAAGGCTGTACTGCACCCCAGCGTGACACGGCACAACTGCATGCTGCCGTGGTCGAGATCATCGTCGAAGAAGATGCCGAGGTGAAATACTCGACCGTTCAGAACTGGTTTCCGGGGGATGAAAACGGCAAGGGCGGTATCTATAACTTCGTGACCAAACGCGCCGACTGCCGGGGTGACCGGTCGAAGGTGATGTGGACGCAGGTGGAAACCGGATCGGCCGTGACATGGAAATACCCGTCCTGCATCCTGCGCGGCAATGAAAGCCAGGGTGAATTCTATTCGATCGCGATTGCCAACAATTATCAGCAGGCTGATACCGGCACAAAGATGATACATCTGGGCAAAAACACCAAGTCGCGCATCGTGTCCAAGGGCATCAGTGCGGGTAAGGCCCAGAACACCTATCGTGGGCTAGTGTCGATGCACCCAAAAGCCAAGGACAGCAGGAACTACACGCAGTGTGACAGTCTGCTGATCGGTGACAAGTGCGGCGCACATACGGTTCCCTATATCGAGGTCAGGAACAACTCGAGCCGCGTTGAGCACGAGGCGACGACGTCAAAAGTGGATGACGATCAGCTGTTCTACTGCCGTCAGCGCGGCATGGACGAGGAAGAAGCCGTGGCTCTGGTGGTCAACGGGTTCTGCAAAGACGTGCTTCAGGCGCTTCCGATGGAGTTTGCGATGGAAGCACAGCAGTTGGTGGCCATCTCACTTGAAGGTTCGGTTGGGTGATGACGCGGTCACCCGGAACCCGCATCCGAAAGGATAATGTGCTGACCTGGCTTGGGTACGCATTGCCGGTTCTGGGCGGTCTGCTTGGCGTGGCCTACGTCAACACCCATTACATGGAATTCATCAACCCGGTTTGGGCAGTAGGTGGCGGGGCGATCCTGGGTTGGATCATCGCCAGACTGATCCGCAGATTACTGGGCTAGAACAATACGGGGCCAAGGGCCCCTTGCGATACGCAAAAGGACAAAAAATGCTGGAAATCAAAAACCTGCACGTACAGCTTGAAGAAGAAGACAAACAGATCCTCAAAGGTGTAGACCTGACGGTCGAGGCTGGCAAGGTACACGCGATCATGGGGCCGAACGGGTCGGGCAAATCGACCCTCAGCTATGTTCTGTCGGGGCGCGACGGGTACGAAGTTACCGAAGGTTCGGCCACTCTGGACGGTCAGGACCTGCTGGAGATGGAACCGGAGGAACGCGCAGCAGCAGGTGTTTTCCTTGCCTTCCAATACCCGGTTGAAATCCCCGGAGTTGGCAACATGACGTTCCTGCGCACCGCAGTAAACGCGCAGCGCAAGGCCCGTGGAGAAGAGGAACTGTCTGCCGCAGACTTCCTGAAAGAAGTGCGTGCCAAGGCCAAGACGCTAAAGATCGACGCGGATATGCTTAAGCGCCCGGTCAATGTTGGTTTTTCGGGCGGTGAGAAAAAGCGTAACGAAATCCTGCAGATGGCCATGCTTGAACCCAAGATGTGCATCATGGACGAAACCGACTCGGGCCTTGATGTGGACGCGATGAAACTGGTGGCCGAAGGTGTGAATGCCCTGCGGGACGAAGGCCGTGGGTTTCTGGTGATCACGCATTATCAGCGCCTGCTGGATCACATCAAACCTGACGTCGTGCACATCATGGCCGATGGCCGCATTGTCAAAACCGGAGGCCCGGATCTGGCGCTTGAGGTTGAAAACAACGGTTATGCCGACATTCTGGCCGAGGTGAACTGATGGCTTTGCCGCAAGCGAAACAAACCGCAACCGAGGCGCGTCTGGCTGCGCTGACCATGCCCGACGCGGGCTGCACCCGTGGTGCACGCGAAGACGCTTTGGCGCGTGTTCTGGAATCCGGGCTGCCGGGGCGCCGGGATGAGTATTGGAAATACACCCAGCCCGACAGTCTGATTTCTGCCGAGGCTTTGCCTGCGGCGGTGTTTGTCAATGATGAACCGGTACTTTTCAACGACCTCGACCGTTTGAAAATAGTCTTTGTCGACGGGGTGTTCAGCGCCGAGGAATCCGATGAGCTGTCGCTGGACGGTGTCAAGATCGACCGGATTGAAGACATCTGCTGCAAAGACATTCATTGGGCAAAAGACCTGTATGGCGTTCTGGAAGCGCGTGGCCAGTCCCCGGTTCAGCGCCCGTTGGCTGCATTGAACACGGCCTTTGCGTCGGATGGAGTTGCCATTCACGTTACGGGCAAACCCTCTAAACCGATCAACCTGATCTATCGTCATGCCTCACCGACATCCGACGCGATCCTGCATCACGTTATTCGTGTGGAAAGCGGGGCCGAGGTGACAATTCTTGAATCCGGTCCGGCGGCGTCGCGTTTCAACAAATGCATGGAGATTGAAATCGCCGACAAGGGGACGCTGCATCATGTGCGGGCACAAGGCAGGGACCATGAACGTCGCGCCGCGACCCATATGTTCACGCGTTTGGGGGCAGAGTCGGTCTACAAGTCCTTCACCTTGACAGCGAATGGGGTGCTGACCCGTAACGAACAGGTCGTTGAACTGACCGGCGACAATGCTGTGGCGCATGTGGCCGGGGCCTGTGTTGGGGATGGTGATTTCCACCATGATGACACGGTGTTCATCACCCATGACGCGGTGAATTGCGAAAGCCGTCAGGTCTTTAAGAAAGTGCTGCGCAACGGTGCGACCGGAGTGTTTCAGGGCAAGATCCTTGTAAAGGAAGGGGCCCAGAAAACCGATGGGTACCAGATCAGCCAATCGCTGCTTTTGGATGATGATAGCCAGTTCCTCGCCAAACCCGAACTTGAGATCTACGCCGATGACGTGGCGTGTTCCCACGGCTCAACCTCGGGGGCGATTGACGAAACAGCGCTGTTCTATCTTCGGTCACGGGGTGTTCCGGTCAAGGACGCGACCAACATGTTGACGCTGGCATTCCTGGCAGAAGCAGTGGACGAGATCGAAGACAGCGCTTTGGCAGATGAAATCGTAAGCCGTCTGGAAGGGTGGCTGGCGCGCCGAAGCTGATGGCCCTTTCGTCGGATATCCTGGCAACATACCGGGGGCCGGGGCGCGTGGTGCGCAGGCTTTTGGATATGGGCCAACGAGAAGACCGGGCGCTGATCTTTGTCATGGCGTTTTGCGTGGTGGCATTCATCGCCCAGATGCCTGGCCTTGCGCGCAAAGCGCATCTGGAAGGCGTTGAACTGAACATGCTATTGGGTGGTGCTCTGCTTGGATCAGTGTTCATTCTGCCCTTGGTCTTTTACACGTTGGCACTGGTGTCTCATTGGGCGGCGCGCCTGTTTGGCGGGCAGGGAAGCGCTTATGGTGCGCGTCTGGCGCTGTTCTGGGCGCTGTTGTCCTCTGCACCGCTGGTTCTGCTGAACGGCCTTGTCGCCGGGTTTATCGGACCAGGGCCTACATTGACGTTTGTGGGTTTCGTCTGGGTTGCTGTTTTTGTTTGGTTCTGGGTATCCGGTCTCAGACAAGTGCAAAGGTCCGTCGCATGAATTCGAGTTTCCTGGGAAATCTGGCGGTCTTGACGATCAAGAACCCGGCCGAAGCGGCGCGACGGCTGATGGCGCTCAAGCTGGGGCGAGAAGTGCTTTGGCTGGCATTTGCGCTGGCGGTCGTTTTGAACTGCGCTGTCCAATTGGGAATAGATTTGTCGATAACAATGGCGGCGGGTCAACCCTCTCCGGCGCTCGAGAGTATTCCCATCGTTTTGGTGCGCTCGGCCGGGGCCATGATGCTGAGCATCGTCGCATTCCTGCTGGTCGGGCGATTGCTGGGAGGTCTGGCGAGGTTCGATGATCTGATGGTTTTGACGATCTGGCTGCAGTTCCTGCAAATAGCCGCGTTGGCGGTGACGCTGGTCTTGAGTCTGACCCTACCATTCCTGATGATGATGACATTGTTGGCGACAGCAATCCTGAGCCTTTACGTCACGCTTCATTTTCTGAATGAAGCGCATCAGTTCGGGTCTCTCTGGAAATCCTTTGCGGTAATTGTGTTGTCAGCTTTTGTCGCCATCCCTTTCGTTCTGTTTCTAAGCCCAACCGGGCCCGTCTAGGAATACCACTCTTATGTATGATGTGCAGAAAATCCGCTCTGACTTTCCGATCCTGTCGCGTCAGGTGAATGGCAAGCCCTTGACGTATCTCGACAATGGTGCTTCGGCTCAGAAGCCTCAGGTGGTCATTGACGCGGTGACGCGGGCATATGCCGAGGAGTATTCGAATGTCCATCGTGGCCTGCATTTCCTGTCCAACCTTGCGACAGAGAAATACGAGGCCGTTCGTGGAACGATCGCACGTTTTCTGGGGGCATCGAACGAGAATGAGATCGTCCTGAACTCTGGTACCACAGAAGGAATAAACCTGATCGCCTATGGCTGGGCTATGCCGCGACTTGAAGCGGGGGATGAGGTCGTTCTGAGTGTGATGGAGCATCATGCAAACATCGTGCCCTGGCATTTCCTGCGCGAACGGCAGGGTGTCGTGCTGAAATGGGTCGATGTCGACGCAGAGGGCGGGCTGGACCCGCAGGCGGTAATCGATGCAATCGGACCGAAAACCAGGCTGGTTGCTGTGACACACTGCTCGAACGTGCTGGGTACGGTTGTGGATGTGAAGGCCATAACTGATGGTGCCCGCGCCAAGGGCGTCCCGGTTCTGGTTGATGGCAGTCAGGGTGCCGTTCACATGCCGGTAAATGTCGAAGAGATCGGGTGCGATTTCTACGCGATCACTGGCCACAAGCTTTATGGTCCGTCGGGGTCGGGTGCGATTTTCATCAAATCCGAACGCATGGCCGAAATGCGCCCCTTTATCGGTGGCGGCGACATGATCAAAGAGGTCAGTAAGGATCAGGTCATCTACAATGACCCGCCAATGAAGTTCGAGGCCGGCACGCCGGGGATCGTTCAGACCATCGGCCTTGGCGTAGCGCTAGAGTATATGATGGACCTGGGGATGGAAAACATCGCTGCCCATGAATCCAGCTTGTGCGATTACGCGATGCAACGTCTGACAGGGCTGAACTGGTTGCAGGTTCAGGGCACTCGCAAGGACAAGGCCGCGATTTTCAGCTTTACGCTGGACGGTGCTGGCCATGCACACGACGTCTCAACCATTCTCGACAAGAAGGGTGTTGCGGTTCGTGCCGGTCACCACTGTGCCGGGCCACTGATGGACCACCTGGGGGTGACGGCAACGTGCCGCGCCAGCTTTGGTCTCTATAACACTACCGATGAAGTTGATACGCTGATCGAAGCGCTTGAATTGGCGCATGATCTGTTTGCCTGATTTTGGCTTGATTGGGGTGCGGCAATCGCGATTTGCAGTTGCACCCGGATTGGAACAAGGTTAGCTAACGGCCAAGGCACCTGTAGCTCAGCTGGATAGAGCGCTGCCCTCCGAAGGCAGAGGCCAGAGGTTCGAATCCTCTCAGGTGCGCCACCCAATATTCAAAGTTGGATCGAAGTCGGGAGCCCAGAACGGTAGGCTTGTGAATTAGCTCGCTTTGCGCGTTGATCGTGCAGTCATCACAACGGCCCGCAAGCTAATAACCATAGCTGAGTTGTAGTGCTTGAGAGAGGGATACCCTGCCAGGTACCGAGAAATTCAAATTAGCAGACTTGGCGACTCTGCCGCCAATCGCCACGAAAACGATAAAACCGACCGGAATATACAGTCAGCTAAAGTTCTGAACAAACCGGGAGGAGTGTCCAGGTGTTACCCGCGCCAGGTGCGAACCACGCCGCAATCCATGTGTACGAAGTTCGATCCGTAATATTGACCAACACCACCTGCACGGCACGACATCGCCGCCTTGGCCATCTGCGAAACCGAGCGGGAGGCAAGGCGCAAATCAGCTGCTTGCCCTTCCATGTGAAGCGAATTGCGCGCCACACGGCGGGACCGGGAGCGGAGCATTGCATTGGTCTGAGGAGAGCGGTAGCCAGACAACAGCATATAGGGTTCGTTGACATCCAGCAGGCTGTGTGATGCCGCCATGATATCAATAGTGCGTAAATCGATTGATTTTACCTGATCTGTGCGCCAATCACGCATGAAGTTGTTCACTTCTTTGACAGCGTCCTTGATATACTTACCATCAACCCAATAAATCATATCCAACCGTTCGCCTGTGCGACCGGAATACATACGGATGCGACGGATGTCACCGCCACCGCGTAAAAAGCCCGCTGCGTTGGAGTAGGTTGGTGCTGCTGCGATTGCCGTTGCTGCAAACGCACCCAATAGGGCACGTCGGGTCAAGCCCGAGGAACTGCTCTCTGTCATTTTGGTTTCGTCCCGTACTGTTCCTGCCTGCACACGATGTTACGTGCACTGTCTTAATTATTCCCATCCCAGATGCGGAATTTATGGCACAATCGGAATCGAGGGCCAAGAAGTGTTTCATTTTCACCTTTTCAAGGGGGAGTTTTCGGCAGTTTTTTGCGCATTTGTCACAGAGCATTACAAATATTTCGCAGTTGTGGGCTTTGGGCCGCGTAGCCGATGCAAACGCGCATCAGGCCGACGAAGATGCGATTTGGTAAGGATATCGTGAGTGGACAAGCGTTCTGGCAAGACTGCATAGTTATTCGGCGTATAAATCACCAGTTCAAACTATTGAATTCCAAGGCTATCCTATGCTTTCTGTTCTCCGAACCAGTACCAGTATCCTGTTTGCCGCGTATTTCGTGGCCACCGCGTCTGTCGCCAATACGACGTCCGAAGCAGCGCCAGGAACTGCGTTTCAGATGGCCATCGCTGAACATACTCTGCAGGCACCGCAACTGGTTGAGTTCTACCGGGCAAACGGGTTCTCACCGCTTTGGGTCGGCGATACGCCTGAACACGCTCAACGCCGGGCGACGTTGATCAAGGCGCTTAAGGATGGGCATCTGCACGGTCTGCCACAGGCCGAGCCGATTATCGCCGCCGTGATGGAGAAGATGGAAAAGGCCCGTTCGGTGCGTGATCTCGGAACAGTTGAAGCCGAACTGAGCCGTATCTTTGTCGAATATGCCGACGCGCTTTATGCGGGCGTAATCCGGCCCGGCAGCGTGGATGATGGGCTGGTTCGGTCCGTAGAACGACGCAGCCCTGTAGAGCATTTGCAAGGAATAAGCACCCAGGGCGCGGCCTACTTTACAGCCTTGGCGCCGCAATCACATCAATACCGTGCGTTGATGAAGCAGAAGCTGTCCTTGGAAAAGCTGGTGTTTCAGGGGGGATGGGGGCCAACAGTTCCCGAAAGCAAACTGGAATACGGCGACACGGGACCAAATGTTATCAAGCTGCGCGATCGCCTAGTGGTAATGGGTTACATGAAACCTTCCGCCAGCCCGACTTTCGATAACGCATTGCTTGAGGGCGTTCGTGCCTTTCAAACCGCGCATGGGCTTGAACCCGATGGTGTGGCGGGTAAAGGGACGATTGCCGAGATGAACCGTCCAGCGACAGACCGGTTGAAAGCCGTTTACGTGGCGTTGGAACGTGAGCGGTGGCTGCCTCGGGAACGTGGCACGCGTCAAATTCTTGTGAACCAAGCCGATTTCACGGCGAAGATCGTGGATGACGGGCAAGTCACCTTTGAAACCCGTGCGGTTATCGGTAAAAATGTGCATGATCGCAGAAGTCCGGAGTTTTCGGATGAGATGGAGCATATGGTAATCAACCCCAGCTGGTATGTTCCCCGCTCGATTATAACCAAGGAATACCTGCCGAAACTGCAATCAAACCCAAATGCTGTTGGCCATATCCAGATAACAGATAGAAGCGGCAGGCAGGTCAATCGGGGTGCGGTAGACTTTACCCAGTTCACGACCAGCAATTTTCCCTTCGCGATGCGCCAACCGCCCAGCAAAAGCAATGCGTTGGGTCTGGTGAAGTTCATGTTCCCCAATAAGCACAACATCTATCTGCATGATACTCCACAGAAAAACCTGTTCTCGCGCGAAGTTCGGGCCTTTTCACATGGGTGTATCCGCTTGGCCCAGCCCTTTGAATTTGCTTACGCGCTTCTGGCCAAACAGGAGGAAGATCCAAAGGCATTCTTCCATCGCGTTCTGAACACCGGAAAAGAGACCAAAGTCAATTTGGAACAGAAAGTTCCGGTGCATCTGATTTATCGAACGGCCTATATCGGGCCCAAAGGCGAAGTACAGTACCGCCGAGATGTTTATGGACGGGACGGCAAGATTTGGGATGCCCTTCAAAAAGCAGGGGTGGCCCTGCCGGACGTTCAGGGGTAAGCACAGGGCAAATCCTGCCAAAAGGAAGCCCGCCATGCAGTTTACCGTACAACAGATCGCCGAGTCTCTGGGTGCTGAATGTCAGGGCGATGGCGGCCTGACGATTGTGCGCGCCGCCGAACCGGGCGATGCAGGCCCGACAGATCTGGCGATGGCTATGTCTCCGAAATACGCCGAGGCGCTTACCAACGGAGCCGCTCGTGCGGCCGTCCTTTGGGAAGGGGCCGATTGGCAGGCGATGGGATTGCGTGCTGCGATCTTTGTCAAACGTCCACGTATGGCGATGGCTGGCATTACTTCCATGCTGGACCGGGGGCAGGGGGTCGAGCCGGGGATACACCCTTCGGCCGTGATCGATCCAACAGCTGAAATCAGTCCTGACGTCGCGATTGGACCGTTGGTTGTTGTGGGCGCGCGCGCCCGGATCGGCGCAGGCTCTGTCATAGGGGCACATTGCGCGGTGGGAATGGATGCCATATTGGGCGACCAGGCGGTGTTGCGCGAAATGGTCAGCATTGGCGCACGGGCGCAGATCGGAGATCGTTTTATCGCGCAACCCGGTGCCCGGATCGGAGGGGACGGGTTCAGCTTCGTAACACCCGAAGTCTCGGGCGTCGAAAATGTACGCAAGACAATGGGCGATCAGGGTGAGGCCAAAGCGCAGAGCTGGCTGCGCATTCATTCGCTGGGTGCGGTGGAAATCGGTGATGACGTCGAAGTCGGTGCGAATTGCACAGTCGATAATGGCACGATCCGAAATACGTATATTGGCCACGGTTCGAAGTTGGATAATCTGGTCCATGTCGGGCACAACACCCGAGTCGGTCAGGACTGCCTGTTGTGCGGTCAGACTGGTGTGTCGGGTTCGGTTGAGATCGGAAACAACGTGGTTCTGGGCGGTCAGACCGGCGTTGTCGACAACATTTTCATCGGGGACGGGGTTATTGCCGGAGGCGGCACCAAGATACTTTCCAATGTACCCGCTGGTCGCGTGATCATGGGGTATCCCGGCGTCAAAATGGAAACGCATACAGATATTTACAAGGTGCAACGGCGCTTGCCCCGTATCGCCCGCGACGTCGAGGCATTGAAAAAGGCTGTTTTCAAACAGAACCCGAGCGATTAAATCAACCTCAAACTGATAATCAGGGGATCGACATGAGCATCAGCGACCGCGTCATCGCGATCATTGCAGAGCAGGCCGTTCTGGAGCCATCGGATGTAACGCCCGAAAGCACGCTGGAAGATCTGGGAATCGACAGCCTCGGGCTGGTCGAAAGCATATTTGCCATCGAGGAAGAGTTTGACATTTCGGTTCCTTTCAATGCCAACGAGCCTGAGGCCAATGATTTTGATATCTCCAATGTGGCCGCGATCATCTCTGGGATCGAAAAACTCGTTTCGGAAAAGGTCTGACAAACGCTCATGAAACGCGTTGTCATTACCGGAGCGGGTACGATCAATTCGCTGGGGCATTCGGTCCCTGATACACTGGAAGCCATGCGCGAAGGTCGTTGTGGTATTTCGGAGCTTGAATTCCGGGATGTCGATCGGTTGGCCATCAAGATCGGCGGACAGGTCCGGGGATTCGAGGCGGAGGGACGGTTCAACCGACAGCAGATGTCGCTGTACGACCGTTTCACCCAATTCACCCTGACAGCAGCCAAAGAGGCGATTGAACAGTCGGGCATCGAATTTCACGGCGAACTGGCGGCCAGATCAGGTGTCGTTCTGGGGACCGCGGGCGGTGGTGTTTCGACCTGGGATGACAATTACCGTTCCGTCTATGAGGATGGGAAGAATAGGGTACACCCCTTTGTCGTTCCAAAGCTCATGAACAATGCGGCCGCCAGCCATGTTTCCATGGAACACAACCTAAAAGGCCCCAGTTTCACGGTGTCGACAGCATGTGCGTCATCAAACCATGCGATGGCGCAGGCCTTTCAGATTGTGCGCAGCGGCGCGGCGCCGGTCATGGTTACGGGTGGGTCCGAATCCATGTTGTGTTTCGGCGGCGTAAAAGCCTGGGAAGGGTTGCGCGTGATGTCGAAAGACGCGTGCCGTCCGTTCAGTGCCAACCGCAACGGAATGGTGCAGGGCGAAGGAGCTGGTGTCTTTGTCTTTGAGGAATACGAACACGCCCGGGCCCGAGGCGCCGAATTACTATGCGAGGTTGCCGGCTTTGCCATGTCATCGGATGCCTCGGACATTGTGATGCCCAGCAAACAAGGTGCCGCGCGGGCTATGGCTGGTGCCTTAGCCGATGCGAAACTGAACGCAAAAGATGTGGGCTATATCAACGCACATGGAACCGGAACGGCTGCAAATGACAAAACTGAGTGCGCTGCGGTGGCCGACGTGTTTGGGCCGTACGCAGACGATCTGATGATATCGTCCACGAAGTCCATGCACGGCCACCTAATTGGTGGGACCGGAGCTGTTGAGCTGCTGGCCTGCATCATGGCATTGCGGGACGGTGTCATTGCACCGACGATCGGATATGAGGAAGCAGACCCGGAATGCGCGTTGGACGTCGTACCGAACGAATCGCGCGAGGCAAAGGTCGACGTCGCGCTTAGCAACGCATTCGCCTTTGGTGGGTTGAATGCCGTACTGGCCTTGAAGCGGATTTAGTGAAGAAGCCGCCGTTGATAAGGCGGCGGCTTTCACGGAATTAATTTCTTAGTTCGTGTTGACGTTCAGAGCGTCAAAGCCCGATGTGAAGCCGGAGAGCGACATGTCCATTTCAAGAACCTGATCCGGGAAACGGGCGGGAACCAGCGAAAACGTCGCCTTGGTACCAGCTTTCATCGCGTCAATATCGCCTTGGCTGAGACCCAGTTGCGCAATACAGCCCACCGGAACGCAGTGATGGTAGTTGTACAGCTTACGCGGCGCGCCATCGATTGACAGGGCTAGTTGTGCTTGCAGCAGTGTTTCCAGGGGTACGATGACGTTTGCCCAGGCAACAGCGGCACCACCTTCCGGCAGTTTTCCGATCGATACTTCTGCTATCGGATCACCATTGTTGCCTTCAAGAACCTGAACGATGGCACAAGGATCGTCACCTTCCTGTGCCTTGATACAGGAAACGTCCCAATCTCCGAATTCTTCCTTTACGAATTGTTCACCGGCCCGAGGTCCTTCTTGACCAAGGTCGAGGCCAGCTTCAGGCGCGGTTGTGGATGTGTCCTGTGCATACACCGCACCGGACAGAAGTACGGCGGCGATCGTGTTGAACGAGAGGATTTTCTTGATCATGAATGCCTCGGGTTGATGATTGATCTTTTTGCTTCGTTTAACACTCTTCTGAACCAGTGTCAGGCACTAACAGAGCAGCCTTTGTGAACGTGAACGGATTCTTGCCTGAAGGCTGAAGCTGCACCTTCGGATATTAGAAAAAGGGAGCTGTTCGACCAGCTCCCTTCCCCATAAGTTTCTCCCCGTCGGACTGGCCGACTTATTTATGCGCAAACCCTACGGAAGGGGCGCACACGGGTCAACAGCTATCCTCAATTTTTAACCTATGCGCCAAAATAATAATCTAGGGGCCGAACCAAAAGGGCCGTGCCAGCAGGCACGGCCAGTCGACAGGGAGGAAGTTTGCCCCGCAACGCAAGGCAAATAGACTATCGCAGTCAAAGGTTAACTTTGTATGCTGGCGGCGGATCGGTGAACAATAAGGCAATGTTAATGGGCACGAATATCTTTTTGGGCGGTGGCGGTGAAAACTATGCTGAGCCGCAGGAACTTACGTTGAAATATGCGAACCGCCATGGATTGATTGCCGGGGCAACTGGTACCGGCAAGACCGTGACATTGCAGATTCTTGCAGAAGGTTTTTCTCAGGCGGGTGTCCCGGTATTCCTCTCGGATGTGAAAGGGGACCTGTCTGGGCTGGCCCTTCCCGGAAGCGAGACCCACAAACTGAATCAGGCCTTTCAGGAACGGGCCAGTCGGATCGGGTTCGAGGATTTTGCCTATTCTGCCTGCCCGGTGACGTTCTGGGATCTGTTCGGTGAACAGGGCCATCCGGTGCGTACGACAGTGACGGAAATGGGCCCGCTGTTGCTGTCACGGTTACTGGAGTTGAGCGAGGCGCAGGAAGGTATCCTGAATATCGCATTCCGCGTAGCCGACGAAGAAGGGATGCCGCTGCTGGACCTCAAGGACTTACAGGCGCTGCTGATATGGATCGGAGAGAATCGGGAGCAACTGTCATTGCGATACGGCAACGTATCCACGTCCTCGATTGGGGCGATTCAGCGACGTCTGCTGGTCCTCGAGAATCAGGGTGGTACAAAGCTGTTTGGCGAGCCTGCACTGGATCTGGCCGATCTGATGCGAACTGACGAAAACGGGCAGGGGATGGTGAACATACTGGCGTCCGACCAGCTGATGGCCGCCCCACGGCTTTATGCAACGTTCCTGTTGTGGTTGATGAGCGAACTGTTCGAAGAGCTGCCAGAGGTTGGGGACCCAGAAATACCAAAGCTGGTGTTCTTTTTTGACGAGGCCCATCTGCTGTTTGACGATGCGCCTAAGGTTCTGGTGGACAAGGTTGAACAGGTCGCCCGCCTGATCCGTTCAAAGGGTGTGGGGGTATATTTCATCACTCAGAGCCCTGCTGATATCCCGGAAGATATTCTTGGACAGCTGGGCAACCGTATACAGCACGCACTAAGGGCATTCACGGCGCGGGACCGAAAGAACCTGAGGCTGGCCGCTGAAACCTATCGCGAAAACTCGACTTTCGACACGGAAACGGCAATTCGCGAAGTCGGCGTTGGCGAAGCGGTCACTTCAATGTTGCAAAAGAAAGGTGTTCCGGGCGTGGTCGAGCGTACGCTTATTCGTCCACCGGGATCTCAGCTGGGGCCAATTTCAGATGCCGAACGCCGGGATATCCTTGCCGCCTCGGCGATGGCAGGGAAATACGATAAGAGCGTAGATCGAAAATCTGCCTTCGAGATTCTTCGGGCGCGAGCCCAAGCTGCGGCCAGTGCAGCGGAACGGGCGGAATCCGACGAAGTTCTTGAAGCGCAATCGCCGATCGAACGCGAATACTCTTCCGCCCGCAGATATTCCGGCAGCCGGGTCGGTCGGTCCTCATCCCGAGTTGAGCGCAAGCAGGACACCTTCGCCACGGCAATGTCCGAAGCAGTGATCAAAGAGCTTAAGGGCACAACCGGGCGCCGGATTGTGCGCGGAATCCTTGGCGGTTTGTTTCGCAACAGGTAAGAACGCAGCGCCCGTTGGGGGCGCTGTCGCGTTTACTTCAGTCGGCGTTGACCTTCCTGACGACAATAGGCGTCAGCCTCGGGAACCGACATCTTCGTGGCCGGGAAGTCGATTGCACGGTCCCAGGTCACGCGATCCTGACGATATAGCTGACAGGTCACGACACCTTTTGGTGTCTGTACTTTGACCGGCGTCGTCTCAAGATCTTCGGGACTGGGGACGCAGGCGGATACTGCAACGGCAATAGCCGGAAACAGAATGAGTGATTTCAGATGTGGTGCTTTCATTTTCTACTCTTGTCTACTCGTCATGTTGATTGATTAAAACGGTATAGGCGGGTGTGAGTGCCAGGGACCTGCTGCAAATCAAAAACACTGTGGTGGGTCCGTTTATTCAGAAAAACCTTAAGAATCAAGAAACCGCGCCAGATTAGTGGCGCGGTTTTGCGTATTGGAACGTGGCGTTGACCTATTTCTCGGGGATCAGACCCCTTGGGCTGAATCTGAGAACAATCAACAGGATCAGGCCCATCGTGAACAGGCGCATATGTGCGGCACTTTCGATTAGATGTGTCTTCAGCGCGCTGCCATCCGGCAAGCCAGCGGTGATCACACTCATCAACCACAAGCCAATCGGCTCGACCTGAACCCACAAGAACCAGATCAGGAACGCGCCAAGTACGGCTCCGAAGTTGTTGCCGGAACCGCCAACAATCACCATGACCCAAACCAGAAAGGTAAAACGCAGCGGATTGTAGGTGCCTGGCGTCAGCTGTCCGTCCAGAGTGGTCATCATAGCGCCTGCGATTCCGCAAATGGCCGACCCCAATACGAAAATCTGCAAGTGGCGACGGGTGACGTCCTTGCCCATGGCTTCGGCCGCGACTTCATTGTCGCGGATTGCGCGCATCATGCGACCCCACGGGCTTTTCAGCGCCATCTGCGCCATCCACAGCAGCGCCAGAAGTACCAGCATGAACAGCAGCGAATACCCAAGTTTCACCGAGAGGGTGGATGCGGTGACCGGATCCAGCCCCAGCCATTCGGCGCGGGCCAGAAAAGCCGGATCTTGCTGCAATTCAACTTCGTACCCGACAACCGGTGAGGGGCGCGGAATGCCATAGACATTCTTCACGCCGCGGGCCAACCAGTCCTCGTTCTTCATGACGGCGATGATAATCTCGGCGATACCCAGCGTGGCAATTGCCAGATAATCTGACCGCAGTCCAAGCGCGGTTTTGCCAATCAGCCATGCCGCCCCGGCAGCCAGCAGACCTCCGGCAGGCCAGGCCAGCAGAACGGGCAGGTTCAGACCACCGATGTTACCGGCAATCGCCGGGTCAATGGCCTCGACCGCGGCAACATTGGGGTCGAACACGGCCCGGTAGAGGAAAAAGCCGACGATAAGGACAGTGATTATTGTCAGCGTCTGCACCCGGCCTTTGGGCATTTTTGTTGCCACCAGTACGGCTGCAACAACGGTGGCAGCCCCCAACAGCAAGGACAGAACGATACCATAACCGCCAGCGCCCCAGGCGCCCGGGGTGGGCGCTGTTGATACCAGCACCACGGCCAGACCGCCCAGCGCGACGAATCCCATGACCCCCACGTTAAACAGGCCTGCAAAGCCCCATTGCAGGTTCACACCGATCGCCATGATGGCCGAGATCAGCCCCATGTTCAGAATCAGAACGGCGGTGTTCCAGCTTTGCGTGAAACCGGTCAGCAGAATGAGGCTGCCAACAGCTATGAAAAGCAGAGTGTTTTTGACAGATTCGGTCATACTGCTTTTCCCTTGAACAGGCCCGTGGGCTTAAACAGAAGCACAATCAGCAGGATGACAAAGCTGACAGCGAATTTGTAATCGGTGGACAGGAGCTGAACCAATCCGGACGGCTCCAGGTTTTCGGGGGCCACATAGGTTAGTACTTTTTTCCAGGCATAGGTGATCGTCACCTCGGAAAACGCGATGATGAATCCGCCTGCAATTGCGCCCAGTGGGTTGCCTAGGCCACCCACGATGGCCGAAGCGAATATCGGAAGCAGAAGCTGGAAATAGACGAAAGGTTTAAAACTTTTGTCCAGCCCATAAAGTACACCCGCTGTGGTCGCCAGGGCGGCTACGATGATCCAGGTGATCATCACAACACGTTCAGGGTTGATACCGGACAACAGCGCGAGATCCTCGTTGTCGGAATAGGCACGCATCGATTTACCGGTACGTGTTTTGTTGAGGAACCAAAACAGCAAGGCCACGGCAATAACGGCCACTATCAGGGTGATCCCTTGCGAGGTCTTGATAGCCAGCCCCTCTTGTAGGCCCGTCATGGACTTAAAGTCCCGCGCGGATATCAGAAATCTTGCACCATCCGAGAACTTTTGGTCATCCGGCCCGATGATAAAGCGCACCAGACCGTTCATGATGAACATTACACCCATTGAAACGATCACAAGGATAACCGGCTTGGCCTTTTGTTCGCGGTAAAAGCGGTAGACCAGCCTGTCCGTGACCAACACCAGCAGGATGCAGCCAAGGATGGCAAAGGGCAGAGCAAGCAGGGCAGTCGGCAACGGCGCGAAGCTGACACCAGCGGCTTGCAAACCCCAGGTGACAAGCACAGCGATCATCGCGCCAAAGGCCATGGTGTCACCATGGGCAAAGTTCGAAAACCGCAGGATTCCGTAGATCAGGGTCACGCCAAGCGCTCCCAACGCCAACTGACTGCCATAGGCAATCGCAGGCACGATGACAAAGTTGGCAAGCGCAACAAGCGCGTTGAGTAAGTCCATTATTTCTTCTCACTGTCCGGGTGCGACCTTATGGCATAACGGTCTGCGCGGGCACAATGTTTTGCACGCGGTTTATCGTCATATTTTCCTGCTGGTAGCGCAAAAACCCTAGAAAAATTTTCACGAAGGACGGACTTTCCACATCTAGCCCGGCTCAGTCACGCACCGGTCAATTCCGATGCGTGGTTGAGATGGTCGGAAGGGGGCTCAGGCGTTTGTTTCAGTACAAGCGCCGCGATCGGTCCCCGCATTGGGGCCTTTGACCGAGAGATCAAAGGTCATGTCGTCATAGTTCACGACAAAGGTCATGACCTCATCGCCCTGGATATAGACAAACGTCATGTTGCCAACGCCTTTGAAGACCATCGCATCGCCAGAAACACTTGTGGTTTCGATGATGCCCTTGTCTCCTTCCGACGCCCGTTTGAGGCGCACTTCACTGCCGTCGCGGTCTGAGACGCAGACAAAGTGACGCTCTTCCGCAGTTGCTGCGGTCGTGCACAAAGTGGCGACGGCCACCCACATCCATTTTTTCATTCTTGGGTCCTGAATAGAGTTTTTCATTCAGAAGGTTCGCTTGATTTCTCGGAACCAGATCTGCTTGTCCGGGAAACCGTTTCCTTCACAGCGCCCGGCGCTAAACGCCCAATGTGACCGGATTGCAGCCGAGGCGTGGAAATCTTGAGATGGTTGTCGCGGTTGAAGACGGCCAGATACCGAGATTAACTAGCGTTTCCTTCTAAACTGGCGACTTCAGTTGATTGCGGAAACAAGAAGGAAGTTGGAGGGTGCAAAAATGGCTTTGAAAAAGCCCACTAGTTCTGTTGCTCGCCTTGGCAAAAACCCTCAACGGCCTCTACTATCAACCTTTCGCGCCCAACAAGCGTCTCGCTGAGGATTGCAGTTCCAAGGTCGTAGCCGGGCTTATCAGCGTGGAAGATACCTTGGTAAGTATCGAGCCTAGGGCTTCCGATGCCCACACCATAAGCAAATACTGTCAAGATTGGGTCATGCGATATCCGAATATGTGTCCAATCACTGGCAGGGTAATCAGAACCATTTTCCTGCCAAACAATCCTGTCATCGAGCGCCGATAGGATGACCGTTCGTTGATTCTCGAACTCGCAACGGAAGATCACCCCATTTCTAGACTGCTTAGCTTGCGGTGCTAGGCTCTGAGCAAACGCGATGCTGCCTAGCAGACATGAACAGAAAACGGCGAGTAGGCTGGTTTTCATAGGCCTCACCCCCCCAAGAAACTCTTCCGCACCTCCGGATCGGCCAGCAGCTCCTTGCCCGTACCGGTATAGGCGTTTCGCCCCTGAACCAGAACATATCCTTTATCCGCGATTTCAAGCGCTTGGCGGGCGTTTTGTTCAACCATCAGGATCGGCAGGCCGGTGCGTGCGACCTCGATGATGCGGTCAAAAAGCTCATCCATCACGATGGGTGAGACACCCGCGGTCGGCTCGTCCAGCATCAGGACCTTGGGTTGCGTCATCAGCGCGCGACCCACGGCAACCTGCTGGCGCTGACCGCCAGACAGTTCTCCGGCGGGCTGGTTGCGTTTGTCGCGCAGGATCGGGAACAGGTCATAGACCTGCTCCATCGTGTCCGAGAAATCGTCGCGCCGAATGAAGGCACCCATTTCCAGATTTTCCTCGACAGTCATCGAGGTGAAAATGTTCGACGTCTGAGGAACAAAGCCCATACCGCGGATTACGCGGTCTTGCGGGGTGAGGCTGGTGATATCCTCGCCATCCAGGCGCACTGAGCCGGCGCGCACATCCAGCATCCCAAACACGGCTTTCATCGCCGTTGACTTGCCCGCACCGTTGGGGCCGACAATGACTGCGATTTCACCCTTGTCCACGGCAATGGTACAGTCATGCAGGATATCAGGGCCTTTGCCATAGCCGCCGGTCATGGTGTCGCCAATCAGAAACGGGCCGCCTTCAACGCGATGAGTCGTCCCGCTTTTACGATGGGCAGGCGTCATTGTACCGATACCTTGCGTGTTGGTAATCGATGCGTCCTTGTTGCCCTTGTCGTCCTGATAGGGGTTATCACTTATGCCAGCGGTCATGTCTGGGCCTCCAGCTTGTCTTTGTTTTTGAGGCCGGTGCCAAGATAGGCTTCGATCACGTGCTCGTTTGCCTTGATCTCATCCAGAGTGCCCTCGGCCAGAACCTTGCCCTCGGCCATGCAGATGACCGGGTCGCAGATTTTACCGATGAAATCCATGTCGTGTTCGATAACGACGAACGTATAACCACGCTCTTTGTTCAGGCGCAGGATCGTATCGGCGATGGTCATCAGCAGGGTGCGGTTAACGCCTGCTCCGACCTCGTCCAGAAATACGATCTTGGCGTCCACCATCATGGTACGTCCAAGTTCCAGCAGTTTCTTTTGACCACCCGAAACCTGACCGGCCTTGTGATCGGCCAGATGTTCGATGGTCAGAAACTCCAGCACCTCGTCTGCCTTGGCTTTCAGCGCGCGCTCTTCATCAGCGATGCGCTTGCGTCCGAACCAGGTATTCCACAGCGCCTCACCCGATTGCGCACCGGGCACCATCATCAGGTTTTCGCGGCAGGTCATCGACGAAAACTCATGTGCGATCTGGAACGTGCGAAGCAAACCCTTGTGAAACAGCTCATGCGGGGGCAGGCCGGTGATATCTTCACCATCCATGACCACCTTGCCGCTGGTCGGGGGCAAAACACCGGCGATCACGTTGAACAGAGTGGTTTTTCCGGCCCCGTTGGGCCCGATCAGGCCGGTGATCGACCCTTTTTGGATTTCCAGCGACGCCCCATCCACCGCGTGAAATCCGCCGAAATGCTTATGCACGTCCTCGACGACGATCATGGTATCCCCTTGCCTTGTCCCCGTGAAACGAGGTGCAGCCTTTTGTCATTGAAACAGCCCGGGCACAAGGCCCGGGCTGTTTGATTTTATGGTTTGATATGCGGGATCAACGGAAGTTGACGGTCTTGTTTTCGCCGTCGGTCACTTCGATCTCGCGGTACGACCCTGCGCTTTCGCCGGGGCCGATCAACTCGACACCGGACGCGCCGACATAGTCGATGTCCTGACCGGCGGCCAGCAGTTCCAGACCTTTCGCCAGTTCACCGGGATAAATCTTTTCACCCGGCGCATTGGCGACGTCCATTACTTTGCCCGCGTAATCTGCGGGGTTGGTCGAACCGGCGGCCTGCATGGCGAACATGAACAGCGCTGCCGCGTCATAGGATTCGGGCGAATAGGGCGACGACCCGTCAAACCCGGCTGCTTCAGCCAGTGCAAAGTACTTTTCTGCACCTTCACCACCGGACCCGGCGATCTGACCGAACGAGCCGTTCAGGTCGGGGCCGACATTTGCGGGCAGCGAGTCACCGATCATGCCACCGGGCAGACCAAAGGTGTCGAACGCACCGCTGTCCAGCGACGACTGGATGATGCCCAGACCACCCTGGTCCAGATAACCCGCGACAACCAGAATGTCGCCACCGGCCGAGGCCAGCGCGCCAACTTCAGCCGAATAGTCGGCCTTGCCGTCTTCGTGCGCCGTCACGATGGTCACTTCGCCGCCAACCGCCTCGAAGGACGTCTGGATCGCATCGGCCAGACCTTTGCCATAGTCGTTGTTGGTATAGGTCAGCGCGATCGAGTTGATGCCACGATCCTTGAGGATATCAGCCATAACCTGACCTTCGCGAGCATCTGACGGCGCGGTGCGGAAGAACAGGCCGTTGTCCTCCATGGTCGACAGGCCGGGCGAGGTCGCCGAAGGCGAGATCATGACCATGCCGTTTGGAATGGCAACGTTCTGCAGGATCGCGCCGGTTACACCCGAACAGTCGCCGCCGATGATGCCTGCAACGCCGTCAGCGATCATACGCTCGCCGTTCGAGGTGGACAGACCATTGTCGATACAGCCGGTATCAGCACGTACACCAGCCACGCTGGCACCGTTCATGAACTTGCCGGATTCGTTGACTTCGGCGATTGCCAGTTCCGCGCCCGATCCCATGGCAGGGGCCAGCGATTCAATCGGGCCGGTAAAGCCGATCAAAATCCCCAGTTTGACATCTTCGGCCATGGCTGCGCCGGCCAGCAATGCAGTTGCTGCAGTTGCAGTAAGCAGCTTTTTCATATGGTTACTCCCAGTTGTGAACGTATTCGTTCTGGCGACGACCCTAGGCAAGCTGTTCGGAAAAGAAAAGTCCTAACGCAAACCTGTCTTTTTCGTTTGAAATCCTATCTGTTTTGTTGGGACTCACTCCTGATTGTCACCGAAAGGGACCAGAATGCTCAGAACGGCGATGATTCTGTCTTTCTCACTCTGCGCCTTGAATGCCGCGGCCCAGACGCTGTCGGTTTCAGCCGGGATGGTCAAGCTGGAAGAAATGGTCGGCGGGTTGGAGACCCCATGGGCAGTTGGCATTTTGCCCGATGAAAGCTTCCTCGTCACGGAACGGGATGGAAGGTTGCTGTATGTGCGAAATAGTCAAGTAGAGGGTGTTTCAGGCGTTCCAAAGGTCGCGGCTCTGGGGCAGGGCGGATTGTTGGACGTCACGATCTCACGCAATTTCAATCAAAGCCGAGAGGTCTTTTTGACTTTTGCAAAACCGCAAGGCGACGGTGCAGGAACTGCTGTTGCGGTTGCGCGCCTGTCCGAAACAGGCAAAAACCTTCAGAACTTCCGAGTAGTTTTCGAGGCATCGCCAGGTGGTACAGGTGGTCGCCATTTTGGCAGCCGTGTGGTCGAAGCGAATGATGGGACATTGTTCGTGACCTTGGGCGAGCGGGGACAGGCGGAGAAGGCACAGGATCGGTCCAATCCTATGGGCTCGGTCATTCGTATCAACCGCGATGGGACGGTTCCGGCAGATAACCCCTTTGTGGGGCAATTGAATATCGAACCCGAGATATGGTCTTACGGCCATCGAAATCCACAGGGCGCGGATTTGGACGCGCGTGGCCGACTTTGGATCTCGGAACACGGGGCGCGGGGTGGAGATGAAATCAACCAACCCCGCGCAGGTGCCAATTACGGCTGGCCTGTTATCTCGTACGGCACACATTATTCCGGAGACAAAATCGGGGAAGGTACAACCAAAGAAGGGCTGGAACAGCCGGTTCACTACTGGGATCCTTCCATAGCACCCTCTGGTCTGCTGGTTTATTCCGGCAAGCTCTGGCCGCAATGGGCAGGTGACATTTTCGTAGGATCGTTGAAGTTTGACTATATCGCCCGACTTAAGGGCGATCCAATGCACGAGGCCGAACAGATCAGAAGCCCTGAAACCGAGCGCGTCCGCGATATCGTCGAAGCGCCAGACGGGTCGATCTGGTTTATCTCGGTTGGGCAGGGGGCCGTCTACAGAATGGCCCCGGCAAAGTGACCTTACACCGATAGCCGCCCGCTTTGCGCACCGCGCTCGCGATAGGGCGTAGTGTTGTAATGCGCCCGGTAGCATTTCGAGAAATGGCTAGGCGAGGCGAACCCACAGGCCAGGGCTACGTTGATGACGCTCATATCGGTTTGCATCAGCAGGTTCCGCGCCTTGTGCAAACGAAGCTCCATATAGTACCGCTTGGGCGAGCGGCTGAGATAACGCCGGAACAGTCGCTCAAGTTGGCGGGTCGACATGCCGACTTCCTTGGCCAGAATCGAAGGTGAGATCGGCTCTTCTATGTTCTTTTCCATCATCAGGATGACCTGACTCAACTTGGGGTGACGTACACCAATCCGTGTCGGTGTAGACAGGCGCTGCGTGTCCTGATCTGTCCGGATAGAAGAATAGATCATCTGATCCGCCACCGCATTTGCCAGGTCTTCGCCGAAATCGTCTGCAATCAACTTGAGCATCAGATCAATGGATGAAGTCCCCCCAGCCGTCGTCATACGACTGCCGTCAATCTGAAAGACTGCTTTCGTCAACTCGACCTCATCGAATTCTTCGATGAAACTGTCGGAGTTTTCCCAATGTATCGTCGCCCGCTTGTTGTCCAGCAGACCGGCCTTGGCCAAGGTATAAGCAGCCGTGCACAAACCGCCGATCCGCAGTCCGCGCCGTGCCTCGCGCCGCAACCAGTTCAGAATGCGTTTGGTTGTAGCAGCCTGTACGTCAACGCCCCCGCAAATCAGAACGACATCGTCGCGTTGCAGTTCGTCCAGGTCACGATCAAGTTTGAATTCGGTTCCGGCCGAACATGAAATCGAATCTCCGCCTTCACCTGAAAGCGTCCATGTATAAAGCTGTTTGTCCGCCATGCGGTTTGCGATGCGCAGGCTGTCGAGTGCCGATGCAAAAGACAGCAGCGAAAACTTGTCCAAAAGGACAAAAACGAAATGACGGGGCATGGCCCCAGCATTTTCGACCGTGACTGCTTGGCGTTGCACTTGCATGACAAAATGTCCTTAATTCTGCGCGGGAAAACCAGGTATCCTGCGGCGTATTTGGCAGTCACCATGATCAAAGCTTGTTTGCGGCGTCAAGAGGCGCAAATGGGATATGGTCACTCTTCATTGCTTTTTGTATAGAGGCGACCTGAACACTTCAGCGGAGATCAAAGCTATGACCGAATGGCAAAAAACGAACTGGCGCAACAAGCCCCGGGTTCAGATGCCAGACTATACCGACGAGGCCGCATTGGCCAAGGTCGAGGCCCAGCTTTCGCAGTATCCCCCGCTGGTCTTTGCCGGTGAGGCGCGGCGCCTCAAGCAACATCTTGGTGCCGCCGGTCGCGGCGAGGCCTTCCTGCTTCAGGGTGGGGATTGTGCTGAAAGCTTTGAACAATTCAGCGCCGATGCGATCCGAGACACCTTCAAGGTGATGCTGCAAATGGCGATGGTTCTGACCTATGGTGCCAAGGTGCCGGTGGTAAAGGTCGGTCGAATGGCCGGCCAATTTGCAAAGCCGCGCAGCGCCCCGACAGAGGTTGTGAATGGTGTAGAACTGCCCAGCTACCGCGGTGACATTATCAACGAATTGGCGTTCACGCCCGAAGCGCGAATTCCGAATCCCGGCAAGATGTTGCAGGCCTACACACAGGCGGCGGCCACGTTGAACCTGCTGCGTGCCTTTTCAACCGGTGGCTTCGCCGACATGAGCCGTGTTCATTCGTGGACGCTGGGCTTTACCGACGAACAGGACGTTCAGAAGTACTCCGAGGTGGCAGACCGCATTCAGGACACCATCGACTTCATGGAAGCAGCTGGCATCACGGCAGACACGACGCACGAATTCTCGACTGTTGAATTCTACACCAGTCACGAAGGTCTGTTGCTGGAATATGAAGAGGCGCTGACCCGTCTGGATTCGACCTCGGGCAACTGGCTGGCCGGGTCTGGTCACATGATCTGGATCGGCGACCGTACACGCCAGCCTGACGGTGCACATGTCGAGTTCTGTCGTGGCGTTCTGAACCCGATCGGTTTGAAATGTGGTCCGACGACGACGGCAGAAGACCTCAAAGTTCTCATGTCGAAGCTGAACCCTGAAAATGAAGAGGGCCGCCTGACCCTGATCGCGCGTTTTGGTGCAGGCAAGGCGGGTGAACACCTTCCGCGTCTGGTCAAGGCTGTGAAGGAAGAAGGCGCCAAGGTCACCTGGGTCTGCGACCCGATGCACGGCAACACCATCAAATCGGCCACGGGCTACAAAACCCGTCCGTTCGATTCTGTATTGCGTGAGGTACGCGATTTCTTTGGCGTGCATCAGTCTGAGGGCACGATCCCCGGCGGTGTCCATTTCGAGATGACCGGTCTCGACGTTACCGAATGCACCGGTGGTGTTCGGGCCGTGACCGAAGAGGATTTGTCGGATCGCTACCACACCGCTTGCGACCCGCGCCTGAACGCGTCTCAGTCGCTGGAACTGGCGTTTCTGGTGGCGGAAGAACTGACCAACCTGCGCCGCAACGGATCAAAACGCGTCGCAAGTTAAGCGTTCCAAAAGAAAGAAAACAGCGGGCCACCAGTCCGCTGTTTTTTTGTTCCGGGTGTTCAGACTGGTTCAGTCATCGCGCGACACGACCAGACGAAGGTGCTTGGCCGCGCGTTTGAAATCCGTTTGGTCTTCGGCAAAACCGTCAACGGTTTGAGGCCCAGCAGGAGTTGGTATTTGAATTTCGGAAAATGACTTGATCCGCGTATCAGAAATCGAAAATCGGCGTGGGGTTTTACCAATCGCACCATCCGCGACCATGACGCCCAGAACCCGGCTGACGTCGCCCAGATCGCTTTTGAGCGGTAAAAAGATCATGCAGGCCTGCATCCGGGTACGCCCCAGTATCCCGTTCGACTCCAGACCCAGTTCTGCGACGGCGGGTGCTGCAAATACCTGCTCCAGAACGTCCTTAATCCTGGCGCGATCATCAGGCTGGAAGAAGGCCGTCACAGGCATGCCACGAACCTCCATCCCCGCAAGCGCGTTCAGGTGACTTCCGGCAAGGCGAAACCGGGCCAGTCCCGGGGCGATCCGTTCAAGAATGAAAGTATATTCGAGTATGTTTTCCAGTCCACGCGGGTCGACCTGGGACCGCATCGGAACACCGTCACCACTCAGCAATGCAGTCCAATACGCCTCGGCCTGGCGGATCGGCGTAAGGCTGCGCCCACTGTCAAAGCGATCCATTGCGACGATCTTTCCAAAATCTGACCCGGAACCAGTCCCGAAAAAGGTTTTCATTTTCTTCACCCGAACGTCAATTGGCCGCCATTTTCATAAAATGCAACACAACCGGAGCATTTGTGGCCTGCAAGCCATTACCAGGGGTAGTTTGACTCGGGTTTATTCAATTTTGGAGTAATTCTTTAACGAATGGTTAACTTACGCCAAACAAATGCTGCCTCAGCAAACTCTTGCTCTGCACCGGTCAATCGCATTAGGTGCGGCACACATCCAAAAGGGTGAGGTCACAGGAAAGGACAGTCATGATCAGATCCATGACCGGGTTTGCCTCGGGGAAAGGGGAATACGGACCGCACAGCTGGACGTGGGAGTTGCGCAGTGTTAACGGCAAAGGCCTTGATATGCGCCTGCGCGTCCCTGATTGGCTGACCGGGCTTGAGGTGGCCCTTCGGGCCGCGCTGTCAAAATCCCTGAGCCGTGGGAATGTGACCCTTTCAATGCGTCTGACCCGCGAGGACTCTGCCTCGGAACTGGCATTGAACGAGGTCGCTATGGCCGCTGCCCTGAGCGCGTTGGATCAGACACACAAGATGGCAGCTGCGCGCGGTATCGCTCTGGAACCGGCGCGCGCCTCGGACCTATTGGCACTGAAAGGCATGTTGGATGCAACCGCAGATGCGGATGATCCCGCTCCGTTGGTTGCGCGCCTGACCGAAGATTTCAACGACCTGTTGGCCGCTTTTGTCGAAATGCGCCGGGCCGAGGGCGAGGCGTTGGCTACTGTGCTGAACACTCAGTTGGATCAGGTTGCGGCGCTGACAGCACAGGCAGCTGATCTGGCCGTGCATCGTAAGGACAAGATGGCCGCGACATTGCGGGACAATCTGGCGCACGTACTGGACAACGCGCAGGGCGCGGACCCGGATCGCGTCGCACAGGAACTGGCATTGATCGCGGTCAAAGCCGACATTACCGAAGAGATTGACCGCCTGTCTGCACATGTCGACGCAGCAAGAGAGCTGCTTGGGCAGGAAGGGGCTGTCGGACGCAAACTTGATTTCCTGATGCAGGAATTCAACCGCGAAACCAACACGTTGTGTTCCAAGGCTCAGAGTACGGAGCTGACGGCTGTCGGGCTGGAACTGAAGGCGGTGATCGACCAGATGCGCGAACAAGTGCAAAACGTAGAATAATGATGGGAACGACTGATATGGCGGATCGCCGAGGCCTTTTAATCATCCTGTCTTCCCCGTCCGGGGCAGGCAAATCCACCCTGGCAAAGCGGCTGATGGACTGGGACAAGGACCTTGAGTTTTCGGTTTCGGCCACAACCCGTGCCCCGCGTCCGGGGGAAGAAGATGGGCGGGACTACTATTTTCTTTCTGAAGACGAGTTCAAGCAGAAGGTCGCCGATGGCCAGATGCTGGAACATGCGCATGTCTTCGGTAACTTCTACGGCTCACCCGCTGATCCGGTGCGCAGTTCGATCCACGCAGGCAAGGACGTGCTGTTCGACGTGGACTGGCAAGGCGAGGTTCAGATCCGCAACTCGGATCTGGGTAAGCATGCGTTGTCGATCTTCATCCTGCCGCCTTCGATCCCCGAACTGCGCCGCCGTCTGGAATCACGTGGGCAAGATAGCGATGAAGTTATCGCAAGGCGGATGCTCAAAAGCTGGGATGAGATCAGCCACTGGGGCTATTATGATTATGTCCTGATCAATGACGATCTTGAGGCGACCGAAAAGAAGCTCAAGACCATCGTCAGCGCCGAACGGATGCGCCGTATTCAACAGCCAAATCTGCAACAACACGTGCGCAAGCTTCAAAACGAATTCGAGGGGCTGTCATGACGATCTACGCGTTAGGCGAGCACATGCCCGAAATTCACGAGGACACATGGGTTGCACCCGATGCCAACCTGATCGGCAAGGTTGTGCTGGAACAGGGCGCCTCGGTTTGGTTCGGCTGCACGATTCGCGCAGATCACGAGGAAATCCGCGTTGGTGCAGGTAGCAACGTTCAGGAAAACTGCGTCATGCACATCGATGCCGGGTATCCTTTGTCGATCGGTCCGAATTGCACCATCGGACACAAAGTGATGTTGCACGGGTGCACAATCGGAGAAAATACTCTGATCGGAATGGGCGCGATTGTTCTGAATGGTGCCCGGATCGGGCGGAATTGCCTGATCGGGGCAGGGGCCCTGATCACGGAAGGCAAGGAGATTCCGGATAATTCCCTTGTGATGGGGTCTCCGGGCAAAGTGGTGCGCCAGCTTGACGAGGCCGCAGCAAAACGGATTACCCTAAGCGCGATGCATTATCAGGAAAACATGCGCAGGTTTCGGGACACTCTGAGACCTGTTCAATAAAGCGCGCGGATTGATCGGGGTTTGAAGCATGTCAGATGACCTTCTTGATGGGTTTGTTCAGGCCATCCCAATGCCCGCGCTGATGGTGGATCAGACTGAACGGATCATTGCCGCCAATACGGATGCGAAAACCCTTCTGGGGCAGAATATCGTGGGGCGGCATTTCGCGACCATCCTGCGGCAGCCACAGGTTCTTGAAGCGATTGAGCAAAGCCTTCAGTCCAAAGGAACAAAGGCAGCGCGTCATCTTTCCAATGATGGCGCGCAGGACACAACATTTGATGTGCAATGCCGGTATATGAACGGGGTCGGAGCTGTGTCGGGTGGGGCCGTTCTGACCACTTTTCAAGATGTCACGCATCTGGAACAGGCAAGTCAGATGCGCCGCGACTTTGTTGCCAATGTCAGTCACGAATTGCGGACGCCTTTGACGGCACTGATGGGCTTCATTGAAACCTTGCGCGGCCCTGCACGCAACGATCCGGCTGCGCGTGACCGGTTTCTGCAAATCATGGCCGATGAAGCCAACAGGATGAACCGGCTGGTTGGCGATCTTTTGTCACTGAACCGCGTGGAAAGTGAAGAAAGAGTTCGCCCAAATCAACAGCTGGAGCTGACAGGGCTGCTGCAATCCACCATGAACTCGTTGCGCCCCCTTGCGGAAGAGGCGGGCGTGACGCTGACGCTTGGCGCACTGGACGGCCCGCTTTCCGTGACCGGAGACAGCGATCAGTTACGGCAGGTATTCACCAACCTGATCGAAAACGGAATAAAATACGGTGCCAGCGGTGGCAGCGTCACGGTCAGCGTTTTGTCATCAGAGCGTGACGCGGCGATGCGTGGGCCTGGGGTGCGGGTGAAGGTCATCGACAAGGGGCCAGGGATTGATTCCGTACACCTGCCACGCCTGACCGAGCGATTCTATCGCGCCGACAACCACAGGTCCCGACAGTTGGGTGGAACGGGGCTGGGGCTGGCCATCGTCAAGCACATCGTCAATCGCCACCGCGGACGGTTGCGCGTGGAAAGTGAGTTGGGAAAAGGTTCCGTGTTTACGGTCATCTTACCACGGTAGCCCTTCCCGCATTACCACCCTACGAAATCTTCCTCGTTACGATTTTTTGACCCGAAATCTCAGGATATTCGAGAGTTGTCATAAAAGCGTTACACACTTGTCACAAAAGGCTTACGCACGACCCCTAGGGGTGCACGCAGGATCATCATGGGGGTGATCAATCATACCTTTTCAAGGAGACTGAAATGTCCTTTGTGAAACTGTCGGCTTCTGCGCTGGCAATCGCCGCCGTCTCGGCAACCACCGCTGCTGCCCGTGACAACGTTCAGGTTGCCGGTTCGTCGACCGTTCTGCCATATGCCTCGATCGTTGCGGAACTGTTTGGTGAGAACACCGATTTCCCGACCCCGGTTGTTGAATCGGGCGGTTCGTCAGCTGGTCTGAAGCGTTTCTGTGAAGGTGTTGGTGAAAACACCATCGACATTGCAAACGCATCGCGCGCGATCCGTGAAAAAGAAATCAAAGCCTGCGCCGAAAACGGTGTGACTGACATCATGGAAGTCCGCATCGGTTATGATGGTATCGTTTTTGCAAGCCAGCAGACCGGTCCTGCCTTCACCGCTTTTGAACCTGCCGACATCTTTAACGCTTTGGGCGCAAAAGTTCTGAAAGACGGTGAAGTGGTTGATAATCCTTACACTACTTGGGCCGAATTTAACTCTGAACTGCCTGATGTAGAAATCGCTGGCTTTATTCCGGGCACCAAACACGGCACCCGTGAAGTGTTCGAAGAAAAAGTTCTGCTGATCGGTTGTGAAGCGACCGGCGCGATGGAAGCCATGATTGCTGGCGGCATGAGCGAAGACGACGCAGAAGATGCATGTCTGGCCGTTCGTACCGACGGGAAAGCGGTCGACATCGATGGTGACTATACCGAAACGCTGGCGCGTATCGACACCAATCCCAATGGCATCGGTATCTTTGGTCTGGCTTTCTACGAGAACAACACCGACAAGCTGAAAGTGGCAACCATGTCGGGTATCGCTCCTTCGACCGAAACCATCTCGACCGGTGAATATCCGGTTTCGCGCCCGCTGTTCTTCTACGTGAAGAAAGCCCATATCGGCGTGATTCCCGGCCTGAAAGAATACGCCCAGTTCTTTACCCACGACGAAATCGCAGGTGCTTCGGGTCCTCTGGCAAATTATGGTCTGGTTGCGGACCCTGAGCTGGCAAAGACTCAGGATGCAATCGCCAACGAAGTAACCATGGGTTCGGGCAGCTAATCCGGCCTTTGGTTCGAAATACCGGGGGCGGCATTCCTGTCGCCCCCACATTTATTAGCTTTCCCGGCCAAGACCAAATGGGGGTTTCATGCCGATAGTATGGCTTGTTCTGATCGTGCTGGCGATTGCTGCAGTCGGTTACGTTTTGGGGCGCACACGCGCCCTGCAAAGCGCCACAGGAGATATCCGGGCATTGCACTCGCTGCCGTCGTATTATGGCGCAAATGTCGCCCTCAAGACGATCGTTCCCGCATTTGGCCTTATGATCCTCTGGTTGCTGGTACAACCGCTTTATGTGAACTCTCAGGTATCCGAAATGATCTCGGGTTTCGCCATCGAAGACGGCGCGTCCCTAAATCTGGTCATGGCTGAGGTCCGTCGCACCGCGTACGGTCTGGATAACGCAGTTGCCGCCGGGCAGATACCCGAGGAACTGGCGCGCAACGCGCGCGCGGATGTGATCGACATGACCCAGCGCCTGAAAGATGCCGGGCAAGTGGTGACGTCTGACATCACGCAACCTGTGCTGCGCGCGGCGCAAACCTATCGGATCATGAATGCGACCGGCTATTCGATCATGGCAGTCGCCGTCATACTGACCGCACTCGCCGGTGCTGCAGTCAGCTGGTTTCAAACTCGCGCGGAATACCGCGCGCGTAATGTGGTCGAGCAGGGGGTGCGTATCCTGTTGCTGGCGGCCGCATCCATCGCAATTCTGACCACTGTCGGGATTGTCCTGTCCCTGGTTTTCAACACTTGGGAATTCTTCAAGCTCTACCCTGCTACCGATTTCTTTTTCGGCACGACATGGGCCCCCAGCTTTTCGGGGCGCGGCGGGTCGTCTGAACTTGGTATTATTCCCTTGTTGTGGGGGACATTCTATATCTCGCTCGTTGCCCTGCTAGTGGCTGTCCCGATCGGATTGTTCGCCGCGATTTACCTCAGCGAATACGCGTCACCCCGTGTCCGCGCCGTCGCAAAACCGCTGCTCGAGATTCTGGCCGGTATCCCGACCATCGTTTACGGCCTTTTTGCGCTGCTTACTGTTGGTCCGCTTTTGCTTGGCCTGTTCGGGGATGACGGGCTTGGCTGGATGAAGGCTGGCACGGCAGTCATGACCGCTGGGTTGGTCATGGGCATCATGCTGATCCCGTTTGTGTCCTCGTTGTCGGATGACATCATCAACGCGGTGCCGCAGGCCATGCGCGACGGCTCTTACGGACTGGGCGCAACGCAATCCGAAACCATCCGTCAGGTTGTTTTACCTGCGGCCCTTCCAGGTATCGTGGGGGCGATCCTGCTGGCCGCATCGCGCGCCATAGGTGAGACAATGATCGTGGTCCTTGGGGCAGGGGCGGCAGCACGGCTGAGCCTGAACCCGTTTGAAGCCATGACGACGGTCACCGCAAAAATCGTGAGCCAGCTGACCGGCGACGCGGATTTCGCATCGCCCGAAGCGCTTGTGGCCTTTGCCCTGGGTATGACCCTTTTCACTCTCACTCTTGGGCTGAACATCTTTGCCCTCTACATCGTGCGTAAGTATCGGGAGCAATACGAATGACCGACGCCAGCATGCAAAGCCCTGAAACAGGTCATCGCTCTGTCTCGCTGACTGTAGCGGATGCACATACCAAAAAACGTGCAAATGCAGAGAAACGATTTCGGGCCTACGGGATTGTCGCTATTGCAACGGGCCTGTTCTTCCTGATCGTTCTGTTCGCCTCGATCCTGTCGCAGGGCATTCCGGCTTTTCAGCGCACTGTTGTCAGCGTGGATTTCACCCTGTCTGCTGCGCAACGAGACGAGGCGGAAAGTACGTTGTTCAAGACCAAAGCCTATTCCAACCTGTTCATCGCTCAGTTGAGCAAGGAACTGGAAGACCAGGGGATCAGCGTTGATTTCGACGAAGCGGCCATCGAACGTCTTCTTGGTAAAATCGGTGGAACCATCCGAACTTACTATGCCGATAACCCCGGCAAGCTGGGTGATCCGGTCAAGTTTGATCTGGCCGCATCCAGCCGGGTCGACGGGTATTTCAAAGGCCGCGTGTCCCGTGACACCTTGCAAGACAGCCGGTTTCTACAGCTAAGCGATCTGGATCTGGTTGATGCGCTGAAACAGGCGGGCATCATCAAGCAGGCCTTCAACTGGCCGTTCATCACCGGCGCCGATTCAGGCGTTGACAACCCGGGCGGTGCGGGCATTGGCGCCTCGGTCATTGGGTCGTTCTTCATGATGCTGGTGGTTTTGGGCCTGTCTTTGCCCATTGGTGTGGCAGCGTCGATTTATCTTGAAGAATTCGCCCCGCAGAACAGATTCACCGACCTGATTGAAGTGAACATCTCGAACCTTGCCGCCGTGCCGTCGATTGTGTTCGGTATTCTGGGTCTGGCCGTGTTTATCCAGTTCATGCACCTGCCACAATCAGCACCGCTGGTTGGCGGTTTGGTTCTGACTCTCATGACATTGCCGACGATCATCATCTCGACCCGCGCCTCGCTGAAAGCGGTTCCGCCGTCGATCCGTGATGCGGCGTTGGGGGTAGGGGCCTCGAAAATGCAGGCGGTGTTTCACCACGTGCTGCCTTTGGCCGCGCCGGGCATTCTGACCGGTACCATCATCGGTCTTGCACAAGCCTTGGGTGAAACCGCACCGTTGCTGCTGATCGGCATGGTAGGTTTTGTGGCGCGGGGATATCCCGACGGGTTCCTTGCCGGCTTTACCGAGCCGAACTCGGCAATGCCCGCCCAGATTTACACATGGGCCGCGCGCGCTGATGTCGGGTTCTACGAAAAGGCCTGGGGCGGCATCATCATCCTTTTGATGTTCCTGCTGACCATGAATATCATCGCTATCATCCTGCGCCGCCGCTTTGAACGCCGCTGGTAATTGGGGGCAACAATGAACGACATGACACGAGTGGAGAGAACCGTGAACTCCAAAGACATCAAGATCAACGCGAAGAAGGTTCAGGTTTATTACGGTGATACCCACGCCATCAAAGACGTGAGCGTTGAGATAGAAGACAAGACCGTCACGGCCTTTATCGGCCCTTCGGGTTGTGGAAAATCGACCTTCCTGCGGTGTCTGAACCGGATGAACGACACCATCGATATCTGCCGTGTCGAAGGTGATATCCTTTTGGATGGCGAAGACATCTATGACAAGCGGGTCGACCCCGTTCAGTTGCGCGCCAAAGTGGGCATGGTGTTCCAAAAACCGAACCCGTTCCCCAAGTCGATCTACGACAACGTGGCCTATGGTCCGCGCATCCACGGTTTGGCCAAGAACAAGGCGGAACTGGATGAGATCGTTGAGAAATCCCTGCGTCGAGGCGCAATCTGGGATGAGGTCAAGGACCGTCTGGATGCGCCCGGCACGGGCCTTTCAGGAGGGCAGCAGCAGCGTCTGTGTATCGCCCGCGCCGTAGCAACTGAACCGGAAGTCCTGTTGATGGACGAGCCCTGTTCGGCGCTTGACCCGATTGCAACCGCACAGGTCGAAGAGTTGATCGACGAATTGCGGTCGCGATACTCGGTTGTGATCGTCACCCATTCGATGCAGCAGGCCGCCCGCGTCAGCCAGAAAACGGCCTTCTTTCACCTGGGTAATCTGGTCGAATTTGGTGAAACCGGTCAGATTTTCACCAACCCGGTCGATCCGCGCACGGAAAGCTACATTACTGGCCGTATCGGCTAAGCACAGGTATCAAAAAATGAGCGAACAACATATTGCATCTGCTTTTGACCGCGACCTCGAGGCGATCCAGGCGCATATCATGAAGATGGGCGGCCTGGTTGAGGCAGCTATCATGAGCGCGGCGCGCTCGCTTGAAAGCCGCGACATTGAGCTGGCCCAGGAAGTGCGGCAAGGTGACAAGGCCATCGACGCGTTGGAAGACCTGATTGACGAGGAAACTGCGCGTCTGATTGCCTTGCGCGCGCCCACGGCCAGTGACCTGCGATTGGTGCTTTCGGTCCTGAAGGTATCCGGCAATCTTGAGCGGATTGGTGACTATGCGAAGAACATCGCCAAGCGTACGACCGTTCTGGCCAATGCTGGCGAGATCAGCGGCAGTGCCGCTGCCTTGCGCCGCATGGCGCGCGAGGTTGAACGTATGCTGCGCGACGCACTGGACGCTTATATTCAACGCGACGCGGAACTGGCTACCGACGTCATCAACCGTGATGAAGAGGTCGACCAGATGTATAACGGCCTGTTCCGCGAGTTTCTGACCTTCATGGCCGAGGATCCACGCAATATTTCTGCCTGTATGCACCTGCATTTCATCGCCAAGAACATCGAACGTATGGGCGACCACGTAACCTCGATTGCCGAGCAGGTGGTGTATCTGGTCACAGGCGACCGCCCGACCGAGGCCCGGCCCAAGGCCGACATAACGTCACAAACAGCGTAGGAGAGGCGTGAGATGTCCGCAGATCAACCGACGGTTCTGGTGGTCGAGGATGAGTTGGCCCAACGCGAGGTGCTGGCCTACAACCTTGAAGCCGAAGGTTTTCGCGTCTCAAAAGCGGCCAACGGTGACGAAGCTATGCTGCTGGTCGACGAAGACTGCCCGGATATCATCGTTCTGGACTGGATGATGCCCAACCTCAGCGGGATTGAGGTTTGCCGACGGCTCAAAAGCCGTCCGGACACACGTTCGATCCCGATAATCATGTTGTCGGCCAGATCAGAAGAGGTAGACAAGGTTCGCGGGCTGGAAACCGGTGCCGACGACTATGTGGTCAAGCCATATTCGATCGTCGAACTGATGGCGCGTGTTCGAACACAACTGCGCCGCGTCCGTCCGGCAACTGTTGGTTTGCGACTGGAATATGATGACATCATTCTGGATTCAGAAACTCACAAGGTCAGCCGCGACAGTAAGCCCTTGAAACTGGGTCCAACCGAATTCCGGCTTCTCAGCACGTTCATGGAAAAGCCGGGCAGGGTCTGGAGCCGTGAACAATTGCTTGATCGGGTTTGGGGACGCGATATCTATGTCGATACGCGTACGGTTGATGTTCACATTGGACGCCTGCGCAAAGCCTTGACGCAACATGGCGGCGAAGACCCGGTCCGCACAGTCCGAGGTGCCGGTTACGCGTTGGGATAACACGCATCAGACCTGTGTTGATCGCATTTATCTGATCGCTGATTGCGGTTGTATCTGAGTATTTCTCCGCCATGCCATATAACGTATAATTGGTATTATGGTAAAATAAGGGCACTTGTAATACGGAACGCAAGCCAACACATTGAAAACACAGTAACGAACCTGACCGGAATACGCATGGAGCTTGAGAACAAAACTGTCGTAATCACCGGAGCAGCCCACGGCATTGGTCGTGGTCTTGCGGAACGGTTTTCCCATGAAGGTGCACGTGTAGTCTGCTCGGATGTCGACATCGCTGGTGCAAATTTGGTCGCGGAGAAAATCGGCGGTCAGGTGTATCCCTGCGACGTTTCCAGCGAAGCGCAGATCAAGGATCTCATTGATTTTGTAGAAGAAACTGTCGGACCAATAGACCTGTTTTGCGCAAATGCGGGAATTCTGACGCTTGGTGGTCTCGATGTTGCGGACGAAGATTGGGATCGGATCTGGAAGATCAATGTCATGTCCCATGTCTGGACTGCTCGCCATCTGGTTCCACGCATGGTTCGTCGCGGCGGCGGATATATAATGATAACTGCTTCTGCGGCAGGTTTGCTGAACCAACCTGGTGCAGCCCCATATGGGGTTACCAAACACGCCGCTGTAGGATTTGCCGAATGGCTTTCGCTGACATACGGTTCGGAAGGATTGAAAGTCTCGGTCCTGTGTCCGCAGGCAGTGCGTTCGAAAATGACCGAAGGCCATGAGATCTCAGTAGCTTCGATTGATGGAATGCTTGAGCCCAGCGATGTGGCTGAATCCTGTGTGCAAGCTATTCGAGATGAACAGTTTTTGGTTCTACCTCATCCACAAGTTGCCGATTATTTGCAGTTCAAAGCGGCTGACTACGACCGGTGGCTTGTTGGAATGCAGAAGTTAAATCAGAGATTTAGTGGAAGCACTTAAGGTTGCGCGCGAACTCTGCGCATCAATCCTTCCTGTGCAACAGATGCAACAAGGGTACCGTCCTCGGAATAGATCGATCCACGGTTAAAGCTGCGTCCCTGCCCCGTCCACGGCGAATCCATCACGTAAAGATGCCAATTCTGAAAACTCACCGGGGCGTGAAACCATAGCGCGTGGTCCAGACTTGCGCCGTTGAACTCTCCGCTAAACCAGCTCAGCCCGTGTGGCCGCAACCCAGAGGACATCAGGTTCATGTCAGACGCATAAGCCAGCAGTAAGTGCTGCGTTCTGGTGTCGACCGAAGCAGCAGCGGGCATACGGAACCAGGTCTGGTTTCGATCATCAGAGACTTTCGGTGTGAATGGGTCCAGATGATCGACTTCACGGACCTCGATCGGGCGCTCGCGCAGCAATTCACCCCTCAACCTTTCCGGAACACGTTCAACGTATGTTTTACGCAATTCAGATCGGGACGGGTATGCTTCCGGTGCGTTCACGACGGGCATCGGATGCTGATGGTCCCAGCCTTCATCTTGGACATGAAACGATGCAGACATGTTCAGTATTTGCTTTCCGTGCTGAATCGCAACCACGCGGCGGGTTGTGAAAGAACCTCCGTCTCGCGCTCGATCAACTTGATAAATAACGGGTTTCTCCGGATCGCCCGGGCGAATGAAATAGGCGTGCAGCGAATGGCATAACCGTTCTTCAACAGTCCGATACGCTGCAGCCAGCGCTTGCGCGATGACCTGCCCGCCAAAGATGCGTGTTGGCGTTTCACCGCCCGACCCTGTCCCGCGAAACAGATCGACCTCAATACGTTCAATATCCAGAAGATCCAGTAAGATACGTTCCGCTTCGGTCATCGTCTGCTCGCAAGTTGTGTCGTCCGGCACCGGGTATCAGTACAGGGGAAATCATTCAATCATGGCCGCATGGACCAGCGCCTTGAGTTCGGCACGGGATGGGTACGAACTTGACGGGGACAATTGGGTAAAGAAAATCGCCGTCAGGTCATTCTGCCAGTCAATCCAGAAATAAGTCGAGGCCATGCCACCCCAGCTGAAATCTCCGATTGAGCCGGGAACTTTTACCAGACCGGGGTTCAGGACGACGGCTCCGGCCAGCCCAAAGCCCATTCCGTCCATCGGTTGCTCTGCAAAACTCTGCGGACCCATTGACGCAATGTCGCCGGGAAGGTGATTGCGCATCATGAAATCGACTGTTTTCGGACCAAGTATTCGGCACGCGTTCCCGGCCCCCCGATTTCGAAGCATGTCCGCGAATTTGGCATAATCATCGATTGTCGAGATCAGACCGCCACCGCCGGAAAAGGTCGTCGTGTTTTCGAACGGGGATCCTATGTGGGAATCGAACAGTCTCAGGCTTTCGCTACCGTGATCCGCGGAATTCAGCGCCATCGCGTCGCCAGCCAATGGGGTATAGAGCGATGCGAAACGATCCCCTGCCCCAGCGGGTACGGAAAAACCTGTTTCGCGCATGTCCAGCGGCTCAAGGATTTCGCTTCGAAAGAACTGCTCCAATGACTGGCCCGAGACCACCTCGATCACTCGACCCAGCACGTCAATCCCGACCGAGTATTCCCAGCGTGCACCGGGTTGGAACGCCAGTGGCAGCCCTGCCAGATCGCGCACAAGATGTTCCAGAAGCCCCTGATTGGGTTTGAAAATAAGGTCCCGTTCATCCATCGCTTGGGGCAAAAGCCCGGGGTTGAACGGATAGCTTAGCCCACTGGTATGCGTCAGTAACTGATGCAGAGTGGGAGGCGGTGCAGCCTCGGTCTGATCCAGTCTCTCCGCCCCTGGGACCAGCGCGTGCATATCTTTGAATTCAGGCAGAAACTCAGACACAGGCACGTTCAGGTGAACAAGCCCACGTTCGACCAATGTCATTAACGCGACCGATGTGACCGGTTTGGTCATGGAATAAATGCGCACCAACGTGTCGCGTTGGAAGGGCCGGCCAGTCTCCAGGCTGCTGAGACCACAGGCATGAAAAAAGGCCTCATTCCCATTTTGGCGCAGCAAAAAGGATGATCCGGCATATTTACGCTGCTCAACATAGCTCTCCATCCAATGGCTAAGCCGATCCAGCCGGGTTTGATCAAACATGGATTGCCTGTGGGACATTCGCGAGCTTCCGTGAGGTTCTGAATTGCGACTGTTTAAGCTTGTGACCTGAAATAACAGCAAAAAGCCGCGTGTTGCAGAGAATTTCGTGAACAGACTTCATCAGCGTGTCTCACAATGAAATGTTAGACTGATTTCGAAGCAGATTCGCCTGAAGTTCAATGAACAAGATTTCAAGGGACCGAAACGGAGGAACCCTATGACGCAGACCATAGACTTCATTTACGATTTTTGCAGCCCGAACGCTTTTCTCGCCCATAAGATCCTTCCCCAACTTGCCGAGCGCCATAACGCAAGCATTACATATGTGCCTGTCCTTCTGCCTGCGGTGTTCAAGGCGACGCATAACCAAAGCCCGTTTCAGGCATATTCCGAAAACCGCCAGAAAACGGCCTATTTGACGCATGATCTGCATAGGTTTGCCCGCCGTCGTGGGCTGAGCTTTCATATGAGCCCGCATTTTCCGATCAATACCAAACTTGCCATGCGCGGTGCGTGCTTTGCCAATGGAAAACCTTGGGAAGTCAAATATATAAACGCGATTTTTGATGCAATCTGGGTGCATGGTCAGAAGGTGGACGAGCTCGGTGTCCTAACGGATATCCTGCATGAAAACGACTTGCCCGTTCGCAAAATTCGCGAAGCCATGTCGAGCCCCGACGTTAAACTGAAACTGAAGGAGATAACCAAGTCGTCGGTTCGGCGTGGCGTGTTTGGGGTTCCCAGCATGTTCACCGGGTCTGAATTGTTTTTTGGAAAGAATAGCCTGCCAAACCTTGAGGTTGAGATTTCAAGAAAATAGAGACGTAAAAACAGTTTGATAGGGCGTCACTCTAATGTAGTTTCAAGCGCTTTCAGGCCATGCTGGGCGAATATCGGAACATATGCGCCAAAAGCCTTTGCTCGGTCAGGGTCGGATGCGTTCCCATCCAGCGCGCGTTTGTAGACACCCTGTAGAATGCCCGCCATGCGAAAGAAATTGAAGCCGAGATAAAAGCCGAAATTGTCTATGCCATCCAGACCTCGACGTTTGCAGTATTGGGCAATGAATGCCTCATCGCTGGGCAGGCCCAGACTTTTTCGATCGACACCTGCCAGCCCCCGGCCCTGTTTTCCCGGCGGCAACTGCCATTGCATGATTACTGCGGCAAGATCCGCATAAGGGTGACCGATCGTCGACAGTTCCCAATCCAGCACCCCGATACATTCCGCCCGATTTGGCGCGAACATCAGGTTGTCGATGCGGTAATCCCCGTGCACCAGCGTGCGCTGCCCGTCATCGGCCGTTACCGAGGTCTCGAGCGCATTGGCCAGCGCATCCATATCTGCAATGGCCGAGGTCTCGGACGCGCGGTATTGCTTGGTCCAGCGTGCGATCTGACGCTCGTAATAGTTGCCAACCGGCCCATAGTCAGACAGGCCAACGGCATCGATATCCACCATATGCAACTGGGCAAGAACCCTGTTCATCTCGTCAAGAATGGCGGCGCGGGTTTCGTTACTTTCTTTGGGCAGGGTTGGGTCTGGAAACACCCTGCCCTTCAAGTGTTCCATCACATAAAAGGCCGAGCCGATGACGCTGTCGTCTTCACACAGCAGATACATCTTGGGCACCGGAACCTCGCTTCCGGCAAGGGCGCTTTGAACCCGAAATTCGCGATCAATGGCATGTGCCGATTTCAGCAATATTCCGGCGGGTTTTCGGCGCAGCACAAAGGCTTTCTCTGGCGTGCGTAGTTCAAACGTCGGGTTGGATTGCCCTACATCAAATTTCCTCGCCTCCAATGGCCCGTTGTAGCCCGAAAGATGCGCGCTCAGATACGCATCTACTGCCGCCAGATCCAGATTTGTTTCGGTTCTCATTGGCTGTCTTCCTGTCACAGGGCCTCGGCAAAGATGTTTCCCGCAGTCACCACGTTGATCCCACCCGAAACCGGGATCACCGCACCTGTCACATAACTGCCGCCGCGACCGCACAGGAACAACATACAGCCTGCAATATCCTCGTCCCGTCCGACGCGACCCAGAGGTACAGACTTGCCAACCCTTTCTCTGGTATCCTCATCGGCTGTCGCAAAGGCTGTCATACGCGACACAAACGGCCCCGGCGCCAGCGCGTTCACTGTGATGTGGTACGGTGAAAGTTCCTTGGCCAAGACCTTGGTCAGATGCAGAACTGCAGCCTTTGAGGCCGAATAGCTGTAGGCTCCATCGCCCATTGGGACTTCACCCATGACTGACCCCACATTGACAACGCGCGCCGGGTCTTCGGCGGTGCCTGATTTCATTAGCATTGGCAAAAGCCGCTGGGTCAGTTCGAATATACCTGTCACGTTGACGGACATGACCTTTTCCCATGCATCGTAGGGAAACTGCCCCATAGGGGCACCCCAAGACACCCCCGAATTGTTCATCAGGATGTCCAGTTTGACCGTACGCTCCTGAATGTCAGAGACCAGCTTGCCTATACCGGCTGCGCTGCCAATGTCACCGGCAAAGCCTTCGGCGCTGCCCGGCGCGTCCAGCGCGTTCAGTTCTGCTGCGACCTCGGCACAGGCGTCTCCTTTTCTTGAGGCAATGAGCACGCGCGCACCCGCCCGAACCAGCGCCTCGGCTGCCATACGGCCAATACCTGTAGCCCCACCTGTTACCAATGCGGTTTTGCCGTGAAGCGAAAAGAGGGTGTCGGGGGTCATTTTGTGCTCCTCAGTTTCTTTGTCACCAGTTCATCCTGATACAAATTGCGTTCTTCTTGCCGTCGCGGCAGGCGTTGGACCGTAGCGTTGACAAAAAACCATGCTGCACCAAAACTTCCTCGACACAAAGTACAGGCAGATCAGAGGCGGTATGCAAGCATTACTCAGCGTCGCACCGGGCGGTCCCGCAACCCTGGAACTTACGACCCTACCCGACCCGAAGCCGTGCAAAGGTCAGCTTTTGATCGGTGTGAAAGCTGCGGGCGTGAACTTTCCGGACACGTTGATTATCCGCGATCTGTACCAGATGAAGCCGCCACGGCCCTTCGCCCCAGGCGGCGAGATCGCGGGTGAAGTTCTGGCTTTGGGCGAAGGCGTCAGTAGATTTAAGCCCGGCGACCGTGTTTTGGCCCTAACCGGACATGGTGGGTTTTCGACCCGCGTCACACTCAAGGCGGACACTGCGATCCGAATTCCTGATGCGATGCCCTATGAAGATGCCGCCTGTTTCATTTTCACCTACGGCACGTCCTACCACGCGTTGAAAGATCGGGCGGAGATTCAATCCGGTGAAACCCTGTTGGTACTGGGTGCCGCCGGAGGTGTGGGGTCAGCCGCCATTGAACTGGGCAAAGCCATGGGTGCCAGGGTGATCGCAGCCGTTTCATCACCTGAAAAGGCCGAATTCTGTAGCCAGATTGGTGCCGATGACGTGGTGATTTACCCGCGCGACATGGACAAGGATGCGCAAAAAGCCTTCTCAGCCGAAGTTAAGAAACTTGCAGGTTCTGATGGCGTGGACGTCGTCTACGACGCCGTTGGGGGTGCGCTGGCCGAACCGTCCCTGCGCAGCATGGCCTGGAAAGGCCGTTATCTTGTCGTCGGTTTCCCAGCGGGCATTCCGCGGATTCCCTTGAATCTGGCTCTTTTGAAAGGATGCCAGATCGTTGGTGTGTTTTGGGGCGCGTCAGTTTTCCGCGACCCAATCGGCCATGCTGACAACGTCAAGAACCTGTTCGATCTATATACAGCCGGGAAAATAAGACCGCGAATTGGCGCCCGGTTCCCGCTTGCCCGCGCGCACGAGGCGCTTGAACAATTGTCGCAACGATCCGTTCTGGGAAAAATCGTTGTCACCATGGAGGAAAGTTGAGGCCGGGAATAAAATGGCGGTCCGCTTCGCACACCGGTTTTTTGGCTGTACTCGATCCGGCAAAGTCAGGTAGACAACCCGACCTTTAGGCGTCTATGTACCATTCATGGGGATCGTGAAGACATGCACAACGTTTTGGTATTGAATGGCCCAAACCTCAACCTGCTTGGCACACGTCAGCCCGAGGTTTACGGCAGCACCACTTTGAAGATGATCGAGGAGGATTGCCTGCGCCATGGCGCGTCCATTGGCCTTGAAGTCTCGCATCTGCAATCCAACCATGAAGGTGTGTTAATTGATGCGATCCACGGCGCACGCGGTGTGCAGGATGGCCTTGTGATCAATGCGGGGGCGTTCACACACACGTCGGTTGCGCTGATGGATGCCATCGCGTCAGTTGACCTGCCGGTTGTCGAGGTTCACCTGTCCAACATCCATGCAAGGGAAGCATTCCGGCACAAGTCCTATGTCGCGCCTGTTGCTCTGGGGCAGATCTGTGGCTTTGGCGCCCAAGGCTATGTTCTTGCTCTGGACGCGCTGGCCGCGCATCTGAAAGCAGGTGGCACGGCATGACCCTCAGGGATTATCTGCGGTTTGTCAGCTATGCCAAGACCCTGGAAGACCTGTGGGATGCGCATTGCCGACAGATGGCGGAATTCGGGTTCGATCGCCTTATCTACGGCCACACGCAATACAGGACGGCAACCTCATTGGGTGATCCAGAGGACTTTGTCATTCTGACCAACCATAACCGTGCCTATGTGGATGGTTTCATCAAGGACGGTTTGTATTTTCACGCCCCCATGTTGAAATGGGCGCTGGACAATGAAGGCGCCGCCAGCTGGAAAATGTTGCTGGACATGCACTCTCGAGGGTCGATGACCGACAAAGAGCGCGAGGTTTTCGAATTCAACAAGTCCATGGGTGTCGTTTCTGGTTACACCATCAGCTTCAACTCGGTCTCGGTGCGGTCTAAAGGGGCGATTTCCCTGTCCGCCAAGGAAGGGATGAGTCAGGAAGACATTGACGCGATCTGGCACGAGCATGGCGAAGACATTCTTTTGATGAACAACGTTGCGCATCTCAAGATCCTGACCTTGCCTTTCAACCCACCGAACCGGGCCCTGACAAAGCGTCAGCGCGAGGCATTGCAATGGGTCGGTGACGGCAAAACCACGCAGGACATTGCCCTGCTGATGGGCCTGACAGCGGCAACTGTTGAAAAGCATCTACGACTCGCCCGTGAGGCGTTGTCGGTCGAAACGACAGCACAGGCTGTGTTAAAGGCGTCTTTGCATAATCAGATGTTCATTATGGAAGTTTAGGAGTGTTTTTCTGACGCCATACAGCGTCAGTTTACCTTAGGTAAGGAAATCACTACTTTTCAAATCTAACTTAAAAGTTGCAAAGTGAGAGTGTTCCGTGAGTGGTGGCTTTAGCCAGGGAACATTCGATTGGATCTTTGCAATTTCAAAGCTCTCCAATCACTCTGACAAGGGGGCGCCTATTCGTCCGCGTACCTGTGTCGGAATTTTGGGGGGCCTCGACCATCCCCATCATGCGGGGCCCTCCAATCCTTCACTTCTTCGCTAATTCTAAGATGTGTCACCAACAAAAAAGGGCTACGCGATGCGTAACCCTTTCATTTTGTTCAGAAAGGCCCCGGTTGGAGCCTCTCTTTAGCCTTGAGCGGCTTTTGCGACTTCGGCAGCGAAGTCTTCTTTTTCCACAACGATGCCTTCGCCAACTTCCAAGCGAATGAAGCCGGTGATGGTTGCGCCTGCTTCTTTTGCAGCGGCTTCAACGGTCAGATCAGGGTTCACAACGAATTGCTGGCTCAGCAATGTCGATTCGGCGACGAATTTCTTCATGCGGCCTTCGATCATCTTTTCGATCACCTGCTCCGGCTTGCCGGATTCGCGGGCGATGTCCATCTGAACCTGCTTTTCCTTCTCGACAATTGCCGGATCCATGTCGGCCTCGGACAGGGCGGCCGGGTTTACAGCTGCGATGTGCATCGCAACCTGCTTGCCGATAGCCTCATCACCACCCGACAGAGCGACCAGCACACCGATTTTGCCCATGCCGTTGGTCGCAGCGTTGTGCACATAAGACACAACAGTGTCGCCCGACAGCTTGGCCATGCGGCGCACCGACATGTTTTCGCCGATGGTGGCGATCTTGTCGGTCAGGGTGTCGGCAACGCTTTTGCCGCCCAGATCAGCAGCCAGCAGTGCTTCGATGTTGTCCACACCTTCAGCAGCGTTCGCAATCTTGCCGACCATTTCCTGGAACTCAGCGTTTTTTGCAACGAAATCGGTTTCCGAGTTCACTTCGACAGCAACACCGTTGCCACCGCTGACGTGAACAGCAACCAGACCTTCTGCTGCGGTACGGCCCGATTTCTTGGCTGCTTTGGCCAGGCCTTTGGTGCGCAGCCAGTCAACGGCGTCGTCCATGTTGCCGCCGGTTTCGGTCAGCGCTTTTTTTGCGTCCATCATGCCTGCGCCGGTCGAGTCGCGCAGTTCTTTAACCATTGCTGCTGTGATTGCCATCTTTTGGCTCTCCTCAATTCAAACGGAATTGGGGCAGGTCTACCCTGCCCCATATGTCATTTACGTGACGGGCAGCTTACGCTTCGGCAGGGGCTTCTGCGGCTTCTTCCGCAAGAGCTTCTTCAACCGGAGCTTCTTCGAATGCGCCCAGGTCAACGCCTGCTGCACCCATCTGCGCGGTCATACCGTCCAGAGCGGCGCGTGCGGCCAGGTCGCAGTACAGGGCGATTGCGCGAGCTGCGTCGTCGTTGCCGGGGATGATGTAGTCAACGCCATCGGGCGAGCAGTTGGTGTCGACAACAGCCACAACCGGGATACCTAGTTTGTTGGCTTCTGCGATGGCCAATGCTTCTTTCTTGACGTCGATAACGAACAGCAGGTCCGGAACACCGCCCATTTCGCGGATACCACCCAGCGACGCCTGAAGTTTGCCTTGGTCACGTTCCATGCCCAGACGCTCTTTCTTGGTCAGGCCTTCTGCGCCCGATTCCATGGCTTCGTCGATCTGGTTCAGACGGTTGATCGACTGGGAAACGGTTTTCCAGTTGGTCAGCGTGCCGCCCAGCCAGCGGTGGTTCATGTAGTACTGAGCCGACTTTTCAGCCGCTTCAGCAATCGGGCCAGCGGCCTGACGCTTGGTGCCAACAAACAGAATGCGGCCACCCTTTGCAACGGTGTCACGAACAGCCTGCAGAGCCTGATCCAGCATCGGAACGGTCTGGGTCAGGTCCATGATGTGGATGCCATTGCGCGAGCCGTAGATAAACGGGCCCATGCGGGGGTTCCAACGCTGTGTCTGGTGACCAAAGTGAACGCCAGCTTCCAGCAGCTGACGCATGGTGAACTCGGGAAGAGCCATGCTATTTTCCTTTTCCGGTTTACGCCTGGGCGGGGGTGAAAGAAGCGGACGCTCCAACCGGCGGTCTTGATGAGGATGTCTCCCTCAAAAAGGCCAAACCCCGCCTGCGGGTTTGAATGGCGCGCGTATAAGGCAGGTTTGCGCGCTACGCAAGGGCCAATCGCCCTTATTTTTCAAGCTGCGCCAATGCGTGCGCATGCCTGACGGCGTCTTCACAATGGGCGGCCAGAGCCTTGCGATTTTCAAAGTCACTGACCCGCGCTGGCGCATGATAGATTAGTTCAACCGTTCCTTGCCGACGTGCGCCAAGGGTCTTCAGCAAATGCGGCCCGAACTCCATATCCCCCCACCAGCCATAAAAGCGTTTTGGCTGGCCTTTGGGCGCGTGAAACACCACAGAAACGGGTTGGATATACATGAAATCACGCAACTCATCTGCAAAGAACGCGGCGAAAAGCGTTGTTTTGAAAGGTAAAATGCGAAGCCCGTCGGTTGAGGTGCCTTCGGGGAAAAACAACAGTTTGTGACCCACTTTCAGGCGGGTTTCAAACAGCTTGGTTTGTTCCTTGGCTTTCTTGCGATCCCGTTCGATGAAAAGCGTCCCGGTCGCACGGGCCAGCCAGCCGATACCGGGCCATTTGGCGACTTCTGCCTTGGAGACAAAATAGACCCGCTTGCGCGCGTTCAGAGCAAAGATATCCAGCCAGGACGTGTGGTTTGCCACCACCGCCCCCCTCTCTTTCATCAGCGCGCCTGATGTGCGGAACCCGATGCCAAGAATTCGAAACGCGTTGCGGCAGACAAACTGCGTGATGAACGGCGTCACAGGTCGCCGGACGCCGAAAATCGGATACTCGATCAGGCGAACGGCCAGAAGGATGATCAGGCCACCAAAGACAAGGGCCGCCAGCGGGACTCCGCGCAGAACGACCAGAACCCATCCGATAACGCCCAGCTCGATCGGATCGGGCGCGTCTTCACTATTCCAGAGCGGGTCGTTCACAGCGTCACGCCCCGCCATAAATTCGACGCTGCCGTTCATTCATGCGCGTCGTGTCGAGGATCAGGCACACATCCGTTGTGTTGAAGGTGTGGTCGATAAAGGCGCCCTCGCCCACGAAACCACCCAAGCGCAGGTAGGCTTTGATCAATGCTGGCACCTGAACCATGGCGGCGCGGCGGTCCAAAGCCTCTGGTTTCACAAGGTTCATCGACTGAAAAACATCGGGCTGCGCCCGTACGCGCAACTCTGGCGGAGCCAGATGGTTGTGGTAAAGCATCGACAAGGGCTGCGCCAATGTGGCCACGTCTGTTCCATGAAAACTCGCAACGCCGAACAGCACCTCAATGTCACGTTCCGCTACATAAACGGCCAAACCGTTCCACAGGTGGAACATCGCCGTACCCCCACGGTAGTCGGGGTGCAGGCACGACCGTCCCAACTCCAGCAGTTTGCGCCCACTGTTCTTGAGTACGGTCAGGTCATACTCGTCTTCAGAATAGAATTGCCCCAGTTCCGCAGCACGTTCGCCCGGTAACATCCTGTAGACGCCAATAATTTCGCCGGTGTGATCATCATAGGCCAACATATGATCGAAATACGGGTCGAAACGGTCTTTCTCGAGGCCAGCATCGTGATCGACCATTTCTCCGCCGCCCCCCAACTCACGCACGAAGACATCATAGCGCAGGCGTTGAGCTGCTTGCAGGTCGGCTTCGGTCTCGGCCAGTTTTACAGTGAAAGAAGGGCCAGTATCCGGCATATGGGGCGATCCGTGTTCTTTTGGCTGCTGATACCGCAGTTTTTTAGCCAAAGGCAACAAGCCCCGCTTTGGGCAGCATTTTTAACCTTTCCTAAACCACTTTCACGGATCAAAGACCGGCATCAGGGCGATGCGCGTTCCGTCGATCACCACTTTTCCCTGCTCACGAAAGTTGACGGTGATCTTGCCTGCAATGTTGGACTGAACCTGTCCGACGCCCCATTCGGGAAAATCCGGGTGGCGGACAAACATGCCCGGTGCAAGTATAGCATTCATGTCTGTCATAGGGGCCTCCGGGACGTGCGGCAGATACAGTCGGAGGTACGCATGGGCGAGAGCAACTTCAACCTGGCCGAATTGATCGGTTCGCGGATTTGCCACGATCTGATCAGCCCGATCGGGGCAATCACCAACGGGCTTGAGCTGTTGGATATGGTGGGCGCCGTACAGGGCCCCGAGATGGAGTTGATCTCGGGCAGTGTCGGAAGTGCCGGGGCACGTATTCGCTTTTTCCGCGTTGCCTTTGGCTCGGCCAGTGATCAGCCGCTTGGTCGGACCGAAGTAACCGAATTGTTGAAAGATATCGAGCGTGCCGGGCGAATACAGGTCAACTGGAACCTGTCCGGGCCTGTGCCGCGTAATCAGGTCAAACTGGCCTTTCTGGCGCTTATGTGCTGCGAAAGTGCCATGCCACTTGGCGGCGCGGTCGAGATCGTAAATCAGGGCAACAATTGGATAGTGACCGGGGTTGCAGACAGGTTGAATGTTGATGGTGATCTTTGGAAGAACGTCGTGACAGGTCGGTTTCCCACCAAGATCACGCCCGCGCACGTTCAATTCGCGTTGCTGCCTGAAACGGCGGCTGCGATGGGTCGGCGGATTGCCGTTGAAACTTCGGCAACCCGCGTGTCACTTCGGTTTTAAGCCCGGATCGTTCCGTTCCCACGCACGAGATATTTGAAACTGGTTAATTGCGCCGCCCCGACCGGCCCGCGCGCGTGCATTTTGCCCGTTGCGATTCCGATTTCGGCCCCCATACCGAACTCGCCGCCATCCGCAAACTGGGTCGAGGCATTGTGCATCAGGATTGCGCTGTCGAGACGCTCAAAGAAACGGGTCGCTGCCGCGTCATCCTCGGTCATTATGCAATCGGTGTGGTTCGAGCCGTATTGCTGAATATGGGCAATCGCCGCGTCGATATCGGCAACAGGCTTCGCCGCAATCACGCTGTCGAGGAACTCTTTTCCCCAGTCATCCGCCGTAGCAGCAACCGTACCCTCTCCAGCGAGAACACCGTCGGCGTGAACCTCGACGCCTGAATGGACCAGTGCCGCAACCACGTCGCGCCCAAGGGTTTCGGCGATATCCTGATGAACCAGCAAGCATTCAGCGGCTCCGCAAATACCAGTGCGGCGGGTCTTGGCATTCAGTACCACTTCCAGCGTTTTCTGCGGATCAGCAGCCTTGTCGATGTAAATGTGCACGATGCCTTCGAGATGGGCAAAGACCGGCACACGGGCCTCTCGTTGTACAAGGCCCACCAGTCCCTTACCACCGCGTGGAACGATGACGTCGACATAGTCGGTTAGCGTCAGCAACTCCTGCACAGCAGCGCGGTCGCGTGTGGGCACCAGTTGGATGGCGTCTTCGGGCAGGTTCGCGGCCTTCAGCCCTTCGACCAGACAGGCATGAATCGCAGCTGAGGAATGAAAGCTTTCGGATCCGCCACGCAGGATTACCGCATTGCCCGATTTCAGACACAGCGCCCCGGCATCCGCAGTCACGTTGGGTCGGCTTTCGTAGACCACGCCGATAACTCCCAACGGTGTCCGGACGCGCTGGATGTTAAGGCCCGTGGGCATGTTCCATTCAGACAGAACCTCACCCACCGGGTCGGCCTGATCCGCGACGGTTCTCAGCCCGTCCACCATACCCTGAACGCGCGCCTCATCCAGCAACAGGCGATCCATCATCGCAGGGCTCAGGCCTTTGTCGCGGCCGAATTCCATATCTTTTTGATTGGCTTCGATGATCCGTGCCCGATTGGCCCAAACCGCGTCTGCGGCTGCAATCAGCGCTGCGTGCTTTCGTTCAGCTGTTGCGAAAGCCAGTTCACGCGAAGCGGCTTTGGCACGTTTCCCAAGATCTTCCATCAGAGCAGGAATGCTGTCGAAGTCTTTCATATCGCGTGCCTTTCAGATCATCTTATTGAAGGTTAAAGGGCCAGGTCGTCCCGGTGGATGAGGGCTGCGCGGCCGGGATAGCCCAGCGTCGCTTCAATCTCAGAAGACTTACGCCCCTTGATCGCATCGGCTTCCTGCGCCGTATACCGGCTGATCCCCTGAGCCAGGCGACGGGACTCCAGATCAAGGATGGCGACAGGATCTCCACGACCGAAATCTCCGGTCACCTCCACAATCCCGGCCGGTAGCAGGCTTTTGCCATTGGCCAGTGCCTTGGCTGCCCCCTCGTCCACGATAATCTCGCCCCGAGGTTTCATTGCCGAAATCCAGCGTTTGCGGGCTGCATGTGGATCCAATGTCGCAGTAAACCACGTGGAATTGGCACCGTTTTCGAGCGTTTTCAGAGGGTTCAGAACCGATCCTTCGGTAATCGCCATGGCGCAACCGCCCGCGGTTGCCATCTTGGCCGCCAACAGCTTTGTCTTCATCCCGCCTTTGGACAGTCCCGAACCCGCGTCACCAGCCATGGCTTCAATCTGGGGTGTGATCCTGTCGATTGTCTCGAAGCGCTTTGCCGAAGTGTCTTCCTTAGGATTGCCCGAATAGAAGCCATCCACATCCGACAGCAGAATCAGTTGGTCGGCCCCTACTGTCACGGCGATTTGCGCGGCCAGACGGTCATTGTCGCCATACCGGATTTCGTCCGTTGCGACCGTGTCGTTTTCATTGACGATCGGCACGACGCCCAATACCAACAGAGTTTCCAAGGTTGCGCGTGAGTTCAGATACCTGCGGCGATCTTCGCTGTCTTCAAGCGTCACCAGAACCTGCGCCGTGGTGATCCCATGGGGTGCCAACGCTTCTTCGTAAGCGCGTGCAAGCCGGATTTGCCCAACCGCAGCAGCGGCCTGCGACTGTTCCAAAGGCAGTGCCGCCAACGGCAGACCCAATACACCGCGACCCAGTGCAATCGAACCGGACGAAACAAGGATTACATCTTTCCCCTGCCCCTTGAGCCAGGAAACATCCTGCGCCAACGACAGCAGCCAGTCAGACCGCAGCAGGCCAGTATCGCGATCAACCAGCAAAGCCGACCCGATTTTTACCACCAGACGGCGTGCCGAGGTCAGGGTTGCCAAGGCTGTGCCTCCTCAGCGGGTTTCTGACGCACACGGTTGTCGTCGATCTGGCTGCGCAGCGCCCGCAGAACTTCGGTTACACCCAGATGCGCCACACCGGACATCGTCATGACGGGGCCGCCCACGGCCTCCTCAAGCTCTGCGACGGCAAGGGCACGTTCTTCGTCATCCAGCGCGTCGATCTTGTTCAGAACAGTGATCCGGGGCTTTTCGGCCAGTTCGCCGCCATAAGCTTCGAGCTCGTGAATGATCGTGCGGTAATCATCGGCGACCGTCGCAGAGGTGCCATCGACCAGATGCAACAACACGGCACAGCGTTCCACGTGGCCCAGAAAACGGTCACCAATGCCACGGCCTTCATGAGCACCTTCGATCAGGCCAGGGATATCGGCCACAACAAATTCGACGTTGTCCACGCCGACTACGCCCAGATTGGGATGCAGCGTGGTAAACGGATAGTCGGCAATCTTGGGCCGCGCATTCGACGTGGCCGCCAGAAAGGTCGACTTGCCCGCATTCGGCATACCCAAAAGACCCACATCGGCGATCAGCTTGAGCCGCAGCCAGATTGTGCGGTCAATCCCCGCCTGCCCCGAATTGGCGCGGCGCGGGGCCTGATTGGTGGCAGATTTGAAATGCAGGTTGCCGAACCCGCCATTGCCGCCTTTGGCCAGCAGGACGCGTTGCCCGACTTCGGTCAGGTCGCAGATGACGGTTTCTTCGTCTTCGTCCAGGATTTCAGTCCCAACCGGAACACGCAGAACGATATCGTCCCCATCCTTGCCGGTGCGTTGCTGCCCCCGGCCCGGTTGCCCGTTTTTAGCGAAGAAGTGTTGCTGATAGCGAAAGTCGATCAGGGTGTTCAGCCCATCCACAACTTCGGCCCAGACAGACCCGCCTTTGCCGCCGTCCCCGCCATCGGGGCCGCCGTATTCGATAAACTTTTCGCGTCTGAAGCTGACGCAGCCGCTACCGCCGGCCCCGGACCGGATGTAGACCTTTGCGAGATCGAGAAATTTCATGTGTGTCCCCTACTGCAAAGGCCCCATCGGCCACAAGTCAGAGTTTTTTACTGTATGTCCAGGTGGGCACATTCGCATCGCGTGCCACCGAATAGCTTTCCGCATCGCCCAGATACTGGAACCCGCAATGGGTCAGAACCCGGGCCGAGGCCGGATTATCCTGAAACACACTGGCAAACATCGTCGCGTTTTCCAGCGGGTTAGCGTTAACAAGCGCTTCCACAGCCATCGAAGCAATGCCTGTGTTCCAATAGATCGGCGCGACCCAATAGCCAACTTCGGACTGATTCCGGTCCAGCCGTTTCAGCGAAATCACACCGATCAATTCCGGACCACCGTCCTTGGTAGCATCCATGACCCAGACGTCCTCGTCTCGGTTGTCAGCCATCGAACGGGCTACAAAGGCTTCGATCGAACCGGGGGCCAGTGGATGTGCAATACTGGTGGTCATCCGCGCCACGCGCTCATCACCTGCGTAATGCTCGATAAGGCCCATATCCGACCGGCGCAGGGGGCGCAGATCGAACCGCTCGGTTTCAATGACCGGCTGATTTATTATTGTCTCAAGTTTCATTGGTGTGTTCCTCCTCCGAACAACACGAACAGTACGGACGCGACCGTAAGACCCGCCAACGTCCACATCAGGTATTTTTCCGCCGGGCGACCTTCAACCGCATGCGCGATTCTATCCCCCGCAAAAGTCCAGATCGGGTGTAAAACGATCTGGCAGATCAACAAACTAAGAGCGATCGTGAGCGTGGCGTCAAAGCTGGAGGTCCCCGCAGCGACAAAGCCCGTAAAACCCGCAACAATCATGGCCCAGGCTTTTGGATTCAGCGGATGCACGATCAATCCCGCCCAAAATCCCGGAACATCACCGACCGCAGTTTCGCGCGACAGTCGCAAATTCGCGATCTTCCACGCCAGCCAGCAAATATATGCAGCCGAAGCATATTTCAGCGCCGCAAAGACCGTCGGAACTTGTTCCGCCAGTTGCAGCAGACCAAAGCCCACGGGCCAGATAATCAGCTGCTTACCAAGCACGACACCGGCCACAAAAGGCAATGCAGCACGAAACCCATAGCGCGCACCCGTTCCCAGCAGGACCATGTTGGCTGGCCCCGGCGTGCCAACCTGAGAGGCGGCAAAAATCAGGAAACTGGTGGTTGCGACTGTCATCGGTTTCTTCGATCACGACTGCGTTAAAACGAGAAAGGGGACCGGCACTTTGTGCCGGTCCCCCATGAATTTTTCTTAAACCTTCTGGGTCTCGGCTTACTCTGCGGCCTCCGCCACTGGCAGGACCGAAATAAAGGTGCGGTTTTTAAGTCCCTTGTGGAACTTCACGGCGCCATCTGTGGTTGCAAAGATGGTGTGATCTTTGCCCATGCCTACGCCTTCGCCCGGCCAGAACTTGGTGCCGCGCTGACGCACAATGATGTTGCCCGCAATAGCGGCCTGACCACCATACAGTTTTACGCCAAGGCGACGACCAGCTGAGTCGCGACCGTTACGGGAGGAACCGCCAGCTTTCTTATGTGCCATTCTCTCTCTCCTTAGCCTTTGGCCAGCTCTTTGGCCTGCTCAACCCATTCGGGTTTCACTTTGACCGTTTCGATAGCAGCAATCTGCTCGTCCGACAAGGTGGCCAGAGCGGCAAAGCTCTCGATACCGGCCTCAACCAGCTTCTTGGCGGCGGCAGGGCCAACGCCGTTCAGCTTGGTCAGATCGTCAGCAGCGGCAGTAGCGGGTGCTTCAGCCTTGGCTTCGGCTTTCTTGGCGGGCTTTGCGGCAGGTGCCGCTTCCCCAGCCGGAGCTGAACCGGTTGCAGCCTTGATGCCCGACTTGTCAGCGCCCGACGCCAGAATGTCGGTGATTTTGACCAGTGTCAGTTTCTGACGGTGGCCAACGGTACGCTTCGAGCTGTGCTTACGACGACGTTTGACGAACTTGATGACCTTGTCACCTTTGATCTGTTCGATCACTTCGGCCTGAACGCCTGCGCCTGCAACGAAAGGTGCGCCAACAACCGGAGCGTCACCGCCCAGCATCAGAACATCGTTGAATTGAACTTTTTCACCTGCGTCGGCAGCCAGTTTTTCAACGCGGAGGATATCGCCCGCCTGAACCTTGTACTGCTTGCCGCCAGTCTTGAGGACCGCAAACATGCGTCTTTCCTTTTCTAACCCGCGTTCTGTGGTCCCCTTTACGGGTGTTCTGGCCCCAAGAAACTTGAAAGCCACCTCGAACAGCGCGCCCTTTTCGGGCTGTGTGAATGGCCGCTGACAATGTCATGCGGGCCAAATAATAACGATACCCGGCGCGGAAAACCGGCCGGGATGCGCGCTTATCCATAGATTGCAGGCAAAAGTCAACACCAAAGCGGTATCAAAGATCGGACGCCCTCAGCGCCTGTGCAACCGCCTGCCCCAGGCGATAAGAAATATCATTGAATATGCGATCAAAGCCGTCAAACACGGCGTCATTCAGGGCCTGTCCCGTTTCGGTTCTGGAAAACGCGATATTTTCGCGCATCTGAGCCTCGTCCAACGGGCGGTAGGCCATAAGAAGAAACGAGAAAAGCCACTCCTCAGTTTCCTCGGCCCGGCTGTCTTTCTGCAACAATAGCTCGGCCAGCAGTTCCTGATCGTCAGTCCGCGCATCAACATCAAGACCCTGAAAAAAGCTGTAGTCGAACGTCAATGCCCCCTGAACATTCTTTTCGATCAAGTCATTTGCCTCGATATACTCCTTTACTAAAGTAAACTGAGCGGTGCTGCGTTTCGCGGATTTGTAGGCTTCTCGGGCCATGTCTTCGATTGCCTGATCCGACATCGCGCGCCGGGCCGAGTTTTCCAGCGTTACGATGGTCTGGCCAAGATCGCTTTCAAAAAACAAGATGGCCTGATCAAGCTGAACATCGGACAAACCATCTTTGAAGGCGTTCGTCATGTGTTGCCGCATCCAAAGCGGATCGTAGATACGATTGACCTGCGACTCGAAAAAAGCGCCGCCCTTGTTGTCCAAAAAGGTATTGTCCAGAGTCTCGCGGTGGCCCTGACCCTCGTGAACAAGGATTTCCATCACCTGTGTCAGACGCATGGCTTTTGCCAATCGATCGACTTTTCCATCGGCATACAGTGGCAGTGCCCAACACAAGGCGACCACAAATGCCAGAATAGCGCGCTGCATCAAATGTCCTGTGCCGGGTGCAATTCGGCCATCCGCGCGGCCAGAACCTCGAACCTCATGGCCATGATCTCATATTGGATGGCGTTCAACAGCTCGTAGACTTCCTGCATCAGCGGCTGTTCCAGCGCGTCAACATACGTATCCACATCAGCGTCAGAAAAATCCTGATAGGTGTAAGCAGCGCCCGCCAGATTAGAAAGTTGCAGTGACTGACGCATTGCCGGTTCATTTTGCCTCATCAATTCACGTAGTTCATCCCCGTTCAGCTGCAACTCGATGACGCCCGATGCGCTGGCCGCCAGCAGGAAGCGCACCTGAATTTCCTGCAAGGCACGCAACGCCGTATCAGCGGAATCGATTGCGGAGTTCATGCGTTTAAAACTTTCGACCCGTTTCGATCCGTTCTTGATCAGGTCAGAGATGATCCTTTGGCCTGCCAATTGCTTGACGTCATCGTCTTCTTGCATGTGTGAGGCATTTTCGGCCTCGACCAGACGCTGCCCCAGATCAGACGCGTAAAACTCCACCGCGTGTGAAAGGGCCTCTTCGCTTAGGGTCTGCTCCAGAATGGACACCGCGGTGTCGTGCATTGCACCGACTTCAAAAACCTCGTCCGTCAAACGGGTCCAGTCCGAGCCGAACCCCTCGGGGTCGACACCCAACATCTGCGGCGCGGACCGTGAACTCAGGGCGATGCTTTCAAGTGCTACGTCAAAGCCCGTTGTGATCAGAAAAGCCTCAATCCGATCCCGGTTCGCTGCGGAAAGCTCGGGAGGAACCAGAACGAGTGCCAGAAACGAGGCGAGAAACCAAAAGGCGATGCGGCGTGCAAACTGTGTCATACCTTTCAGAGTAGGTGTTTTACGCTGGCAGGCAACGGAAAATCCCGGCATTCACGATTTCCGGAATTTTATGCTTGCACCCCCGTTCGTTCCTGACTAAATCCCCCCCTCACAGACCCCCGCGGAGAGGTGCCGGAGTGGTCGAACGGGGCGGTCTCGAAAACCGTTGTGGGTGCAAGCCCACCCAGGGTTCGAATCCCTGTCTCTCCGCCATAACTCCAATATCGAAAGCCGTCAGAAAACGTCCTCCGGTCGGATCTGGGTTCTCAGAAAAATTGCAAGTGGTCCGCTGTCAGAAACTGTGGTGGCACAGGTCACCCGGCGTGTTCTTGCCGTGAATTCAAGTGCAATCAGCGTAGCCCGGCTCAAACCTCTATTCTGCTGAGAATTCACAGGAATTCCCCTTTGTATATCCGCTACATTTAACGCATCCCGGCGACACATTTTCCAAAGGAGACACACATGTCGCGTATTCTCATCCTCCTCATCATCGCCGCTGTCGGTGTTGGTGGTTACTACTATCTCAACCAGTCCGAACAAACCCCGGCTGAACAAGTGCAATCCGCAACGCAGGAGGCGGGCGATGCAGTGGCTGATGCCGCGTCAACTGCTCAGGAAGCTGCGACTGACGCGCTTGAAGACGCAACAGAACAGGCCAGCGAGGCAGCTTCATCCTTGACCGAACAGGCGCAGGAAGCCGCATCGTCGGTTGCCGATCAAGCCAGCGAGGCAGCTTCGTCTGTCGCGGAGCAAGCATCCGAGGCAGCACAGCAAGCCGGTGATCAGGTGGCGTCGCTGGCGGGTCAGGGACAGGAATTGCTGAGCTCCTGGATTCAGGAAGGCAAGCTGGACCCCACCAACTTCGACTATGAAGGTATCATGACCTCGATTCAGGACAGCACATTGGCCACGGATCTGAAAGAACAGGCGATCAAGATCGTAAATGACATTAAAGAGTCGCCTGAAACCATCGCCTTGAAGATTCAGGAACTGACCGCGCTGTTGACGCAGCAATAACAAAGAAGGGGCCGGTTGCCCGTTCCCGGCCCCTACCCCGTACGCCAATTTTCCAGTCGTGCCCTTACGTTATCGTTTCTCTGAATTGACCCAGTGTGTGGCTTTTGATTGGCTGCCCCGACAACACATCCTCACCCCGGGGTCGCCCGTTGGCAATCTCCTGTTTAAGGGGGTGTGCGCATTGAACAAGCCATCTTGAGGATGATCCCATGACTGACCTGCCCCAAACAATGAAAGCTGCCATCCTGAAACACGGCGGGTACTCGGCCACTTCGACCGGACCGGTTATCGAGGATGCAGCAGACTGGCTTGAAGCAGCAGAGCTGCCCGTTCCCAATCCCGGCCCCGGTCAGGTTTTGATCCGCCTGCGCGCGTCGTCGGTCAATCCGTCCGACCTCCACTTCATCAAGGGTGAATACGGCCAGCCGCGCCTCAAAGGTGCGGCGGCCGGTTTCGAAGGCTGTGGCGACGTCGTTGCAACCGGAAAAGGTGCCGAGGCGCTGAATGGACAGCGTGTCGCTTTCGTGGCCGCAGGTTCCGGTGCCTGGGCGGAATACATCGTGACGCAGATGCAAATGTGTATTCCCTTGCGTCCGGATATTTCAGATGATGACGGGGCCGCGCAAATCGTCAACCCTCTCACCGCGATGGCGATGGTGGACATGGCAAGGGAAGACGGCGATGCATTTGTGATATCCGCTGCATCCAGCCAATTGGGAAAACTGATGTGCAGCCTCGGGCGTGATCTGGGGTTGAAACCCATCGCGCTGGTGCGCCGGGCCGAGACAGTCGAAATGCTGAAAAGTCTTGGAGCAGCCGAAGTGCTTGTGACTTCCGATCCTGAAATCGTCGAGAAGTTTGCCGCGATAAGCGCCACGCTGAAGCCTCGGGTCTTCCTTGATGCGGTGACGGATCAACTGTCCGAGAAACTGTTCTGCACCATGCCCAACCGGGCGCGCTGGGTTACCTACGGCAAACTTTCGACCGAAGCGCCAACGCTTTCTCAGACCGGCCAGCTGATCTTCATGGGGAAACGGATCGAAGGTTTCTGGCTGACGCAATGGATGATGTCGACACCGCCCGCTGACCAGATGCGGGTTGTGGCCGAAGTTCAGGCCCGCTTTGCCGATGGTCGCTGGAAAACGGATGTTTCCGAACACCTTACACTCGAAAATCTCGTGTCGAATCTTGCCGATGCGCTGAAAAAGAGTGACGGAAAGGTGATTATCACCCCATAGTAGAACTCACCTGCGTTGCCGGAGGATACACGCGGGCGGAAGAAGACGCTGGAAAACCGGTGGAGGGAGGACAGTGTGGATAATGCGCAGCTGCTGATTAGCGGGCTGGCGAACGGGTGTGTCTACGGCCTGATCGCGCTTGGCTTTGTATTGATCTACAAGGCAACCGAAGCGGTGAACTTTGCGCAGGGCGATTTCATGATGCTGGGCGCATTTGTGACCATTGGCCTGACAAATACCGAATATATGGGATTGCCGTTCTGGCTCGCTCTGCCTGTTTCATTGGGAATCATGGGGGCGCTCGGTTATCTTCTGGATCGCCTGATCATTCGCCGCCTGTTTGGTGAAAGCCAGACCGCCGTTGTCATACTGACCATTGCTTTGGGCTTTGTGATCCGTTTCATTGCCGGTCTGTTCTGGGGGCACGAGCCGCAAACGCTGCAAAACCCGCTTGCGGGCAAAGAAGTGCGTATGGGCGGTCTTGTACTGGGGATGGAAGATGTCGCGATAATCATCGTCACGGTGCTGCTGACATGGTCGCTCTATGTTTTCTTCAGCCGCACCAAACTGGGGCTGGCGATGCAGGGCGCCTCGCAAAACCAGCTGGCAGCTTATTACATGGGCATTCCCGTCAGGCGTGTTCAAGGATGGGTCTGGGCTTTAGCCGGAAGCGTTGCGGGAATTGCCGGAATTCTCTTTGCCGCAAAAGGTGCTGTGGATCCGACAACCGGATTGCTGGGTATCAAGGCGTTTGCCGCCGCCGTTATCGGCGGGTTCGGCAGTTTGCCGGGGGCATTGGCCGGAGGGCTGATTGTCGGTGTTGTCGAACCCTTCGCCAGCCGGTACATTGCGGCAGGTTACAGCCAGGTCGCGCCATACGCTTTGCTGCTTGCTGTCCTGATCTTCCGACCAAACGGGTTGTTCAGTCAGGTTCGGGTCAAGAAAGTCTGAGCCATGCGGATCGTTTTCAAAACCGACTACATGCAGGATATTCGCCCCTGGAAAGACGGGTTCCAGCTGCGCCTTTATCTACTTCTTCTGTTTGTCGTCGCGGCTGCGCCTTTCGCGCTCGACGATTTCTATCTGGGCGAACTGACAAACGTTCTGATCTGGGCCATCGCCGGGCTGGGTCTGATGATCCTGACCGGACATACAGGGCAAGTCAGTCTGGGCCATGCGGCCTTTCTGGCCTTTGGCTGTTACGCCAACGTGGCCCTGATTGAGGCAGGCGTGCCTTTTCTGGTCGCGTTTCCGCTGGCCGGAATTCTGACCGGGATCGCGGGCGTGACCGTTGCAGTCCCTGCCCTGAGGCTTCACGGTATCTACCTGGCGATCTTTACCATGGCGCTGTCCATCCTGATGGATGACATCATCGTATTGTCCGAGCCGATCACTGGTGGTGTCGCGGGCAAATATATCGGCGGGGTCGATATCTTTGGCCTTACGGTTGACCGCTGGGGGACGCCTGATCTTTTTTATTGGCTGGTTCTGTTCGTCACCGTTCTGGTCACGTTGGGATATATAAACCTGCTGCGGGCCCCGCTAGGACGCAGCTTTATCGCCGTGCGCGACTCCGAGGTATCGGCGCAGGCGATGGGTATCGATATCGCGCGAACAAAGATGATTTCATTCGCCCTGTCCTGTGCGGTTACAGGTTGGGCTGGCGCGTTGATGGGGCTGTTTGCCGGTGCGTTTAACAACGAAACCTTCAGCGTTCTGATCTCGATCCAATTGCTGATGATGATCGTTATCGGCGGGCTGGGCTCGATCCACGGCGCGTTTCTGGGCGCGATTGTCATCGGTTTTTTGCCGCAGTTTCTATCGATTTCAAAGGAATATGTCGGCGCGATCATCGGCGGAAACACCGTTGCCATTCCGGGGCTGGAGTTCGGCATCTTTGGCATGATCCTGATCGGCTTCATCCTTTTCGAACCCATGGGCATCTATGGCCGCTGGCTGAAAATCCGCACCTGGTTCGAACTGTTTCCCTTCTATCGCAAGGACATGTTCAAACGGCAGAAATCCTATCTCAAGACGGAGCGTCTGAGATGAGCTTGCTTGAATTTGAAAACGTTACCTTGAAATTTGGTGGTCTGACGGCCGTGGACAATTTGTCCTTCGAGGTTCAGCAGGGCGAAGTCTTTGCCATAGTCGGGCCGAATGGCGCGGGCAAATCGACGGTCTTCAATCTGATCTCGCGCTTTTACGATCCGTTTTCAGGGTCGATCCGGTTTGATGGTCACGATCTGCTTCAGGCCAAACCATCAGGCGTGGCGGCCTTTGGTGTGGCGCGGACCTTCCAGAACATCGAGCTCTTCGAACACGCAACTGTCCTGCAAAACCTTTTGGTTGGACGGCATCGGCACCGCAAGACGAACCTGATTTCAGAACTCTTGTTCACCCCTGCGGTCCGACGGCAAGAGCTGGAGAACCGGGAAAAAGTCGAACAGATTATCGATTTCCTCGACCTGCAGGCCTATCGCGACAAGTTGATTTCCGGGCTGCCTTACGGCGTGCGCAAAGTGGTCGAAGTTGCACGTGCCCTGGCGACCGATCCCAAGTTGCTGCTGCTGGATGAACCGGCCTCGGGACTTTCAGTGGAAGAGACGACCGATATGCGTTGGTGGATCGACGATATCCGGCGGCAAATGGGCATTACCGTGCTGATGGTCGAACACGACATGGGATTGGTATCGGGCGTGTCCGACCGGGTCCTGGCCATGGCAGATGGGGCAAAGCTGGCCCTCGGGCCACCGGCAGATGTGCAATCGCACCCGGCCGTGATCGAGGCATATCTGGGGAAAGCCTCATGAACGCTCCGATCTTGCAAGTTCGCAATATCGAAAGTTTCTATGGCCCAATCATGGCCATTCGGGGCGTTTCGCTGGATGTTCACGAAGGCAAAATCGTGTCGATCCTTGGCGCAAACGGCGCGGGCAAGACCACATTGATGAAAACCATCTCTGGTGTGATGGACCCGGAAAAGGGAACGATTACCTTTGACGGCGGTGACATCCAGGGCTGGGAGCCGCACAAGGTTGTCCAGCGCGGGGTGGTCCACATCCCGGAAGGGCGCGAAGTTTTTCCACTGCTGACGGTTGATGAAAACCTGATCCTCGGCGCCTACACCCGCAAAGACAAAGACCAGATCGAACAGGATCGTGAGCTGGTCTTTCGTTATTTTCCGGTTCTGAAAAGCCGTCGGTCGCAAGAGGCCGGAACCCTTTCGGGTGGGCAGCAACAGATGCTGGCCATAGGGCGCGGATTGATGGCCAGGCCTCGTATCATGTTGCTGGATGAGCCGTCTTTGGGCCTGTCCCCTCTGCTGGTGCAAGAGATCTTCGGCATTCTCAAGCGCTTGAACGAAGAGCAGAATATGACGATGTTGCTGGTTGAACAGAATGCCAATGCGGCGCTGGAACTGGCGCATCACGGCTATGTCATGGAGGTGGGTCGCATCGTCATGGACGGTGCCGCGGACGCGCTTTTGCAATCCGAGGACATTCAAAGCTTCTATCTTGGAAAACAGGAAGAAGGTGCACGCGAAAGCCGCCGCTGGAAGCGGAAAAAGACGTGGAGGTAAAACGGATGGACGCCACGCCCCTCCCCCCTCAGGTCGTGATAAACGGCGTTCAGTTCAACGCAACAGCGGGTCAGCGACCGGTACGAGTTGATGGCTGCATCACCATTGCCGAGTTGTTCCAAAGCCGATGTGCCGAACTGGGCAGCCGAACGGCGCATCGCGAAAAAGACCTGGGTATCTGGAAATCCTATTCCTGGGCCGATTACTGGCAGCATGCCAAGTGGATCGGGCTGGCCTTGCGCAAGCTGGGGCTGGAACGCGGCGATGTGGTCTCTATCCTGTCCGAAGATCGCAAGGAATGGGCTTGGCTCGACATGGGTATTCAGGGCGTTGGCGGTATCGCTTCCGGCGTCTACACGACGGATTCTGCCAGTCAGTTGCAGTATCTGATCAACGACAGCGGCAGCCGGTTTCTGATTGTCGAGGATGAAGAGCATCTGGACAAGTTTCTGGGAATTGAGACCGAGGTTCCCGATCTGATCAAGGTGATCATCCTCGAGGACGAAGGACTACATGACCTGAACCATCCGCGCTGCATGATGATCGACGAGCTGTTCGCCTTGGGCCACAAGGCCGAGTTGGCCGAGCCCGGGCGCTTCGAAGCGGAAATTGCATTGGCCAAACCGCAGGACACTGCCTTGCTGGTCTATACGTCGGGCACAACCGGTCAGCCGAAAGGCGCAATGCTTAGCCATGAAAATATTCTGGCGGCCATCGAATCCGCGGCACGGGCGCTGCCAGCGCTGCCCAGCGATGAACAGCTGTGTTTCCTGCCTCTGTGTCACATTCTGGAACGTAATGTCTCGGTCTATTTTCCATTGGCGGCCCGCTGCACTGTCAATTTTGCCGAAAGCCCTGAAACTGTTTTTGCAAACCTTCAGGAGGTTTCGCCGACAACCTTCACAGCGGTGCCAAGGGTTTGGGAAAAGATCTACTCACATATCCAGATCCTGACACAGGAAGCCACACCTTTGGGGCGGCTGGCATTCGGCCTGGCATTGAAAACTGGTGCGCGCCGTGCCGGATATTTGAGTGCTGGCCAACCTGTTCCAACCGGCGTCGCCACCAGATTCTGGTTCTGGGATCAGCTGGTTTTGAAAAACCTGCGCCGGATGCTGGGTCTGGACAAACTGCGACGAGGTGGAACAGGTGCCGCCCCAATCTCGACTGATCTGCTGAAATGGTACTGGTCCATCGGCGTGCCGTTGGTGGAAGGGTTCGGGATGACCGAAACTTCGGGCCTTGCCACGCTCAACACCACAGACCGCAATAAGATCGGAACCATAGGCAAAGCCGTCGAAGGCTGCGACATCCGCATCGCGGACAATGGCGAAATCCAACTGAAAGGCCTGAACATTTTTCAGGGATACTGGCGCAACAACGCGAAAACCGCAGAAACCTTCACCGCCGACGGCTGGCTGCGTACCGGGGATATGGGGACATTAGATAAGGATGGCTATGTCACCATCACGGGCCGCCTGAAGGACATTATCATCACCGCAGGTGGTAAGAACATCACCCCCGCCCAGATCGAAAGCCGCCTTAAGTTCTGTCATTATGTCGCGGATGCAATCATCATCGGGGACAGGCGCAAATTTCTGACGGCACTGATCATGATTGATCAGGAAAATGTCGAAAAATACGCGCAGGGCCATAAAATCCCCTTCTCGAATTTTGCCTCGCTATGCGCGGCACCGGAAATCAGGCAGTTGATCAGTTCGGAAATTGCCGCTGTGAATGCAGAATTTGCGCGGGTCGAGCAGATCAAGGATTTCCGTCTGATTGATGTCCTGCTGACCGCTGAAGACGACGAGCTTACAGCCACGATGAAGCTGAAACGCGGATTGGTTGAAAAGAAACACGGGCATCTGATCGAAGACATGTACACTTGACCAAAAGATTAACGGGAGGAAAGAGATGAAGAAATTATGCAACAGGCTGGCGGCTGCATCACTGCTGACAGCATCGGCAACACTTGGTTGGGCGCAAACACAGGGCGTGACCGATGATGAGATTGTCATTGGTTCGGTCAACGACCTGAGCGGGATATTCGCCGCGGTGGGTGTTCCGGCAACCAAAGGTGCAAATGTTGTCTTTGATCGGGTGAATGCGGCTGGCGGCGTGCACGGGCGCAAAATTCGTTACGTGGTCGAAGACAATGGCTATCAGATGCCGCGAGCCATGCAGGGCTATAACAAACTGCTGAATCGCGACAAGGTATTTGCCATGTTGCAGTCGCTTGGAACGCCGATGAACATGGCAGGGTTCAAGCTGTTGGATCCCAAAGGCATTCCCAACGTGGCGCCTCTTACTGCTGCACGTCAGATGTTGCAGGAACCCATGCGGAACAAGTTCACCTCCTTCTCGACCTATTTCGATCAGGCGCGTGTCGGTGTGAACTATCTGGCTGGCGAGTTTGGATCAAAGACGGTCTGCACCATGTACTTGCCGACAGATTTTGGTGAGGAAATTCTAGAAGGCAGCAAGGCCGGAGCCGAAGAAGCCGGGATCACTTTTGGATCAGAAACCACCCACAAACCGGATGAGACGGATTTCGTTGGATCGCTGAGCAAGCTCAAGGAAGAGGGTTGCGATATCGTCACCATGGCGCTTGGGGTGCGGCAGGCGATCACTGTCGTGGGCACCGCTAAGAAAATGGGCCTGACCGATATGAATTTTCTCGGCACCTCGGCCAGTTTCCTGACGGTCGTGGCGCAGGTACCCGGTGGCGTGACCGATGGATTCTACGCGGCGGCTTCGTGGCAGGATCTTTGGGCGCGTGCGGATCAACCTGCTCCGGCCGCATTTATCGAGGAATACAAGGCAGCCACGGGCGAAGATCCGGTCGGATTTGCCATGCTGGGTTATTCGGCGGCTGAGATGATGGTCAAGGCGTTAGAAGCCGCAGGCCCCGATCTGACGCAGGACAGTTTCATCGCAGCGATGGAAACGCTGGATTATCAGGACGATCTGGTCGGCAACCACATCACCTATGGTCCTGAAGACCATCAGGGCGCGGATACTGTGTTCGTCAACGTTGTTGAAAACGGTGCGTGGAAACTCGTTTACGAAGAATGAATCCCTGACCAGCGCAAAGCAAAAGGGCTCGCAAGTGCGAGCCCTTTCTTTTGGGTATTCCCAGCGAATTAACGCTTCGAGAACTGGAACGAACGGCGGGCTTTACGCTTACCGAATTTCTTACGTTCCACAACGCGGCTGTCGCGGGTCAGGAAGCCAGCGGCTTTCAGGGCACCACGCAGGTTCGGATCATAGAGTTGCAGCGCTTTCGAGATGCCATGCTTGACCGCACCGGCCTGACCGGTCAGGCCACCGCCTTTGACGGTTGCAACAACGTCGAATTCACCTTCTACGCCGGCAACCTGGAACGGCTGGCGCAGGATCAGCTGCAGAACGGGGCGTGCAAAATAGACGTCCTGATCTTTGCCGTTCACGGTGACTTTGCCGGAACCCGGCTTGATCCAGACGCGGGCAACAGCGTCTTTACGCTTGCCGGTGGCATAGGAGCGGCCCAGCTCGTCACGTACGGGTTCACGTACGATGACTTCTTCGGCCACGGTTTCAACGCCTGCGACGGCGCTCAGCTCTTCGAGAGTATTGATCTGATCAACCATCGGTCATTAGCTCCGGGTGTTTTTCTTGTTCATGGACTTGACGTCCAGAACTTCGGGGGCCTGGGCCTCGTGCGGGTGCTCGGCACCGGCATAGATACGCAGGTTGGTCATCTGCTGGCGCGACAGGCGGTTGCCTGGCAGCATGCGCTTGACGGCCTGGAAGACCACGCGCTCGGGGTGTGCACCTTCCAGAATCTGCTGTTTGGTGCGCGACTTGATGCCGCCCGGGTGGCCAGTGTGCCAGTAGAAGTTTTCTTCGCGCTTCTTACCAGTCATCTGGATTTTGTCAGCGTTGATCACGATGACATTGTCGCCCATGTCCATGTTCGGAGTAAACGACGCTTTGTGCTTGCCACGCAGGCGCATGGCGACGATCGAGGCAAGACGGCCCAGAACAACGCCTTCGGCGTCGATCAGGATCCACTTCTTGTCGATGTCTGCAGGTGTTGCAGAAAAGGTTTTCATGGCAGGATAGTCCTGTTTGATGTGAAAGACCGCCCCAGCGGAGCGGCCCGAATTCGATGGACGGGTTTTATGAGGTGCCTGCACGCAGGTCAAGCGGCACTTGGCTTATTTATATTCGTAAAAACAACGCGTTACAAAATAGGTATTATTTTACCCCATCTTCAAACGCTGATTTGTTCTGGCGGATTGTCCAATAGAACACGCAGGCGCTGCATCGCGTCCTCGAACCGTTCAAGCGACACATGACCATTCATGGCGATACGGACCGCGTTCGGCGCGCGCCCATCGCGCAGCGCGAACTCGTCGGCGGATCGGAGTTGTATCCCTTCCCGCTCGGCCGCGCGACTGAATGCAGCCGACCGCCAGCCAGACGGAAGGTTCAGCCAGACAAAGGGAACGTCAGGGGCCCAGTTCAGATCAAACCCACCCAAGGTATTGACGGCAACGCGTAGATAATCCCCCATCCGCGTACGCACATCCCTGGCAATCTGGCGCGTGCGCGGATCGGACAGCAGAAGGCGGGTCAATTCCGCCAAGGGTTGGGCCAATCCGAAATATCCGTATTCAGCGGACCGGCGCAGATCCACACTTCTTTCTCTGGGGGCGATAGCAAAACCCACACGCAATGCCGGTGTCAGAATTTTCGAGATTGATGACACATGCCATCCCCGTTCAGGCGCCAGCGCTCGAAAGCTGGGCTCTCGGGCATCGCCCATGCGATAGCAGTCATCTTCAATGATCTGCAAATCAAAGCGCCGGGCAATCTCAACGATTTCCTTTCGACGCGCCAACGGTGTGTGCGCGCCCGTTGGGTTTTGAACCTCTGGCGACACGCAGACGGCCTGCGCTGTGGTTTGGCGCAGAACATGCTCTAGTACCGCGGGATCGACACCCCATTTGTCCATCTTTACACCGACCACTTCCGCCCGCATCAGTTCACCTGCACGGCGGAACCCGGCGTAAGACAGGTCCTCGACCAGTACGACAGGTTTGGGCCCGCGCAGGATCGTCTGAAACACAACGCAAAGCCCGTTCTGGCCACCGTGTGTCAACACAATATCATCATGGGTCAGCGCGCCCAGCGGGAGGTCTGACAACCAGTCCACAACCGCCTGTCGTACGGGCTGATACGCATCGCGCGTCGGGTAATTCAGAAACAAACCCGGATCGGCTTGCGACACTTTCTTCAGACATTCACGGATCAGGGACACCTGCCCCATATCTGCCAACCTTGGGCTGAACAGGCTTACATTGGCATTGTACTTGTCGTCCCGAAGGTGCAGTTGCCGCGCCCAAACGTCGTCAAGAATGGGCGATTTCGGCGGCGCAACAAATGTACCACGCCCGACTTCGGCTTGTAACAACCCCTCATCTGTCAGGATTGTATAGGCGCGCGCGACTGTCCCAGGTGTTATTTGCAGGCGATACGCCAGTTCGCGCACCGGAGGAAGTTTGACGCCGACTTCCAAATATTTGTTATCTATGGCTTTTCGAATTGTGTCTGCAACCAGAGTGTATTTCGGTCCTTTGGATTTCGGCAACGCCTCTGGCCAAATTGTATCCATTACAATTCTTCCTTTGCTTTTGACACAATTTCAAATGTATCAGTCATGTGTACCAAGTACAACTAATTTGTGTCAATACAATTTGAAAGGAATTCCGAGATGACACGCACAATGCACACCCCCGCCCTTCTGCTGCTGACCGACAGCCCCCGGCTGCCTCTGGCCGCCGCACTGGCCGTGCGGTTTGCGGCGGCGGTCACTCAATGGGAACGTCGTCGTCGCAGCCGCATAAATCTTAGTTATCTGGATGACCGCTTGCTCAGAGATGTCGGTTTGACACGCCATGATGCGCGCCGCGAGGTAAAGCGCCATTTTTGGCAGATTTAACTGATCCCCAGTCCCATTATTGGGACCTCTTCCTGGCCGGGGCTTGTCCCCGGTCTTTTTTTATCCGAATTTCGCCGCCGCAGACCCTGCAGGTGGCAGGGAATAGGTCATCGTCGCTCTGGCAACAGGGTCTTCCGCGCCATCGGAATACATCAGCACGTCACCGACGGCCAAAGTCCGGCCCAGTTTGAGCAGGCGACATTTGGCGATCATGTCCGTGTTGCCTTCTGGTTTGCGCAGAAAGTCCAGGGAACTGTTCGTTGTGACCGCCAGGGATTGACGCCCTTTTCGCGCCAGAACCATCGCGTAAACACAAACATCGGCCAGCCCAAACATGGATGGCCCTGAAACCGTCCCCCCCGGCCGCAGATGCTGATCCTGCACAACAAGGCGCATGGTGATTGTATCTTGGGTCAGATCCTCGACGACAAAGTCTTTATGCACCTGTGGGAAAACCTCCTTAAGGTATTGTGACAGTTCGTCCCGGTTCATTGCCAACGCCATGCTTTCCCTCCTGCTCATACCGACTTAGAGTTGGCCCAACATGGGATCGGAGGGCAAGATGGCAATTCTGGAACGTAACGACACCGGCGCTGTTGCACGGCTAACAATGAACGCCCCAGAGCGGCTGAACGCGCTGAGCGACGAGATGCTTTCGGCGCTTCAGGCTGAACTGGACACGTTACGTGAAGACACTTCGATCCGGGCAGTGATTCTGGCGGGTCAGGGCAAGGCATTTTGCGCCGGGCACGACCTGAAACAGATGACGGCCGGACGCCAGTCCGAAGATGGTGGCAAGGCTTATTTCAATGACCTGTTTTCGCGCTGCGCGAAGGTGATGATGTCGATCCAGTCCCTGCCCCAGCCCGTCATCGCACAGGTCCACGGCATTGCAACCGCCGCCGGGTGTCAGCTGGTGGCCACCTGTGACATGGCCGTCGCCGCCGAAGGCACACGGTTTGGGGTGAACGGGGTCAATATCGGCTTGTTCTGCTCGACCCCCATGGTGGCCCTCAGCCGCAATATCCCCAGAAAGCAGGCATTTGAAATGCTGACAACCGGAGACTTCATATCAGCCGAACGTGCCGCCGATCTGGGTTTGGTCAACCGCGTTGTCCCCGAGACACGGCTTGAACACGAAGCCAATGCGCTTGCAGAACTGGTCGCCTCCAAACTGGGAGCCGCGGTCAAAATCGGTAAAGAGGCGTTTTATCAACAGCTTCTGATGCCGTTGGATCAGGCCTATGCCTATACCGGCGACGTCATGGCGCAGAACATGCTGTACCGGGATACCGAAGAAGGCATTTCAGCCTTTATCGAAAAACGTCCCCCAAATTGGTCCCAATAAAGCAATTGTTTTGCACATTTTTCGCCACTGTTTTGAATTTTGCACTTTTCAAAAGGGCGACTCTGTGGCAAAGCTGGGTCGAGGCCAAGGCCTCAGGACACTTTTGGGTCGCCGTGGGCGGAAGGTCCCTCCAGCTGGTCTCTCTCACCAGCGCTGACAATCCCGCAGCGGCGACCCCAAGACCCCTTTCATAAAATTCGCCAAACTGCTTTGCCTCAGTTGCGCCCGATTGTGGTCTGCCCTATGTGGCATCGCATGACACAAGTTTTGCATATTGTAGGCGGCGGCATGGCCGGGTCAGAAGCTGCCTGGCAAGCTGCTGAAATGGGCGTGGATGTTGTGATTCACGAAATGCGTCCGACCATCGGCACCTTTGCACACCAGACCGGCAACCTGGCGGAAATGGTGTGCTCGAACTCGTTCCGTTCGGATGATGATGAGCAGAACGCAGTGGGCCTGCTGCATTGGGAAATGCGCGCCGCCAATGGGTTGATCATGACAACAGCCGATGAACACCGCTTGCCAGCCGGTGGCGCTCTGGCTGTGGATCGTGACCCGTTTGCAGAAAGTGTGACTGCAAAACTTCGCGCCCATCCGCGCGTGACGGTAACCGACGAAGAAGTAACGACCCTGCCCGACCAAGGTCAGTGGGTCTTTGCGACCGGTCCCCTGACGTCGTCCGCGCTGGGTCAGGCCATCCAGGCCGAGACAGGGTCTGACGCACTTGCCTTTTTCGACGCCATCGCACCGATCGTCTATGCCGAGAGCATCGACATGAGCAAAGCGTGGATGCAATCACGCTACGACAAGGGCGAGACTGAAGAAGAGCGGACAGCCTATCTGAACTGTCCGATGGACCGGGATCAGTACGAAGCCTTCATAGATGCGCTTCTGGCAGCAGATAAAACCGAATTTCACGAAGGAGAGACAGCAGGTTACTTTGACGGCTGTCTACCCATCGAGGTTATGGCCGAACGCGGTCGCGAAACGCTGCGCCATGGTCCGATGAAACCGGTCGGGCTGACCAACCCGCATGAGCCCAATGTGAAACCGCATGCAGTGGTGCAGCTGCGCCGTGATAACGCGTTGGGCACCTTGTTCAACATCGTGGGTTTCCAGACCAAGATGAAGTATGGCGCCCAGACCGACGTGTTCCGAATGATCCCGGGTTTGGAAAATGCCAGCTTTGCCCGGTTGGGCGGCATCCACCGCAACACGTTCATCAACTCTCCCACGCTTTTGGATTCGCAAATGCGGTTGAAATCCAAACCCAACATCCGGTTTGCCGGACAGATCACGGGCGTCGAAGGCTATGTAGAAAGCGCCGCGATGGGGTTGCTGGCTGGTCGGCTTGCCGCTGCTCAGATTTTGGGGCGTGACCTGCCAACCGTTCCGCAAGACAGCGCAATGGGTGCTTTGATCCATCACATTACGGGCGGTGCCGAGGCCAAGACCTTTCAGCCGATGAACGTGAATTTCGGCCTGTTTCGCCCCGTGGATGGTCTGAAAGGCGGTCGTCGGGGTCGTAAAGACCGGTACAAGGCCTATACCGACCGGGCCAAAGCTGAATGGAGTACCTGGTTGGAACATTGCTGACTGGACGCGTAATGCGGTCTCGGCCTAGCATGCTGGAATGAACGACACGTTTCTGAACAGCACATACAACCTCAGCACGCCTGAAGCGACTGAAGCGCACTATCAGAACTGGGCTGCGACCTATGAAAAGGAAGTTGGTGAACACGGTTACGCCACGCCGGGCCGTGTAGCAGCGGCTTTGTGGTCGTTCGCGCCAAGGCCGCAGACCCCAATTCTGGATTATGGCTGCGGCACCGGGTTGTCGGGGCTTGCCCTGCGCGCTGTTGGCTTTGAGGTCATCGACGGGATGGACCCAACAGAGAACATGCTTCAGGAAGCCGCCAGCAAAGGCGTTTATCGAACTCTGACCGGATTCGATATCGCCAAGCCCGCTCCGTTGAAGCGTGGGGAATACACGATGATCACTGCCATAGGAGTGATCGGAAAAGGTGCTGCCCCGCCCGAGACACTGGATCTGCTGATGCACGCACTGCCCAAGGGTGGTTTGCTTGGCTTTTCGCTGAACGATCATGCGTTGGCGGACTATAAATTCACCTGCCGTCTGACGGATTGGGTCGACATGGGGGCCGCACGTTTGTTATTTCGCGAACACGGCCCCCACCTGCCCGGGATCAACCTTAACTCTGACGTGTATGTATTAGAAAAAGCGTGACTCTCGTAACGCGCTTTGCGCCATCCCCAACAGGCCCCCTTCACCTTGGGCACGCATATTCTGCGTTGGTTGCCAGCGATCGTGCTGCTTCTGAAAACGGCCGGTTCTTGCTGCGAATTGAGGATATCGATCAATCCCGCTCGCGGCAGCTATGGGAGGATCAGATATACAGCGACCTCAGATGGTTGGGGCTGACATGGCCGGAACCAGTGATGCGCCAATCGGATCGTATGGGCGTTTACCAAAAGGCGCTGGATCAGCTATGGGCGCAGGGTCTTTTGTATCCATGCACGTGTAATCGCAAAGATATCGCCGCTGCAACCAGTGCGCCGCAGGAAGGCGCGCCGATGCTTGGACCCGATGGGCTTGTTTACCCCGGAACCTGTCAAAAAAGGTTTGCTGGCAAAGATTTATCGAAACTTCCTCGTCCAACTCAGGATCCATTGCGATTGGACGTGGTCAAGGCGTGTCAGGCGGTCCGCAACCCCGACAGGTATCGGTTTCTTGAGCTGGGTTCGGGTCCGGGCGGTGAAACCGGCATTATCACTTTCACGCCTGATGAGTTGATAACCACCATAGGTGATGTTGTTCTGTCCCGCCGTGACATGGGGACGTCGTATCATTTGTCCGTCGTTCTTGACGATGCTGCTCAGGGCGTAACACAGGTGGTTCGAGGACGGGACCTGTTTGACGCGACCCGCATCCACGTTCTTTTGCAGGCGTTACTGAACCTGCCGACACCTGAGTATTTCCACCATGATCTGATCCGCGATGGTGCAGGCAAACGGCTGGCCAAACGCGACGATGCCCGCGCGATTTCAAAATACCGGGCCGAAGGAGCCAGCCCCGACGACATTCGCCGAATGGTTGGGCTTTGACCCCTACTCCATTGGCGCCATCAGTTCAGTTTCGATCCCATCCCGAACGGCGGTAAAAAAACAGGTTCGTCGGTTAGTATGGCAGGCTGCACCGGTTTGACGGACCAGAACCAATAGGCAGTCCCGGTCGCAATCGATCCGGAAATCCACCAATTCCTGCACATGGCCCGAGGTTTCGCCCTTGATCCAGAAGGCCTGCCGCGAGCGCGACCAATAGGTTACCCGCCCGGTTTCAAGGGTCTTCTCAACCGACTGCACATTCATCCAGGCCATCATCAGAACTTCGCCTGATGTTTCATCCTGCGCAATCGCCGGGATCAGACCCGCCTCATTAAATCTCAAGGTAGAGGGATCAAACACGACTGGGTCAGACATCTTAAAAACCTTTTGCAACCGGTGGGCTGGCCACTATGTATGGGTAACACACGACGAGGGAAAGCCATGAGCGGCGAGAACGACCTGATTAAGCTGTACTCCGGGCGCATTCTGGCGCTGGCTGCGGATATTCCGTATCTTGAACGACTGGAAGATCCCGATGCAACTGTTAAGAAACGCTCACCTTTATGCGGATCGACTGTAACTGTCGACATCAAGGTTCGCGACGGTCAGATCAGTGCCTTTGGTCAGGACGTCAAGGCCTGTGCTTTGGGGCAAGCGTCCGCCTCGGTCGTCGGAGATGCAATAATTGGCGCGTCGCGGGCGCAGGTCGAAGCTGCGCGCGATCAGTTGGCGGCCATGCTCAAGACTGGTGGCCCTGCACCCGATGCGCCGTTTGACGGGCTTGAGGTGCTTATGCCCGCACGGGATTATAAGAACCGCCACGCGTCGATCCTGCTGGTTCTGGATGCCGCGGCTGAGGCTATGGCGCAGGCTGAACAGGCAAACTGTGCCTGATTATAGCTATTTGGCGTAAACCCGTTTACCCTCAGCACAGATTTCAGGAGGGATGGGTTTGAATAATTTGCTCGAGCATTTCGTGACGCTTTGGGTCGTTATCGACCCGATTGGAACAATTCCCGTTTTCATCGCCGTTACGGCCGGATTGGACGCGGCAGGCCGGCGGCGGACAGCGCTGTTAGCAGCCGTGATAAGTGCTGCCGTATTGCTGTTCTTCCTAGTATTTGGTCAGGTGCTGATTGAAGCGCTGGATATCGGGCTGAATTCGTTTCAAGTCGCTGGCGGCATTATCCTGTTTCTTTTTGCCCTGACGATGATCTTTGGTGAGAGCAAACAAGAGGTTGAACAAAGGCAAGCCGAAGAAGATCGTGAAGACGCGTATCACCAGCAGAACCCCGCGATCTTCCCGCTTGCCGTGCCTTCACTGGCATCCCCCGGCGCAATGCTGGCAATCGTTATCCTGACAGACAACCACCGCTACAGTATTGCAGATCAGGGTATCACAGCGCTTGTCATGCTTTCTGTATTGCTGGTTGCGTTTGTGCTGATGCTATTGGCCGAGCCCATCATTCGGCTGATCGGTCATTCAGGCGCGGCCATCATCAGCCGTGTCATGGGCATGATCTTGGCCTCGGTTGCTGCCAACTCAGTCCTGTCCGCGCTGTTGGAAATCTTCAAAACCGGCCAGTTGTAAAAAAAAAAGCCGCCGCGCTTTCCGGGCGAAAGGGCGGCGGCAGGTATTGCGTGTCTCGCGTGGGGTCCGGTGTACCGCGCGGGGCCGAGGCATGGCCCCTCAAGGGGTTTGGGACAGGCAGGTCACCCTTGACTGAAATGGGGATGACAGCGCGGATATTTCGGCACGAGATCGCAGGCAGAAAGGCTTAGAAACCAACCGGCAGGTGAAGGGCCACCATCAGAATCACGACCAAAGACACCACGCCAACGGCATCCTGCAGGATAGTCGATTGCGCGCGGCAGAAAGCGGTCTTGATCTGGGTCAGCATAGGGTCACCTCCGGTCAGAGTTTTAATCCTTTGTTGACCTTTTGTTCTCATATTTCCAAGCGCAGGTAAAGAACTTTTTAAGAACATTTGTGAACTTTAGGGAACGTTGCAGCTAACCCACTGAAATCAAACGGATCGCCTGATCCTGTTTCATCAGCCAAAGCAGAACACGCGCGGCCTGTCCCCTGACCGAGGTCAGCTTGGGATCGGTCGTCAGCAACGCCCGCGCATCGGATTGGGCGACTGCCATCAATCCTGCCTGACATTCCAGGTCCGCGATATGGAATTTTGGCAACCCGGATTGCGCAGTCCCGATCAGATCGCCCGCGCCTCGCATCTCAAGGTCAGTTTCCGAGATTCGGAAGCCATCCTCTGTCTCGCGCAGAACCTCCAGCCGCTTGCGCCCTCCCTCGCTGAGCGGTGGTTGATACATCAGCAAACAGGTGGATTCCGCATCCCCGCGCCCAACGCGCCCCCGCAACTGGTGCAATTGCGCCAGCCCAAAGTTCTCGGCCCGTTCAATGACCATGATCGTTGCGTTGGGTACGTTCACGCCGACCTCGATCACCGTCGTGGCAACAAGGACCTTTGTTTGCCCAGTCTGAAACGCGCTCATCGCGGCATCTTTGTCGGCGGGTGGCATCTGTCCATGAACCAGCCCCACCACTCCCTCGCCTAAAATGGCCCGCAAACGTTTGAAGCGTTCCTCGGCCGCTGTCAGGTCCGAAACTTCGGATTCGTCGACCAGAGGGCACACCCAGTAACACTGTCGCCCCTCATCAATCGCGCGCCGCAGGTGGGCGATGACTTCGTCCATACGCTGTGTGCTGACAATTGCCGTTTTGATCGGTTTTCGCCCCGGAGGTTTTTCATCCAACACCGAAACATCCATATCGCCATATTGCGCCAGCGCCAGACTGCGCGGGATCGGGGTGGCAGTCATTACCAGAACATCGGCCCCCTTGCCTTTTTCCGACAATTCCATCCTCTGCCGCACGCCAAACCGGTGCTGTTCGTCGACGATGGCCAAGCTCAGCGCCTTGAATTCAACATCGCTTTGAAACACTGCATGTGTGCCAACCAGAATGTGAATATCGCCTTGTTTAAGCGCCTCAAGCTTGGCGCGCCGCTCCGCGCCCTTGTCACGCCCGGTGAGCAGTTCCAGAACCACTCCGGCCTGCTCGGCCAGGGGGCGCAACCCTTCCAGATGCTGGCGTGCCAGAATTTCAGTCGGGGCCATCATCACGCCCTGCCCGCCAGCCTCAACCGCGATCAGAAGGGCCATGAAGGCCACCAGCGTCTTACCGGCGCCGACGTCGCCCTGTAACAGCCGGTTCATTCGGGCGTCTGACGCCATATCAGCCGAGATCTCATCAATAGCGCGCGTTTGTGCACCAGTGGGGCGATATGGAAGGCTTGCCAGCACTTTCGATTGCAGTGCCCCGGTTCCAACGCTGACGATCCCCCGCGACTTGCGCTCTCGCTGCCGGGCCAGAGCGAGCGTCAGCTGATGCGCAAACAATTCGTCATACGCCAATCTCTGACGCGCAGGGGCAAACGGCGCGACATCATCAGCGCCACGCGGGTTGTGACCGGCGTGAATGGCCGCCGACCAGTTCGGCCAGTTTTGCTGTGACACCTGCGCCGGATCGATCCATTCCTCTAGCTTGGGAGCGCGTGCCAATGCGCTGCGGCTGGCCTTGAATGCTGTTTTCTGGGTCAGCCCTTGCGTCAGGTGGTAAACCGGTTCGAATTCCGGGATATCTCCGGCTTGTTCAACGGGCAGCATGTGATCCGGATGCACCATCTGTGCCATGCCGTCGAACAGTTCCAACTTGCCGGAAACCACGCGGCGTGATCCTTGCGGCAACACTTTCTTCAGATACTCACCACGTGCGTGGAAAAAGACCAGCTGGAAATCGGCCTGACTGTCTTCGACATGAACGCGGTAGGCCCCCCCTTTGTTGCGGGGCGGTCTGTGCGGGCCAACTGTCACTTCCACAGTCAGAGTGGCCGGCAGGTCCACCCCTTGAATTGTATCCCGCCTGCGCCGATCCACCACGGCATAAGGCAGGCTGAACAGAACATCGCGCGGGGATTCCACCCCGGTCTGCGCCATTGCCTGTGCCGTCTTGGGGCCGACACCATCCAACGTTTCCAGCCCCGCGAATAGTGGGAAAAGCTGTTCGGGCCGTCCGCTCATGCGCTTTCTATCAGCTGAAGCCAGCCATCCTCGTCCAAAGTTTCGATCCCAAGTTCCGCCGCCTTTTTCGCCTTTGATCCGGCCCCGGGACCGGCGATCAGAATATCGGTTTTTTTGCTGACAGAACCGGAAACCTTCGCGCCCAACGCCTCGGCCCGCGCTTTGGCTTCGGCGCGGGTCATCTTTTCCAGCGTTCCGGTGAACACTACGGTTTTACCCGCGACCGGACTGTCCGAGGCTGGCGCGTCGGGGGCGATAACCGTCAATTCGCTGCGCAGCGTGTCGAAAGCCCGTCGTTCCTCTTCATTGGCAAATGCGTCCGACAGCGAAAGGCCAAGCGTTGCGCCAATACCGTCGATGCCGATCAGCTCTGTCCAGGCGGCATTGGCATCTGCACCGACATTGGCATCCGCGATGGCTGCGTCCCGCACTTCTTTCACGCGCGCGCGACGCCCTTCAAGCTGGGCCGCCGCACGCTCGGCATCTTCCGCCTCATCCGCCCGCCTTTGGGCCAGCGCAGCCGGGCGTGCAGTGTCCAACGCGAGCGCCATTGCATCCCAGTCGCGGTAAAAAAGTGCCAGATCACGCGCGCCCACTTCACCAACATGTCGAATGCCCAGTGCGAACAACAAGCGCGCAAAGGGAATCTTCCGTTTTTCATCAATGGCTTCGAACAGGTTCCTGGCGGATGTTTCGCCCCACCCGTCCCGGTTTTTCAACCGCGTCAGACTAGCTGAGTCCCGCTGTTCCAGCGTGAAGATATCAGCTGGCGCATTGATCGGAAGGGTTGGATCACCATAGAACATTTCAATCTGTTTTGCACCCAGCCCTTCTATATCAAAGGCTTTGCGCGACACGAAATGTTTCAGCTTTTCAACGGCCTGCGCAGGACAGATCAGGCCGCCGGTGCACCGTCGAACCGCGTCGCCTTCTTCGCGGATCGCATCGCTCTCGCATTCGGGGCAATGTGTCGGAAAGGCAAAGGGGCGTGCATCGGCGGGGCGTTTGGACAAGTCGACATCCGACAGTTTGGGGATCACGTCGCCCGCGCGATAGACCTGAACCCAATCGCCCACTCGGATATCTTTTCCATCACGGATCGTGCCGCCTTTGGCATCGCGCCCGGCGATGTAATCTTCGTTGTGCAATGTGGCATTGGAAACTACCACCCCGCCAACCGTTACAGGATGCAACCGTGCCACGGGGCTGAGCGCCCCTGTGCGACCAACCTGAATGTCGATCGCCTCCAATCTGGTCCAGGCCAGTTCGGCTGGGAACTTATGTGCGATTGCCCATCTTGGCGTCGTTGAGCGGAAACCCAAACGCGCCTGCAACGACAGATCGTTTACCTTGTAGACAACCCCATCGATATCATACCCCAAGGTCGCACGCTGCGCTTCGATATCCCGGTAATGAGCGATCATGTCCTCAGTCGTGGTATATAGCCGGGTCAAGGGATTCGTGGGGAACCCAAGGGCCGCAAGACGCTCAATTGCTCCCATCTGGGTATCCGCCAAAGGCTCTGACAGTTCACCCCAGGCATAGGCGAAGAAGCGCAATGGGCGGGAACGGGTGATTTCCGAATCCAGCTGACGCAGCGACCCTGCCGCCGCATTGCGCGGGTTGGCAAAGGACTTGCCCCCCCGTTCAGCCTGCCGCTTATTCAACGCTTCGAAATCAGAGTGAGACATGTAAATCTCGCCCCGGACCTCAAGAATTTCGGGCGCGTTTTCAATCTGCTGTGGAATATCAGAGACGGTGCACGCGTTGGCCGTCACGTTCTCGCCAACTTCACCGTCGCCCCGCGTTGCGGCCTGAACCAGCTGTCCGCTCTCATAGCGCAAGGACAAAGACAGGCCGTCAATCTTGGGTTCGGCTGTGAAAGCCAGCGGCGCGCCTGCATCAAGGCCCAGATATTTGCGAATCGAGGTGTCGAAATCGGCAATGTCCCCATCGTCGAACGCGTTGCCCAGTGACATCATTCGGACGGCATGAGTAACTTTCGAAAACCCGTCCGCCGGTTTGGCACCGACTTGCTCTGTCGGACTGTCAGCACGTTTCAAGTGGGGGAAACGCGCCTCGATCTCGGCGTTTCTGCGTTTGAGGGCATCATAATCCGCATCCGACAACTCGGGCGCATCTTCTGCGTGATACAGAGTGTTGGCTCGCGACAGGATGTCCGCCAACCGCGCCAGTTCGGCACGCGCCTCATCATCCGTCAGGTCTGATATGGGAATGGAATTGCTCATGGCCTCGCCCTGTCACGCGTTCTTGGACCTCAGTGATAGGGCGAGGTCATGGCCAGGTCCAGATGTGCTGAGCCGTGTGTGCAACGTGCCGCCCTAGACTACCAGCGACACAAACGGTTCAAATCAGAGGCCGACCGCCATTCGCGTCTCGTCCAGAGTGTTGCCTTGCGGATCGCGCAACACGTAACCCCGGCCCCATACGGTTTCGATATAATTCTCGCCACCCGTTGCGTTGCTGAGCTTTTTGCGCAGTTTGCAGATGAAGACGTCGATGATCTTCAACTCGGGTTCATCCATGCCGCCGTATAGGTGGTTCAGAAACATTTCCTTGGTCAGAGTTGTGCCCTTACGCAAGCTGAGCAATTCCAGCATCTGGTACTCTTTTCCTGTCAGGTGCACGGTTTTTCCGTCCACCTCAATGGTCTTGGCGTCCAGGTTTACAGCCACGCGACCAGTGTGGATGATGGACTGCGAATGCCCTTTCGACCGGCGGATGATGGCATGAATGCGAGCCACCAGTTCTTCGCGATGGAAGGGTTTGGTCAGATAGTCATCCGCGCCAAACCCGAAACCTTTGATCTTGCTGTCCGTATCATCTGCGCCCGACAGGATCAGGATAGGTGTTTCCACCCGGGCAATCCGCAACTGGCGCAACACTTCATGCCCGTTCATGTCCGGCAGGTTCAGGTCCAGCAAGATCAGGTCGTAATCGTAGAGCTTTGCCAGATCGATACCTTCTTCGCCAAGATCCGTTGCATAAACGTTTAGGTTCGCATGCGTCAGCATCAGTTCGATGCTTTTAGACGTGGTCGGATCATCCTCGACAAGAAGTATACGCATTTTCACTGCTCCAATTCGGGTCAATAATTCCAATTAAAATCAAACCTGACCAAGAATGGTTAATCTGACGTTACCGTTGAATCATTTATTTCCGCTCTCCTTTAGGTTGTCGATACTTTTTTAAGGCCGTGGCTTTCAAAGCCTCGACACCGTGTTCCGCGACTAGGGAAACCCAGCCGTTGAACTCTTCGTCACTTATGCCGTATTTCTGTTTTGCCTCAGACAGGCTGATCAGCCCGTAAAGCACCCCACGCACGACCAGAATCTTGCGTGAGGCCACCCACCGCCTTGTGCTTGTCGGCGGCAGATCGGCGCGCGTCAGTATGGACCCATCCGGCAAAGAAACAGACCTTGGCCCTTCCACTTTGTGCAAATACATCGCTTTACCCTTTTTTGCTGCATCAAAGCTGACGCCAGCCTACTTAAGGTCGTATGAAACCGCCTCTTGAGAGTGTGTAGAATTTTCCTATATTCTGCCGGTCTTTCTTAACCCGGACAGGAACCGCCAATGGCCCTCGACACCGAGACCCCGCTGAACTCGCTTGGCTTTGCCAAACCACCGTCGGAAACGCGGGTGGTTGTGGCCATGTCAGGGGGCGTCGATAGCTCTGTCGTCGCGGCCTACTTGGCCGATCAGGGCTATGATGTGGTGGGGGTGACACTGCAACTCTATGACCATGGCGCGGCTCTGGCCAAGAAAGGGGCGTGTTGTGCCGGGATCGATATCCACGATGCGCGCCGTGTGGCGGAAGAGCGCGGGTTTCCCCACTATGTTCTGGACTATGAAAACATCTTCAAAGACGCGGTGATCGATGAGTTTGCGGAAAGCTATCTGGCAGGCGCAACACCCGTCCCCTGCATTCGCTGCAACGAGCGGGTAAAATTCAAGGACCTTCTGGAAACCGCCAAGGATCTTGAGGCCGACTGTATGGCCACCGGGCACTATATCCAGCGCAAAATGGGGCCAGACGGCCCGGAACTGCACAGCGCCGAAGATGCCAACCGGGACCAATCCTATTTCCTGTTTTCGACAACGCCGGAACAGCTTGATTTCCTGCGCTTCCCGCTTGGTCACCTGCCGTCAAAAGACGCGACCCGCGAAATGGCGGCTCAATATGGGTTGTCTGTGGCGGACAAGCCTGACAGTCAGGACATCTGCTTTGTGCCCGACGGCAACTATGCCAGCGTCATTGAAAAGCTGCGCCCCGGTGCTGCGGAACCGGGCGAGATTGTTCATGCCGATGGCCACGTACTGGCACAGCATAACGGGGTGATCCACTACACGATCGGCCAAAGGCGCGGCTTGGGCATCGGCGGCCTGAGCGAGCCGCTTTATGTGGTCAAATTGGACGTGGACAAGAAACAGGTTGTCGTCGGCTCCAAAGAGATGCTGGCAACGCGTGTCGTTCCCGTGCGTGAGATCAACTGGCTGGGCGATGAACCCTTCACATCGCGCGAAGAATGGCACCTTTCAGTCAAGGTCCGTTCGACCCGCCCCCCGCGCGAGGCCATTATTCGACCGCTGTCCGACACCACTGCCGAGGTTGAATTGCTGACACCCGAAGAAGGCATCTCGCCCGGTCAGGCCTGCGTCTTCTATGCCTCAGAAGGCAGCCGCATCTTTGGTGGTGGCTGGATCTGGCGCGGGTACTAGGCCGAAACCGGTTCAACCTCGGGTTCGATCTGGATCTGAAGCGCATCGTTGAACCGGTTGAATGCACCGCACAACGCGATACGCCAGGTTAACTCGACAATCTGGGCATCGCTGAACCAGTCCCGCAGGCCGGAAACCTCGGCGTCGCGCATACGGCCTGATCGTGTCGTTACAGCCTCGGCGTATCGCACGACGGCCTTGTCGCACGCGTCCAGTTCGGGGTGGTTGTCGACATCTAGCAAACGCGCAGCGCCTTCGGGGCTGAGACCTGCAACCGTCAACAGCGGAGTATGATGCGAGACACAGTAGTCACAGGCGTTCAATTTGGAAACCGTCACCATGGCCAGTTCCAGCGCACGACGCGGCAAGGTCTGCTGTTCCCGCAACGCCGTCAACATGCCCGCGATATGTTCCAGAACCGGTGGACAATGTGCGGCGACCCGGGCCCAATTGTCGAACGGGCCATAAGCACCCAAAGCCGCATGTGACACGCGTGTCTCGTCTGCCATCTCGGCATCTGCCAAAGGGGGGATGCGGGTCATGATTAAATCTCCTTTTCCGCGAGGATATCTTAAGTCCGCTCCACAGCAACAGACGCTCGCGGATCACAAACCCGAGACGGAACGCCGGAACAAGCCTTTTACAGGGTATCCGTGGGCGAATTGAAGAGGATATAGAGCCCGACGCAGACCATGATGTATGGGGCGATCCGATCCATACGGGCAACGCGTGGCCCCAGGCTTTTGGCCCGAGGGGCGCCCCAGGCGGCGATAAAGACCAGAACTGAAGCAGCCAATGCTGCGCCAATCAAGGCGGCAACACGGTATGAAGGAGCAGAATCCGCCAATAGCGGTGTCATGACCGCGAAACTGTCAATCGACAGGCTCAGGAACAGGGTAACCACCGATGTTACGGCCCCTTTTGCCTCGGTTTCTTCAGAATTGGACCCGACGAACTGCCGCCAGATACCGCGCAGACCAAAGACCAGTGGCACAAGACCCAGAAACCCGATCCAAAACGGCGCGCCACTTTGGTCAACACCCAATGCGACGGTCATGGCCAATGTCAGAACGATTGTCTGTGCGACAGCAAAGCCAATGATGGCGCGGCGCTGCTCGATCACCAATATCAAACCCAGCAAGACGGCCAGATTGTCCAGATTGGTGGATATCATGGCAATTCCGGCTGAAGCGGCGAACAGCGCGTGATCAAGCATTCTTAATCTGCATTCTGTCCAGCACAGCCCGTGCCGCCCGCAACCCCGGTGCTTCTCCTCCGCGCCCCAACCGTTCCATTGTCAGGTTCATCGCGAGTTGCTGAACGTCAGGGGCATTGATCACATCATGCAGGGCTTTGGCGATCATTTCTGGCTGGCAATCGTTCAGCAGGCATTCAGGCACGGCGCGTGTTTCAGATACCAGATTGACCAATGTAACAGTGTCCAGCTTGACCATGCGTTCGGCCATTTTCTGAGTTAGCCAATTGAGTTTGTAGGCGATCACCATAGGTGTATTCTGCGCGGCCAGTTCCAACGAAACAGTACCCGAAGCGGCCAGCGCAATACATGCCGTGCCAAAGGCCGCGCGTTTTTCGACCGTGGCTAGCCCGGCCCCCATTTGTCGCGGGTCGAGCACTTTTGGTGCGCCCGGCCAGTTTTGCGTCAGAGCGTTGACCAAATCAGTTGTCGCACCCACGGTTGGAACCACGACGCGATAACTTGGATGGTCCTTCAAAAACAGCTTCAATGCCTCACCGAACGTGTCTGCCAGACGCTCAATTTCACCCCGGCGCGATCCGGGCAGAGCCAGCAGGATTGGTGCATCGCCCAGGTCGTACTTGCTCCGGAATGCCGAAATCTCGGCCGGTGTTGCCGTCGGTTCGCTGGCGACCGGGTGGCCGACAAAGTCGCACTCCATCCCGGCCCGCTCCATGTATGGCGGCTCGAACGGAAGCAGTGCCAGCACATGGTCGATAACCTTTGCCATTTTATCCGCCCGTCCCGGACGCCAGGCCCAGACACTGGGCGCGACGTAATGCACGGTGCGAATATCACTGGCGGCTTTGACGACTTTGGCGACACGCAGGCTGAAATCGGGGCTGTCGATGGTAATTAAGACATCCGGCTGTGTGTCCAACACAGCTTGCGCAGTCTCCGAGATTCGACGCTTGAGGTGGAAAAACTTCGGCAGAACCTCGATCAAACCCATCACCGAAAGCTCCGACATGGGAAACCGGCTGGTCAGCCCCTGAGCCGCCATCAAAGGTCCGCCCACCCCGTCGAATTCAATATCGGGGATCAGTGTTTTCAGCCCCTCCATCAACGCGCCGCCCAGCCGGTCGCCCGAAGGTTCACCGGCGACCAGAAAGACGCGCATCAGACCGCCCGCTCGCGAATATACAGGAACAGCCCAAGACGGTTACATTCGGCGACGACCTGTTCTTTTTCCAAAACCAGTACACCGCCCTTTTCCAGAACGATGCCAGACAAGCCTGCCGCGACCGCATCCGTGACGGTATCGGGCCCGATGGCAGGCAGATCAGCACGCCGGTCCTGATCGGGCTTTGGGCCTTTGAACAATATGCCGCCGCCCGCGTCCGGGCGTTGCGTCAGGGATTGAAGCATCCAGGCGGTTCCAAAGATACCCTCGACTGCCAACACCTGCCCTTTTGAGACGGCACAGGCCTGACCAATATCCGCAGCCCCCATGGCCCGCAGAATTCCGGCAGCACGGTCTGCATCTGTCATGTCACTTTCGGATGGATGCACTTCGGTCAGACAGCCCAAAGGCGGCAACAGGCTTGGGGCGATTTCCTGCGCTGCCCGGACTCGCATACCGGCACCTTCCAGCAGGCCAATGATAGCCCGCAATGCTCCGTCATCACCCGACAGCATGGCCTGCTGGATCACCGGAACCAACGGCATCGTTGCCGCGTCAATAAGTTTGGGATCAACCTGCGGGCGCCGAACTGCACCGGCCATGCAGATCTCGGTCACGCCCCTTGCCTGAAGCCCTGCGATAAAACTGCCAAGCTGTTCAAGCGGAAACACGACATCTGCGACCAGATCATCCGGCAGGAACCCTTCCATCGCGCAGATCAGCGGGCGTTCCGCCAGTTGGGCAACCAATTCGGTCGGCAGCGCCCCGGTTCCCGCAATCAACGCAAGCATGTTCCTATTTCCTCGGTGTTAGGAACGACCGATCGCTGTGTCCGGTGACAAAATCAACGATCCGCTGCACATAGTCACTTTCGTTACCCTGACCAAGACGGTTTGCGCGATCCATGAACGTTCCATCGCCTTCAGACAGCTCCTTGAACGCGGAACGCAATGCCGATATGTCTTCGCGCGAAACACCTTTACGCTTGAGACCCACGAGGTTCAGACCTTCAAGCTCACCCCTGGATGCCTGTACTAAACCGTATGGAATGACGTCTTTGGGCACCATCGTGAGCGCACCGATGATCGCCCCACGACCAACACGCACCCACTGGTGCAGGCCTGAAATGCCACCGACGATTACATCATCCTCGACAATGCAGTGGCCGGCTGCTCCGGCGTGGTTCACCATGATAACCCGGTTACCGATCTGCACGTCATGGGCCACATGAACACCTGCCATCAGCAGGCAATCATCCCCGATCCGGGTTACGCCACCGCCGCCTTCGGTTCCGGTGTTGATCGTTACATGTTCGCGAATGCGGTTGCGCTGACCGATTTCAAGGCGGGTATTTTCACCGCCGAATTTCAGGTCCTGCGGAATCTCACCGATCACCGAAAAATTAAAGATCACGGTGTCTTCGCCGATCGATGTATCACCGGTCACAACAACATGAGACTTCAACTCGACGCGGTCGGCCAGTTTTACATTGGCACCCACATAGCTGAAAGGACCGATGACGCAATCCTGCCCGATCTGCGCCCCGTCTTCGATAATCGCGCTGGGGTGGATACCGCTCATGTTGTTTTTTCCATATCCCAATCGACATAGGCCGAGAATTCTGCTTCCGCTGCCACTTCACCATCAACAGTGGCCCGGCCACTGAACTTGAAAAGCTTGCCACCCTTCTTGCCGCGAACCGTTTCGACATGCATCTCCAGCACGTCGCCAGGAACAACTTTCCTGCGGAATTTGCACTTGTCTATGCTCATGAAATAGATCAGCAACTCGGTGTCGATGACATCCATCCCCACGCCCAGCATTACGCCTGCGGTCTGCGCCATCGCCTCGACGATGGTAACACCCGGCATGATCGGTGTTCCCGGGAAGTGGCCCTGGAAATGCGGCTCGTTCATGGTGACGTTCTTGATACCTCGGGCCGATTGATAGCCAGAGATGTCCACCACCTTGTCGACCAGCAAAAACGGATAACGATGCGGCAGGATCCTTTGGATCAACTGAATATCGGCACTTTTGGTTTCCGTTGTCATGATGCGGTTATCCTGTTCTGGATGTTTCTTTTTCAGCGTGGTTAGCAATACAGCCCCGTAAGGGCAAGCGAACCTATTCGCTTGTGTCCTTTTGAAGTCCGCTGCCATCGCCGATTGCTGTGTTCACGCGGATTATCGCAGCCTCTGTGATATCAGACGTGCTTACAACGACATTAGAGCGTTCGATGATCACGCTGGCACCAAATTCGCGCAGCAAATCGACAAGGATCGGGCGAACTATTTCGAAAAACGTTTGTTGCGCATCCTCGCTGCGACGTGCCAGCGCGTCAAGCTTTGCCCTTTGCCCGTCGCGATGGGACTGAACCTTGACATCGAACGCTTCGGCCAGTGGGCGAAACTCCTCTGCTGGCATGGTTGCGCGCTTTTCGGTCAGGTCTTTTTCTTCTCGGCTGAGTTCCGCGACAATCCGTTCGTTTTCTTCCGCCAGCATCGCGCTTTCTTTTTCGATCTCCCGCAGTACGCGCTGCCCGAATGCCGAGTTCTTGAACAGCTGCTCGCCGGACAACGTGACCACGCTGGCTTGTGGAACACCCAGTTGCTGTGCTTCAGCCGAAGGGACCTGAAACAGCATCAAAAATGCACACAGGGCCCAAAGCGGGCCCTGTATCAAGGTAAAGAACCTGTTCGTCATCGCAGATCAGAACCGGGCCTGAATGGTCAGGTCAAAGTTCTGTTCCTTGTCAAACGTTTCCTTTTTCAGAGCTTTCGAAAAGTTGAACTGCAAAGGTCCAAACGGCGTCTCCCACAAGACCGAGATGCCGATTACGTGACGAATGGACCCGTCTGCACCAACGATATTTGCCCCTGCGGTGTTCACATCGTTGATGTTGTAAAGGTTCCCAACGTCGTAGAACAGACCGCCCCGCAGGCCCAGCTCCTCGGGCAGACCCAAGGGAAAATCGGTTTCAAAACGCGCGACCCAGTAATAGTTGCCGCCTATGGCATCATCCTGGCCATTGGACAAATCACGCGGGCCAAGCCCTGCAGGCTCAAAGCCGCGGAAAGTACGAGGCCCTAACACAAAGCGGTCGACGGTGCGGCTGAAATCATTTCCGCTCCAATTCAACGCACCCAATTCCAATGTGGCACGTAGTACGACTTCTTCATTCCAGACTCGCGTTTGAGCGATGCCGCGCGCGGTAGTCTTGAAATACTTGTTGTCGCCGCCAAGGCCTGCTGCGTCGACGCCCACCTCAAACAGAACGCCTGAGTTCGGGTCCAGACCACCAATCCGGCTGTCATAAATGTAGGACAGTCCCAGCGAGCTGGACGTCCGTTTGCCTTGCGCGATCTCGGACGCAATTACTGCGCCGTTGGCCTGATTGCTCTGTTGCGTCATCTCGCTGCGGTCCCAGCCATAGCGCAGCCGAAGAGCAGACAGTTCACCAATTGCATAGGTTAGTTGAGGTGTGAAAAACAACGAGCTCGTGTCGTAGCTTGCAAAGCCCGAATTGGTTGCCGACAAACCCAGTCCAAGGTCGAAACGCAGCTTGCGGCCAAGCAGATAGGGTTCGGTGAAGTTAATGGTGTACTGTTCCGAATCCTGCGCTGTTGACAGCGACACACCAAGATTCTGACCACGCCCCAGGAAATTTGCCTCGTTCAGGCCGATTGCAATCCCAAAACCGTCTGTGACCGAGTAACTGCCGCCCAGGCTCAGCGAACCTGTAGGTTGTTCTTCGACATCCACATCCAAAATGACCTGACTGGGGGACGACCCTTCCCGAGGTTCGACCTCGGCAACGGCAAAGAACCCGAGCGCATTGATGCGTTCCGCGGCCTGACGGATTTCACGCGGGTTGAAGGGGTCACCTTCTACAGTGTCGAACTGGCGGCGGATCACACGGTCCAGCGTGGTGGTGTTGCCTTCGATATCGATCCGCTCGACAAAGATCCGCGGACCCTTCGTCAGAACAAATTCGATATCCAGAGTAAGGTCGCGGTCATTGCGCGTCACACGTGGTTCCACCCGCAGGAAGTCAACACCCTGTTTCAAGCCAAGACGTTCCTGCCGCGCGATCGAGTTTTCCACCAGCGTCGGCGTATAGGTCACGCCAGGTTTGATTTTCAGCGCATCCTGATACGGCGCTGCATCAACACCAGGAATTTCGCTAACCGTCGTGATCCTTCCAAACGAGAATTTTTGGCCTTCGGTGACGTTCATCACCAGAAAGAACGCATCCCGTTCGCGGGTAAATTCGACGTTCGCGCTGTTCACACGGAAATCAACATAGCCCCGCGACAGGTAGAAATCGCGAATGACCTGTTTGTCGAATTCGATGCGGTCGCCGATAAACGTGTCGTTGCGGAAGAAAGTCCGCAGGAACGTTGCCTGTTTGGTTTCCAGAACCCGGCGCAGCCTCCGGTCCGAAAAGGCGCGGTTGCCGACAAAGCTGACGCGCTCGACCTCAATGGTTGTGCCTTCTGCCACTTCAAAAACCAGATCAACGCGATTATCGCTGCGACGGATGATGCGGGGAATGACAGTTGCCGCGACGCGACCCTGCGCCGAATACACTTCGGCAATGGTATCAGCGTCCGCTTCGGCCGCCTGAGGCGTAAAGACCCGGCGTGGTTGCGATGAGATTACATCCAGAAGAACATCGTCTTTGACGCGAGCATTCCCTTCGATGCTGATCTGGTTGATCGTTGGGTATTCCTGAACCTGAATGACCAGAGTCGTGCCGCGCGGGGTCAGTTCAACTGTCTCAAATACACCACTGTCAAGCAAACGCTGATAGGCATCGTTAAGCTGCCCGGCAGTTACAGTCTGGCCCGGTTCGATTCCGGTCCGAGCGATAATTGTTCCGGTTTCGATCCGGCGGTTCCCCTCAACATCAAACGAGTTGATCGTGTAGCTTTGCGCCGATGCCGCATGTGGAAACGCCAGTAAACTTACCGCAACAAAAAGGAAAAAAACCGTTAGCGCCTGCCACAAAATATTGTTTGTTGGCTTGTGCCCCCCGCAGGATGTGCCTGCGTCTCGCCTGTCAGTCATTTTATGCTCTACCCAGAATTTTGAGACTTTAATGCTGAGTAACGGGATTGAATGAGCTTGTCAAAAGGCGATATCGAAGCAGTCAGGCAGACAGCCACGCGACAACAGGCCTACAATTTTCCGAAGAATCACATTCCCGCGAGGTAAGCGGCTCCAGCCATTGCCAATGCTGTAACGGCAAAACTCAGCATAACGTCCCAGTTCAACATGAAGAGGAAGCTAAAGCTTTGATACGATTTTTTCAGCGTTTTGGACATGACTGTTCCCTTTAGACGGGAATACTGTAACGCCGAAATATGGCGGGAATGCGGCTGGAATTTGCTCCAGCCGCCACATTCAGCAGAACAGGTCGTTGCTGACTGAAAACAGCATCAGCGTCAGAATGATCGCAATTCCAATGCCCATGAGCACACGCAACGCCCTGTCGCTGGGTGGTTTTCCGGCAATGGCCTCGTAGGCGTAGAAAACCAGATGCCCGCCATCCAGCGCCGGAATGGGAAACAGGTTCAACAACCCGACCGCCGTCGACAGAACAGCGATGAAAAAGATAAAGTTCTGCGCCCCCTGGCTGGCCATTGCCCCCGAGGTTTCGGCAATTCCGATTGGCCCTGAGATGTTGCAGGTACTGATTGCGCCCGTCACCATGTGCCACATGCCGGACAAGGACCCTTCGATGATGCGACCAGTCTGGATGACACCGCCCCTAAAGGAATCGAAAAGCCCGGCCGGTACGGTTGCCGGCTCCAGCATCATGCCACCGACGATTCCGATGCGCCAATGCGTGACAAAGCCACCATCAGGCTTGGGCTCGTCCGTGCGCCGCGGCGCAAGGGCAAATTCCAACTCGGACCCATCCCGCCAAACCTCAAGCAGTAAGACGCGACCGTCCGATCCTTCGACATGATCCTTTAGCTGATCGAAGGCAAAGATCGGTTCACCATTAACCGAGGTGATGACGTCCCCTTGCTTCAGCTGGATATCCATCGCCGCGCTGCGCGGGGCAACCTGACGGATCAGCGGCGGGAACATCCATGGGGCCTGAACCTCAAGGGGTTCACCATCCCGGATCACAGAATAATCCAGAACCGGCTGAACAGGCAGGTCGTCGATGAACTCCTTCCATGCGCCTTCTTCGTCATAGTCCGGCGTAGGACGACCGGCGATAGCCGTGATCACATCGCCTTCGCGTAACTCCTGCACGGTGCCTGGCAAAGGCTGCAACGCGCCAACAGTCAGGGGTTCGCGCGAAACGCCCTGCGACCAGAAGATCAGGCCAAAAACGAGAATTGACATGGCAAAGTTAAAGGCCGGGCCAGCGGCGACAGTGGCGGCTCGTGCCCATAGCGGGGCACCATGCATGGTGCGGCGCAACTCCTCAGGACTTTGGGTCGCGATGTCTTCCATCGCTTCTTCATCCTTGCCCGAGGCCGCATTGGCATCGCCCAGAAACTTCACGTATCCACCAAAAGGCAACGCCGCGATCTGCCACTTGGTTCCGCGCTTATCCTTGCGGCTCCAGAGCACCGGCCCAAACCCGAGCGAGAAGACTTCGGCATGGATACCCGACCACCGGCCCACAATGTAATGGCCATATTCATGCACGGCAACAATGACCGACAGCGCAATAACAAAGGCAACAATCGTCCACAGCAGATTGCCGAATTGCGGGATCAGGGAAAGTACGTCCAAAATTCTATCCTGCTCGTTCCATCACAGTGTTATCGACCCACTGACGTGCCAGATGGTCGGTTTGCTGTACGTTATCAAGTGTCATCGGGGCATCAATAAGGCCACCCGTTGCGTCAAATCTGTCCAATACCGCCGAGACGGTATCGGCCATATCCAGAAAACCGATCCGGTGCGCAATGAAGTGATCCAGCGCGCGTTCCTTGGCGGCGTTGAAAACTGCTCCGGCCAGCCCACCACGCTCCATCACGTCCCAGGCAAGTTTAAGGGCTGGATAGCGTGTCAGATCTGGTTCGTGAAAGCGCAGCTGTCCCAGCTTAGTCAGGTCCAGCCGTTGAACCGGCAACTCCTGCCTGTCCGGCCAGTGCAACGCATACCCAATGGCGTGGCGCATATCGGGGGCACCCATGTGTGCCATCATCGCGCCATCACAAAACCCGACCATTGCATGGACAATGGATTCGGGATGAACCAAAACTTCGATTTGATCCGGGGAAACTCCGAAATACTCTTTTGTTTCTATTACTTCCAACGCCTTGTTGAACATCGAGGCGCTGTCGATTGTGATCCGCTGGCCCATATCCCAATTCGGATGGCTGGACGCTTGTTCGACGGTGGCGTTTGCCAAATCCTTCAGCGGCCAGTCCCGGAATGCTCCGCCGCTTGCCGTGATAATCACGCGTTCGACCGCGTCGATATCTTCGCCAACCAGCGCCTGAAACACCGCCGAATGTTCACTGTCGACCGGAAGCAAACGCGCGCCATGGTTTTTTGCAGTGTCCAGAACCAATGATCCGGCGCAGACCAGTGTTTCCTTGTTGGCCAAGGCCAGTGTTGTCCCTTGTTTCAGTGCTTCGATCCCAGGTGCAAGGCCCGCTGCGCCGACGATAGCCGACATCACCCAATCCGCCGGACGCGCGGCAGCCTCGTCGATCGCACGCGCTCCGGCCGCCACTTCGACCCCACTGCCCGCCAAGGCGGCGCGCAGGTCCTCCAACCTGTCTTCATGCGCCGTGACAGCCAGATCAGCGCGCAACCGACGAGCGTCATCGGCAAGTTGTCGAATATTCGCGCCGCCGGTAAGCGCCACCACATCATAATCTTCGGGATTACGCGAAATCAGATCAAGCGTGTTTTGCCCGATCGAACCCGTGGCCCCAAGAACGGAAATCCGGCGCATTACATCTCACCCGGCGTGTACAGAAGCCCTGCAATCAGAACAAACACCGCGGCCCCCATCATGCCGTCAAACCGATCCAGAAAACCGCCATGACCCGGGATCAGGTTCGAGCTGTCCTTGACCCCGAACTTACGTTTGATCGCGCTTTCGATTATGTCACCCGCCTGACTGGCCATTGATGCGAAAACGGAAACAACAACAAAGGCAAATCCGAAACCCGCGTGGCTTGCGAAGGCGATACCGACACAGGCTGCGGCAGCCCATCCGCCCGCCGTTCCCGACCATGTTTTCTTGGGGCTGACCTTTGGCCAGAACTTGGGTCCACCGACCATTTTACCCACAAAATAGCCCGCCACATCCGTGGCAACTACCACCGCGATCAGCCAGACCATCCAGCCAAATCCCGAGTTTTCGCGAATAGAAATAAAACCCAGCCCAGCCGCAACAATCCAGACCGCGAACATGCCGTACAAGGTTTTCGAGCGGCTGATCTGTCCCATACCCACCAAAGCCGGCGCAATCACGACAGGGAGCGTGTATAGCGCCGGTAGGTGGTAGCTGAGGATAACCGCAAACGCAGTCAGAACGCCCAACTGGACGGCCACACCCTGGCTTTCTGGGTCGATCATCCGAACCAGTTCCCAGGTCATCAGGCCACAAGCAGCCGCAATGAAGACCTCGAACCAGAGACCGCCAAGCCAGACTTCGATGGCCCCTATCGCAACCAGAACGGCGGCAGAAAGGACCCGGCTCGTCAGATCAGACCACCGGCCATCACTCATGCCAGAACCGCCCCGTAACGGCGTTCTCTGGCCCCATAGTTGCGACAAAGCCTTTCGAGTTCCACCGCGGTGAAATCCGGCCACAAGGTATCTATGAATTCGTACTCGGAATAGGCGGACTGCCACAGCAGAAAGTTCGAAATCCGTGCTTCGCCACTGGTCCGAATGACAAGGTCAGGATCCGGAAGAACGCGTGTATCCAGATACTTTGGTAACGTTTCTTCATCCACATCCTCGGGTTTGAGCCGCCCGTCGGCCACATCCCGCGCAAGGCGTTTGGTGGCACGTGCCACCTCGTCCCGACCGCCATAGTTCAGGGCTACCGTCAGATGAACAAGGTCGTTGTCCTTGGTTTCTTCTTCCAGTGAATCCATCAGTTCGGTCAGTTTCGAATCCAACCGTACCCGATCGCCAATGAACCGTACCCGGATGCCATTATCCGCCAGGGTCCGTGTCTCCTTGATGATGTAGCGCCGAAACAGGCTCATCAACCCGGCCACCTCAACCTGCGTTCGCTTCCAATTCTCGGTCGAGAATGCAAATACAGTCAGGTACTTGATCCCCAGATGCGGGCAGGCCTCGACAACCTCGCGTACGCGCCGCGCTCCTGCATGGTGCCCAAACAGCCTTGGGCGACCACGCGCCTGTGCCCAGCGGCCATTGCCATCCATAATGATAGCGACATGGCGCGGGCCGCAGACCGGATCGGTTTGGGGATCTTTCGGCATCAGACCAGATCAGACCTGCATAATTTCAGTTTGCTTGGTTTCAAGCGCTGTATCGACTGCCTTGATCATCGCATCCGTCAGATCCTGCACTTCGCTTTCCCACAGCTTCTGATCGTCTTCAGACATACCGTCCGCCTTTGCCTTCTTGATCTGATCCATGCCATCCCGGCGCACATTGCGGATCGCGATCCGGGCGCTTTCCGCATATTGGCCGGCGACCTTGCCCAGTTCACGGCGACGCTCTTCGTTCAACTCGGGAATCGGCAGCATGATGATGGTGCCGTTCAGCTGCGGGTTGATGCCCAGGCCGCTTTCGCGAATGGCTTTTTCAACCTTCCCGACCAATGACTTATCCCACACATTTATAGTGACCATGCGCGGCTCTGGCACGTTGACGGTGCCCACCTGGTTGATCGGTGTCATCGAACCATATGCGTCGACCATGACAGGTTCCAGCATCGAGGCCGATGCGCGCCCGGTTCTCAGCGAGGCAAATTCGGTTCTCAGATTGACCATTGCGCCATCCATGCGGCGTTTCAGGTCATCGGTGTCCAGTTCGAAGTCGTCAGACATGCTGCTCACTCCCCGTATTCAGGTACTCTTTGGATGGGTCTTACGCCATCACATTTGGGATGTATAGCAATCATGAGGCGGTTTTGTACCAATGGCCAGAGGTGTTGCGATCATTTTGTACCAAACGCGCCTCCCCCAAACCCGAACCGGCGCATCAGGTCAGGTTTGGGTCGTCCTCTGGGCTCAGGTATTTACATCGACAACAACGCGCCCTTTGACCTGCCCTTTCAGGATATCGGCACCCAATTTCGGAAGGTCGGACAAAGCCGCCGGTTGAATCATGGCCTCAAGCTTTTCCATCGGCAGGTCGGTCGCGATCCTTTTCCAGGCACGAACCCGGTTTTCATAAGGCTGCATCACACTGTCGATGCCAAGAAGGTTCACACCGCGCAGCAGGAAGGGAATCACCGTTGCAGGCAGCGCCGCGCCACCCGCCAGACCCACGGCCGCGACCGAACAGCCGTATTTCATTTGCCCAAGCACACGCGCCAGCATCGCGCCGCCCACGGCATCCACGCAGCCCGCCCAGGTTTCACTTTCCAACGGGCGCTTGGTTGTCTCATTCAGCTCATCGCGAGGCACTATTGTCGTTGCGCCCAGCGATTTCAGATAGTCTCCGGTTTCGGGCCGCCCGGTCACGGCGGCCACCTGATAGCCGAGATGACCCAGAATGGCTGTCGCCACCGACCCGACACCACCAGCCGCCCCGGTTACCAGAACCGGGCCGCGATCGGGGGTCAGGCCATGATCCTCCAACGCCATCACGGCCAGCATCGCGGTAAACCCGGCAGTCCCAACAGCCATCGCTTGCCGGGCGTCAAGCCCATCCGGCATTGGCACCAGCCAGTCTGCTTTGGCACTGGCTTTCTGCGAATAACCACCCCAGTGCGCTTCGCCTACCCGCCACCCGGTCAGAACGACCTTGTCACCGGGCTTGTAACGCGCGTCGGAAGATGCCTCGACGGTACCGGCATAATCAATTCCGGGGACATGCGGATACGCCCGCACCAAACCGCCCCCCTTGGGGGACAGACACAGACCGTCCTTGTAGTTCACTGTGGAATATTCAACCGCGACCGTGACGTCGCCATGGGGCAGATCATCCAGCGTGAGCTGCCTGACCGACGCGCTCGCCAAACCTCTTTCTTCGTCCTTGTCCATCACAAGTGCATTGAACATCTCTCAATTCCTTTCGTGTTTCTGTAACCGGCCCGTTGCTTCACCTGGCCCTAAATATCCCGGGGGAGTCGCGCAGCGACGGGGGCAGCGCCCCCAAATCCCCTTTAAATCCAGAAATGTGACTGCACGGTCGCGCGGCGCATTCCATCTGGCGTTTCCACGTCCAGCTCCGTTCCCGAATCCCAATGGCTCAGGCGTACCATGCCAATGGCGACGTTGGTGTTGAAATCGGGTGACCACGCGGTCGAGGTCACCTGCCCCACACGCTTGCCGTCCGCGTAAAGGCCCCAAGGTCGGTCACAGCCCGGCACCGGATCGCCCCCAATGGCGACGGGGCGGATTTGCTGAACAGGCCCCTCCTTGGCCACACGCAGCAACGCGTCCCTGCCGATACAGCCAATCGCGGTATGTGTATTGCAGAACTTGCCCAAACCGCACTCATGCGGGGTGTTGTCGTCGGTCATGTCATTGCCATAAGACAGCAGACCACCTTCAATCCGTTCGATCAGGTTCGGGCATCCGGCGCGCACCTGCAAATCTTCCCCTGCTGCAAACAGGGCGTTCCACAGGGGCATGCCGATATCGCTGCCTTCCACATAAATCTCGAACCCGCCTTGTTTGGAATAGCCCGATCGCGCCACAGCCAGATCGCGACCTTCAAACTGGAACATATCGAATTTGAAGAACCGGATGTCGCGCACCCGGTCGCCAAAGACACGCGCCATCAGAGCGTCGGCTTTGGGACCCTGAACAGCAAGAGGTGACACATCCGGTTCGTCTACCAGCACATCCAGACGATATCCAACGGCGATTCCCTTGACCCACAACAACAGATCGCTGTCAGCGATTGAAATCCACCAGCGGTCTTCGGACAGTTTTACCGCAACCGGGTCATTCAGCATACCGCCGGTTTCATCGACGATGGGGACATAGAAACATTGCCCCGGCAACATCCCCCGCAAATCGCGCGGGGTCAGCATCTGCATCAGGCGCGCGGCGTCCGGTCCGCGTAGCTCGATCTGCCGCTCGCATGCGACATCCCAGACCTGCACGTGGGATTTCAGGTGCCGGTAATCGGCTTGGACGCTTTCGAAGACCGTGGGCAACAGCATACGGTTATAAACCGTGTATCCTTTGACCCCTGCGGCCTCGACCCCTTCTGAAAACGGTGTGCGCCGCAAGCGGCGAGAGGCGGAAATCTGCGGCATTCAAACCTCCTTGGGCATAAAGACGATATCGCTGACGGGCGCTTGCGACCCAACTTCGGTCAGAATCTTGCGCATTTGACCCCGGTGGTGGGTCTGATGGTTGAAGAAATGGATCACATAGTTTTCGTAAGGCATTGTGACATCGACCTCTTTTACGACTAAGTAACAGGAGATTGGCCCGATAAACAGGTCAGTTCCTGATGCGACAGCTAATGCAGAAACTCGGCCAACTGCGAGTTTTGCCAGTGTTTTTGGCGCGCCACATCTTGCGCAAACGCGCCTGTGATCATCATTTGGGCCCGTGCCAATCAATCGGGCAAATCTCAGCGGACTTGCCGCCAAAATCCCAAACGCGACCGTAGTCGCGCACTTTCGATTTGGTGCCGCGCGCCACGATGATGTCCGGTCCCATCCAGTATTTTGAGTTTGAAACCATCACGGGATGCTCGGGGTCTTTGCCCGCCAACATCTCGATCTCACCCTGAATCTTGCGACCGATCATGATGCGGCGTTTGGTGCCGTCGCGCTCGATCTGAACCGGCGCCCGTTCGGCCCCGATGATTTCGCTGACGAGCATGGTGAACAGACCGGTGGTACCGCCCGCCTGCCCGCTGAAGATTTGCAGCAGCCCGTTATAGGCTTTGCCGCTGGCGCGTTCGTCGACGTAAGCCGCCACTTTCCACTGGCCTTCACCCATCCGGCCGGGAATATCCACAAGCAGGCCGACATTCAGACCTGACAGGTCCTCGCCCTCATAATGGCCCTCATCAACGATAATACCCATCCAGGCATGGCAATGCCCTTCGGTCGGAGGGTGCGCGCCCAGTGAAACGACGCAGGGACAGAACACATCACACGAGCAGTTCAGGATCAACTCACCCTTGATGGCCCAGTCCGTCGGACTCATCTCGCGCCGTTTGGGATTGGGCATCCGGCTGTCGATGCGTTGGCTGACGGGCAACCGGTCGGCGTCTGGTTTTCTGTTCTTAGCCATTGGCTTATCCTCCGTAGCTAATTGGATAAACGAGCAGAACAAGACCGCCCGCAATCAGCGCAAACCCCATTGGCCGGGTCACAGCATGCCCGATCTGGGGAAGTTTCTCCAATACCATGAACAGGGTCGCGAGCCCCATCCACAACAGGCTCATGACGCCGCCCACAAATCCCAGCGCCATGAAACCCCAGCAGCATCCGACGCAGAAGGCACCAAGGCCCAGCCCCATGCGCACACCGCCCGCAAATCCGGTTTTCCAATGGCCCAGGAAATAGGTCATTGGGGCGTGGCACACGCCATGGCAGACCTCTTTGACGCGCGAGAACTGAAACGCGCCAACCGCGATCATCAACCCGCCCGCAACCCAGCCGGATCTGGCAATGCCCAGCATGTCGATCACACCACCAAACAGCAAAGCCAGTTGCGTTCCCGCGATCACAGCCGCAAATCCGACCCAGACCAAGGAATACCCTGCAAGCACACCCAGCCACCCGGCACGGGTGCCATTGGCGCTTTGGATCAGGTCGTCATAGCTGCGCAGGGTCGGAACAAGCGTTGGCAGCATCATGGCCGCCATCATGATCGCCCACATCCAGAACAGCGTGCCAAACTCGGCCATGGGCATGTACATGTCCATGCGCGGGTCCATCGCAGCCATCACCTGCCCCATGGGCCCCGGACGACCGATCAGGTCCAAGTCCATGTCGCGGCCCATCGCGAACATGACCCACCATGCCCACAGGATCAGGACATAAAAGCCCAGCCACATTCCGCTGCGCAGCCAAGTACGACTCACTTCGGCCTCCCGACTCAACTCTCTTGCTTTTCAAATGTCAGACTTTTAAATGTCAGACAAATAAAAATTTGCTCAGGGTCTTCTGAACATGAAAACCGCGCCTCGGAAAACCGCCGACCTGTCTGCCCAGATTGCACATGCTATCCGGGACGCGATTGTCTCAGGCGAGTTGATCGTGGATGCGCGCCTGCCCTCGGAAGCGGAACTTTCCGAGCAATTTCAAGTCTCGCGCCCAACTGTGCGTGAGGCTTTGAAACGACTGGCGGCACAATCCCTGATCCGCACGCAGCGTGGCGCAACCGGAGGTGCGTTCGTAAACCGTCTGAGTTTCGAAGATGCCTATTCGCAGCAGATCACGACCTCGACCCTGCTGCTGTCGATGAACGCGGTTAGCTTTGATACGGCCTGCGAGGCCCGCTATGCGCTGGAGCGGGCCTGTGCCCCCCTGTCTGCCCAAAGACGAACGGCGGATCAGCTTGCCACGATGCGGGCGGAAATCTTTCGCCAGGCTCAGCCCGGTCTGACGGATGAGGCGTTTTGTGCCTCAGACGTCACCTTCCACAGGGCCCTGGTAGACGGGGCCGACAACCCGGTCCTGTCCTATCAACTGGCTGGCGCGGTCGAGGCGATGCAGCCTTTGATGAACATGATTACCTTCACAGCTCGGTCGCGCGAAGAAATCATCGCAATGCACACCAGAATTGCGGACGCGCTTGAAGCCAGAGACGCAGATATTGTCGACACGGCGTTGGTCGACCTGGAGCATTACACACAGCAACTGGCCCACGATGTGGCCGAACGCAAACGCAAACCGGCCTGAAGGCTTAGACGGAAACATACTTTCAAAGGCAGAGGTACGAGCAGGCAGAATGTCATCCGGCGCCAAGACCGGAACTCTCAATAAGAATTGAATGACAATGATTTACGGGAGGACGTTATGAACAAAAGACCGGACCCAACCTTTTATCCGTCGGCCAAGCTGGCGATGGAAGGCCCCGCAGAAACGCTTGCTTTCACGCTGATGCTCAGCCCCGATTTTTCGCAACCCGACGGGCTGGCAGTTGTGAATGTCGATCCGACCTCGGCCGATTTCGGGAAGATCGTGCACCAGGTGATCATGCCCGAAAAAGGCGACGAGTTTCACCATTTCGGTTGGAATGCCTGTTCGTCGTCGCTGTCCCCGCTCAGCGGTCATGCCTTTCTGGAACGTCGCTATCTGATTATCCCCGGTATCCGGTCGAGCCGGATATACATCATCGATGTAAAGAACCCGCTTGAGGCGAAGATTCACAAGATCATCGAACCCGAGGAAGTCTTTGACAAAACAGGGTATTCACGACCACACACGATCCATTGCGGGCCGGAAGGCATCTATGTGAGCACGCTGGGCGGCGGCGGTGAGGACGGCACGGATGGCCCTCCGGGTATTTTCATCATGGATTGTGAAACCTTCGAGATCATCGGGCGCTATGAGATCGAGCGCGGCGTGCAGGACAAGCATTATGATTTCTGGTGGAATCTGCCGCGCGATTACATGGTCAGTTCCGAATGGGGCCTTCCCCCGCAATTTGAAAACGGGCTGGTGGCCGAGGATCTGCTTTCGAACAAATACGGTCACCGCATCCATTTCTGGAACCTGCGCAACCGGACCAATATCCAAACCATCGATCTGGGCGAAAACCACCAGATGGCGCTGGAAATCCGGCCCGCGCATGACCCGGTCAAACAATACGGGTTCTGTGGTGTTGTCGTCGATACCACCAACCTGCAAGGCGCAATCTTTACGTGGTGGCGCAATGAAGATGGCACGTTCGAAGCCAAGAAAACGATCACCATCGACCCACAACCCGCTGATCCTGATGATCTTCCTGATCTTCTCAAGGGGTTTGCCGCTGTACCGCCACTGGTCACCGATATCGACCTGAGCCTGGATGACAAATACCTTTATGTCGCCTGCTGGGGCATCGGTGAGATGCATCAATATGATGTGTCCGATCCGATGAACCCGACCCTTGCCGGGAAGGTCGAAATCGGAGGGATTGTCAAAAAGACCAAACATCCGAACGGTCAGACCTTTGGCTATGGCCCGCAAATGGTCGAGATCAGCCGCGATGGTAAACGCGTCTATTGGACCAATTCGCTTTATTCCACGTGGGATGATCAGTTCTATCCCGAAGAAGGCGGTGCGGCCATGGTCAAGGCGGATGTCGGCGACAATGGCGGGCTGGTTTTGGACCCGAAGTTCTGGGTCGATTTCCCCAAAGGATATCGCAGCCACCAAATCCGGCTGGAGGGCGGAGATTGTTCAACCGACAGTTTCTGTTACCCTTCGGTCTGAATTGGAAATCCTGATGACATCAACGGCTGGCCTTTGGCTGGCCGTTGTTCTGAGCGGCGCGTATCACGGGCTGAACCCCGGGATGGGCTGGCCGCTGGCGGTTTCGTCAGCCCTGATGGAGCAGCGCCAATCCGCCCTCTGGCGCGCGCTGGCAGCTTTGGCCGGCGGGCATTTTGTTGCCATGCTGGGTGTCCTTCTGCCCTTTGCCATGATGGCCGTTTTGGTCGATTATCAACGGGAAATCCGCATCGGGGCTGCGTTGATTGTCATCGCGATGGGGCTTTACATTGCGATCACCCGCCGTCACCCCCGTTTTCTGTCGCGCATACCACCCAGCAAACTGGCGCTGTGGTCGTTTCTCGTGGCTCTTGCGCACGGGGCCGCCCTTATGCTGGTTCCGATCTATCTGGGCCTGTGCCAGCTGGATGAACTCGATGCCGGTCATCAGGCGATTTCCAAAATCATGACAACAAACGGCCTGCTGGTTCTGGGGGTCGCGGCCTTGCATACCGCCGCCATGGTTCTGGGCGGAGGGTTTTTGGCCTTCGTTGTTTATCGTTGGTTGGGGCTGCGTTTTCTGTCCCGCAGCTGGTTCAACCTGGAACTCATCTGGGCGCTCAGCCTTGTTTTGGTTGGTCTTTTAGGGCTGTGGTCGGCGGTTTAATCGCTTTCCTTTGGGTCGCAACACACTATCCTTAGGTGCTGATACCGCAATTCAATGAGGCCCGGATGATCACGACTCTGAATGTCATTGCCGCGTTGCTGACAATCGGTTTTGGCCTGTTCGGCTTTCTGGCACCAGCTCATACCGCCAACGCGCTGGATCTGGCACCCACCAACAGCACCATGGGTCTGAGCGAACTGCGCGCTTCGGTCGGAGGGCTGTTTGTCGTCTCGGGCATTGCTGTCATCTGGCTGAATTCTCCGATGGCCTACACGATGTTGGGCATTGTCTATGCCGGTGCCGCACTGGGCCGCTTCCTGTCACTGGCGCTAGATAACCCGCCTTTTTTGAAGGCAGCGACTTTTGGAGGAATCGAACTGGTTCTGGCGACATGGTTGATCGCCGCCAACTTCAATAGGGCCGCGTAACGATCTGTAATTAAAGCTAACAAAGATGTGCAATCCGGGTTTGCATCCGTCGCTGACCTCACCTATATATGAGGTGTCCTTCGGGACTATGGACATAAACGCGCTCGTAATAAGCGGATCGGACCCGGGGGCGGTACCCGGCGGCTCCACCAAAATCCTTCGTTTGAGGATCACGGGGCCGAAACAGGATCGACGAACGTCTAAAGGGGTAAGCTTTGTCTCGGCTGTCTGCCACCGTTACCGGCGAAAACAGTACAATTGCAAACGACAATCGTGCTCCGGTTGCAGTTGCTGCGTAAGCAGTAACAAGACCGAAACTTAAGTCCTTGCGCCTAGCCGCGTAAGGCGGGGTTCGCAGGTACCTGGCAACAGAAACCTGCACTTCCCCCCAATATGTCTGAGATTTACGCCGCCTTTGCGCAGATTCAGAGTTTGTTCATTCCTTTTTGCCATCGTGTTCGCAGTTGGACAGGAGCGTTGGGATGACGAATTCAGAGATACTCAGATCCTGGTATTCTGAGGTTTGGGAAAACGGAAACACCGAGGCAATCGATCAGTTCTTTGCGCCAGAAACCATGGCCGAGGGGCTGATCCCCGAAATGCAGGTGGGTGCGGACGATTTTCGGGATCTCGTCACGGCGTTTCGCCATGTCTTGGGGGATATCAAGGTGGATTTGCCCAAGATCATCGAGAATGGCGATTGGGTATCCGCAATCCTGCATGTGCAGACGTGCCGGGCGGATAACGGTGCCCCTTTGGAGGTGACCAGTCAGGTCATGGCCCGGTTCAAAAACAATAAGATGGTCGAAGCGTATAATCATTTCGATTTCATCTCGTTTTTTGAAGAGATGGGTCAGTTTCCTGCCGACACCCTTCCGGTGTGCATGACCGGTCAGAGGCTCGACTGGGCCTGACGGTTCAAACCGCAAACTTGACCCCCTACGTTCTTGCGCGGTAGCACTGACGCAGGGGGTCAGCTTGCGAACACCCCGTGAGGCGTCAGCCCAAGCTTCGCATGGATCCGAATGACTAAAGGAGACATGCTATGGCTGCTCTTAACGCCATCACACCAACCCAATTGAGCCGATTGATCGGAACGCCTCAGGCGCCTGTTCTGATCGACATACGCACCGACGCGGATTTCAGTGAGGACCCGCGGCTGATACCGGGATCAACTCGCTTACCGCACACTGAAATCGACGCGATGACTCGTCTGATTGGCAACGACCCTTGTGTAATTATCTGCCACAAAGGCAAAAAGCTGAGTCAGGGGGCGGCGTCCTGGCTGCGCGGGATGGGCAAAAACGCCGAACATCTGGAAGGCGGGTTTGAAGGGTGGCACGAGCAGCGCGAGGCGCCGTTGATCCCACAGTCGATTCTGCCGGCGCCCATTAATGGCAGCACATTGTGGGTTACGCGCCAAAGGCCCAAAATTGATCGTATCGCCTGCCCCTGGCTGATCCGCCGGTTTGTTGACCGCAATGCACGGTTCCTTTTCGTCGCGTCGGAAGAAGTTCAGGGAGTCGTTGATCATTTTGATGCCACCCCCTTTGACGTTCCGAATGCATTTTGGACACATCAGGACAGCGGCTGCACATTTGACACGATGATCCGGGCATTTGACCTGCGAACCGAGGCGCTTGAGCGTATGGCCCGGATCATTCGCGCTGCGGATACCGACCAGCACGATCTGGCCCCGGAAGCCGCTGGGTTGCTGGCGTTCTCGGTTGGTTTGTCCCGCCAGTATCGCGATGATCATGCTCAGCTTGAAGCTGGGTTGCACCTTTATGATGCCCTGTTCCGCTGGGCACGCGACGGGTTTGATGAAAAGCATGACTGGCCATCGGGTCATGGCGCATGAGACCTACGGCACTGGACCTTTTCAAGGTATTCGGACGGATCGGCCTTTTGTCATTTGGGGGGCCCGCTGCCCAGATCTCGCTGATGCATCAGGAACTGGTCGAGCACAGGCCCTGGCTGGATGAACAGACCTATCTGCGCGCGCTTTCCTTGTGCATGTTGCTGCCCGGTCCCGAGGCAATGCAATTAGCAACCTACGCAGGCTGGCGCTTGCGCGGCGTCGCGGGCGGGCTGATTGCGGGCATCCTGTTCGTGTTGCCGGGGGCGTTTGTCATTACTGTTCTGGTCGCGCTTTATTCAGCATTCGGCGACGTTCCACTGGTGCAATCCGCATTTACCGGCATCAAGGCGACCGTCATCGTGATCGTCCTGCAAGCCCTGCGCAAGCTGTCAGGTAAGGCGCTGACGGATACGGAACATCGTGTCATCGCGGGTCTGTCGTTTCTGTCGATCTTTCTGTTCGACCTGCCCTTCCCGCTGATCATTCTGATCGCGGCCCTGTGGGGATATTTGCGTTACCAAGGACCTATTGAAGCAGCCGCTGCTCAGGACACGCCGGACTTTGCCCGCTCGGCCCGAACGATAGCGATCTGGTTGCCGCTTTGGCTGGGGCCGCTTGTTGCGTTAACACTCAGCGGCCACCAATTGCTCAGCGATCTGGGGTGGTTCTTTGCCCGTCTGGCTGTCGTGACCTTTGGCGGCGCCTATGCCGTTCTGGCCTATATGTCGCAAACGGTTGTGGATCAGTACCACTGGATCAGTGCAGACCAGATGATCGACGGATTGGGGCTGGCAGAAACCACCCCCGGACCACTGATACTGGTTACGCAGTTCGTCGCCATGCTGGCGGGCCAGATCAACGGTGGGTTCTCATTGGCGCTTGCAGCGGGCGCTGTCGCGCTATGGGCAACGTTTGTGCCCTGCTTTTTGTGGATTTTCCTGACGGCCCCCTATCTTGATCGGTTGGCCTCGCGCCCCCGCCTGTCTGCCGCCCTTCACGGCATCACCGCCGCTGTTGTCGGAGTGATTCTCAACCTTTCCGTGTGGTTTGCCCTGAATGTTCTTTTCGAATCGGTGCCAGACATAAATTTGGGTCCGGCGGCAATACCCGTGCCCCAAGTGTCTTCGCTGGACAGCCCGGCTCTTGCATTAACCTTTATCTCTGGCATATTGATATTTCGACTTAAATTGGGGATTGGTACGGTGCTGTTTCTGATGTCATTGGCGGGACTGGCTGCACACAATATCTGATCAATCCGATCATACCTGCCCTTTCGTTTCCGAACAAAACCCCTATGCTGAGCTTAACCACTTTTGAGGATGACACATGTCGCAAGGCATCGACTACGGCAACCTGATGCACACCGCCATGCGCGGGCTCATCAAGACTGTGCTAACGGATGTTTCGAAATCAGGCCTGCCCGGGGCGCATCACTTTTTCATTACCTTCGACACACGCGAAGATGGTGTGGATATCGCCGATTGGCTGCGCGACCGGTATCCGGAAGAAATGACAATCGTCATGCAGCACTGGTTTGAAAACCTCGAGGTTGGAGAGAACGGATTCGCCATTACCCTCAATTTCGGGGACGCACCGGAGCCGCTTTACATCCCCTATGGCGCGATCAAGACCTTTGTCGACCCATCGGTGGAGTTTGGACTGCGGTTCGAAAGCCCCGATGACGAAGATGAGGACGATTATGTTGCAGATGACTTGATCGAGGTCGAAGAGGAAGAAGAGGCGCATCACGATGCCGATATCGTGTCGCTGGACAGCTTCCGCAAATAAGCCTTTGAGCCCCGCAGGGCGCAGGGTTCAGCGTTTCATCAGAAATGTTTCGACAGAGCGGGATTTCTGACCGTCTATGAAGCGAGAGAATGACAGGTTCAGCCCGTCCTCGGCCAATGTTCGATCGAACTGCTGCAGTTCATATCCGCCGTCCACGTCGATGAACAACGAAAACACCGTCAGCGTTTCGTCTTCTATACGCCCCCAGACAAAGGGTTCACCTTTCATCGGATCCAGCGGAACCTCATGACCAAACACGTTGCGCTTCATCGCGGCTGAAAACACATCCGGGCGGTCCGAGGGCACGAAGTCGATGGAAAACTGCTGTTCTTTTACCCGCCCGTCCAGCTTATAGGTCGTGGTTTGCCAGCTGACGTTGAACCCGTTCTTGGTTTCGAAAATAGAAACGCTCATATCCCGCGGGGTTGAGGTTCCGTCCGCATCCACGACATTTGCCGAACCCACATAATCCCCCAGGAACGGAGTTATGTCTGCGGCACGCGCAGGTGCGCCCAGAACAGACAGCCACAAAGCACAGACAGCAAATAACACGATCGCTTTTTCAAGCGTAATGCGATGGAAATTTGACATCTTGTCCTCCAAGGCGGCTACGAACCTATTGTAGCTGAGAGGGGGCCGCGCACAATGGCACATTCCCCGACGATTACAATTAAAGTGACGCACCCCACGCCTATACCTTTGACGCCCTTGGGTTTAAGGTGCGCGCAACTGGCCGATTGCGTCACGGCTTGGCTGCGGCTAAACGGCATACAACAGCATACCAGACGGAGTGACAGATGTCTCAGACCCGCACCGAATCCGACAGCTTTGGCCCGCTCGAGGTTCCTGCCGACAAGTATTGGGGCGCGCAAACGCAGCGTTCGATCATGAACTTCCCGATCGGTTGGGAAAAACAACCCATTGCCATTGTGCGTGCGCTGGGCGTGATCAAGCAAGCCTGCGCGATGGAAAACAAAGCGACCGGCAAGCTGGATACCAGGATTGCCGACGCCATCATTCAGGCCGCGGGTGAGGTGATCGAAGGCAAGTTCGACGACAACTTTCCGCTGGTCGTATGGCAGACGGGTTCGGGCACGCAGTCGAACATGAACTCGAACGAGGTCATCGCGAACCGCGCTATCGAAATTCTGGGCGGTGTCATCGGTTCAAAAGACCCCGTGCATCCGAACGATCATTGCAACATGGGTCAGTCGTCGAATGACACCTTTCCAACTGCGATGCACATCGCCACGGCGATGAGTGTTCGTGACGTCCTTCTGCCCGGGCTGGAAAAGCTGGCCTCTGGTCTTGAGCAGAAGGCCGATGAGTTCAAGGGCATCATCAAGATCGGTCGGACTCATACGCAGGATGCAACACCTCTGACACTGGGGCAGGAATTCAGCGGTTATGCCCACCAGATCCGTCAGGGGATTGCACGCGTTCACGCAGCGCTGCCCGGTATTTATGAGCTGGCGCAGGGTGGCACCGCCGTAGGCACCGGCCTGAACACCCAAAACGGTTGGGGCGAAGCTGTGGCGGGCCATATGGCGCAGATCACCGGCCTGCCCTTCGTGACCGCGCCGAACAAGTTCGAAGCGCTGGCCGCCCATGACGCCATGGTCTTTATGTCCGGGGCTTTGGCGACCATCGCGGGCAGCTGTTACAAGATTGCCAACGACATCCGTTTCCTGGGTTCTGGTCCGCGTTCGGGGCTTGGCGAACTGATCCTGCCCGAGAACGAGCCCGGCTCGTCCATCATGCCCGGCAAGGTGAACCCGACCCAGGCCGAGGCGCTGACACAGGTTGCTGCGCATGTGATGGGCAACAACGCCGCGATGAATTTTGCAGGCAGTCAGGGCCATTTCGAGCTGAACGTCTATAACCCGATGATGTCCTACAACCTGTTGCAATCCATTCAGTTGCTGGGCGACGCTGCCGACAGCTTTACCGAGCGGATGTTGCTGGGCATCAAGGCCAATGAACCGCGCATCGACAAGCTGATGAAGGAATCGCTGATGCTCGTGACGGCGCTGGCCCCGACCATCGGCTATGACAACGCCACCACGGTCGCCAAGACCGCGCATAAGAACGGCACAACCCTCAAGGAAGAAGCCATCGCGCTGGGGTTTGTGGACGAGGCAACCTTTGATGCCGTTGTGCGCCCCGAACAGATGATCGGCCCGAAAGACTGATGGGCAAGCCGGTGAACCTGAACCGGTATCGAAAAGAAAAGGCGCGGGCCGAAAAGAAGGCCCGCGTAGATCAGAATGCCGTCGCCTTTGGGCGCACCAAGTCCGAGAAAGCAATCGTCAGGCTTCAGCAGGGCAAGCAGAAGCGTGACCTTGACAATCACGAGCTGGATGAATGAGCGGTCGACCGGTAAAACGTTCATTGACCCTCAAGGGACACCGGACATCAGTTTCGCTTGAAGACGAATTCTGGCGGGCATTTCGCGATATTGCGAAAGAAAAAGATCAGCCAATCAATGCACTGGCCGCGCAAATTGATGTTGACCGCGACCCGGAAACCGGATTGGCCTCGGCTATTCGCGTGTTTATTCTGAACTGGTACCGCGACAAGGTTTAACGCTTGTCAGATCTTGGTTGTTGGGTGTAACGTCCCCAAGGAACAAAAGAGGTACATTCATGGGTAACACAATATCTGGACCTGACGGTCAACCTCGGTGTTCCTGGTGCCAGGCGGCGCCGGAATTCTTTGACTATCATGACAACGAATGGGGGTTTCCGGTCGCGGATGATCAGCGATTGTTCGAAAAACTGTGCCTGGAAAGTTTTCAATCGGGTCTTAGCTGGCGCACGATCCTGAACAAGCGCGAGAATTTCCGAGAAGCGTTTTACGGATTTGATTTCACCAAGATGGCTGAGTTCTCTGAAGCCGATGTTGAACGTCTGCTGCAAAATGATGGGATCATTCGCCACCGGGGCAAGATCGAGGCGGTGATCAACAACGCCCGCCGCGCGCAGGATCTGGTGGCGTCAGAAGGATCGCTGGCAGCCTATGTCTGGCGGTATGAGGCGGAAACCCCGCCGCCCCCGCAATCGGCATCCACATCGCCCGAGTCGGTGGCTATGTCGAAGGACCTCAAGAAACGGGGCTGGAAGTTTGTTGGCCCCACGACGGTGTTTGCGTTCATGCAGGCCATGGGGCTGGTCAATGACCATGCCGAAGGCTGTATCAGCAGAAAAAAAGCGGCACAGTTGCGCCGCTCTTTCACGAAACCTGTCTGAGGATCAGACCGAGGCTTTGAAGATCTTGTCGATATTGCCGCCCAAAGCTGCGTTGAATTCGGCGTCCGACTGCTGTTTCGAGAGACCTTCGGTCAGTGCGCGCGAGAAAGACGCGATCATTTTGCCGTTCTGTTCCAACAGGTTGCAGGCCTCTTCGGTCGAATACCCGCCTGAAAGTGCGACAACGCGCAGAACACGCGGATGGTCGGCCAGTTCGTCATACAGGTTTGCCTGTGTCGGGATCGTCAGCTTCAGCATGACCTCTTGCCCTTCGGCTAGCTGGTCCAGGTTCTTCAGGATTTCAGCTTTCAGAATGTCCTCGGCCTCGGCCTTGGTTTCTGAATGAATGTTGACCTCCGGCTCGACGATTGGAACCATTCCGGCGTCAGTCACTTCACGGGCGACGTTGAATTGCTGGGCGACCACGGCCGCGATGCCGTCGGCATTGGCCTCGTGGATGACCGAACGTTCCTTGGTACCGAACACGCCTTCTGCCTTAGCCAGCGTGTCGGCCAGACCGGGGATCGGTTTCATCAACTGAACGCCGTTGGCCTGATCCTCAAGGCCCTTGTCGATTTTCAGGAATGGCACGATGCCTTTGACCGACCAGAGGTAATCAGCGACCTTGCGGCCCTCGATCTCTTCACCAAGGGTGCGTTCGAACAGGATCGCACCGATGACTTTGTCTTTGGTGAAGTCATTTGCCAGAATGATCCGCGCGCGCATCTTTTGAATTTCGCCGAACATCTCAGCGTCCGAGCTGTAGGTCGACGCGTCAACGCCGTACAACGCCAGAGCTTTCGGGGTCGAGCCGCCGCTTTGATCCAATGCCGCGATAAAGCCTGCGCCGTTGATCATCTGCGCGCGCTGTTCTGCTTTGGCCATAATGTTTTCCCGTTCAATGATGATTCCGATGTCTTCCCCCGCATACATCACAGTCAGGACCGATGGTAGTTTGTTAGCGCTCAACCAGCCGCAACCATATGCCATCCCTGGATCGAACGGTCAGATGGGCCACCGGAACCGGCGTTTTGCCGCTGATTGTTTCGAATTTGAAATTTCGCACCAGCATCGACAGGATCAGCGGCCCTTCGACCATGGCAAACCCGGCCCCGGTACAGACGCGGGGACCTGCGGAAAATGGGATATATGCCTCACGCTGGCAAGTTTTGCCGTTTTCACTGTTCCAGCGGGTCGGGTCAAAGCCGTCGGGATTGTCCCATAACCGTTCGTGACGGTGCAGGTGCCAGGGGCTGATGACGATTTGTGACCTTTTGGGAACGTCTCTGTTTCGGAACTGGTGTGGGCACGTGGCCTCTCGCACCATCATGGGAACTGGTGGGTAAAGGCGCAGTGCCTCGCGAAACACGTCGCGGCTGATCTTGAGTTTGGAAACCGAGGCAAAGGTCGGATCGTCCAGAGCGGCAGCTTCGTCAGCAATCCTTTCCTGCCATTCGGGATAAAGCGCCAGCAGATACAATGTCCACGCCAGAGCCGATGCGCTGGTTTCATGCCCTGCAAGAAAGAAGATCGCGACCTGATCGACCATTTCCTCGGGCTCGAAAAACTGGCCGGTTTCAGGATCAGCGGTTGTCATGATCTTGGTTGCCAGATCATCGGGGGCGGTTCCGGCCTTGATCGCCTCGGCCCGCTCATGGGTCAGGTCAGTGATCAGGTTACGAATGTCTTCGGCGTTTCTCCGTGTCGTCCGGGAGTGAAACCGAGGCATCCATTTGGGCAGCGGAACGAAGGCTGCAAGGTTCAGCAGTGGTTGTTCGCGCTGGTAGTTGCGGAACTTTTCAAACACCTTGCTGGCTATGGCGTGGTCGATTGGCACCGAAAACAACGTGCGAAAAATCACATCCGCTGCGGCGTGGCTTGTTTGTTCTTCGACTTCGATCTGTTTGCCGACATGGGGGCGCAACCGCTCAACACATGCGTCTGCCGCGGCCAGCATTGCGGGAAACGTGTCCTTCAGCCGCCCGCCCTCAAATGCCGGGTCAATGATGCGCCGCTGACGTTTCCACGTCTCTCCATTGGTCAGAAACACCGAATTTCCAAGCAAGGGGCGCAACCCTTCGCTGATCCGGCCCGATTTAGGGAAATCTTCGGGGCGTTTCCTGAGGACGGTGTGAATCAAGTCCGGTTGATTGATCAGGAAAGATCGAAAGAAGGGTGTCCTGAATTCGGCCATCCACGCGCGGTAAAGGCGCGCTGGCTGTGCAGACAGCAGATCCTGACGAAACAATTTCAGATAACGCAGTAGGGAAACCTTGTCTGCGCGCGGCTGGGGCTTGGGCGGGGTCATGGACGCACCGACGTGTATTTGGACACTGGCGTCTCAATCCGGCTGCGCGAAGGTGTGCGCCCAAGGAACCGCTGTTTCAGCGTCAAAGGGCCTGCCGTAATTCGGAAATAGTCGTACGGACCCGGCTTATCGAATGCGCAAAGGTATTGAAAATGCAGCCGGAAAAACCGCCAGCGCAGGGCTTTCCAACGTTCAGGTAACAGGGTTTGGGTAAAGGCTGCCGACAGGACAAGCGGCCAACGTTTCTCCGGCCCGGCCACCCCTGTAACGGCCACCGGATCACACAGCGCAAATGCGCAGCCATCCCCGGGGGCCGAGACATCGACCCATGTGATGGCTGAACTGGAGGAAAGGAATTGAAGGTCGGACCGAAGGCCCTGCGCATTTGGCAGAAAGGACACCATAGGCACCACCTGCCCCAGGCTGAGGAACGACAACTCTGCCCCTTGTTGCGGCACCGCCCTGTCGCGGATCAGGTCGGCCAGAACAGACACCGCCAGATGCGCGCCCGAACTGTGGCCTACCACCAGAACCTCATCCACACCAGATATCAGCGCGGCTTCAATCGCCTTGCGGAATGCGGCCAGCCTGTCCTTCAGTTTAAGCGGAGTTTCCCCCTTCAGCTGTGCGGAATAGGCATAATCATGCATCAGGTAGTAGGCAAACAGCCGGTTGTCGATCTTGCGGAACCACAGCATCAGCGCAACCGCAACGGCGATACCCGGAAACAGGCCCCACCAGCCGGCCACAACCACAGATGCCCACACGACCGCAAGCGCAACCAGCAACTGAGACACCAACATCGCCACCGGATAGAGCGCCGCAATCACCGGGCCTTTGCGCAACCGCATCAGGCGCCACAAAGCACCGGTCGAAATGTATATCCACGCCGTGTGGGCCAACTGCGCATAGGTGGCAGGGATCGACGCGGACATGCTGTCGCGCACGATGTCTGACCAGACCAGTACTTCAATTTCAGTCTCGACGGACGCACCGTCCTGAATGGACGTCACGGACCAGCCGAACAGACCCTCCGCGGACTTGGGAGCCATGGCGATCTCATATCCCGAAATCCGGGCCTGCGCTTGCGACTCGGTTCGGTAAAGCTCGCGATATCGTCGCGGCGGCATCGGGTCATAACCGGGGATGTAGAACACCCGGCGTTTGCGCACCTGTGACTGATTTCTCTGACTGCTCATGCCTTTACCTTCTGCCGCGCAGGTTAACGCAGGCTTTAGGTCAAGGTAAGGGGGTCAGACGCTCAACCGAAATTCGCAAGCGCCGGAAAGGTTTCCAGCAACCACCAACTGAAGCGGGTGAACAGGCCCGTGATCAGCATGATGCCCACGAACAGCAGCAGCCCACCCATGACTTTTTCGATCACACCCATATAGGGTTTGATCCGGTTCATCACGGTCATAGAGCGGTTGAGGAACATGGCAGCCAGCAGAAACGGAATACCCAATCCAGCCGCATAAACACCCAGTAACAGCGTTCCACGCGCCACCGAGGCCTCGGATGCCGCAAGTGACAGGATCGCGCCAAGTTGGGGGCCTATGCAAGGCGTCCAACCGAATGCAAAGGCCAATCCAAGAATATAAGCACCAAAGACCGAACCACCGGAATCACCGGTTTCGATCCGCGCTTCGCGGTCCAGAAAGGGGATGCGGAAGACGTTCAGGAAATGCAGACCAAAGACAATGACAACGGCACCGGACAGTTTGGCGAAAAGTACCTGATTTTGCAGCACAAACGCCCCGAAGGCAGATGCAGTGAAACCCAACAGCAGAAAAACTGTCGACAGGCCCAACACAAAGAACAGCGCTGACATGGTTGCCTTGCGCCGGGCGCGGGCCTCATCCTGCATCTCGTTGATCGTGACACCGCTCATATATGCCAGATAGGGCGGCACGATGGGCAGCACACAAGGCGACAGAAAGCTGATCAGGCCACCCAGCAGGGCAACAAACATGGCGGGCAGCAGCCCCGCGTCTATGATTTCTATTCCGAACATGTTTTAGCACATAAGTGATGAATGGCGGTCCGTCACGGGGCCAATGAGTCACATCCTCGTGCTTGGAATCTGGACAATATTACAACTTCGCCCTATCCCGAAAATCATGTCAGAGATTACAGATACGCTGGATGCGCTGGGCCTTCTGTGCCCCCTGCCCGTCCTCAAGGCCCGCAAACGGCTGAAATCCATGCCGCAAGGCTCTGTGCTGCGTGTATTGGCTGATGATCCGGCAGCCATCATCGATGTCCCGCATTTTTGCGCCGAAGCTGGCCACACCTTGCTGTCTCAGGATTTCGACGGCGCACATCAGATCTATCTGATCCGAAAATCCGACTGACTTAACGACAAAAGAAAGGCGGGCAAACCTGCCCGCCCTTTCATCATTTACCCAGCGACCACCATCCGCGCCGTTTGGGCCTGTCGGATTCTGGTTCAGGTTCATCTGCCACAGTTTCAAGCACCGGTTCAGGTTCTGCTGCCACGGGTGTTTCTGCAACGGGCGCGTCTTCGACCGGCTCATCGGCAGATTGAACTGCAGGTTCTTCCACCGCTGCCATCGCTTCAGCCTGTGCAACTTCTTCGGTCTGCTCGGCTACCTCTGTTGCTTCAGGCGCAGCATCCGCGGCCTCAACAGCTTCGCTTTGCTCGGCGACAGCCGCCTCGGCAGGTTCGGCTTCGGCGTCTGAGGCCGCTTCTTCAACCGCGGGTGCATCAGCCCCGGCATCGGCGTCCGTTGCTGCAGGCTGTTCCGCAGCCTCATCTGCTACAGAATCTTTCTTACGACGACGCGGCGCGCGCTTACGCTTGGGCTTGGCAGGTTTTTCCTCTTCGGTCGCTTCGGCTTCGGCTGCCTCGACAGTGGTTTCGGTTTCAGCGGATTCGCCTGCGGCATCCTCCTGCTGTGTCCCTTCACCGTCATCCGCGCCCTGTTCCGGCGCGTCACCATTGCCCCCACCCTTCTTGCGACGACGACGGCGGCGCTTGCGCTTGGGTTTGGTATCGTCTTCGGTCGGCGCGGTATCCTCTTCGGTTTCTTCCTCTTCCGAAGAATCGACCATATCCATCAGTGACGCATCGACCGAAACGACAGGTGCTATCGCTTCGGGAACAATGCGGCTGGCGGTCTTGAATTTCTCCATCGAGAAATCCGGGCTGACCAGATGCACATCGCCTTCGATCCGTACAGACAGGCCATAGCGCGATTCGATCTGGGCAATGTGTTCGCGCTTCTGGTTCATCAGGAAGTTCGCGATACTGACCGGGCAGCGCACCAGAACCTCGCGCGAGCGGCGGCGGGTGCCTTCCTCTTCGATCTGACGCAGGATCGACAGCGCCATGTTGTCGTCCGAACGGATCAGGCCGGTGCCGTGGCATGCCGGGCATGGCTGTGTGGTCGCCTCGATCATACCGGGGCGCAGCCTCTGACGGCTCATCTCGAGCAGGCCAAAACCCGAAATCCGGCCAACCTGAATGCGGGCGCGGTCGGTTTTCAGCTTGTCTTTCAGACGCTTTTCAACGGACGCATTGTTCTTGCGCTCGTCCATATCGATGAAATCGATGACAATCAGACCGGCAAGGTCACGCAGACGCAACTGGCGCGCCACTTCTTCCGCGGCCTCCAGGTTGGTTTTCAGCGCCGTTTCTTCGATCGAGCCTTCTTTCGTGGCCCGGCCCGAGTTCACGTCGATCGCCACCAGCGCTTCGGTCACGCCGATCACGATATACCCGCCAGATTTCAGCTGAACGGTCGGATTGAACATCCCCGCCAGATAGCTTTCCACCTGATAGCGTGCAAACAGCGGTAGTGCGTCCTCGTACCGTTTCACATTCTTGGCGTGCGACGGCATGATCATCTTCATGAAGTCCTTGGCGATGCGGTATCCGCCTTCGCCCTCGACCAGAACCTCGTCGATATCGCGGTTATAAAGGTCCCGGATCGACCGTTTGATCAGATCGCCTTCTTCATAGATCTTTGCAGGTGCGATGGATTCCAGGGTCAATGCCCGGATCTGTTCCCACAGGCGTTGCAGGTATTCATAGTCGCGCTTGATTTCCGACTTGGTCCGCTTGGCGCCCGCAGTCCGGATAATCAAACCTGCCCCTGTCGGGACATCAATATCCGCGGCGATTTCCTTCAGTTTCTTGCGGTCAACCGCGTTGGTGATCTTGCGGCTGATCCCACCGCCACGCGCGGTGTTTGGCATCAAAACACAATAGCGACCGGCCAGCGACAGATATGTCGTCAGGGCTGCCCCTTTGTTGCCGCGTTCTTCCTTGACGACCTGCACCAGCAACACCTGGCGCACTTTGATCACTTCCTGAATCTTGTACCGGCGCGGGCGTGGCTTGCGTGGAGGGCGGATGTCCTCGCTGTCATCTTCCTCGGCCACGGTTTCAATCGTGTCATCTTTCGCGGCTGCGTCAGCGTGTTCTTCATCCGCGTCGCCATCTTCTGCGTCCTGGTCATCCTCAGACGATTCAGATGCGTCATCGCCATCATCAGCGCTTGAAGCGTCCGCCGGGTCATCAGAATCCCCTGCTGCGTCGTCTTGCGAAGCCTCAACCGTTTCAACCTCAGCCTCGTCTTCCGAAGCCGTTTCCCCTGCAGTGTCATCTGACACAGCTTCCGACGCTTCGTTGTCCTCAGGCTCCTCAACAGGTGTTTCAGCGACGACTTCCATTGGCGATGTCCCTTCGGGCACCTCCATGTCGGCATCGTCTCTGTCGTCAAGGTCGATGGTTTCCATACCCGTCGGCTCGGTCGAAACTTCCATCGTTTCGACCAGATCGTCCGATTTCAGATCCGCGGCCTTCGATCGGGACCGCGAGCGCCGCTTTTTCGGCTTGCCCTCGTCGGCCTCATCCCGCGCCTTCATGGCCTCGGCATAAGCGCGCTCTTCCTCCATCAGCGCCTCGCGGTCGGCGATGGGGATCTGGTAATAGTCCGGGTGAATTTCCGAAAACGCCAGGAAGCCGTGCCGGTTCCCGCCATAATCCACAAAGGCCGCCTGAAGCGACGGCTCAACCCGTGTTACTTTTGCAAGATAGATGTTGCCAGCAAGCTGGCGCTTGTTTTCGGATTCAAAATCGAACTCCTCGACCTTATTTCCGTCAACCACCACGACGCGGGTTTCCTCCGCGTGGGTGGCATCGATAAGCATTTTCTTAGCCATGTGTCCTTGGTGCACCGCGCCAAACGCGTTGTCCTGACCCGTCCAGGTGGACAGGCACATTTGGGGAGGTGTCTTGTCAGGGCGATATTGGACGGCGCGCGGCAGGGTCTGGCGCTGTGGCCCCCTGCCCGGTCACTCAATCGTTGCGCGCGCGTCATCGCGGTTCTTCTCCGACAGGCACGGTTCGCGCCGCCGCCTGCCCATTATTCCTTTCGCCCGACATGTCGGACTCAGGTACTACATTGCCCCAAATGGGGCACAATCGGTCTGCATTGCGGCGAACAATCCGTCATCACCATCAGCAAAGCAGCGAAACTCAATGATTCGGGGCTTATGGACACAAAATTGGCCCGGCCCGTCCGGATACAATAAAAGCAGTCCTGTGGAAAAGACAATGGGCAAACTGCACCGCCCCTAACGCGGCGAGCGGGATCGCCTTCATCTGGCCAAAAATATCCCGGGGGAGTCGCCACAGGCGACGGGGGCAGAGCCCCCGTCCCAAACTCTACAGATAGTCCGACCGCTGGAGGCCGTACTTGGCCATCTTTTCATTCAATGTCCGGCGCGGAAGGCACAATTCATCCATCACAGACGCAATCGAGCCTTTGTGCCGCCGCATCGTGTTGTCGATCAGCATCCGTTCAAAGGCTTCGACATATTCCTTCAGCGGCTTGCCTTCAGTGGTCATGACCGGCTGCATTTCCTCGTGATCTGACATCAACAGCGAGGCGATCGTTCCGGATCCGCGGCGCGATTGCAGCACCGCGCGTTCGGCAATGTTGATCAACTGGCGCACGTTCCCCGGCCAGGGCGCTTGCAACAGTTGTGCCGCTTCCTGAGCGCTTACCTGAGGCGCATCACAGCCGTATTCTTCCGCGAACTGCTCGCCCAGGCGGGTGAACAGGGTCAGAATATCCTCGCCCCTCTGACGCAGGGGCGGCATGGTGATGCGCAAGGCGGCCAATCGATAGAACAGGTCAGGCCGCAAGACATCTTCCGACGTTTTTCCAGCCTCCTGCAGGTTCGAGATCGCAACGATGCGTGTCTCGGCCGGTGTGCCCTGCTCGTTCATCACGCTAAGCAGCTTGGCTTGCAGGGAATCGCTGAGCGCTTCGACATCTTCCAGAACCAGCGTCCCGCCCCGCGCCTCTTCGATGGCGGGCAATTGGGCATCTTCCGGCATCATCGGTCCAAACAGACGTTTGGCCAGCGCGTCTTCCTCGAGCGCCGCGCAGGACACCAGCACGAACTTCTTTCCAGCGCGGCTGCCAACCGCGTGCAGGGCGTGTGCAACAAGCGTTTTTCCGGTCCCTGTCTCTCCGTCGATCAGCACATGGCCATCCGCCTGGCCCAGATCGAGGATATCCTCGCGCAGGCGTTCCATAACCGGGCTGGCGCCGATCAGCTTGTTCATGATCTGGGTGCCACCGGACAATTCCCGACGCAGCGCCCGGTTGTCCAGCGTCAGACGCCGCGCATTGCTGGCCCGTTTGGCCAGTTCCGACATACGGTCCGGGTTGAAGGGTTTTTCAAGGAAGTCGAAGGCTCCGACACGCATCGCCTCGACAGCCATCGGAACATCGCCGTGACCGGTGATCATGATCACGGGCAAGGTGCTGTCAGCGCCCATCAGCTTTTTGAGAAGCTGAATGCCGTCCATTCCGGGCATCTTGATGTCCGAAATAACAATCCCAGGATAATCCGGGCCCAACACCTTGAGCGCATCTTCCGCGCTGGCGAAGGTTTCCGTGTCATATCCGGACAAAGCGAGCCACTGACTGATCGACTGGCGCATGTCCTGTTCATCGTCAACAATGGCAATTTTCATGGCTTGTGCCATAGTCATTCCTCGTTATTCCGCGGCTTCAAGGCCGTCGCTTCCCAGTGCAGGCAACTGCATTTCAAACACCGCACCGCCATATTGGCCGTTGCGCGCAGTCAACCGTCCCCCATGGTCGTTCACGATCCCTGACGAGATGGCAAGCCCCAGACCAACACCGTCTCCGGGCTGTTTGGTCGTGTAGAACGGCTCGAACAAGTTTTCGATATCCTCGATTCCGTGCCCGTTGTCGCGTACGGTCAGCACGGCCGTGTCACCCGCTGCCAGGATGATTTCCACATCCGGCTCCGCCACTGATTTGGTGGCGTCCAGTGCGTTTCGCAAGAGGTTGACCATGACCTGCTCAATGCGCATTCGGTCCCCCATCACGATCACGGGTTCCTCTGGCACGATCTGCGTGATCTTGACGTGACGCTGACGCAGTTGCGGCTCCATCATCGACAGGGACGAGGCCAGCGCGTCACCAAGATTTACTGGTGAAAACGCATCTGCCCCCTTGCGCGCATAAGACTTCAGCTGCCGGGTAATTGCGCCCATCCGTTCGATCAGACCATCGATGCGACCAAAGCTGGCAAGGGCCTCTTCCGGGCGGTTGCGGCGCAGCAACAGGCGGGCCCCGGCCAGATAGGTTTTCATTGCCGCCAGTGGCTGGTTCAACTCGTGACTGACCGCGGCCGACATCTCGCCCAAGGCGGCCAGTTTCGAGCTTTGCGCAAGCGTCTGTTCCGCCAAATCCAGCGTCTTTTCAACCCGTTCACGTTCAGCGATTTCCCGCTGTAGCCGTGCGTTCAATGCGCGAAGCTCTGCCGACTCGCGCTGGAACAGGGTCATGCGCAACGTGGCACGGCGGCTCAACGCATAGAACGCAAGCGCCAGAAGAATCGCAAACCCCATGATTTCCAGCGCCAGAACGCTGTTCACCTTTTCCCGGATCGAGGCATAGGTCGTGAACGACGTCATCTGCCAGCCGCGGAACGGAATGCGCGTTTCGATCCGCATTACCGCTTCGCCCTGAAGATAGGCATCAGGCGGCAGCGCGGTCCAATCGGTTGTAGCGCGGATGGCGCGCTGGATCGCACCTTGTGGAGGTTGGCGCAACATCGCCGTGTTCTCATCCAGCCCGCGCCACCGGGGTTCCGTAGACAGAATGATGTTGCCAGCGCTGTCGGTAACCATCACTGCATCCGAGATACCGGCCCAAGCGCGTTCGAACTTTTGCAGGTCAACCTCGACGACGATTACCCCCAGAAACTCGGCCCCGTTCTCCAACCGGCGCGAATACACAAAGCTGTATCCGCCTGCGTCCTTGGGAATAACGGAAAATATCGTCGCGTTCGAGCGGATCGCATCCACAAAATAAGGCGTGTTCCGATGCCCTTCCCCCAACCTGCTTCGGTCAGTTGCGGCAACTGTTCGCCCGTCGCTGTCCAGCAATACCAGAGAGGCCGCGCCGATCTCTTCCACGAAGGAGATAAGGCGTTGTGTCGACAGGGTGTAATCGCCTGACTGCAATGCCGAAATCAACGTCGGGTCGCGGGCAAGCAATTGCGGAACAATCGAGTTGCGGCGCAACTCACTCAGCAAGTTGCCCGAATACAGAGTCAGCCGCAGTTCCGCCCGGTTGCGCGTGGATTCGGTGAACCTGTCGGTCAACAGTCGGTTCGTGATCCATACCGTTGCAATTGTCGCGACCAGCAGAACAAGAACCGCCAGCCGCAACCGCCAGCCCAGCGGTGCACCACGAAACGGTTTCAGCATATTTGACCAGCCAGATCGAACTTCGGGGTTCATAGCAAGAGGTTAAGCCCCTGCGGGCGAGACCTCAAGTCACGCCGCTTCAAACACACCTGACAATGCGCGGAACAACGCCACCCCGTCTGTGCCGCCATGACCCTGATCCGCTGCGCGTTCGGGGTGCGGCATCATTCCAAGCACGCGGCGGTTTTCCGACAGGATCCCGGCGATATCCCCGACCGAGCCGTTCGGGTTTTCGGCATAGGTGAACGCGATCCGGTCCTGATCTTTCAAAGCGGCCAGTGTCGCGTCATCCGCAAAATAGTTGCCATCGTGGTGCGCAATCGGAATTCCGATCACATCGCCTGCGTTGTAGCCGCTGGTAAACGCGCTGTCGCTGGTTTCGACCTTCAGGCCTACGGTCTTGCAGATATATTTCAGCCCGGCATTGCGCAGCAGCGCGCCCGGCAGGATGCCGGTTTCCGTCAGAACCTGAAACCCGTTGCAAATTCCGACGGCATAACCGCCGCGCTGCGTGTGTTCGACGACGGCCTTGCAAATCGGCGATTGCGCTGCGATTGCGCCGCACCGCAGGTAGTCTCCGTAAGAGAACCCGCCCGGCACACCCACGATATCAATACCTTTGGGCAAAGCCGCGTCTTTGTGCCAAACCATATCGACCTGAAAACCGGCCTGCTCAAAGGCGACGGCAAGATCTCGGTCACAGTTGGATCCGGGGAATACGATTACGGCTGCGCGCATGGCGGGCCCTCCTACGAGACAAAATCTGTGACAACCGCAACACCCGGAGGCGTTGGATGGTCAAAAGCGGCAAGCTCGGCGCTTACCTGGTTCAGGGTTATTTTCCGGGTCACCAGCGGGCTCAGGTCGACCCCTTGACCGGTGATCAGGGACAACAGCGATGGATAGCGCCAGCTTGGCATCCCACGGGTGCCAAACACGGAGAGCTGACCAGAATAGAGCACATCCATCGGCAGCGACATCTGCACATGGTCCCCCGCGGGCATTCCGATTTGCACCATGCGGCCCATTTTACGCAGGGATCGCATGGCGGAAACGGTCGTGGCTTCGACGCCAAGCGCCTCGATCGCAACATCGGCACCGCCACCGGTGATGTCTTTCACCGCTTGAGGGGCGTCACATGTCGCGGCGTTGACCACCGCATCGGCGCCCAGAGTTTTGGCATAGGCCAGCTTGTCTTCGGCGATATCGACAACGATTACACGCGCGCCAAGCGCCTTGCCCAGAAGAAGCGTTGATATTCCGACACCGCCGCCGCCAAAGACAGCAATCCACTCACCACCCTGCACCTGCGCCCGGCCAACAAGCGCCTGCCAGGCCGTGGTTACGCGACACCCCAATGCGGCGGCGATTTCAGGCGCGATGCTGTCTGGCAAGGATGTCAGGTTGGCATCGGCATGAGCCACGGCAACATATTCAGCAAAAGCCCCGTCACAGGTAAAGCCGGGCACGACCTGGTTCGGGCAGATTGTCTGATGACCCTGCGCGCAGTCCGGACAATGCCCACAGGCAAGGATGAAGGGCGCAATCACCCGGTCCCCGACACGCCACCGCGTGACGCGCGCACCGACCGAGACCACCTCACCGCAAAACTCGTGACCGGGTGTCATGGGCAGGACAACGTCCGGGTCAGAGCCCGACCACGCGTGCCAGTCGGACCGGCACACGCCGCAGGCCAGCACCCGCACCACGACACCGTCTTCGGTGGGAACCGGGTCGGGGATCGTCGACACCTCAAGCGGTTGACGATAGGTGATCAGACGCGCGGCCCGCATCAATCAGACCAGTTCGATCTCGTAGCGTTCGATGACGGTATTGGCCAAAAGCTTTTCGCACATCTCGGTCACGTCTGCCTCGGTCGCGCCGTCGGCAAGCTCAAGATCGATGACTTTGCCTTGGCGTACGCCTTCGACCTGATCAAAGCCCATTGCACCCAATGCGTGCCGTACTGCTTCGCCCTGCGGGTCCAGCACCCCGTTCTTGAGCATCACATGAACCCGTGCTTTCATTTTGGCAACTCCACCTAAGGGCCGCATACAAGGCCCATTTCGTTGCGCGGGGGATAGCGCGCCTGATGGGTTTCGACAACCCTGTTTCAAACGCAGTTTGCCGCAGGTGGTGACGATCCTGCGCGTCATATGGACCCGAGTAATTTTGCCGGCACGGCGGCTGGAAACTTTGGAATAGTCATCTGATCAAACGGCCCGGCCACACGCAAACACCCTGCTCGGCCAATAACTTGGCAAAGGCAAAGCGCCGCCCTGAGGGGGCGGCGCTGCTAAGAAGGAGTGTTTAGTTGATCAGCGTCGGCTTGGTGACATTGCTGGCAGGCAGCACACCCAGCCTTCGGGCGACCTCGGAATAGGCATCTGTCAGGCTGCCCAGATCGCGGCGGAATACATCCTTGTCCAGTTTCTGACCGGTCTTGATATCCCACAGGCGGCAGCTGTCCGGGCTGATTTCATCCGCAACGACCAGCCGCTGATAGTCGCCTTCAAACACGCGTCCGATTTCGATCTTGAAGTCAACTAGACGGATACCCACCGCCAGCATAACGCCGCTCAGGAAATCGTTCACGCGCAGCGCAAGGCTGAGGATGTCGTCCATGTCCTGCTGGCTGGCCCAGCCAAACGCGGCGATGTGTTCCTCGGTGACAAGAGGATCGCCCAAGGCATCATCCTTGAAGCAATACTCAACGATCGGACGTGGCAATTGCGTCCCTTCGGCAATGCCAAGACGTTTCGACATCGAACCCGCCGCATAGTTTCGCACGATCACTTCCAGCGGAATGATCTCGCAATTGCGCACCAGCTGTTCGCGCATGTTCAGGCGCCGGATGAAGTGGTTCGGAATGCCAATCTGGGTCAGCCCGGTCATAAAGAACTCGGACAAACGGTTGTTCAGCACGCCTTTGCCGTCAATCACGTCCTTCTTCTCGGCGTTGAACGCGGTGGCGTCATCCTTGAAATACTGTACGATAGTGCCCGGCTCGGGGCCTTCATACAGAATTTTGGCCTTGCCTTCGTAGATTTTCTTGCGACGCGCCATAAGCGACCTTTCCAGATTGGCGAAAGGGAATGAGTCCCTTCACGTTGGCGTCCTCATAGTGCAAGCCCTGCGTTCCCGCAAGTTCGCTGCCCCGAGGGCCTTTGACGCAGCGCAAATACCTTGCACCCGGGGTGTCCTATTGTCATATCATCAGTGAGAAACGGTAATCCAAGGGGTCCCCAACCAATGACCACATTCGACGAACGTGAAGCCGCGTTTGAAAGCAAATTCGCCCATGACGAAAAGATGCAGTTCATCGCACGGATGCGTCGCAACCGCTTTATGGCTGTCTGGGCGTCCGCGCTGAAGGGCGAAACTGTTGAACAGGCACGGAAATACGGCCAGGAACTGGTTCATACCGACCTGCAGCATGTCGGTGAGGACGACGTTGTCGAGGCAGTCAAGGCCTACCTGGGTGATCTTGCGGATGAAGCCACGATCCGTTCGAAAATGGCCGAGCTTCTGGTTGAGGCCAAAGAACAGGTGATGGTGGAAAGCGAGCACTGATTGCCTGAAATGCAAAATTCATGATCTTCATGAGTTTTATGAAATTGATTTGACGCCCTGGTCATGAGACACGGGGCGTCTCTGTATTTTTTGCAGCGTTTTTACGCTTTTTCTGGAATAACCCTATGACAAACGCGCTGAGCAAACTTCTGGACACCAAAGACGCCATCCTTGCGGACGGTGCGACCGGGACCAATTTATTTAACATGGGCCTGCAGTCAGGTGACGCGCCTGAGCTGTGGAATGTGGATGCTCCGGACAAGATCAGAGCGCTTTACAAGGGGTCCGTCGACGCGGGCAGCGACCTGTTTCTGACCAATACGTTTGGGGGTACTGCCGCGCGTCTGAAACTGCATGATGCGCAGAACCGCGTGGGCGAGTTGAACCGTATCGGCGCAGAACTTGGACGTGAAATCGCGGACAAAGCCGGGCGCCCTGTTGTCGTGGCCGGATCGGTTGGACCCACTGGCGAGATTATGGAACCGGTCGGCAGCCTGTCGCATTCCGAAGCGGTTGAAATGTTCCATGAACAAGCCGAGGCTTTGAAAGCGGGCGGAGTTGACGTTCTTTGGGTAGAAACCATCAGCGCACCAGAGGAATTCCGCGCAGCAGCCGAGGCCTTTGCACTGGCCGACATGCCCTGGTGCGGCACGATGAGCTTTGACACGGCCGGGCGCACGATGATGGGTGTCACCTCGGCCGATCTTGCGCTTTTGGTTGAAACCTTGCCAAACCCACCGATCGCTTTTGGGGCCAATTGTGGTACCGGCGCGTCGGATATCCTGCGCACGGTTCTGGGTTTTGCTGCGCAAGGCACCGAGCGCCCGCTGATCTCAAAAGGCAATGCGGGCATTCCAAAATACTTGGATGGCCATATCCACTATGACGGGACACCCGAACTGATGGGTCGTTATGCTGCCATGGCACGGGATTCGGGCGCAACAATCATCGGCGGGTGCTGCGGGACCATGCCCGATCATCTGCGCAAAATGCGCGAAGCGCTGGATACCACTTCGCGCGGCGAGCGTCCGACACTGGATCAGATCACCGAGGCACTGGGGCCGTTTTCGTCGGCTTCAGACGGAACCGAGGGAGACGCAGGCCCCGAACGCCGCACGCGTCGCCGTCGCCGCGCCTAACGTTTATCAACGCCCTTCGAATTTCGGAGGGCGTTTTTCCATGAACGCCACCACGCCTTCTGCAAAATCCCGCGACCGGCCACATTCACCTTGAAGATGCGCCTCGGTCGCAAGCTGCTGCTGCAATGTGTTTTCATACGTCCCGCGAATGGCACGTTTGATCGCGCCATAGGCGGCAGTTGGACCTTTGGCTAGATACTCTGCCCTTTTGTGCCAATGTGCGGCGAACGCATCATCGGGCACAGCTTCCCAGATCATGCCCCATTCTTCGGCCTGTCGGGCGCTGATCTTTTCAGCAAACAAGGCGGCCCCCATCGCTTTGGCCAAGCCCATCTGGCGCGGCATGAACCAGGTGCCCCCGGCATCGGGTAGCAGACCGATACGCGCAAAGGCCTGTAGGAAATACGCACTCTCAGTTGCAATAACCACATCCGCACACAGCGCAAGATTGGCCCCTGCCCCCGCAGCAGGTCCGTTCACAGCTGCAATCGTCGGAACCGGACAGCTGTGGATGGTTTCCAGCATCGGCTCGTATTCGTCGCGCAATGACCGTTCCAGATCGATCTTGCCAGTTGATGATGCATCGCCCAGATCCTGCCCGGAACAAAACGCCGGCCCTGCCCCGGTGATAACGATACAGCGCGCCTTAACCGCGGCGTCTTTCATCGCGTGGGTAATCTCTGCCCGCATCCGAGTGGTCAGCGCGTTCATCTTGTCCGGCCTGTTCAAGGTCAGAACCGCCAGACCGTCCGATATGTCCAATAGAACCGTTTCGTAATTCATGAAGACTTTTCCCCTCGCGCCACGTGTTTCAGCACATTTACTTGTCCGGGCAGGATGGGAAAAGCAGAACCAAACGTCAGTCTTCAAGAATCTGGCGAAGGCGTTCCTGTTCTTCCGCGCTTAGAGCTTCGGTTTCACCCGAAACCTGCGCCTTGGCGCGCGTGCGAAGAAAGTTCAGCCCGACTGCGGCAGCGATCAGCAACATGATCGGTCCGGCAAGCCACAACAGCAGGTTCGAGCCGCTGGTGGTGGGCTTGAGCAGGACATATTCACCGTAGCGATCAACGATAAACGCGACGGCCTCTTCGTCGGTGTCACCCGCAACCAACCGTTCGCGTAAAAGAAGACGCAGATCGCGCGCCAGTTCAGCGTTGCTTTCGTCAATGCTTTCATTGCGACATACCAGACAGCGCAATCCAACACTCAGGTCGCGCGCCCGCTGCTCCAGAACAGGATCGTCCAGAACTTCATCAGGTTGTACCGCAAACACGGGTGCTGCAAGCAGCAGCAAGATCAGAACAAGGCGTCTCATTCCGCAGGTACTCCGCCAGCTGGTGTTTTTCGCGCACCAGCGGCGACGCGGAACCGCCTGTCGCTCAGGCTGAGGACACCACCGAGCGCCATCAGGATACAACCACCCCAGATCCAGTTCGCCAGAGGCTTGATATAGGTTCGCATGACCCAGCCGCCATCTGCCTGCTGATCTCCGATGACGACGTAAAGGTCACCAAGAAAACGATAGTCAATCGCGGCCTCGGTCGTCGGCATGCGTGCAACGGGATAATCCCGTTTCTCGGGATGCAGCGTTCCAATGGCGCGACCGCCCTTTTCGACCAGAACATCAGCCGTGGTTGAAAAATAGTTCGGCCCCTGAACCCGTCGCACGTCCTGCAACGTCAGTGTGAACTGACCTACTTCGAAGGGCCGGTTCAGCTGCGCCACACGGATATCTTCTGCCTCCCATGCGGTCAGACCGGCAATCGCAAAGATCGTCACCCCAAGGCCTGTATGGGCAACTGCCTTACCCCAATCGGCGCCTGGAAGTCGGATCAGACGTTTGAAGCTGCCATTGCGGCCTGTCCGGCTCCACAAATCAATGGCTGCACCGAATGTGATCCATGCCCCCAGGAACAGGCCTACGGGCCCTAACGCGCTGCGGCCGGTCTGCATGGCCCAAACCAACAGCGCAATCGCCAGCGCGAGACCAAAGGCATAGCGCAGGGACCAGGCCGTTTTGCCCAGCCGACCGCGTTTCCACGGCAGCATCGCCCCGATTGGCAGGATCAACCCCAGCAAAACCATGAACGGAGAAAACGCCGCGTTGAAAAACGGTGCCCCAACCGAAAGTTTGCGGTCAAACATCATCTCGGCCACCATCGGCCACATCGTCCCGACAAAGACGACGAAGCAACTGACCGCCAGAAGGACATTGTTCACGATCAGCGCGCTTTCGCGGCTGACCATGCCGAAAACGCCCTTGGCCTCCATCGCCTGCGCGCGTGCGGCAAACAAGGTAAGCGCGCCGCCGATGAAGAAGACCAGAATGATCAGGATGAACACACCACGCTCCGGATCATTGGCAAAGGCGTGAACCGAGGTCAGTAGCCCCGAACGCACGATAAACGTGCCGATGAGGGAAAATCCAAACGCGATGATTGCCAGCAGAATGGTCCAGCTTTTCAATGCCTCGCGCTTTTCCACAACTATTGCCGAATGCAACAGCGCCGCCGCCAACAGCCAGGGCATGAAGGACGCGTTTTCGACCGGGTCCCAGAACCAGAAACCGCCCCAGCCGAGTTCGTAATAGGCCCACCAGGACCCCAGCGCGATACCGATAGTCAGGAAAACCCAGGCCGCCAGCGTCCAGGGGCGCACCCAACGGCCCCATGCCGCATCGATACGCCCTTCGATCAGGGCCGCAATCGCAAAGCTGAAAGCCATGCTCAGCCCGACATAGCCGAGGTACAGAAACGGCGGATGGAAGGCCAGCCCGGGATCCTGAAGCAGCGGGTTCAGGTCGCGCCCGTCAAACGGAGCGATGGCCAGCCGGTCAAACGGGTTCGACGTTAACAGGATAAAACCGAAAAACGCCACGGCAATGGCCGATTGAACGGCCAGAACACGGGCTTTGAGTGTCGGTGGCAAGCCGCCACCAAAGAAAGCCGCCATCGCTCCAAACAGGGTGACGATCAGCACCCAAAGCAGCATGGATCCTTCGTGGTTGCCCCATGTTCCGCTGATCTTGTACAGCATCGGCTTTGCCGTGTGGCTGTTCTCGACCACGATCCTGAGGGAAAAGTCAGAGGTTACAAACGCCCAGATCAAAGCACCAAACGCAAACGCCGTCAGCAGGAACTGCACGATGGCGGCGGGCTCTGCAAAAACCATCCAGCCGGTCCAGCGTTTTGAGGCGCCGATCAGCGGCACAACGCTTTGCACAATTGCGACAAAGAACGCGAGGATCAGGGTGAAGTGGCCAAGTTCTGTAATCATGCCCCGGAATATACGCCGGTGCGGAACCGGGGGCCATGACCTTTAGCTTGTTCTGCACGCACAAAGTGTCGCGGGTCAGATACCGCGAAGCTTTCGCCAATCGTGCAGCGCCCGGTTTTCCTCGGGACGTATGACATCGCTGTTCAGCGCAGCATCCGGACCGGGATCAGCAATACCGGGGCTGTCGCTCTGCATGGTGCGCAAGGCCTCGATATTGCTTATGACCGTTGGCAGTTGCGTCATGGTTGAGCGGATATCCCGCTGAAAATCCTGCATTTTACTTTGGTGACGCGCGCCAAAGTAAAACGAAACGACCACGCCCAGCAACCACCACAACGGCTCTGGCACCAAGGCTATGCCCTGCATCCGTGCGGCAAACCATATTGGGTCGACCATGGCGGCAACGAACAAGCCAAGCGTTCCCAATGCCAGTGCCGGGCGCGGCAACCTGTTTACACCGTCCATGACACGGTCAAACAGGCCCTTCTGAGGTGCCTGAAATTCGCTACCGAACTGCAACATGGCCTGAGTTTGAACCTCGTAAGCGCGTACTGCGCTTGCTTCGGTGTTTTCACGATAGAGTTCTGCGGTTTCCTGCAAGACGTTGCGCCCGTTGCCAAACAGCAGCGCCAACACACCTGAAATCAGCCCCATGCCGCGATCCTTCTGTTAAAATCGCTGTCCGACAGGTGATAACGCGGCGAAAGGAACTCTTCCGCCCGTTTTATCCAGCCACCTTTGCCGCCTGATCGGCTACGCGCGTATTTTCTGGATGCAGGCCGCCGATCAGCAAGGTGAAAATAGTAGTTTCGCCGCGCAATTCCGTAAGCGTCGCGCAAGACGTCAGGCTCTGGCTGCGCCGCGCTTTCGCAGGCCGCCACGGTTTGCGGCCCGATTACGCCATCGGCGGTGACGTTGAACCCCATTTCCTGTAGCAGCCGCTGAAGGATCTTCACCGCCTGCGCACCGGCATTCACATACATGTCGAAAACAGAGGCATGCAGGGTTTCGGGCAGCTCACCAATGCGTGGCTTGTCGAAATAGTGCCGCACAAAAATGTCGACCGCTTGCCGACGGGACAATGCGCGCACATCCGCCTCGTCGACCCGTCCGTCGCCGGTCAGATCCAAGCCCAGCCTGCGCAGGGTGTGAATCGTGACCCCGAACTTGGTTGCCCCGCCCGGATCGTCGGGGTCATCAACAAAGCCCCCTTCACGGGCCACAATCTCTTTGGCAATTTGCCGAACCGTTTGCATACCACCCTCGTAACGTTAGGTGGCCACACCGTTTCCGACAGACATTAACGATTCAAAACGAAACGGAGCGCAGCATGCACCATGCACGCAACGCTCCGAAGCAGGTCCAGAGGGTTTATTAGCTTTCTTCCGCGCCTTTATAGACACCTTGCTCTTTCAGAGCGTCCATGACCTCTTTCGGCATGTAGGTTTCATCGTGTTTGGCAAGAATTTCAGTCGCTTCAAAGACTCCGTTCACGTAACTGCCTGTGCCGATCATCCCCTGATTTTCCGAGAATAGATCAGGCAGGACACCTGTGAACGAGACCGGAACGCTTTCACCACCATCCGTTACAACAAAACGAATAGTTTCGCCCTGTCCGCGAATGATCGAGCCTTCTTCGACCAAGCCGCCTATCCGGAACACCTCGGTTGGTTTCGGCGGCTCGGCAATCACCTCACTGGGTGAGCGGAAAAAGTTGATCCCGTCCTGCAATGCCCAGCCAATCAACGCTGTTGCCGCCACCAAGGCAACAACTGCCACCAGAATGACTTGTACGCGCCGACGTTTCTTGAGCGTTTTCATACCATCCTCACGGGAAAAGCGGGGCCATCATCAGGCCCAGAGTTTCATCTTCACCTAACATCAGGTTCGCGTTCTGCAAGGCTTGCCCACTGCTACCTTTTGTCAGGTTATCCAGCGCTGCAATTGCAATTGCGCGCCGCTCAATCCGATCCGCCACAACACCGATGTGACAGAAATTCGACCCCCGCACATGGTGGGTTGAAGGAGTCTCACCCATCGGCAGCATCTGGATGAACGGCTCGTCCACGTAGGTTTTGGCAAGCGTTTCGTAGATGCTGTGCGGGTCACCCTTCACATAGGTTGTGGCCAGAATACCCCTGTTTGCAGGGATAAGATGCGGCGTGAACTGCACATGCACAGCCCGACCGGCAAGTTTCGAAAACTCCTGATCGAACTCGCCAAGATGCCTGTGCGTCCCTCCGACGGAATAGGCATTGCTGCCTTCGCTCAGTTCAGCGTGCAGCAAGTTTTCTTTCAGTGACCGCCCTGCCCCTGATACGGCGCATTTCAGGTCCAGAACGATATCGTCCAGATCAATGACCCCCGCAGATATCAGCGGCCGCAGAACATATTGCCCGGTTGCCGCATTGCACCCGGTGCCCGCAACAAGCCGCGCCCTCTTGATGTCTTCGCGGTAGAACTCGGTCAGACCATAAATCGCCTCTTCCTGCTGTCTTAGCGCGGTATGCGGATTGCCATACCATTTTTCGTACTCGTCGGGGTCGGCCAGCCGGAAGTCGGCAGACAGATCAATGATTTTCAGGTCTTTCGGCAAATCCCGGATCACTTCCTGACTGGTCTTGTGCGGCAAGGCGCAGAAACACAGGTCGACCTGCGAAAAGTCGATCTCGGAGATTTTGCACAGATCAGGCAAATCCATGTGGCGCAGATGCGGGAAAACCTGCGCCATTGTCATGCCAGCCTTACGTTCGGCGGCCAGCGCGACGATATCCATGTTCGGGTGCTCGGCGATCAGCCGCACCAATTCAGCGCCGGTATAGCCCGAAGCGCCCAGAATTGCGATTTTATGGGTCATGTCAGACCTCTTTCACTTGAGTGTCACATGTTTCGACCGCCGATGCGACGGCCTTGAAATAAGGGAAGCAAAGCGGCTGCGTCCTTGACCTAAGTCAGGCAGCCTGGAACGTGATTTGTCGTCGGAGGAATTGCGTCGCCCGGTCGCTGACAACATTGGGTTTACCTGTTGTCAGGAAACCACTTGGGCCCTCGCCCAACATGGTGGGATGACGTTGCAGGTAATCTGCCAGACTGTCAGCAACAAGGGCACCCTGGCTGTAAACCTGCACATCTTCACCCAACGCCGCCTGAAATGCTTCGGCCATCAAAGGGTAATGCGTGCAGCCAAGAATAGCGGCCTGAGGTTCCGGCATTTTGCGTTTCAGCGCATCCACATGGCTGCGCACCAGGGCTTCGGCCAGGATCATGTCGCCGTCTTCTATGGCATCCACAACGCCGCCACAGGCCTGTGCCTCGACATCTACACCGATAGCCCGAAACGCCAATTCACGCTGAAAGGCCCGGCTGGACACGGTGGCAGGCGTTGCAAACAACGCCACATGTTTGACGGCCACTTCGCGCGGCGGAGAATTGTCACCCCATTGCCGTTCGGTCAGCGCTTCGATCAACGGGACAAAAACACCAAGAACGCGTTTGCCGCTGGGCACGCCCTCTTCCTGCATGCGCCGCAACGCTGCGGCGCTGGCCGTGTTGCAGGCCAGAATCACCAGGTTGCAGCCACGCGACCACAGATCCTGAACCGCCTTGCGGGTCAGCTGATAGATATCCTCGGCATCACGCACACCGTAAGGCGCGTGTGCACTATCTGCAAAATACAGGAAATCAACGTCCGGCAGACGTTGCTGCGCGGCACTCAGGACGGTCAGACCGCCCAAACCGGAATCGAAGATACCTACTGCCATTAGATCCTTCAGGCGCGATGCCGTTCCTCAAACTCATAGCCGTAATCATAAGACTTCAACGGCGTTGGAGACAGCTCATACGTGGCTTTGCGCAGGAAATCCATCATCTTGCGCGTATCCTTGCTGAGCGGGTCCAGAATGTCACGGCCTATCGGCTCTCCGATCACGACTTTCACCGGTGTATCAACGCGTTTCTTGAATTCTTTGATCAGCAGGCCCATCCGCAAAGTACTGTGCAGATGGCTGGCGACCTGAAACAGACGAGAGGTGTGGCCATCAAAGAAAACCGGAACAACCGTGGCATTCGATTTAGCCACCATCCGCGCGGTAAACCCGCGCCAACCCGGATCCATGGGGTGGGAAAACGGCTTAACCCCGGTGCTGACCGTCCCGCCGGGGAAAATGCCGATCGCCCCGCCTTCGCCCAGATAGTTGAGCGCGGTTTTTCGGGTCTCAAGGTTCAGTTGCATCGCCTCTTTCGTTTCATCAAACGAAATTGGCAAAATGATGCGATTCAGGTCTTCGGCCTTGCGAAACACCCGATGAGCGAGAATGCGGAAATCTCCCCGCGTCTCGGACAGGATATGTCCCATCATCAGACCATCCAGAATTCCGTAGGGATGATTGGCAATCAGGATCAGAGGACCGTCTTTCGGAATATTCGAAAGCGATCCCCCCGCCACGTCCAGAGTCAGCCCATAGCGTTCGACCATCACGGCCCAAAAGTCGCGCCCATTGGCAACGTCTTTCTCGTACCCGTCCGCGCGTTTGATCAGGCGCATACGGCCCGTCGTGTTCTCCATCAGCTTGATAACCATCCGCCCGCCTTTGGTTTCGGCGGAATGCGCGTAGGAAATGTCGCGAACGGCATGACGACGAGAAGGCATATGGGTCTCCGGTTTGCTGCCTGCAAAATAAGTGCAAGTAACAATTTTGCCTAGCTATCGTGACACGCTTGTGACGTTTTATTCCGCCGCGGCCTGCAACCCTGCCCCTCCGCCGCGAATGACGGCCAGCAATTCCTCGCGCCGCTTGGCTGCATTGGCCTCGTTCTCGCGCAATACGGGGCCAAACCCACGGATATCCAGCGGCAAACGGGCCAGGGCGGCAATCGCATCGCGCGTGGTCTGCGACACAAGCGGTAGAACTTCGCGCATGTCCTTTTCATATTGACGGATCAACGCACGCTCCATCCTGCGTTCCGACGAATAGCCAAATATATCCAGCGGCGTACCGCGCAGCGCCTTCAACCGGGTCAAAAGCTTCAATGGGCCAATGACCGACTCCCCGAAAGCACGTTTGCGAGGTCTGCCGTTGCTACCCGATCCCCCCAAAAAAGGCGGAGCCAGATGGAATGTCATCTTGAAATCGCCATCGAACTCGGCAACCGCTTTGTCACGGCTTGACAGAAGAAGGCGCGCGACTTCGTATTCATCCTTGTAAGACAACAGCTTGTGATAGCCTTTTGCCACCGCCTCACGGATAACCGCATCCTCCACACTGTCGACCAGCTTGCGATACCGTTTGGCCAGCCGCGCACCTTGATAGTCGGTCAGATGGCTTGCGCGGAATTCGATCTTCTGATCCAGCGATTTGGGCATCTCGGTCACGGTCGGGGACAGAATGGACTGTACCTCTGCCGGATGAAGAACCGCCCAACGCCCGATATCAAACGCACGCTTGTTCCGGTCAATCGTAGTTCCGTTCAATTCGATGGCATCAAAGATCGCCTGATGGCTGACGGGCAACAACCCGCGCTGCCAAGCCGCGCCAAAGATCATCATGTTGGAATAGATCGAGTCGCCCATCACGGCGCGTGCCAACTCGGTCGCGTCAAACAGCGAGACATCTTCTTTCAGTCGTGCCTGAAGAGCCAGTTCCAATTGATCGGCGGGAATGCGGAACTCGGTATTGCGCGTAAAGTCGCCTGTTACCGTCTCATGGCTGTTCACAACGGCGCCTGTACGGCCAGTGCGCGTCAGGCCCATTGTTTTGGCTCCGGCGGACACCACCAGATCACCGCCGATCAGCGCATGGGCTTCGCCGGTTGCGACACGGATGGCGCTGATGTCTTCGGGTGCGTTGGCCAGACGGCAATGGATGTGGACCGCGCCGCCCTTCTGCGCCAGGCCCGCCATTTCCATCATGCCCGCGCCTTTGCCGTCAATCTGGGCAGCTTGCGCAAGGATCGCACCCAGCGTGACAACACCGGTTCCCCCGACACCCGTGATCACTACGTTATGCGTACCGCTGATCTTGGGCAGCACCGGCATCGGTAGATCGGGCAAGTCGATTTCAGTTGTTGCCTCTTTGCGGATCTTCGCCCCCTCAAGCGTGACGAAGGATGGGCAAAAACCGTTCAGGCAGGAATAATCCTTGTTGCAGCTTGACTGATCGATGGCCCGCTTGCGCCCGAGTTCTGTTTCCTTGGGTACGATCGACACGCAGTTCGATTGCACCCCGCAATCGCCGCAGCCCTCGCAGACATCGGTATTGATAAACACGCGCTTGTCCGGGTCCGGGAACGTGCCGCGTTTGCGGCGGCGTCGCTTCTCGGCCGCACAGGTCTGAACATAAACGATGACCGAAACACCCTCGATCTCGCGGAACTTCTCCTGCACCTGCATCAGTTCCGCACGCTCGAACGTCTGAACACTCGACGGCAGAGCCTTGAAGTTCACGTCTTCCTTTTCGTCATAGACCAGAGCAACCTCACGGACACCCATGGCTTTGACTTCGGCAACGATCCGTTCTGCGGTCAGATCGCCTTCATTCTCCTGCCCGCCCGTCATGGCGACGGCATCGTTGAACAGGATCTTGAAGGTGATGTTCGTGCCCGCAGACAACGCCGCGCGGATCGCCTGAACGCCCGAGTGGTTATAGGTGCCATCGCCAAGGTTCTGGAACACGTGTTTGGTGGTCGAAAACGGGGCCTCACCGATCCAGTTCGCACCTTCACCGCCCATCTGGGTAAAGCCCGTGGTATTCCGGTCCATCCACTGGACCATGTAATGACAACCGATCCCTGCATAGGCACGGCTGCCATCGGGGACTTTGGTCGAACTGTTATGCGGGCAGCCCGAGCAGAAATACGGAAGCCGCGTTGCGATTTCCTGTGCGTTGTCGGCCCGGCGTGCCTCGGACAAAGAGGCCAGCCCGGCCCGAATACCATCGGTTTCACGCCCTTCTTCGATCAGGATCTCACCCAGCTTTTCAGCAATCATGATCGGGTCCAGCGCGCCGCGGGTCGGGAACAGTTCATCGCGGTGCAACGTACCGGCGCCGCCCTTGTACCACCCATAAACCCGGCGACCGCGGCGGTCGTCAAAGATAGCTTCTTTGACCTGAACCTCGATCAGCTTGCGCTTTTCCTCGACGATCACGATCAGGTCCAGCCCTTCGGCCCAGTCGTGGAACCCGACCATGTCCAGCGGGAAAGTCTGCCCCACCTTGTAGGTCGTGATCCCCAGCCGTTCGGCTTCGGATTCATCGATGTTCAACAGCGACAGCGCATGGGTCAGGTCTAGCCAGTTCTTGCCCGCGGCAACAAACCCGATCTTTGCACCCGGTTTGCCCCAAATCCGCTTGTCCAGCTTGTTGGCATGCGAAAACGTCTCGGCTGCAAACCTTTTGTAATCGATGACGCGCGTTTCTTGCAGGTGCGGCGTGTCCCCAAGGCGAATATTCAAACCGCCCTCCGGCATATCGAAATCAGGTACGGTAACCTGCATTCGGTCGGGGCGACCATCCACAACCGAAGTAACCTCGATTGTGTCCTTCATGGTTTTTAGCCCAACCCAAACCCCGGCAAAACGGCTAAGCGCAAAGCCGTATATTCCGTAGTCGAGGATTTCCTGCACGCCCGCCGGGCTGACGACCGGCATATACATATCTACCAGTGACCATTCGGACTGATGCAACACGGTCGAGCTTTCGCCGGTATGGTCATCACCCATCGCCATAAGCACACCGCCATGCTTGGCGGTTCCGGCCATATTCGCGTGGCGCATGACATCACCGGACCGATCCACCCCCGGCCCCTTGCCGTACCAAAGCCCGAAAACTCCATCGAACTTGCCGTCGCCGCGCAAGCCGGCCTGTTGGCTGCCCCACAGCGCCGTTGCCGCCAGATCTTCGTTCAATCCGAACTGAAACGTAACATCGCTTTGGGACAACTGCCTTTGCGCCCGCATCATCTGCTGATCAACAGCGCCAAGTGGCGATCCACGATATCCAGTCACCAGCCCCGCAGTGTTCAGCCCCGCCTGCCGGTCTCTGGCCTTTTGCATCAACATCAACCGGACAAGCGCCTGTGTTCCGTTCAGGAGAACGGGGCTTTTCTCAAGATCGATCCGGTCGTTTAACGTAATCTGTGGCTGACTCATCAGACGTCTCCCCTCGCCAGATCAGTGTGCATGTTCGTAGTGCATTTTAGGTCATAATTTCTGACCTGTATAGGTTTTATGCACTGAACCGTAACGATTTCGGCCTTTGATTGTAGAACTTGTTACCTGTTTCATATAGGCGTTCGAAAAGATAACGAAAGTTGCGGCGATGGATTGGGACAAGCTTAGAATATTTCACGCGGTGGCCGATGCGGGCAGCCTCACACATGCCGGGGACAAGCTCAATTTGTCTCAATCCGCCGTAAGCAGACAGATCCGCGCGCTGGAAGAGTCGTTGGATGCCACCCTTTTTCACCGCCACGCCCGGGGGCTGATTCTCACTGAACAGGGTGAACTGTTGTTCGACGCCACATCCGCCATGTCAAAACGGCTGGACGCAGCTGCTGCACGCATTCGCGACAGTGAGGAAGAGGTTTTTGGCGTACTGCGGGTCACGACGACCTTTGGGTTCGGCACGCTTTGGCTCGCCCCTCGCCTGCCCAAGCTTTATGAACAATACCCGGATCTCAACATCGATCTGATGCTGGAAGAACGTGTTCTGGACCTACCCATGAGAGAGGCGGATGTCGCCATTCGCATGAAGGAACCCAGTCAGGCAGATCTGGTGCGCAAGCGCCTGATGACGGTTCAGATGACACTTTACGCAACGCACAACTACATCGAAGCCCATGGCGGAATGCTGAAATCGCTGGAGGATATCCAAAATCACCGGCTGATCTGTCAGACGCCCGCGGCACCTCAGGTAGGCGCCAGCGCAGCCATGGTACGCCATCTTATGACGTACAATCCCGCATCCCTGTTGACGGTGAACAACTACTTCGGTGTCCTTCAGGGAGTATTGCACAATCTCGGGATTGGAGTTTTGCCAGACTACGTCACACAGGATTTTCCGCATCTTGTTCCGGTTTTGTCGGATATCGAAACCGCTGACGTGCCAGTGTATCTGGCCTATCCCGAAGAACTTCGACACTCAAAACGCGTCGGGGCGTTCCGCGACTTTGTACAGGACGAGATCATCGCACAGCGCAAACAGCTGAAAAAGATGGGAAAACTATAGCTATGCACAAATAGCATAGCGGACATGAGGACATTTCAGGGTTAAATTCCTTGAACGTTCACAAACTGACCCCTAAATGAGCACTCGAAGGCGGTGATGCTGAAACGCTCATCATCTTCATACCTCCCTGTTGGACTATGGCCGAGCTTATTGCTCGGCCTTTTTTTTTGCTCAAGGCATTGCATCAAGTCAGCGAAAGCTCTGGGAAAAATACACGCATAGGCATATGATCCCTAAAAAACGAAATAATTTCGTGTTCGAGGGAGAATCCATGTTCCACCCATTCCGCCTTTTGTTGGCGATTGTCTCTGCTTTATTGTTGGCGGTTCCACTATATGCGCAAGACACCGGCTCAACGTCTTCAGTGACCATCCCGGACGATTTAACACCCGAACAGGTCGATGGTTTGGTTGCCCGCATGTCAGATGACCAAGTGCGCGCCATTTTGTTAGAGCGCCTTGATGCGGTAGCCGAAAAGCAGGCTGCCGAGAAGGCGAACGTGGAAGACCCGCTGACCGAAATAAGCGAGATATGGGCCGAGATGGTCTCGTCCTGGACACACGTTCTGACCACGCTCCCCAACATTGTGTCGGCACAAGTTACTGCGTTTGGCAACTTCAGCGACACCTTTGGAACGAACGGTGTCTTTAAACTGTTCGGGCTTATTCTTTCTGTATTGATTGCAGGCTTTCTGGCAGAGAAGCTGTTCATTTTCCTGACCCGCCGCTGGCATGAAGCGACCGAAGTTGGGGATGAGGCCGATCTCAAGGGCGCTGTCAGTTACCTGTTCCGCAGGTTCTGTCGCGAAATTGCCGGGCTGATCGTGTTCTATGTTGTCATTCGCGCGATTGGGCGCGGGCTTCTGACACCCGAACAGATCACCTATGCCGGTCCGTTTGTATTCTATCTGATCTGGATTCCGCGCCTGGGGGCGGCGGCCTCACGTTTTGTTCTGGCACCGGAGAAACCAAAATATCGGCTGGTCAGTATTGACGACCATTGGGCAAAGTACCTGCATCGCAATCTGATCGGGCTGTTGATCCTGATCGGGTTCACGCTGTTTATTGTGCGCTTCAACGCCCTAAATGGCATCACAGGGGACGATACACGCATCGCCTTCTGGCTGAATGCGGCAACCCATGTCTATATCGCCGTCATCGCCTGGACCGCGCGCCAAGGGTTGTCTCAGATGATGCTGGGAACAGACCCGGACCGCACGAAGTTTGATGAAGAAGTCGCGCATTATTATCCCTACTTCGCCATTGGCGTTTCGGTGACAATCTGGCTGCTGGTCGAATTCCTGGTCGCACAACGCGATCCATCGACGCTAAGATTGCTTGCAGGTGGTGCGCATTTCACAACCATGTTCTGGTTGCTGATTGCCCCTGCTCTCGACACTTTGATCCGCGGGCTGGTACGCCATTTGCAGCCGCCGATGTCTGGCGAAGGCCCGCTGGCCGAACGCGCGCATCGCGCGGCCAAGCGCAGCTATATCCGGATTGGGCGGGTCATTGCCGGGCTGATCGTCGTCTTCATGATCGCCCGCGCGTGGCATCTTGACCTGCGCAATGTCGCCTCGGCCGGTGTCAGTGCCGAAGTTGGCGGCGCTGTCATTGAGTTCCTTCTAATCATCGCGGTCGGTTACATCCTAAACGAGGTCGTCTCGCTATGGATCAACCGCAGGCTGGCCAAAGAACAGACCGCAGCCGAGGCAGTCGACGAGGAAGCAAGCGGTGAAGGCGGCGGCACCGGAGGCTCTCGTCTGGCGACGGTCCTGCCGCTGATGCGGATTACGGCCCAGATCACCATCTCGGTCATCTTTGGCCTGCTGGCCCTGGGTGCGTTGGGTATCAACATCACGCCGCTTCTGGCCGGTGCCGGTGTTCTGGGTCTTGCCATCGGCTTTGGAGCTCAGAAACTGGTGGCGGATGTCGTCGGCGGTGTCTTCTTCCTGATCGATGATGCCTTCCGCGTCGGCGAATATGTTGATGTGGGCGGAACCACCGGGACGGTCGAAAAAATCTCGATCCGCTCGATGCAACTGCGCCATCACAGGGGGCCTGTGCACACGATCCCCTATGGAGAAATCCAGAAACTGACCAATTACAGCCGTGACTGGGTGATCATGAAGCTGAAATTCACCGTGCCCTTCGATACCGATCCCAACAAGGTCAAGAAAATCTTCAAAAAGATCGGGGCCGAAATGATGGAGGACGAAACCCACAAAGAAGGCTTCCTACAGCCCTTCAAATCTCAGGGTGTGTTCGACTTTGATGATGTGGGCATGATCATTCGCGGTAAATTTATGGCCAAACCGGGCAAGCAATTCACCCTGCGCAAGGAAATCTTCAACCGGGTCAAAGCAGCCTTCAAGGAAAACGGCATCGACTTTGCCCGCCGTGAGGTGCGCGTTGCGATTCCGGGCCTGGATGAGGTCGAGCATCTGACGCCGGAGCAGAAGGCTGCTGTTGGCGCCGCAGCCGCTGCCGAGGTTAACAAGGACCAGGGATCGGCGTAACCTTCGGGGATTACGTCTGCGATTTGCAACAGGACTGCTGTGCGGTTTTTCGGAACCGGCCGTGAAGCCGGTTCCGTTTTTCTTTGAAAGACGCGGCCTGCGCCGTCTTGACCCTTTCCACACGCGCGCGCTTGCCCTAAAAGGCGCGCAATCTCGGCCCACTTGGACACAGGACAGAAGATGCAAGAGCCCGCCATCACACCCGATCTGATTGCAGCACATGGGCTCAAGCCCGAGGAATACGATATGATCCTCGAGATCATCGGGCGTGAACCGACCTTTACCGAGCTTGGTATTTTCTCGGCTATGTGGAACGAACATTGTTCCTACAAGTCGTCGAAGAAATGGTTGCGCACTCTTCCGACCTCGGGGCCTCAGGTCATTTGCGGCCCGGGCGAGAATGCCGGTGTCGTGGATATCGGCGACGGACAGGCCGTGGTTTTCAAGATGGAAAGTCACAATCACCCGTCTTACATCGAACCCTACCAGGGTGCGGCAACGGGTGTCGGCGGCATCCTTCGGGACGTGTTCACCATGGGTGCGCGCCCGATCGCTTCGATGAACGCGCTGTCCTTCGGTGAACCCGGCCACCACAAAACCCGCCAGCTGGTCAACGGCGTGGTCGAAGGTATTGGCGGCTATGGCAACTGTTTCGGTGTTCCCTGCGTAGGGGGCGAGGTCCGCTTTCACCCCGCTTACAACGGCAACTGCCTTGTGAACGCCTTTGCCGCCGGTTTGGCCGACAGTGACAAGATCTTCTACTCTGCCGCGTCGGGCGTGGGCATGCCGGTTGTCTATCTTGGCGCCAAGACCGGACGCGACGGTGTTGGCGGCGCAACGATGGCCTCGGCCGAGTTTGACGACACCATCGAGGAAAAACGCCCCACTGTTCAGGTGGGTGATCCCTTCACCGAAAAACGCCTGATGGAAGCGACGCTGGAGCTGATGCAGACCGGTGCCGTGATCTCAATTCAAGACATGGGTGCTGCGGGCCTGACCTGTTCCGCGGTTGAGATGGGCGACAAGGGCGGTCTGGGCGTGCGCCTGGATCTGGAAAACGTCCCCCAGCGCGAAGAGAATATGACAGCCTATGAAATGATGCTGTCCGAATCTCAGGAACGCATGCTGATGGTTCTCAAACCCGAGCTTGAAGCCGAAGCCCGCGCCGTATTCGAGAAATGGGACCTGGACTTTGCCATCGTCGGCGAAACGATTGCCGAGGACCGTTTCCTGATCATGCATAACGGTGAGGTCAAGGCCGATCTCGTCCTGTCCAAACTGTCTTCGACCGCGCCCGAATATGATCGACCTTGGGTGCCGACGCCCGAAGCCGAGGACCTGGCCGAAGTGCCTCAGATCGACCCGATTGACGGCCTGCGCGCCCTGCTATCGTCGCCCAACTACGCGGGCAAGCAGTGGGTTTATGAGCAGTACGACACGATGGTGATGGCGGATACAAACCGAACACCGGGCCTGGGTGCGGGTATGGTGCGCGTCCACGGCACCGACAAGGTGCTGGCGTTCACCTCTGATGTGACCCCGCGCTACGTCCGCGCCAACCCGGTTGAGGGCGGCAAACAGGCGGTGGCCGAAGCCTACCGCAACCTGACGGCTGTTGGCGCCAAACCGCTGGCCACAACAGATAACCTGAACTTCGGCAACCCGGAAAAGCCCGAAATCATGGGTCAGTTTGTCGGCGCCATTCAGGGCATCGGCGCCGCAGTCGGCGCGCTGGATATGCCGATCGTGTCAGGCAACGTATCACTGTATAATGAAACCGACGGTCAGGCGATCCTGCCCACCCCCACAATTGGCGCTGTCGGGCTGCTGAACCACAGTGATGAAATCATCGGCAACGAGGTGCGCGAAGGCCACGTGGCTTTGGTTATCGGCGAAACCAAAGGCCATCTGGGTCAGTCCGCCCTTCTGGCCGAGGTCTTCAACCGAGAAGATGGCGACGCGCCACATGTGAATCTGGACGCCGAGAAACGCAATGGTGATTTCATTCGCGCCAATCGAGGAATGATCAAGGCCTGCACAGACCTGAGTGATGGCGGCCTTGCGCTTGCGGCCTTCGAACTGGCCGAGGCCGCCGGGGTTGGCGTTTGTCTGGATGATGCACCGACGGAATTCCTGTTCGGGGAAGATCAGGCACGGTATCTGGTCGCGTGCAACTTTGATCAGGCCGAGGCGTTGATGATCGCGGCAGGTCAGGCAGGTGTGCCGCTGGTCTCTGTAGGTCGTTTTACTGGAGATACCGTCAGGATCGGCGGTTCGGAGGCCTCGCTAGAAGATCTGACGACCGTTTTCCGCAACAGCTTTGCCGACGCCGTCGCCTGATCAGGCTGAATAAACCTCGCTCGAAACCTGCGCTCCGAATAAGCGCAGGTTTCGTCGTTTTGGCATATTCATGTGCCCTTGCGCGCCCGGTTCAGGCGCTCTACATCTTTGGAAAGACCTTCAGGAGTTACCTACATGCCGATGAGCGCCCATCAAATCGAACACCTGCTGCGAGAATCTTTTCCTGATGCGGATATTCAGGTCGGCGGCAACGACGGTGTTCATATGTCCGCCCTGGTGGTGGACGAAAGCTTTCGCGGCAAAAACCGGGTGCAGCAGCAACGCGCGGTTTACGCGGCCCTGAAGGGCAAGATGGATGGCCCGGATGGAGAGCTGCACGCACTGGCGTTGACGACGAAAGTGCCTGAATAGTGGACGAACCGATAGGATGGGCTCTACTGAGACTAACCTTTCTGTTCTTAGACATTATCAACTCCTTGGCGATCCTGTTTTGTGATCTGCCAAAGCTTCTTAAGTATGGGCCCAGATATTGGCGCGTCACAAGGAATATGAGACTGCGTAAACTCACACGGCGCAAAGATTGAGAGCGCCCAATTATGAATGGCTTGTTGTTCTGGATAGGTTTATTCGCAGCTTTGATAGTTGCCGCCGCAGTGATCGAAGCCTATGTGAAGCGGAACAGAAAACGCAACCTCGCCGATATGCGTCCGGATCCGGGTGAACTCAGCAAAGTGGGCGGCCTTGAGAGATACGGGCTTGATCCAGTGAAAATGGCGCAGGCAGAACACCGGCGACTTGAAACGGAAGGATGGGCACCCAGCTTGCCCAGTGATGGAACAATCCCCGCAGATGCGGATGAAAAGGAAAAACAAAATGACCGACGTTAAGACCCAGATCGACGAAACCGTCAAAGCCAACGATGTGGTGCTGTATATGAAAGGCACCAAGGAAATGCCGCAATGCGGGTTCTCCTCGCGCGTGGCTGGGGTGTTGAACTACATGGGCGTTGAATACACGGATGTGAACGTTCTGGCCGACGAAGAAGTGCGTCAGGGGATCAAGGATTATTCCGATTGGCCGACCGTGCCCCAGCTTTATGTCAAAGGCGAGTTTGTTGGCGGCTGCGATATCATCACCGAGATGACCCTTTCGGGCGAACTGGACGCGTTGTTCGACGAAAACAACGTCGGCTACAACAAAGAAGCAGCCGACAAAATCCGCGAAGCGAACGCGTAATCCGGCCTACCGGCTGGAACAACCCCGGTATATCTCCTGCTCAACGGCGGCGCCTGCCGCCAAATAGCTTACGGACGCGTCCCACCCTTTCGAGCGCAGGATGTATGTCCCGCCATCACCAATGGATTCGTAGCGGATACCAGACCCGCTTTCGACCTGACGCATCACAACCAGTGAGTTGTCCACCAAGGTTGCCGCTGCCCCTGTACTACCCGGCGCGTTGAAATAGGTAACAGGCAGCGGTATTCCGTTTTCACAGGTGAAGGTGACAGACAGAATATCGATTTCGGCCAGTGCCGTTGTCGCGGGCATAACCAGCGCCGCCGCACAGATGAATTTGCGCAGGAACCTCATCGTGCCTTTTTCTCCTCAACTACTGCGGCCAGCGCTTCGGCTCGTGCGGCCAGTTCGGCCAGCGTATCTGTAACGGATGGTGGAACCACGGCCACTTCGATGCGCTCAGGTTCGGGCACCGGGGCGCTTCGCAGCGCCTGAAGCTCGGCTTCGGCTTCGGCCAGTTTCCCTTCGAGCGATTTGACCTTGTCCTCTGTGGCCGCAGTCTTGTCGGCCAGCATCAAGCCGGCCATCAGCAACATGCGGGATTCCGGCATACGACCGATCTGATCGGACAGCACCTGCGCCTCGTCGTCCAACACTTTGGCGGCAGCGTGCAGAAAGGGCTCTTCCCCGTCCCGGCAGGACACGTCAAAACCGCGCCCGCCGATATGAATGGTCACTTCGGGCATTACTCCACCTCACCTTCTACAAGTTTCGCCTGCGACAGCAGAGGTTCCAACCTTGCAAGAACGGCCTGCGCTTCGGCGGCGTCTGACGCCTGCGCTGCACGCGTTGCTTCCAGTTCCGCGACGGTGGCCCGGTTCAGCAGTTCGGCATCTGCGACACCTTCGGCGGCGGCAGCGCGCAACTCGTCTATCGCAGTGCGCAATTGCTCGTTTGCCTTGCGCATCCGTTGCAGATCGTCGTCCAGCCGCGACATTGCAGCGCCGTGACTGGTCCGTTCAGCGCGCAGCATCTCAAGCTCGGCGCTCAGGTCGTCGACGCGGACAGTGTCTGACAGTTCTTCCTTTAGACGGCTGTTTTCCGCCTTCAGCGCCTCCAGCTCGGTGCTGTTGTCCAATGCGGCCTTGGCTTCGGCCAATTCAGCGCGCGCGGCTTCGACCGATGCGATTTTCGCACGGGCTTCTTCCAACTCGGATCGCAGGGCGTCCACTTCGGCTGTATCGGTAGACGCAGTACGCAACTCCTCAAGATCGGCACGCAACCCGTCCACTTCCTGTTCGTGCTGCTCCTTCAGGGATTTCAGCCTTTCCTGAAGCTGCGCGTTCGCAACTCTTTCATCTTCAAGTGCCGCCTTGACACCCTCATCCGGCTGGGCGTCTGCGGTCGCGCCGCCCAATGCGTCGACGCCCGCTCCGATACGGTCCATCGCCGCAATTATGCGGTGCTGTAATTCCTCAAGTTGGCTCATGCCCCTGTCACCTCTTTATCAAGGTTCATTCTGTCGCGAAGTGATCCGAATCAAAATCGAATCCCGCCTGCCGCCAGTCTAACGGAATGCGACAGAAAATACCCACTGTTTGCTTTCAACCACTTGGGCCGCGCACTTCAAGCAATCCAAGCGGATAAACCCCGGTTCTGCTTGCACTTTGAGTGCTGAGTGGTATTGAGCCCGCAATCTGCTTTTTATCCAAAGGAACAACGCCCGTGGACCTGACTGCGCTGCGCAAAGCCAACCCCGAACACTGGGACAAAGCTGCGGCCATCCGCACATTGACCCTTGATGCCGTCGCCGCTGCAAACTCCGGACATTCCGGTATGCCCATGGGCATGGCGGATGTCGCGACCGTCCTGTTCGAAAAGCACCTGAAGTTTGACGCCTCGGCCCCGAACTGGCCGGATCGCGATCGCTTCATCCTGTCCGCAGGCCATGGTTCGATGCTGGTTTATTCGTTGCTGTACCTGACAGGATATGCAGATGTGACGCTGGAGGAGATCAAGAATTTCCGCCAGCTGGGCGCAAAAACCGCAGGCCACCCCGAAAACTTTCTGGTCGCTGGTGTTGAGACCACGACCGGACCGCTGGGTCAGGGTATTTCGAACGCCGTGGGCTTTGCGATGGCCGAAGAAATACAGCGCGCGCATTATGGCAAGAAGGTTGTTGACCACTATACCTATGTCATCGCAGGCGACGGTTGCCTTATGGAAGGCGTAAGCCAGGAGGCAATCACGCTGGCCGGTCGTCACGAGCTGAGCAAGCTGATCGTCTTCTGGGACAACAACAACATCACCATCGACGGCTCCGTCGATATCGCTGACCGCACCGATCAGGTTCGTCGCTTTGCGGCCTCGGGATGGCATGTGATCGAAATCGATGGTCATGATCCCAAGGCCGTCGACGCGGCCATCGTTCAGGCGAAGAAGTCGAACAAGCCGACCATGATTGCGTGTAAAACCCACATTGCTTTGGGCCACGCGGCGCAGGACACGTCAAAGGGGCACGGCGCGCTGACCGATGCGGATCAGCTGAAGGACGCCAAAAAGGCCTATGGCTGGGCGCATGATGCTTTTGACGTGCCTACCAATGTCAAATCCGCATGGGAAGCCATCGGATCGCGTGGCGCTGCCGAGCGTGCGGAATGGGAAGCGCGTTTTGCACAACTGTCCGAGCGCAAGCAGGCTGAGTTCACCCGTGCCTATGCGTTCGAGGCCCCCAAACGTCTGGCCGGAGCCATTCGTGCCTTCAAAAAGCAGATGTCCGAAGATCAGCCGAAACTGGCCACCCGCGCCTCGTCAGAAAAGGTCCTGAATGTTGTGAACCCGATCATGACCGAAACCGTTGGTGGTTCGGCGGACCTGACCGGATCGAACAACACCAAATCGGCCGATATGGGTGTATTCCTGCCGGAAAATCGCAAGGGCCGTTACATCCACTACGGTATCCGTGAACACGGCATGGCGGCGGCGATGAACGGTATGGCCCTGCATGGTGGTATCCGTCCCTATGGCGGCACGTTCATGGCCTTCACAGATTATGCCCGCCCGTCCATGCGCCTGGCGGCACTGATGAAGATCCCGTCTGTCTTCGTAATGACTCATGACTCGATCGGTCTGGGCGAGGACGGCCCGACCCACCAGCCGGTCGAACACCTGGCGATTTCTCGCGCAACACCCAACACTTTTGTGTTCCGCCCCGCTGACACCATTGAAACCGCCGAGGCATGGGAACTCGCACTGACCTTCAAGGACAGCCCGTCGGTCCTTTCGCTGACCCGTCAGGGTGTTCCAACGGTACGTACCGAGCACAAGACCAAGAACCTGACCGCGCAGGGTGCTTACGTTCTGGCCGAAGCAGAAGGCAAGCGTCAGGCGATCCTGATTGCCACAGGTTCCGAAGTGTCGCTGGCCATGGAAGCCAAAGCGATGCTCGAAGCCGAAGGCATCGGCACCCGCGTCGTCTCGATGCCCTGCATGGAGCTGTTCGCCCAACAGGACGAAGCCTACCGCAAGCGCGTCCTTCCGGCAGGTCCGGTCCGCGTTGGCATCGAGGCTGCGGTTCGTGCTGGTGGTTGGGATCGTTGGTTGCTGGGTGAACGTGGCCGCGAAGCCAAAGCCGGGTTCATCGGCATGTCCAGCTTTGGTGCCTCGGCCCCTGCCGGTGAGCTGTACAAGCATTTCGGCATCACCGTCGAAGCAACCGTGGCCAAGGTCAAGGAATTGTTGGGGCTGTAAATCAGTCCCATCTGATCGAGCAAAGGGCGGCCTTGGCCGCCCTTTTCATTTGGGTTCAGCCTTAACCCGAAGTGCAAGTTCTTCATAGGCTTTCAGAGCGTAATCCAACCGCAACTCATACCGTCCTTGCACCACCACTTTCTCAGGTGCTTGCAGGCCGAGGCAAGACAACGCTTGGCGAAGATGTGTTCCAGACAGCGGGACATAATTAGCCGATTGACCCACTAAAGCGTTATAAAAGCGTCCCCCGAACCAACGGCTACGCTCCTGCGCCCTGAAAGCGGAATCAACACGAAAATGCAAGAAACTGAGAAGCTCGGATTCATCGAATGGGACTTCGTCGGCCGCAACACTCAAAGCAGAAATAATTGAGGATCTGCCGTTTAAGCCGCGCGTGCCCACTTTTCGAATAAGCGGGCCATCGATGGTCGTGCCCAGACGGTAACGGGTCAATTCAGTGTTTCGCATTCTTACTTAACAGTGGTGCTATGATCCGGGTCGCAACAGGGATCAAAACCAATCCCCAAGCCAAACCAAATACGCCATCCATCGTGGCCTTGGATACCCACTCAACCGCGCCAACCCATTGATCAGACACAGTATGCCCAATGGCATAGGCCCAATCATGGATATGATGGCCCAACCATCCAAAGCCCAACACCTCCATCCCGTGGATGACAATCGAGCCTCCGACCCAAAGCATCGCCGCAGTTCCGACAATGGACAATGTTTTCATCACCCCGGGCATTGCCTTGACCAACCCTCGGCCCAGACCGCGACCGATAGGTGTCGGCGCGTTCTGCGCCAGATAAAGCCCAGCATCATCCATCTTCACGATCAGAGCCACCGACCCATAGACGGCCACCGTCACGCCGATCCCCACAACGGCCAGCGTCGCGGCTTGCATCCAAAGGTTCGGGGCTTCAATCGCCGCCAGTGCAATGGTCATAATCTCGGCAGACAGAATAAAATCAGTTTTGATCGCGCCCTTGACCTTCTGTTCTTCCAGATGGCCAGGGTCCCGGTTTTTCATATCCTCTTCAATGACATGGCTACCATGAGGAAACAGGACGTGAAAAATCTTCTCTGCGCCTTCAAAACACAAATATGATCCACCCAGCATCAACAGTGGGGTGATCAGCCACGGGGCGAAATTGGCCAGCAACAAGGCCACCGGCAACAGGAGTATGATTTTGTTGAAAACCGAACCGCGCGCGATGCGCCAGATGATCGGCAATTCGCGCGCCGGGGCAAAGCCCTGAACGTATTTCGGTGTCACTGCGGCGTCGTCGATGATCACTCCCGCAGTCTTGGCCCCAGCCTTGCCCGCCGCAGCCACGACATCATCCACCGATGTCGCCGCAACCTTGGCGATCCCGGCCACATCGTCCAACAAGGCCAAAAGACCACTCATTGCGTTTCCTTTCCCTTTCGCTGCCGCATCTGGACCCTACCTGATCCAACGGCTAGCGCAAGCGTTAGCGCAACCGTTGCAGGTTTGCGCTAACACCTTAAAAATATGCCGTTTTTGCCCTTTTGAGATTCCCATTTCGCCGCTATATGGCCCTCAACGCAAGCGCATCAGGAGACGTCACATGACCATCAAGGTCGGTATCAATGGTTTTGGCCGTATTGGCCGCTGCACCCTGTCGCACATCGCCGCGTCGGGGCGTAACGACATCGAAGTGATCAAAGTCAACGCAACCGGCCCATTGGAAACCTCTGCACATCTGCTGAAATATGACAGCGTTCACGGGCGGTTCCCGCGCGAAGTTTCGATCGAAGGCAACACGATGGATCTGGGTCGTGGCCCGATGCAGATGTTTTCGACCTACGATATGAATGAACTGGACTGGGAAGGCTGTGACGTCGTTCTGGAGTGCACAGGTAAATTCAATGACGGCACCAAGGCCAAAACACATCTGGATCGCGGTGCGGGCAAGGTGCTGCTGTCCGCCCCCGGCAAGAACGTGAACAAAACCATCGTTTTTGGTGTGAACCACAACACCCTGACCGCAAACGACAACATGGTGTCGAACGGCTCCTGCACCACCAACTGCCTGGCCCCGCTGGCCAAGGTGCTGGACGAAGGTGTCGGCATTGAACACGGTATCATGACCACCATTCACGCCTATACCGGAGACCAGCCCACGCTGGACCGTCGTCACAGTGACCTCTATCGCGCCCGCGCTGCCGCGATGTCGATGATCCCGACCTCAACCGGTGCTGCCAAAGCTTTGGGTGAAGTTCTGCCAAACCTGAAAGGCCGCCTGGACGGGTCCGCCATCCGGGTCCCTACCCCGAACGTTTCTGCGGTTGACCTGACCTTCCGCGCATCGCGTGACACTTCGGTGGCCGAGATCAACGCAATCGTCGAAGAAGCAGCCAAAGGCCCGATGCAGCGTGTTCTGGGATATGAGCCCGCACCGCTGGTATCAACCGATTTCAACCACACCGAAGAAAGCTCGATCTTCGCACCCGATCAGACCCGCGTCGTCGATGATCGCATGGTGCGCGTGCTGGCCTGGTATGACAACGAGTGGGGTTTCTCGGTTCGCATGGCAGACGTAGCCGTCGCCATGGGTCGCCTTAACTGACCCTTCGGACTTCGCTTGTACCTTGATGCCCGCTCAGGTTATCTGGGCGGGCATTTTCGTTCGGAACCGTCATGAACAATCAAATTGCTATCTGGCTTGGCGTCCTACTGCTTGGGGGCATGATGCTGGACGTAGCCTTGTATGGAACCGAGCACATGTTGTTCCTCGGCAAGAAGCTTTACGACTTTCTGGACTGGCTCGCTTTTTGGCGATGAGAGAGGTTTTTCTTGACATTTCGCTTGATCTGTAATTGTTAGCGCTAACTCATAAAGCTGAGATATTTTATGGAGCGAGCCATGACCCTGAAACTAGCGATCAACGGATTTGGACGGATCGGGCGCGGGGTTCTGCGCGCGGTGATGGAAAGCGGGCGTACAGACGTTGAGATCGTCGCGATCAACGACTTGGGCAAGCCCGACATGAACGCGCATCTGTTCGAATTTGACAGCGTTCATGGCCGTTATCCCAACCCTGTCACGCTTACAGACGACGGTCTGGATGTGGGGCGCGGCCCGATCCGCCTGAGCAGTGAGCGTAATCCCGAAGACCTGCCCTGGTCTGACATCGACGTTGTTCTGGAATGCACCGGTGTTTTCCGCACGCGCGAAGCGGCTGAACGTCACTTCAAAAACGGTTCACGGAAAGTCCTGATCTCAGCCCCTGCACGAGGTGACGGTGGCGTGAAAACCATCGTCTTTGGCGTCAACGACAGCGAGTTGACGCCCGAAGATCTGATCGTTTCGAACGCATCCTGCACCACGAATTGCCTTTCTCCGGTTGCCGCAGCTCTGGACGCAGGTCTTGGCATCAAACATGGCAACATGACCACCGTTCACGCCTATACCGCCAGCCAGCCTGTTCATGACACAGTTGGAAAAGACCCCTACCTGTCGCGCGCCGCTGGACTGTCGATGATCCCCACCACGACCGGTGCAGCCGCCGCTGTGGGGCTGGTACTGCCGCAACTCAAGGGCAAACTGACGGGTCAGGCCATCCGGGTACCCACCCCGAACGTTTCGGTCGTTGATCTGGTTGCCGAGGTTTCACGCCCAACGACCGAAGATGAGGTCAATCAACTGTTCATTGATGCCGCGGCAAAGATCCCCGGTGTTCTGGCGGCGGAAAGCCGTCCTCTGGTGTCGGTCGATTTCAACCACGACTCGCACAGCTCGACGGTGTCACTGGCAGAAACCAAAGTCACTGACGGTACGCTGGTTCGCGTGCTGGCCTGGTATGACAACGAATGGGGCTTTTCGAACCGGATGCTGGATACGGCCGCCGCGATGGGCGCCCTAGCCTAACCGCTCACGCAGTGCGGCATTGACACGGGGCGTGACAAACTTTGACACGTCCCCGTTCAAACGGGCAATTTCTTTCACCAGTTTTGAAGCAATCGCCTGATGGCGTGCCTCGGCCATCAAAAAGACAGTCTCGATCGAGTCGTCCAGTGCGCGGTTCATACCAACCATCTGGAATTCATACTCGAAATCCGCGACAGCGCGCAAACCGCGCACGATGATCTGTGCACCGACATCCCTTGCGCAATCGATCAGTAGGTTTTCGAAGGGATGAGCGATGATTTCTGTGCCGGTTTGTTCGGTCAGTTCGGCGCATTCGGCCTCGATCATCGCGACGCGCTCTTCCAGCGAGAACAACGGGCCTTTGTCCCGGTTGATGGCGACGCCAATGACCAGTTTATCCACCAATGCAGCCGCCCGGCGAATGATATCGATGTGCCCTATGGTGATAGGGTCAAAGGTTCCCGGATACAAACCAACCCGCATCACGCCCTCCTGCGCAACAAAATTTCTGCGCAAGCAAACACAACTTTGCTGCAGGTGCAAGTGATTGCTTTGACACCCCTTGCTGTTAGTGCCCCATTATCATGCCTTCCAAGGCGTCTTTTTCCATCGCCAGTTCGGCCAGCTGGGCTTTTACCACGTCACCAAGTGTGACGATGCCGATCAGTTTACCGTCTTCGACAACCGGCATATGGCGAAAGCGCCCTTCTGTCATGCGGGCCATGATATCCTGAACAGAGGCCTGACGCGTCGTCGTGATCAGGTCCTGCGTCATGTAAGATTTTACAGGCTGGTCGAGACAGCCACTACCGCTGGCGGCAAGCTCGCGGACGATGTCGCGTTCAGACAGAATTCCAATTGCGGTTTTTCCGCCATCGTCAGAAACAACAACCGTCCCGATCCGCTTTTCCGCAAGAATCTTCGAGGCTTCTGAAACTGTCGCCGTTGGCGCCACCGTTACAACGCCGTCTGTCGCTTTGGACGTCAGGATAGCCTGTACCAACATGAAGAACTCCTCCGGAATAATAACACTTATTCCAAAGCGTTGCGCGATTGTGGCGACCTGTCAAGCACCGGCATCTGCTTCCAATCGAAGCACTTCCTCGCGAATACCGCGCGTCAGGGCATCGGCAAAGCGGTTCAACCGTTCGTTGCGCTGATCTCCTTCATGCCGGACCAGATAGAAACTGCGCGTCAGACTCACTTGATCCGTCAGGATTTTCCGAAGCCCCGGATGGAACGGCAACGTAAAGTCATGCGCCACGCAAACGCCAGTTCCCAAACTGACCTGCCGCAATTGCACCGAGACCGAGTTCGATGCAAGCGCGACACGGTCAACCCCAATATCGTTCAGGTAATCCAGTTCCCGGTCAAAGATCATGTCGGGAATGTAACCGATCAATCGGTGCCCCTTGAGGTCAGCGACCGAGTGGATTGGATCGTGACGTTTCAGATATTCATCGGTCGCGACCATGTGCAGTTTGTAATCACTGACTTTCTTGACCAAAAGCTGCCCTGCGGTTGGCGCGCTGACAGTCACGGCCATATCGGCCTCGCGACGGGACAGGTTGATCACCCTCGGCAGAGCCAGAATCTGAATATCCAGTTCCGGGTTTGAATCACTGATCCTGGCGCAGACCTGGGGCAACAGGTAATTTGCGCTGCCATCTGGCGCGCCGATCCGGATTTGCCCGCTGAGTGATTTCGTGGATCCCGCCACGGCTCCGGCCGCTGCGCGCATCGCCTCTTCTGCATGCAACCCATGCTCCAACAGGCGCTGCCCTGCCGGTGTCAGGACATAGCCCTGCTGCGACTTTGTGAACAACGCAGAATCCAGCGTCGTTTCCAATCGCGCAACACGTCGCCCCACGGTGGCAGGATCGATTTTCAGGATACGACCAGCGGAGGAAAGACTTTCCTCGCGCGCTACGGCCAGAAAGATCCGCATATCGTCCCAGTTTGGAGTCACACCGTTTCCTTTTGCATTTTTGCAAAACTCTTTTGAGACATTGCCTCTGTTCGCGGGATTTCTGCAAGCCTATTGTGCGCACAAATCTATCGGAGGAGTTATTGATGCAAGATCTGACCCATTTCCTGAACGGCGAAATGGTCGCCGGTACATCCGGTCGTTTCGACAACGTCTACAACCCGGCTACGGGCGAGGTTCAATACAAGTGCCCGATGGCAAGTGCTGCGGAAACCACGGCGGCGATTGAGGCCGCAGCCGCCGCCCAGCCGGAATGGGGCGCAACCAACCCTCAGAAACGTGCACGTGTCATGATGGCAATGGTCGGCCTGATGAACCGCGACATGGACAAACTGGCCGAGGCACTAAGCCGCGAGCACGGCAAGACCATTCCCGATGCCAAGGGCGACTTGCAGCGTGGTCTGGAGGTGATCGAATACTGCATCGGTGCACCGCAGATGCTGAAGGGCGAGTTCACCGACAGCGCAGGCCCCGGCATCGACATGTATTCCATGCGCCAGCCGCTGGGTGTCGTGGGTTCGATCATGCCCTTTAACTTCCCTGCGATGATGCCCCTGTGGCATGTAGGTCCTGCACTGGCCTGCGGTAACGCCGTTGTTCTGAAACCGTCCGAGCGTGACCCCTCGGTTCCGCTGATGCTGGCCGAACTGTTTGTCGAAGCCGGTCTACCCAAGGGTGTGTTCCAGGTCGTGAATGGTGACAAAGAGGCCGTTGATACGATCCTCGACAGCGAGATCATTCAGGGCGTCAGCTTTGTGGGGTCTACCCCGATCGCTCAGTATATCTACAGCCGTGCCACCGCAAACGGCAAACGCGCCCAGTGTTTTGGTGGCGCCAAGAACCACATGATCGTCATGCCCGACGCCGATCTGGATCAGGCTGCCGACGCGCTGGTCGGTGCCGGGTTTGGCGCAGCAGGCGAACGCTGCATGGCAATCTCTGTTGCGGTTCCGGTTGGTGAAGAAACCGCGGACAAGCTGATCGAAAAGCTGATACCGCGCGTCGAAAAGCTGAAAGTAGGCCCCTACACCGCTGGTGACGATGTCGACATGGGCCCTGTAGTAACCGCCGCCGCGAAAGAGCGTATCCTTGGTCTGATCAATTCGGGTGTCGAGCAAGGCGCTAAGCTGGTCGTCGATAACCGCGACTTCAGCCTGCAAGGTTATGAAGACGGTTTCTTCGTCGGCCCGCACCTGTTTGACCACGTCACTCCGGACATGGACATCTACAAACAGGAGATCTTTGGCCCGGTTCTGTCGACCGTCCGTGCAGGTTCCTACGAAGAGGCGATCGGCCTGGCGATGGACCACGAATACGGCAACGGCACAGCGATCTTTACCCGCGACGGTGACACAGCGCGCGATTTTGCCAGCCGGATCAATATCGGCATGGTGGGTATCAACGTTCCGATCCCCGTTCCGCTGGCTTATCACACTTTTGGTGGTTGGAAAAAATCCATGTTTGGCGATCTGAACCAGCATGGCCCGGACAGCTTCAAGTTCTACACCCGCACCAAAACAGTAACCGCACGCTGGCCGTCCGGCATCAAGGAAGGTGGCGAGTTCAACTTCAAAGCCATGGACTGATTTCAGCCTGCATGACTATGGAACCCGGCCCTTTTCAGGGCCGGGTTTTTGCATTTTTCCGCCGAGCAGCGTTCAAATCCTTCACGCTCACAAGAAATTCAGGTGCGCCACTCTGGAAAATTGCGACCAATGGAAATATCTTGCCGCCAAATACACAACGACCAGTGAATTTACCGGAGGCACCCTTGTCCCACTCCCGAATAACCCGTCGTTCCGCCCTGCTGGGCGTTGCATCCCTGATGGCGACCCCCGCCCTTGTTCGGGCCCAAAGCACGGACGCGTTTCCGGAGACAGAAGACGCGATCAGCACACAGTTACCGGTACGGCGCAATGTATCGTCCTTCGCGCAACAAAACTGGCAAGACCATTTTGATGAGCTGGGCGTTGGCTGCCTGTTGGCCGACATTACCAGCCGCGCGGTTCACTATTGGGCGCCGGATGGCACTTATAAGCTGTACCCCAGCTCTGTGCCCATGAGCGAAGAGCTTACAAAACGCGGCTACACAAAAGTTGTGCGCAAGACAGAGTTCCCAAGCTGGACACCGACCGCCTCGATGCGCGAGCGTGACCCCAGCCTGCCCATTCGGATCGATGGCGGTGATCCCGGAAACCCACTGGGCACCCGCGCGATGTATTTGGATTGGCCCGCTTACCTGGTTCATGGCACGCATGATACCCGCAAGATCGGCCGGCAGAGCTCGTCTGGCTGTATCGGCCTGTACAACCAACATGTCGAGGAACTGTATCCGCTGGTCCAGATTGGCACACAGGTTCGTTTGGTCTGATCTACCAGCTCAGAAAAGCAAAAGCCCCGGTCATACGCCGGGGCTTTTGACTCTTCAGGAACAGAGCATCATTCCGGCAGGATAACAGTGTCGACCACGTGGATCACACCATTGCTTGCTTCAATATCTGCCTGTATGACCTTGGCGTCATTCACTTTGACGCCGTTTTTGGCATTCACGCTCAGCCGATCACCCTGAACAGTCAGAACCTTCGCGCGCTTGCCAGCGATGTCGCCAGACATCACCTTGGCTGGTACAACATGGTACGTCAGGATCGACACGAGCTGATCTTTGTTCTCCGGCAACAACAACGTTTCCACCGTGCCTTCGGGCAATGCAGCAAACGCCTCGTCTGTTGGGGCAAAGACGGTGAATGGACCTTTTCCTTTCAGGGTATCTACCAAACCTGCAGCTTGAACTGCGGCAACCAACGTGTTGAATGATCCGGCCGCTACAGCGGTATCAACGATATCTGCTGCCTGCGCCTTGAGCGGCATGGCAAATGCAAATGCGGCGGCTGCGCCCATAAAAGTACGACGTAACATGGCTGTCTTCTCCTCTCCAGCTTGTTATGGAAAGAGGTACGGGGCTTTCGTCACGCCGGATCAGTCTGAGATCACTTTTCTTTTAGCTGCACCCAGATGCTTTGCGCGCGCCCTTCAGCCAAAAAGGGCAAATTGGCGACAGCATCGGGCCGATCCTGTTGCAGGTAATATCCTGGCCAAAGCATTGAATACGCGCCAGATTGCAGCAAAGCGTGCAACATGTACTGCTCACCCCAGCCCGGGCAGTCATAGAAGAACCGCTTGGGGTATTCGTAGGGCAGAAAAACATCGTGCACATGGATCACTACTCCGGGCTTCAGTGTCGGAATGATGCGGCAGAACAAGTGCGCGACGTCGTTGCTCATCCGCACAACATGGCTGGAGTCGATAAACAGGACGTCGCCGGCTTCCAGCTCTGAAAACAGTACCGGGTCGGCCTCTTCCAGCCGTTTTTGCTCGAACCGATCAACAACTTGGGCAATGTCAGCGCGGGGATACGGATCGATTGCCGTAATCGTGGTGTCAAACCCGCCATCGATGGCCGCCTGCCGGGTTACTCGGGTCGAGTTACCACATCCAACCTCGATCACCCGCCGGGGCTGAAAGCGTCGGATCATCAGATACAGGGCATCCGCATCCGGGCTGTCGTAATAGCCGTTTCCAGCACGATAGCCGGTCTGATTGCGCTCAGGATCCTTCAGCGCCTCTAGCGCATTCTTGTGCGCAGCGTATTCACTGATCAGCTGAGAGATATCAAACCCGTCCATTCCCGGCGACAAGGCATAGACGGGGCGAGTCAGACCTCCGGCAGCCTCAAAGGCTTCCAGCCGCGCGCGCTCATCCTGTTCGGTGATCTTGTCGACCAGTCTTACCCCCAGTTCATCCAGGGCGGCGTTGATCTGTGGGAATTTTCTGGGTTTCAAGTCGCTGGCTCCGTAGTCTTTGCTGCGCTATTCCATACCTTTGCTGGTCGTTCCTCTGCAAGGACAAGCCGGGCAAACCCTTGGCAAAAAGAAAATTTCCGTATTCACTAATCAAAATAACTACCGCGAGGGCCGCCATGCAGCAGGAATTCACGATCGGGATCGAAGAAGAATACCTTCTTGTAGACCGCGACAGCCTCCAATTGTCCGAAGCTCCCGAAGCGCTGATGGAAGCCTGTCAGAATGATTTCGAAGGACAGGTCAGCCCCGAATTCCTGCAATGCCAGATCGAAGTCGGCACCCGCCCACATACAACCATCACCTCGGCGCGCGAGGACCTGAAACGCCTGCGCTCCTGTGTTTCGGAACGGGCCGCGGAATACAACCTGTCGCCAATAGCCGTGTCGTGCCACCCTTTTGCGAACTGGAAGGATCAGCATCACACTCGAAAGGAACGCTATGATGCGCTGCAACACGCGCTGGGGGGTGTGGCCCGCCGGATGCTGATCTGCGGAATGCATGTTCATGTCGGGGTTGAAAGCCAAGCCTTGCGTTCTGATCTGATGCCGCAATTGTCGTACTTTTTGCCGCATCTTTTGGCGTTGTCGACGTCCTCGCCTTTCTGGAACGGCGAAGATACGGGCCTGTCGTCGTACCGTCTGACCGTCTTTGACAATCTGCCGCGCACCGGTCTGCCGCCGGTCTTTGCAAGCTGGGGCGAATATGAACGCACCACGGGAATATTGATTGAACTGGGGGTCATTGAAGATACCACAAAGATCTGGTGGGATCTTCGCCCCTCGCATCGCTTTCCAACACTTGAAACGCGGATTATGGATGTCCAACCAAGGTTGGAGCACACGCTTTCACTGGCCGCCCTTGTGCAGGCGTTGACGCGAATGTTGTGCCGCTTGAAAGATCGCAACTTGCGCTGGCGGCAATATGATCGCTTTCTGATAGGTGAAAATCGCTGGCGCGCGCAGCGATACGGTGTGGGCGAAGGATTGATCGATTTCGGCGATCGCTCGATCAAACCCATGTCCGATTTGATCGGTGATCTGATGGGATTGCTGGCCGAAGATGCCGAGGCACTGGGTACAATGTCGGATCTGGCCCGGCTGCGGCAGATCGCCGAGAACGGCACCTCGGCCACACGCCAACGTCGCGTTCATGCCGAGGCTGCCGCGCGCGGGGAAGATCCCGGCAAGGCCGTCGTGCGTCACCTGATCGAAGAGTTCCACGCGGATCTTTAGACACTGGCGACAACAGTCCCCTGCTCAGAGCCATTGTTGAACCTGCAAAATTTCTGTAAGAATTCAGAAATAAACAACTGTTCAATTCATTGCCGATGGGAGGGAGCGCCATGGATTTCGCACTCAGCGAGGAACAAACAGCCATTTTCGACATGGCACATGCCTTTGGGCAGGAACATATCGCCCCTTTTGCCCGGCAATGGGAGGCTGATGGAACAATCCCCAAAACCTTGTGGCCCCAAATCGGAGAGCTTGGCTTCGGCGCCCTTTACGTGTCCGAGGCCAGCGGTGGGTCAAACCTGACCCGTCTGGATGCCACCCTGGTTTTTGAGGCCTTATCGATGGCCTGCCCGTCGGTCGCGGCCTTCCTGTCGATCCATAACATGTGCGCCAAGATGCTCGACAACTTTGCCGACGATGACCTCAAGGCGCGCATCATGCCCGATGTTCTGAGCTTGAAAACTGTGCTGAGTTATTGCCTGACCGAGCCCGGTTCTGGATCGGATGCGGCGGCGCTGAAAACACGTGCTGAACGGACCAACGAAGGCTATACGCTGAACGGAACAAAAGCCTTCATTTCAGGCGGCGGATATTCCGACGCTTACGTCTGCATGGTGCGTACCGGACAGGATGGGCCCAAAGGGATATCAACCGTTTACGTTGAAGACGGCACGCCCGGCCTCAGCTTTGGCGCGCTCGAGCAGAAGATGGGCTGGAAAAGCCAACCCACCGCGCAAGTTCAGTTCGACGATTGCAAGATACCGGCCGGAAACCTTGTGGGCACGGAAGGTGACGGGTTCAAATATGCGATGATGGGACTGGATGGCGGACGACTTAACATTTCTGCCTGCTCGCTTGGGGCCGCTCAGGCCGGGCTGGATATGACGCTGCAGTACATGTCCGAACGTAAGGCTTTTGGCCAATCCATCGACCAGTTTCAGGCCCTTCAGTTCCGTCTAGCGGATATGGAGATCGAATTGCAGGCCGCGCGAACGTTCCTTAGGCAGGCAGCCTGGAAGCTGGATCAGGGCGCACCCGATGCTACGAAATTCTGCGCCATGGCCAAGAAGTTCGTTACCGAGACCGGATCGAAAGTGGTGGACCAGTGCCTGCAATTGCATGGCGGTTATGGCTATCTTGCGGATTACGGCATCGAAAAGCTTGTGCGTGATCTTCGTGTGCACCAGATATTGGAAGGCACGAACGAGATCATGCGTGTAATCGTATCACGCCAATTGCTTGCCAATCGCTGAGGCACCCATGTCAGATATCGATATCCGCACCACAGGCCGTGCCGGGCGTATCACCCTGACCCGTCCTCATGCGCTGAACGCGATGACCTATGACATGTGCATGGCTATCGACACAGCGCTGCGCAACTGGCGCGAGGACGATGAGATTGACCTGATCATCCTGGACGCCGAGGGGGAAAAAGCCTTCTGCGCGGGTGGTGATATTGCTGAACTTTATGAAACCGGCACCAAGAGTGATTTTTCTTACGGTCAGAAATTCTGGCGTGACGAATACCGTCTGAATGCCCTGATCTTCGAATATCCCAAACCGGTCATCAGCTTTCTTCAGGGGTTCGCGATGGGCGGCGGTGTTGGCATCGGATGCCATGGCAGCCATCGCGTTGTTGGAGAAAGCGCAAAGATTGCCATGCCAGAATGTTCCATCGGACTGGTGCCGGATGTCGGCGGCTCGTTGATGCTGGCCCTTGCGCCTGGACACGCGGGTGAGTTTCTGGGAACAACCGGCTATCGGATGGGGCCTGCGGATGCGATCTATGCCGGGTTTGCCGACCTTTTCATCCCGCAATCACAATGGTCCGATCTGATCGAGTTGCTCGAAGCCTCTGGAAACGCTGAACTATTGGCTGACCATGCCGGTACACCGCCTGTTGGTGAATTGGCGAACTTGCAGGCCCAAATCGATCAGCATTTTTCCGGTGACACCCTTGGCGACGTTCTGAACAGTCTGCACAGCGACGACAATGAGTTTTCGGCTAAAACTCTGGGCATGCTGAGAAAGAACGCACCGCTTTCCGTGGCCTGCACGATCGAGATTCTTCATCGCCTGCGCTCCCCTTCTCTGACCATACGCCGAGCTCTGGAGATGGAGTATCGTTTCACCCACCGCGCGATGGAGCATGGCGATTTTCTGGAAGGTATCCGCGCGCAGATCATCGACAAGGATCGCAATCCGAACTGGCAGTTTCCTGACATGAACGTCCCTCTGGTGGCCGTGTCGAAAATGCTTCAGCCCCTGGGTGCGGACGCCCTGACTTTCGAAGAGGATTAAGAGATGCAAATCGGTTTCATCGGACTGGGAAACATGGGCGCGCCAATGGCAGCCAATCTTGCAAAAGCCGGTCATAAGGTGGTTGGCTTTGACACAGCAGGCGTGACGGTTGACGGGGTTTCTCAAGCCGCAACCGCTTCGGAAGCTGTTGCAGCGGCCGATGCTGTCATCACGATGCTGCCAAACGGTGCGATTCTGAGGGCCGTTGCGGATCAGATCATTCCTGCAATGGCACAAGGTGCCGTGCTAATCGATTGCTCGACAGTTGATGTGGAAAGCGCGCGGGCAGTTGCGGATCAGGCCATCAGTGCCGGACTGTTGTCCGTAGACGCGCCAGTTTCTGGCGGCATCGGAGGTGCGGCGGCTGGCACGCTGACCTTCATGGCTGGCGGATCAGAGGCCGCGTTTGCCAAGGCATCCCCTCTTTTCGATATCATGGGGCAGAAAGCTGTTCACTGTGGTGAGGCCGGTGCCGGTCAAGCTGCCAAAATCTGCAATAACATGATCCTTGGTGTCACCATGATTGCAACCTGTGAAGCCTTCGCTTTGGCCGACAAACTGGGTCTGGACCGGCAGAAGATGTTTGACGTGGTAAGTACGTCGTCCGGATACAGCTGGACGATGAACGCCTATTGCCCTGCCCCCGGTGTCGGCCCGCAAAGCCCGGCCGACAATGGGTACGCCCCCGGTTTTGCGGCCGAGCTGATGCTGAAGGACCTGCGCCTCAGCCAGCAGGCGGCTGAGAGTGCAGATGCAGATACACCGATGGGTCAGGCGGCCACCGCGCTTTATGAGCAATTTGTCGAGAACGAAGATGGCAAGGGACGCGATTTCAGTGCCATGTTGCCACGGTTCGAAAACCGCGGACGTGACTAAAACAACTGGCGGCATCTTGCCCAACGATTTGACAGATCTTGGGCAAGCGACCATCTAGGCAGTCATGAACAAAAGGCCCGGCTGGCCAATTCGCAAAGGACGGCGACATGACGAGATTTTTGGTGACGACGGCAACTCTGGCGGCTTTGGCCCTTTCCCCGGTTGCCGCGGTTGCAAAGAACAAGGCCGGGCATTGCCCTCCGGGTCTGGCCAAGAAATCCGTTCCCTGCGTGCCGCCTAGTCAGGCAAAGAAAATCTATCGCGATGGTGACTTCATTACCAATGATTACCGTTGGATCAATGACCCTTATCGCTATGGGTTGAACCGAAACTACTCTTATGTCCGTGCCGGTGATTATGTGTACCGGGTCGACCCCGAGACACGCAAAGTCCTGAACCTGATCGGCGCGATCGCAGATATCCTGAACTGAGGCCGCGTCTGGGCACTTATTCTGCCGCGACGCGCGCCCCTTTCAGCATCGGCTTCAGGTATCGCCCGGTGTGGCTGCGTTCAACATCGGCTATGTCTTCCGGTGTTCCTGTGGCGACGATTTTGCCACCGCCATCACCACCTTCAGGTCCAATGTCGATGATATGATCCGCGGTTTTAACCACATCCAGATTATGTTCAATCACCACGACAGTATTGCCCTGATCGACGAGTTCGTGCAGCACTTCCAACAGCTTGCGAACATCTTCGAAATGCAGACCTGTTGTCGGTTCGTCGAGAATATAGAGCGTTCGCCCGGTTGAACGCTTTGACAGTTCCTTTGACAACTTTACCCGCTGCGCCTCGCCACCTGACAACGTCGTGGCTTGTTGACCCACCTTGATATAGCCAAGACCCACACGCGCAAGGGCGTCCATCTTGTCCCGGATTGAGGGCACGGCCTTGAAGAATTCCTGCGCATCTTCCACTGTCATATCAAGCACATCCGCGATGGATTTACCCTTGAACTTGATCTCAAGCGTTTCGCGGTTATACCGCGCGCCTTTGCAGGTTTCGCAAGTCACATAGACGTCCGGCAGAAAGTGCATCTCGATCTTGATGACACCGTCACCCTGACATGCCTCACACCGCCCGCCTTTGACGTTGAAGCTGAATCGACCCGGTTTGTACCCGCGTGCCTTAGCCTCGGGCAGACCGGCAAACCAATCTCGGATCGGGGTAAAGGCCCCGGTGTAAGTCGCCGGGTTTGAACGCGGCGTTCGCCCAATGGGGCGCTGGTCGATGTCGATGACCTTATCGAGGTGTTCCAGCCCCTTGATGGTTTCACAGGGTGCTGGTGTCTGACGCGCCCCGTTCAGCCGCATTGACGCGGTTTTGAACAATGTCTCGATCGTGAGGGTGGATTTACCTCCGCCCGACACACCTGTGACGCAAACGAATTTGCCCAAGGGGAATTCGGCGGTGACATTCTTCAGGTTGTTACCCGTGGCCTTGACCACTGTGACTTTCTGCTTTTTCCCCTTCCGACGCTGCACCGGAACTGCGATTTCACGCGCTCCCGCTAGGTACTGCCCGGTAATGGAGGCCGCATCTGCCGCGATTTGCGCAGGCGTTCCGTGACTGACCACCTGCCCGCCATGCACACCTGCCCCCGGACCGATGTCGAAAACATAGTCAGCCTCGCGGATGGCTTCCTCGTCATGTTCTACGACGATCACCGTATTGCCCTGATCCCTCAGGTTCTTGAGCGTGCCTAAAAGCCGGTCATTGTCTCGCTGATGTAGCCCGATCGAAGGCTCATCCAGCACATAGAGAACCCCGGTCAGCCCCGAGCCGATCTGACTGGCCAGACGAATACGCTGGCTTTCGCCTCCTGACAGCGTTCCACTTGAACGGGACAGCGTAAGGTATTCTAAACCAACATTATTCAGGAATCCTAGCCGCTCGCGAATTTCCTTGAGAATGGCGCGCGCAATTTCGTTCTTCTGTGCGCTCAGGTGGTTGGGCGCATCTTCGATCCACGCCAAAGCCTCACGGATCGACATCTGCACCACCTGCCCCACATGCAGCCCGGAGATCTTTACCGCCAGCGCTTCGGCCCGCAGCCTGTAGCCTTCGCAGGCGCCGCAGGGACGATTGTTTTGATATCGTTCAAATTCCTCACGAATCCACGCACTGTCGGTTTCGCGGTACCGGCGTTCCATATTCGGGATCACGCCTTCAAAGCTGCGGGTCACCTGATAGACACGCCCGCCTTCGTCGTACCGGAACTGAATTTCATCATCCCCGGACCCACGCAGAAAGACCTCCTGCACATTTTTAGGCAGGTCTTTCCAGGGCGTGTTCTTGTCAAACTCGTAATGGCGCGCAATGGCCTCGATTGTTTGCAGGAAATACGGGGATTTACCCTTGCGCCACGGGGCCAAAGCGCCATCGTAGAGTTTCAGCGTCTGGTCCGGCACCACCAGGCGCTCATCGAAAAACAACTCAACTCCAAGACCGTCACAATCCGGGCAGGCACCGAACGGCGCGTTGAACGAAAACAGGCGTGGTTCGATTTCGGGGATGGTGAAACCGCTGACCGGGCAGGCAAAATTCTCGCTGAATGTGATGCGTTCCGGATCACCCTCACGCGGGGCAGTTTCCAATATGGCAATCCCGTCGGCCAGATCCAGAGCGGTGCGCAGACTGTCGGCCAGGCGCGTTTCCATACCTTCCCGCACAACCAGTCGATCAACAACCACATCGATATCGTGACGGAATTTCTTATCCAACACTGGCGGTTGATCCAGTTCGTAGAACTCTCCGTCTACCTTGACGCGTTGGAAACCCTGTTTGCGCAGCTCCAGGAATTCTTTTTTGTACTCACCCTTCCTGTCGCGCACGATGGGGGCAAGAAGATAGCCGCGCGTGCCGTCTTCCATTGTCATGATCCGGTCGACCATGTCCTGCACCTGCTGCGCCTCAATCGGTTGCCCGGTGGCCGGGCTATAGGGCGTTCCGGCGCGGGCAAACAGCAGACGCAGATAGTCATAGATTTCGGTCACCGTGCCCACAGTTGAACGCGGGTTCTTGGACGTCGTCTTTTGTTCAATCGAAATTGCCGGAGACAGGCCGCTGATATGATCGACATCCGGTTTTTCCATCATATCCAGGAACTGCCGGGCATAGGCCGAAAGGCTTTCGACGTACCGACGCTGGCCTTCTGCATAGATGGTGTCAAACGCCAATGAGGACTTTCCCGAACCCGACAGTCCGGTGATGACCACCAACTGATCCCGAGGGATATCAACGTCTATACCTTTGAGGTTATGTTCACGCGCGCCGCGCACCTCGATATTCTTCAGCTCAGCCATATGCGGCCCCCAACAAACAAGTGGTTAAGAGATAGGCGAGCCAGACCAAGACTCCAACAGAAAAGTTAGAACATTTAGTGAACAGTCGAAATTTCGCCGATTAGAACCTGCAATGATCAATGGATTGGAAAAAGGTGCTCGGGAAGGCGCAACCGTTGATCGGATTGAGGAGAAAAGTGGCGCGGTTGACGGGGCTCGAACCCGCGACCCCCGGCGTGACAGGCCGGTACTCTAACCAACTGAGCTACAACCGCGCATCTATTTTCGTGGCCTTTTACCTGGACCAAGGATGGCAGCGATGGCGCGGTTGACGGGGCTCGAACCCGCGACCCCCGGCGTGACAGGCCGGTACTCTAACCAACTGAGCTACAACCGCCCGCTGCATGTTCATTGCTGAACGTTTGGGTGTATTATGGCTACGCTCGGGCAGCGTCAAGCGGCGTTTTCAAGTTTTTTGTCAGATTCCAGATTTTTGTATACGGCGCGATTTTTTGCGGATGCCGCGGGTTCTATTTCCCTTGCAGCCAACCTTCGGGAAAGATATCACCCCGTCCCATGGGTGATTAGCTCAGTGGTAGAGCGCTTCGTTCACATCGAAGATGTCAGCGGTTCAAATCCGTTATCACCCACCATTTTTCAAAGCACGCCGATGCCCAAAATGAAACGCTGGATTCATGCCGCGTTTTGGCGCTGAGTGGTGCAGTCTTCACTACATCCCACGACAAAAAAAGGCGAAGCTCATGCTTCGCCTTTTTTTCCATTTACCAAAGACTTAATGCGCGGTTGCGGAAGGTCCGGTATTACCGGACGACGCGGCCGCCGCTGCTGCGGCCTCTTCCGCGGCTTCGTCCCATTCGATCGGCTCGGGTTTGCGTACCAAAGCATGTTCCAGAACTTCCGAGACATGTTTGACCGGGATGATCTTCAGCCCTTCTTTGACGTTGTCCGGGAAATCCGCCAGATCCTTTTCATTCTCTTCCGGGATCAGAACGGTCTTTATCCCACCACGCAGCGCGGCCAGCAGTTTTTCTTTCAAACCACCAATCGGCATCGCATTCCCACGCAGTGAGACTTCGCCGGTCATGGCAATGTCTTTCCGAACGGGAATACCGGTCAGAACCGAGACAATAGACGTGACCATGGCCAGACCAGCGGATGGGCCATCCTTGGGTGTCGCGCCATCCGGCACGTGAACGTGAATGTCTATCTTGTCAAACTGCGGCGGTTTCACCCCGATCTGAGGCGAAATCGAGCGCACATAGGACGAAGCGGCGTCGATGGATTCCTTCATCACATCACCCAGCTTACCAGTCGTCTTCATCCGCCCTTTGCCGGGCAGTTTCAACGCTTCGATATGCAGCAGGTCGCCACCCACTGATGTCCACGCAAGACCGGTGACAACACCAATCTGATCGTCCTGCTCGGCCAGACCGTAACGGAATTTCGGAACACCCAGGAAATCTTGCAGGTTTTCGGGCGTGACCTTAACGGTCTCCGCGTCCTTCTTGATGATCTTGGTCAGCGACTTCCGTGCAACCTTGGCAATTTCACGTTCAAGGTTCCGTACGCCAGCCTCACGGGTATAGGTGCGGATGATCTTTTGCAGCGCCTCATCGGTCAGCTCGAATTCCTTGGCTTTCAAACCATGGTTCTTGACCTGTTTGCTGATCAGGTGCTGCTTGGCGATCTCGCGCTTTTCGTCCTCGGTGTAACCGGCCAGCGGGATGATCTCCATCCGGTCAAGCAGAGGCCCGGGCATGTTGTAGCTGTTCGACGTGGTCAGGAACATCACGTTGGACAGGTCATATTCAACCTCTAGATAATGGTCCATGAACGTGTTGTTCTGTTCCGGGTCCAGCACCTCAAGCATTGCTGATGCCGGATCACCCCGAAAATCCTGCCCCATCTTGTCGATTTCATCCAACAAAATCAGAGGATTCGTGGTTTTCGCCTTCTTCAACGCCTGGATGATCTTGCCGGGCATCGAGCCAATGTAAGTCCGACGATGGCCCCGGATTTCGGATTCGTCGCGTACACCACCCAATGAGATGCGAATGAACTCGCGCCCGGTTGCCTTTGCAACCGACTTACCCAGCGAGGTCTTGCCCACGCCCGGAGGGCCGACAAGGCACAAAATCGGCCCTTTCAGCTTTTTCGAGCGCTGCTGAACCGCAAGGTATTCAACGATCCGTTCCTTAACCTTCTCAAGCCCATAATGGTCCGCGTCCAGAATCTCCTGCGCGCGGCCCAGATCCTTTTTGACACGGGATTTAGTGCCCCAAGGCAGAGCAAGAATCCAATCCAGATAGTTGCGCACAACTGTGGCCTCGGCCGACATGGGCGACATGTTCTTGAGCTTCTTAAGCTCGCCCTCGGCCTTTTCCCGCGCTTCTTTCGACAGCTTGGTCTCGGCGATTTTGGCTTCCAGTTCAGCAACTTCGTTGCTGCCGTCCTCGCCATCGCCAAGTTCCTTCTGAATGGCTTTCATCTGCTCATTCAGATAATATTCACGCTGCGTCTTCTCCATCTGGGATTTGACGCGGGTCTTGATCTTCTTCTCGACCTGCAGAACAGACATCTCGCCCTGCATCAGGCCATAGACCTTCTCAAGCCGCTCGCTGACGCTAAGGGTTTCCAGAAGCTCCTGCTTTTGTTCGACTTCGATGCCCAGATGCCCCGACACAAGGTCGGCCAGTTTCGCAGGCTCGGTTGTATCGCCTACTGCGGTCAGTGCCTCTTCGGGGATGTTCTTGCGCACTTTAGCGTAACGCTCGAACTCATCCGCGACAGTGCGCAACAGTGCTTCGGTTGTGGTGACGTCGCCGGGAATTTCGGTCAGGTATTCTGCGCGGGCTTCGAAAAATTCTTCGTTTTCCAGAAACTCGGTGATCTGAACGCGCGCCTGCCCTTCGACCAGCACCTTTACTGTGCCATCGGGCAGCTTCAGCAGTTGCAGCACATTTGCCAGAACGCCGGTGCGGTAGATGCCTTCTTCATCAGGGTCGTCAACGCCGGGATCGATCTGGCTGGACAACAGAATTTGCTTGTCATCCTGCATCACCTCTTCCAGCGCGCGGACCGATTTGTCACGGCCTACGAAAAGCGGCACGATCATATGTGGGAACACCACAATATCGCGCAGCGGCAGGACGGGGTAGGAGGAATTCAGAGGCTCTTGCATGCTCTATCCTTATCGTTGGCAAGACGGCACTTGTCCCTCATCGAGGCAACATTTGACCGTCTCCTGTCTTGGACGATAAAGGTGGGGCCTCATCGCCCATTTTCAACCTTATCGCCATGTATCACCGATCAGAATGAACCGAGGATCGGCCGACTGCAAGGCGTGCCGGGAACATATCCACCAAAATAGTAGAATACACCCTGCTCTTGCGCGATCAGTCGCCAGAAAATTGCCCGGCTGTTCAGAACTGGCCGTTTTCACCTTGGAGGGGGCAAAACATCACAGCGGTTCGATATCCCCCTGCGCGCGCCGCGCGTGGAAATCGGCCTGCCAGGCTTCGAACACACCTTCCGCAATCGCGTCGCGCATGCCGGCCATGATCTCCTGAAAATAATGCAGGTTATGCCATGTCAGCAACATGCCGGAAATCATCTCATTCGCGCGGAACACGTGGTGCAAATAAGCGCGAGAGTAATTCGAACAGGCCGGGCAAGTGCACTGCGCGTCCAGCGGGCGCGGATCATCTGCGTGACGGGCATTTTTGATGTTCACCACGCCGTAGCGGGTGAAAACCTGCCCTGTACGCCCGGACCGCGAGGGCAACACGCAGTCCATCATGTCGATCCCGCGGGCAACGGCACCGACGATATCGTCGGGCTTGCCGACGCCCATCAGATAGCGCGGCTTGTCCGATGGCAGAAACTCGGGGGCATAATCGAGACAAGAGAACATTGCCTCCTGCCCTTCGCCGACGGCTAGGCCACCAACTGCATAGCCCTCGAAACCGATAGATTTCAGCGCCTCGGCGCTTTCTTCGCGCAGGTCTTTTTCTAACCCACCTTGCATGATGCCAAAAAGCGCATGCCCCGGACGATCGCCGAACGCATCACGCGACCGTTCGGCCCAACGCATCGACAGGCGCATCGACTCGGCAATGCGATCACGATCAGCTGGCAACGCGGGGCATTCGTCGAAACACATGACAATGTCCGACCCCAGAAGGCGCTGAATCTCCATCGACCGTTCCGGCGTCAATTCGTGCTTTGACCCGTCAATATGGGATTTGAAGGTCACGCCCTTTTCAGTCAGCTTGCGCAAACCGGCCAGCGACATGACCTGAAATCCGCCGGAATCTGTCAGAATGGGCCGATCCCAGTTCATGAATTTGTGCAGTCCACCCAGTCGATCAATACGCTCAGCGGTCGGGCGCAACATCAGGTGATAGGTGTTCCCCAGAAGGATGTCTGCACCTGTCGCCCGAACGCTTTCCGGCATCATCGCCTTGACCGTTGCCGCAGTGCCAACCGGCATAAAGGCAGGCGTTCGAACGTCGCCGCGCGGTGTGCTGATCACACCCGTCCGGGCTTTGCCGTCTGTGGCCTTAAGTTCAAATGAAAAGTGCTGGGTCATGTCATCGCCTCGGGTCACCGAACCGGGCAGGCTTTGCCCGATCCGATTGGTCTTTGCAACCCGTCAGGGTAGCGAGGCAACACGGTCTGTAAACAGCTGCACAACCCCTGCCCCATCCACATCGCGGCAGACCCGAACTGTGGGACGTTCCGGGTCAGGTTGCGTCGCCCCCTTCTGGTCGCCTTCGGTGACAACCCGAAGACCTGTTTCAACCATGTCGAACATGGCACCGTGAGAACAAGCAATCACAGCGGTCGAATCGTGCAGGCCGCAGCCTTCCAGACCACCGACGTCCTTGTAGAACTTCAGGTAAAAGCGTGAGATATCGCGCAGAAAGGATCCCATGTCAGGTGATCGCATTGCCAGGCTTTCGAAATCCGCAGTCTCGTAAAGCGTTTTCAGCGTAACATCCAAACCGACAAGTACGGTATCCGGCGGTGTGGCAAAGACCTCTTCAGCCGCAATAGCATCATGGTAGATGTTGGCCTCGGCATGGTTGGTTATATTGCCCGGGCAGTACACAGCGCCGCCCATGATCACCAAACGCCCAAGATTCCCGGCAAATTCCGGATCCAGACGAATAGCGTTGGCGATGTTGGTCAGGGGGCCCACGGCGCAAACCACCAGCTTTTTCTTATGGGTTCGTGCCATATCGACCAGAAATTCCGCAGCTGGCAGAGCGTGGTTTCTTCCGATCTCGGGTATATCAGTCAGGTCACCGAATCCTTCGGGGCCATGCACATGCTCGGATGGCGAATGCGTATCGGCACCCAAGGCAACCGCAGCCCCTTCCGCGACTGGCAAATCCAGACCCAGCTTATCAAGCAGGAACCGGGCATTGCGGCTGGATTGATGTACATGTGTGTTCCCAAACACGGTGGTTAAGCCGATCAGCTCGATCTCGGGTGCTGCGGCGGCATAGGCGATTGCCATGGCATCATCGATGCCAGGATCTGTATCGATTATCAGTTTCATCCCCGCCCGATACCGCAAACAATTAGGGATGCAAAGCGGTCACAGCGCTAATTTTCAAAGCCGCGTTTCACTATCTGGGCATTTGCGTGACGCTGCTTTCCCCTCATACCAGAGTTGAAATCGAGCGATTCAATTGCCACATGTATACTATAGTACACAACAATAAGAGGACAGAATGACCGAAGACCAAATCATCGGATTGCTTTCGTCGAACATCATTTACCTGCTGGCAGCAGTGCTGGTAATTGTTATCATTTTCAAAGGCATCAAGATTGTACCTCAGTCCGAAAAATATGTGATTGAACGGTTTGGGCGCCTGCACTCCGTGCTTGGCCCCGGCATCAACTTTATCGTTCCACTGCTGGACGTTGCGCGCCACAAGATCTCGATCCTGGAACGCCAGCTGCCAAACGCGACACAGGACGCAATCACCAAGGACAACGTTCTGGTGCAGATCGATACATCGGTCTTCTACCGTATTCTCGAACCTGAAAAGACGGTCTACCGAATCCGCGACGTTGATGGCGCGATTGCTACCACGGTCGCCGGGATCGTTCGCGCCGAGATTGGTAAGATGGATCTGGATGAGGTTCAATCAAACCGGTCCCAATTGATCACGCGTATACAGGAAAGCGTTGAAACCGCTGTCGATGACTGGGGTATCGAAGTTACCCGCGCCGAGATTCTGGACGTAAATCTGGATCAGGCCACCCGCGATGCCATGCTGCAACAGCTGAACGCCGAACGTGCCCGCCGCGCACAGGTGACAGAAGCCGAGGGCAAGAAGCGCGCAGTCGAACTGCACGCCGATGCTGAGCTTTACGCCGCGGAACAAACCGCCAAGGCGCGGCGTATTCAGGCCGAAGCCGAGGCTTTCGCCACTGGTGTTGTCGCCAAGGCCATCCAGGATAACGGCATCGAAGCTGCGCAGTATCAGGTTGCGTTGAAACAGGTTGAAGCCCTGAACGCGCTTGGAAACGGAACTGGCAAGCAAACCATTGTTGTACCTGCCAACGCACTGGAAGCCTTTGGTGACGCGTTCAAAATGTTAAAAGGAGGAAAGTGATGGCTGACCCCTTCTGGTTGACCTGGTGGATCTGGCTGGCCGCCGCATTGGCGCTGGGTATCCTTGAGATTGTCCTGCCCGGTTTCATTTTTCTGGGCTTTGCAATCGGCGCCGCAATCACGGGCCTTATCCTTGCCATTCCCGGAATGGCTCTGTCTTTGAATGTGTTGGCGTTGATCTTTGCCGTATTGTCGCTGATTGCGTGGCTTGTTTTGCGGAAACTGTTTGCGTTGCCACACGGTCAGGTCAAAACCTTCAACCACGACATCAACGACTAAATTGCCGCGGCGCCCCAATCGGCGCCGCCGCCCTACTGGACCCTGTTGCGCCAATTCCCTATATAATCACTCAGGCAACTGACCCGAGGCAAAGATGACTCACCCCAGCGAACAGTTTGAAGGCACACCGCTGATTGCGCCGTCAACCATTGAGCACCCCCTGTACGAGCCCGTGGTCGAGGCGTGCCGCACGGTCTATGACCCGGAAATCCCCGTGAATATCTATGACCTCGGCCTGATCTACACGATCGACATTTCCACGGACAACGCCGTGAAGGTGATCATGACGCTGACAGCCCCCGGATGCCCGGTTGCAGGCGACATGCCCGGATGGATCATGGAAGCGATCGAGCCTGTTGCAGGCGTCAAAGAGGTCGACGTGGAGCTGACCTGGGAGCCGCCCTGGGGTATGGAGATGATGTCAGACGAAGCACGTCTGGAACTGGGGTTTATGTAGGCACCCACCACAGTTTTCCGGCTATTTGTCATAAAACATTGGCGTTTTTGTTACCTGCTCGTGCTGTCCTTGTCACAATGATACGGGAAAAGGCCTGCGGACGGTATCAATTGGTGCCGTACCTCGGGCCAGACATGATTTGACCGCCCCCCCGAGTTCCGGCCCCGAAATACGGACCGTTCTTGCCCGAGAACGGTCCTTTTCTTATCCAGATCACCAAACGCCGGGTGATCAGTTCAAGTTGCAGGTCTTTTTGATTTCCGCAGATCTGGCATCCAGTTGATTGATGTAGTCCCCCGATAGCATTTGCAGCCGTTTGTGCTCGGTTCCCGTCACCAGCCCCAAAAGTGCTCCGGCGGGGGTAATGGCGGCAACGCTTTCCAACTGTTGGTCCTGTGCGTGTTTCCTCTCGGCCGCGATGGCGCGCAGATCGCCCTCGGCGGTCGCGCAGTTTACCGGATGCCTCTCTCCATCATTGGCGGCCACCGCAACATCCGGGACAAACAGAAGAACTGCAACAGCAAGTACCGCATCCGTCAAGATCGCATTAAAAATCGCCTGTAAGCTTTTCACAATATTATCCTTTCCGACGGTATACCACAGCAAACCGAGTTAACGGCCGACTAACTTGAACCTATTCAGTTCCACGACCTTACGGTCGAATGTTTTCAGCGAACCCATTCTGAATGCCTGGTTGTTTCATCCGGATAAAACTCTTTATAACACACCGTCTTGAGCCTTGGCCCCCTGATCCCTAAATTAAATGCAACGCGCGACAACGGAGACTTACATGTTCGGCATTCCCGGCAAGCAGGCTGTGACCATGACGCCTAAAGCCGCAGAACAAATCACCCGCCTGATGAACTCGGGTGGCCACGCTGGCTTGCGCATTGGCGTCAAGAAAGGCGGCTGTGCGGGTATGGAATATACAATGGAATACGTCGATCAGGCCGATCCGCATGACGAAGTTGTCGAACAAGATGGAGCACGCGTCATGATCGCACCAATGGCGCAGATGTTCCTGTTTGGGACTGAAATCGATTACGAGGTGTCGTTGCTGGAATCAGGTTTCAAGTTCAGGAACCCGAATGTTGTCGACGCCTGCGGCTGCGGTGAATCCATCAAGTTCGATGACAGTATCGCGCAGCAATCCTAATTTGCACCGGATAATCCTGTGACACGGGCCCGCCCGAACGCCGTGTTGTCGATCAAAGCGCGTGAACCCACCCGATCCGTGGAATTGTAAGATCGCGCCGACAATGTTATCCGCATCCTAAATTATCGAATGATCAGGGAGATATGGGTATGCGGCGCAAGCTTGCGGCAGGAAACTGGAAAATGAACGGAACCGGTGCTGCGCTGAGCGAACTTGAAGCACTGTGCAAGTCCCACCCAGACGCTTCGGTCGATATCCTGATTTGCCCTCCGGCAACATTGCTCAGCCGCGCAGCTGACACTGTACGCGGGTCAGCGGTTACCATCGGCGGGCAGGATTGCCACGCGGCAAGCGCGGGCGCGCATACAGGCGACATCAGCGCCGAGATGCTGCTGGACGCGGGCGCGACATCAGTCATCTTGGGTCATTCCGAGCGGCGCGTGGACCATGAAGAGCATGACGAGGATATACGCGCCAAGGCCTGTGCAGCGATGGACGCGGGGTTAAAAGCGATCATTTGCGTAGGCGAAAGTCTGGAGCAACGAGAGGCGGCCAATACACTCGACATTATCGGCGGTCAGATGTCGGGGTCGATCCCGGATCAGGCAACCGGCGAGAACCTGATAATTGCATATGAACCGATCTGGGCCATCGGCACTGGCAAGGTTCCAACGCTTGATGAGATCGGAGAGGTTCACGACTTCATCCGCGCCCGGTTAGAGCGTCGTTTTGGCGAAGGTGTGGGTCGCTCTGTCCGTCTTGTGTATGGCGGTTCAGTCAAACCCTCCAACGCGGCGGAGATCTTTGCGGTTTCAAATGTCGATGGTGCGCTTGTGGGCGGCGCCAGCCTGAAGGCCAGGGATTTCACGGGCATTATTCAGGCACTGGAGAGCGTCTAGAATTCTCCTTTACTCGGCAATATCTTCGGCCCAAAGCTCTGGCTTTTCTTCGATAAACCGCTGCATCAGTGCGATACAGTCGGGATCGTTGGCTATCACCACCACGACGCCGCGTTCGCGCAGAAAGTCTTCGTTGCCACCAAAGTTCTGGGTATCGCCGATCACCACACGCGGGATACCAAACTGAACGATAGTGCCCGAGCACATCATGCAAGGTGACAATGACGTGTAAAGAACCGTATCCCGATAGGTTTTCTGACGCCCCGCTTTGCGTAAGGCATCCATTTCCCCATGTGCGATCGGATCCCCGCCCTGCACACGTTGATTGCGCCCTTGTGAAACAATTTCGCCACCCCGCGCCAGAACTGACCCAATCGGGCATCCACCTTCATCAAACCCAGCTTTGGCCTCGTCATAAGCCACGCGTAGCAAGCGCTTGTCGGTCTCGGTCAACATTCCGGTCTCCATTTCCCGTGTTTCCCAAACCCTGCCCAAGCGCAAAGACTTGGTCAATGACGGCCTCACGACAGCTTCATCACGATAAGACCTGACACGATCAGAAGGGCCGCGAGAATCCGCGCAGGGCTTAGGGCTTCGCCCAGAAACAGGATACCTACACAGAACGCCCCCACTGCCCCAATACCCGTCCAGATGGTATAAGCTGTGCCCAACGGCAGGTCCCGCATCGCCGGCGCAAGAAGACCGAAAGACCCTATCATCGAAAGCCCCATCAAGGCTGTAGGCCACAATCGGGTGAAACCAGCCGATTGCTTCATCGCTACGGCCCAGACGATTTCCAACAGGCCAGCAAATAGGAGGAATACCCAGGGCATAAGACAACCTCGTATCCGTTCGGGTCGTCCCGAATGATGTCCCGATATGGGGAGGTCGTCCTCTGAACCCGAGATATGAACCCGGTGCGCGGTTTCAAGATGCAAAAAAAGCCGGACGGTCGAAACCGCCCGGCTTTGCACGTGGTCAATTTGCCTAGTTGGTCACGATTTCCGGCCCCATGAACGTGTTGGGCAGGAAGGTCGAAAGCCAAGGGATATATGTCACCATAATCAGGAAGACGAACAGGACAGCAAGGAACGGCAGCGCCGCCTTCACAACGCTCATCATCGGCATACCCGCAACACCCGACGTTACGAACAGGTTCAAACCGACCGGAGGTGTGATCATCCCGATCTCCATATTCACAACCATGATGATGCCCAGATGGATCGGATCAATACCCAACTCGATGGCAATCGGGAACACCAGCGGTGCGACGATCACCAGCAAGCCCGACGGCTCCATGAACTGACCACCGATCAGCAGGATTACGTTGACCACGATCAGGAAGGTTACCGGTCCAAGACCCGCTGAAAGCATGGCGCTAGCAATGTGCTGCGGCACCTGTTCGTCCGTTAGAACATGTTTGAGGATCAGCGCGTTAGCGATCACGAACAACAGCGTCACCGTCAGCTTTCCTGCCTCGAACAGAGTATGCTTGGTGTCGGGATGAAAGAACGCCGTGACCAAAGCGTAGGGCTTTTTCAGCAACGGCAGGTTCTGTGCGTCCCCTTCCGTACTCAGCGGCCCCATGTCCTTGTAGACGAAACTGGCAATGAAGAAGGCATAGACGGCAGCAACCGCGGCAGCCTCGGTCGGGGTAAAGATACCCCCATAAATGCCACCCAGAATGATAACGATCAAGAAGAGGCCCCAACCGGCCTCGCGGGCCGAGGTGAAGACCTCACCCCACCCCTTCCATTCACCCTTGGGCAGGTTCTTGACCTTTGCCATGACATAAATGGTGATCATCAGCATGAAACCAGCCATCAGACCGGGAATAACGCCAGCCAGAAACATGCGCCCAACTGAAACTTCGACGGCGGCGGCATACACAACCATCACGATGGACGGTGGGATCAGGATGCCCAGCGTACCCGCGTTACAGATCACACCGGCGGCAAACTCTTTGGAATACCCAACCTGGCGCATACCTGCGATGACGATCGAACCGATAGCTACAACCGTGGCCGGGGACGATCCTGACAGCGCGGCAAAAAGCATACAAGCAAACACGCCCGCAATCGCCAGACCGCCGGGCAGATGCCCTACGCAAGCAATCGAGAAACGGATGATCCGACGCGCTACGCCGCCTGTCGTCATGAAGGACGAGGCGAGAATGAAGAACGGGATCGCCAACAGGGTGAAATGCCCCTCGAACGCCTCGAACAGCGTACCTGCGACTGAAGCCAGCGAACTGTCGGAATAGATCAGCAGGAACAGGGTCGAGCTGAGGCCAAGTGCAACCGCAATCGGAACGCCGATCAGCAGCAGGCCGATGACCATCGAGAAAAGAAGGATAACGTCCATCAGTCATGCACCCCTTGTTGTGCGCGGACTTCCTCAATCTCGTCCTCGACTTCGTGGCTGGCGACAAGGCGATCGGTCTCACCACGCCAAATTTGAACGGCGACCTGCGTAAACCGGATCACGAGCAGCAGCATGGATACCGGCAGAACCAGGTAAGGTACGACCTTGGGCAGTTTTTCATACCCCTCGCCATAGTTGATCAGGTCTTCCAGAAAGCGCAGCGGCGCGACCATGGGGATGTCGTCTACCTCGTAGAAACTCTGGCTGCGTGCGCCGAAATCAAACCCGGTAGGGAACCAGCGGCCCGATGTTGGCGGCAGATCTGCAAAGACGGCCCAATAATCATATGCCCCTTTGAGCATCAGCAGAGAAAACACCAGACAGCATCCAACCGAGACCAACGCCATTAGGCGCCTCGGTGCTGGCGCCAGCATGTTCAGGATTGCATCCACGCCCAGATGAGCATGTTTCTTGACTGCGTAAGACGCGCCCAGCAGCACCAGCCAGCCAAACGTGAACACTGTCAACTCAAGTGCCCATAGGATATTGGAATTAAAAACAAACCGCGCGATCACGTTGGCAAATGTAACGACCGTCATAAGGCCCAAAAGCAACGCGATCAGGGTTTCTTCGATATGGTCGATCAGCCCGCCCTGGCCGGAGTTCGCACCAGACATCTTTCAGTCCCCGTATTTTATTGAAGAGAGAGTTGAGAATGGGGCGGGCCATTTCAGCCCGCCCGGCCTGCGCGTCGAATACTCCCCAGTCCCCGGACGCGCGGTCTTTGACCGGATCAGAACCCGGCGTTGATGGCCTGTGCCGCGTCGATCTTGTCCTGACCCACGTCACCGGCGAATTTGTCCCAAACCGGTTTCATTGCGTCGACCCAGGCCTGACGCTGTTCAGGGGTCAGTTCACGGATGACGCCGCCTGCATCGATGATCGACGCTTTGGCCGCTTCGTTCACAGCAAAGGCTTCTTTGTTCCGGGTCTCGGTAACTTCGGCCAGAATAGTCAGGAACTGATCCCGCACCGCCGGATCAAGACTGTCCAGCCAATCCACCGATGTCACGACCAGATAGTCGATGATGCCGTGGTTGGTTTCGGTGATACCGTCCTGCACCTCAAAGAACTTCTTGCCGTAGATGTTCGACCAAGTGTTCTCCTGCCCGTCCACAACGCCCTGTTGCAGCGCGCCATACACTTCCGAGAATGCCATTTTCTGCGGGCTACCACCGATGGCTTCCATCTGTGCCACCAGCACATCTGACGACTGCACGCGGAACTTCAGACCGTTTGCATCCGACGGATCAACCAAAGCCTTGTTGGCCGACATCTGCTTCATGCCATTGTGCCAGAACGCCAGACCTTGCAGGCCACGACGCTGCATGCTGTCTTTCATCGCCTGCCCCTCGGCCGAGGCCTGGAACGCGTCTACAGCGTCGACATTCTTGAACATGAACGGCAGGTCAAACAGGCGGAACTGTTTGGTGAACTTCTCGAATTTCGACAGAGAGGGCGCGGCCAGTTGCACGTCGCCCTGCAACATCGCTTCGAGAACTTTGTCATCGTTGTAGAGAGTCGAGTTCGGGTAGACCTCAACACACATCGTGCCGTTCATTTCATCGTTGACCCGCTGCTCTAACAGCGATGCCGCGATGCCTTTGGGGTGTTTGTCGGTGTTCGTCACATGCGCGAACTTAACGACGATTTCGCCTTCATCGCATGCAGCCATACCAGCCGTTGCGGTTGCCGTCAGAGCAAGCGCAGTTGCTGCCGTTGTCAAAAGCTTCATCTGATATCCTCCCAGAGTTCTTTGAAACTTGCAGTCGACGCCGGGTAAGCGCCGTATGGCGTGCAGTGAAGCGACTCAGGGTAAAGCACACAACTTTTGACTGCGACTACATGAAATGTCTGATTACCTGTTTAATACCAAAGCGTTACGGCTTTGTTGGTTCGGGTTATGCACTTCACAGTTCTGAGCCGTGCGAAAACTCGCACATTCTCAGAGAGGCTTGTGCGGATTTCCGCACAAATTTCGAATCAGTTCATCCGAATCAGATGCGCCAATCCGGTTCCTGCTTATCTGCGGTAATCCTCGGGACGAATCTGATAGCGCGCCAGCTTGTCGTAAAAGGTCTTGCGCGGCAGCTTCAGCGCCTTGGCCGCATCTGACGCTTTTCCATTGTGGCGGCCCAAAGCTGCAATCAACAAGGATCGTTCAACCCGCGCCATCTGTTCGCTCAACCCCAGATCCGTTGCCTGCGTAACCTCCTCGGGCATTCCAAGAACAAACCGCATTGCTGCTGACATCAGAGAACGGGCGTTGCCCGGCCAATCGCTGGCCATCAAGGCCGCCAGATGTTCAGACGAAATCTCGGGAATTGCGATGCCTGCCTGCTCGGCCGCTTGTGCCACATAGTGGCGAAAGATGACCGGAATGTCGTCGGGGCGTTCCGCCAGTGAAGGAACACGCACCCGCATTACATCCAAACGATAAAACAGATCAGCGTTGAACCGCCCTTCCGAACTTAACGCGGATAGGTCGGCGGTTGTTCCTGCAATAATACGCCCCCCCGGACCGCGCTCGATGATCTCCAACGCCGCAAACTGCGTGGCTTGGGGCATGGCGGACACTTCGTCCAGAAACAGGGAACCACCCACGGCATCGCCGCAGCTTCGGGCAAGATCATCGGGGCTTAGGCTTGAAGCCGGACGTTTGACAAAAGGCCCCTGACCAGCGGGTGACATCAGGTGAACCACTTCGGCCACTTTGGATATGCCGCTGCCCGGTGGGCCTGTAACAAGAACTTCGGCCCCTGTCGGTGCGACGGTCCGCACGCGGTCCCGCAGCGCTTCGGCTTGCGGAGACAGACCAAAAAGCAAACGTGCTGCCGGGTCCCCCCTTTCAAGTTCGGATTTTAAGGCGCGCTGTTCCAACACTTGGGTGCGGGCTGCGAATGCGCGTTCAAGAACGTCCATCAGGTCAGACGCAGCGCAGGGTTTCTCGAGAAAATCGAACGCTCCTTTTCCCATGGCTTCCACGGCCATTGGGATATCTCCTTCTCCGGTCAAAAGGATCACTGGAAGCTCGGGGTCGATTTCCCGAGCATACGCCAACAAGTGAAAGCCATCACGACCGGGCATTCGGATGTCCGAAACAATCACACCGGGGAAATCCCGCCGAATATGATCCTTGGCCGCCACAAAAGATCCGGCTGTTGTCGGTGCATAATCCGCCAGTTCAATGGTTTGCGCCAATGCCTCGCGAACAGCTGCGTCATCATCGACCAACAGAACCCTGCGCATCATGCTGCCTCTTCTTTTCCATAGGGCTCCAACTCGACAGTAAACACTGCGCCATCAGCCGTGTTTGCTCCGCGGATTTCACCCCCAAAGCTTTGAACAAGACCATATGATATTGAAAGACCAAGCCCCAGACCTTCAGAGGATCCTACGCTTTTGGTCGAATAAAACGGCTCGAACACCCGGTCGGGGTCTTCAATCCCCGGGCCGGTATCCTGCACAGAAACACGCAACCGGTCTTCTTCGTGCATCACAATCGAAATGTGCCGCTTGGGTCGCCCCAGCATTGCATCCGCCGCGTTGTTGATCAGATTAACAAAGACCTGCACCAAACGGACTTCCCCCCCCCAAACATAAACCGCAGACTGTCCCGGTTCCCATTCCAGCGTCACATCATCGTCACGCAATCGGGTTTCGGTCAATTCGACGGCAGTTTTCAGAACCTGCACCAGATCGACCCGGCCCATCGGTTCGCTTTCGTTGCGCGCAAACGCGCGCAGGTTCTTGATGATGCGGGCCATGCGGGCGGCCATTTCCGAAATACGCCCAAGGTTTTCGCTGGCCCTGTCGCCTTTGCCACGTTCAAGAAAGGCCGTACCATTGTCGGCGAATTGCTGGATCGCCATCAACGGTTGGTTAAGTTCGTGGCTGATCCCCGCGGACATCTGCCCCAACGCGCTGAGCTTACCTGCCTGCACCAGCTCGGCCTGCGCTTTTTTCAGTGCGGCTTCGGCCTCCTGACGTTCTGCAACTTCGCGGCGCAACGCGGTGTTTGCTTGGGTCAATGCTCGGGTACGCTGCGCCACCCGGCTTTCCAGAACCGTGTTGGCATTAGCCAGCGTCCGTCGCCGCTCCATGGCAAGATACAACATCGCACCAAACGCCAGACAGATCGCTGCGACCGCCGCCGCCTGCAACCCGGCAAGTCGCCGGGCCGGGGCCACGTCCACCAGAACCTCGGCGGTCATATCGATGACAGGCAATTCAAGCGTTAGGTGCAACGCATCGCGTGGCAAGTACCGCCCCCAGTTCAGCCGCCACAATTCATGCTGGCCGACCCGCGTCTCAGCAAAATCCACTGGCGCACCCTCTGGCGGTGACAGCCCGGACTGGCCAACCTCGCGGCTCCAGAACAGCAAGTCCGACCGGTTCGAGATGAAGACGACACCGTCAGAATCAACAAAGAAAACGGCTTCGGTACTGCCCCGCCAGGTTTGTTCAATGTCCTGGACATCGGCAACCACCATCACTGCTCCTTCGACTTGCCCAGACGGAGCAAAAGTCGGAGCGGCATAGGAGTATATCCGGTCGCCACTGTCTGGAACCACCTCATGCGCGGTGCCCGCCGCCCCTTGCATAGCGCGCCTGAACGCTGGATGTGCGGACATGTCTCGCTGTGTCACTGGCTGTGCAGCGACCAGAACCCGACCCTTGCGATCCAGGTACATCATGTTGACGGCCGCTGTCTTGTCAGCAACGTCCAGCAACATCGCTTGCGCGTCATGTACCTGTGTTGGTGTATCCAACGCGTGCAAAGCGGGATGTGTCGCCATCAGAACCGCCAATTCTTGGTAGACCTGCATCTGGGTGCTGAGCCGATCCGCCGCCAGTTCAAGGTCAGCTTCGGCCTTGTCACTTAGCTGAGACAGCGCCTGACGATAGCCATAAGACCAAACAAAACCTGACAGCAGCCCGACAGCGGACAAAAAACCGGCAATGATCCAAACTCTCTGCATAGACAGGGTCTTGCATTCAACGCGGCTCGTGGCAAGTGTGCGTCGCATGAAGTCATTCTCGCAATCCCCGACAGACCCGGGTTTCGTTCAGAACCCCTACCCTTTCTATGATCAGGCCCGCGCTGCTGGTGATCTGTTCTATTGGCGCGACTACGATATGGTTGCTGCGACGTCTTGCCAGGCGGTGCGAACACTTCTTCGCGACCGCCGGTTTGGGCGGGAAGCTCCGCCTGAATGCGCAACACAGGGCCCTGCCCATCTGGCCCCCTGGCTGGCTATCGAGGCCCATTCGCTGCTTGAAGCTGAACCCCCGCGACATACCCGCCTAAGAGCGCTTGTCATGCGCGCTTTCACGTCGCGGGAAATCTCTGCATTGCAGCCTTCCATTGAATCCCTATGCCACAGTCTTATCCAGACGTTTCCGAATACACATTTTGACTTGCTGAGTGCTTACTGCACGCAGGTCCCGGTGATAACCATCTGCCGACTGCTGGGCGTTCCCGAAGACATGGCAACCAACCTGTTGCGGTGGTCACATGACATGGTCGCAATGTATCAGGCCAACCGGACGCAGGCGACCGAGGATAAGGCCGCCAAGTCGTCTCAGGAGTTCACTGAGTTCCTGTTAGGATACATTAACCAGCGACGCAATGATCCGCGTGACGATTTGATCACCCGGCTTATCAGCGCCGAGGAGGAAGGCGAAAAGCTGTCCATCGACGAGCTGGTCGCAACATGCATCTTGCTACTGAATGCAGGACACGAAGCAACCGTGCATTCGCTGGCGAACGGTGTGAAAACCCTGTTGCAAACCCATACCAGCCCCGACGTTCTGGCACCGGACCAGATCGACGCAACGATCGAAGAAATCCTGCGCTATGACCCGCCTTTGCATATGTTCACACGGTATGCGTATGAAGACGTTGACATATTTGGGCATTCGTTCAGGCGCGGTGACCAGGTCGCGCTTTTGCTTGGCGCTGCAAACCGCGACCCTGCCGTCTGGGATGAACCCGAAAGGTTTAATCCGACGCGCTCGATTGAGGTCAACACAAGTTTTGGTGGAGGCATCCACTTCTGCGTCGGCGCCCCTTTGGCAAGGTTGGAAATGCGCATTGCCCTGCCCTTTCTGTACAGCAGCTGCCCGAACCTGCGGCTCGCCGTAACGCCAACCTATTCAGACAGCTATCACTTCCATGGTCTGGAACGGTTAATGGTTCAGGTCTGACCTGTATAAGGCGCCGCTCGATCCGGCGCTGGCAGCACCTGCCTTCTATACCCCTTCAGCCAATGCGCTGAGGGGAAGCATCGTTGTGGACTTGATTTCTTCCATCGACAAAAGCGCGGTCACGTTGTGCACCCGCACTTCCGAAATCAGCGACTGGTAGAATTGATCATAGGCGCGCGCGTTCTTGACCCGAACCTTGAGGATATAATCAATGTCACCCGCCAGCCGGTGCGCCTCCTGCACTTCGGGATGATCGCGCAGTGCTTTAAGGAACTTTCGCTGCCACTCAGCTTCGTGCTCCGACGTTCGGATCAAAACAAAGAAAGTCGCTTCAAACCCAAGCGCCTCGGCATCCAGCAAAACCGTTTGCTGACCAATGATTCCCGCACTCTTGAGCTTGCGTATTCGATTCCAGACAGGCGTCTTTGAACTGCCGACACGAGCCGCTATTTCGTCCAGTGACTGCCCTGCATCGCGCTGCAGCTCGGCCAGAATTTTCCGATCCGTATCATCTATCCGCACCGACATTCCAATTTTCCTTCCGCATCGAAGCTTTCGTTCCAAATTTTCGTTTTGATGGAACGTTTGTCCTTATTTAAGCGCCCATATGGCACTTTGGTGGGAATATTTCCTATATTGAGGATCAAGTCAAACCACACCCGAGATGATCCGATGCAGGACGTTCGCACAACAGGCCCCAAAGGACATGTCGACTTTGTCGGCGCAGGTCCGGGCGACCCTGAGTTACTGACGCTCAAGGCGTTGACTGCGTTTGAGCGGGCTGATGTTGTGCTGCATGACCGCCTTATCAGTGAACCCGTACTGGACATAGCCGGTCAAAGCGCCGCCTTGGTTGATGTCGGCAAAGCCGGGTTCGGCCCATCCTGGAAGCAAAGTGATATCGACGCGCTTTTGGTCGAATATACCTTGAAAGGTAACCGCGTGGTCCGCCTTAAATCTGGCGATCCCACTGTCTTTGGCCGTCTGGATGAAGAGATCGAGGCCGTCGAGGCGGCGGGTATTTCGTGGCAGATCGTTCCTGGGATCACAGCGGCCTCTGCCGCGGTGGCAGGCATCGGCCAAAGCCTGACTCAACGCGGCCGGAATTCCTCGGTGCGGTTCCTGACCGGGCACGACATGAAAGGTTTTGCCGATCATGACTGGAATGCCCTGGCAAGGGCCGGTTCGGTTGCTGCGATCTATATGGGCAAGAAATCTGCCCGCTTTATCCAGGGTCGCCTGATCATGCATGGCGCCGATCGCGCCACCCCTGTCACACTGGTCGAAAACGCTTCGCGTCCGAACCAGCGGATACTGGCCACCACACTGGATCAACTGCCCGCCGATCTGGCCGCCGCCGAAATGGATGGACCGGCCCTGACATTCTATGGCCTTGCCCCGCGCGAAGCGGCGCAGGCTGTAACCGAATTCAACAAGGAGCTTGCCTGATGGCCCGCGCTTTTACCCCCAAAGTCGTCACCGCAAATGACTTGCTGGTAGGTGACGTCATTTACCAGACCGAAGATGACAGTTGGACGCGTGAACTGTCGCAGGCGGAACTGATCACTGACGAAGCACATGCACAGGTGCGTCTGCTGGATGCGGCGCGTCAGGCAAGTAAAGTCGTGGGCGCCTATCTGGCCGATGCCGTTGCTGGCAAAAACGGCCCAGAACCCACCCATTTTCGGGAAGATTTCCGCCGGACTGGTCCGTCCAACTATGCCCACGGCAAACAGGAAACTTCCCCGCAGCCCCGGGCCTGACCTCTGGCCATCACTCTCCCCTTTCAAGGCCCCTAGGTTCGGGGCTGCAAACAAGGACAGCTAGACATGTATCGCTACTCCGAGTTCGACACAGCATTTTTGGCAGAACGTAACGCGCAGTTCCGTGCCCAGGTCGAGCGTCGCATTGACGGCTCGTTGACCGAAGACGAATTCAAGCCGCTGCGCCTGATGAATGGGCTGTACCTGCAACTGCACGCCTACATGCTGCGTGTCGCCATTCCCTACGGCACGCTGAACAGTGCGCAGATGCGTCAACTGGCGCTGCTGGCCGAGAAGTGGGACAAAGGCTATGGCCATTTCACCACGCGTCAGAACATCCAGTACAACTGGCCAAAGCTGAACGACGTACCGGATATGCTGGACGCGCTGGCCGAGGTTGGCATGCACGCCATCCAGACCTCGGGCAACACCATCCGCAACGTGACGGCCGACCATTTCGCCGGTGCCGCCGCGGATGAGGTCGCCGACCCGCGCCCCTATGCTGAGCTTCTGCGCCAATGGTCGACCGACCACCCGGAATTCCAGTTCATGCCGAGAAAGTTCAAGATCGCCATCACTGGCAGTGAAAACGACCGCGCCGTGATCAAAGCGCATGACATCGGCCTGCAACTGGTCGAACGTGACGGCGTTCTGGGCGCTCGCGTCATTGTTGGTGGTGGCCTTGGCCGTACGCCCATGATCGGCAAGGAATTGTCCGAGTTCGTCGCCTTTGACGACCTGCTGGCCTATCTGGAAGCCACCGTTTCCGTATGGAACCAGATTGGTCGCCGCGACAACAAGTACAAAGCACGTATCAAGATCACCGTTCACGAGCATGGCATCGACGCTATCCGCGCCAAGGTCAACGAACGCTTCCTGAAGGTCCGCCCGCAGTTCAAAGGCGCGGATATGAACCTGCTGGAAGAGATCAAGGGCCACTTTGCACCACCTGCCTACCGCCAGGCTTCGGTCGCGTCGTTTGAAAGCGCCTATACCAACGATCCGGTCTTCCGGTCGTGGGTCGACACCAACATCGCGCCGCACAAGAACGCGGACCATGCGATTGTCACGATCTCGATCAAGAAGCATGGGGCAACGCCGGGCGATGCAACTGCCGAGCAGATGCGCGTGATGGCCGGTCTGGCCGAAGAGTTCGCCTATGACGAGCTGCGCATCAGCCACGAGCAGAACGTGATCCTGCCGCATGTCCACAAATCGGACCTGCCCGCGATCCACGCCAAGCTGAAAGAGCACGAACTGGCCACCGCCAATATAGGCCTGATCAGCGATATCATCGCCTGCCCCGGTATGGATTATTGCGCGCTGGCGACGGCGCGTTCGATCCCGGTTGCTCAGGAAATTGCAACGCGGTTTGAAAACCTGAAGCTTGAGCATGACATCGGCCACCTGAAGATCAAGATCTCAGGCTGCATCAACGCCTGCGGTCATCACCATGTTGGCCACATCGGCATTCTGGGTCTGGACCGCGCAGGTGTCGAAAACTACCAAATCACTTTGGGTGGCGATGCGACCGAAACTGCGGCAATTGGTGATCGCACCGGTCCGGGCTTTGCCTATGACGAAATCGTTCCTGCCGTGGAGCGCATTGTCGACACCTATCTGAACCAGCGTGCAAGCGCAGAGGAGACATTCCTGGAAACATATCGCCGGGTGGGCATGGCGCCGTTCAAAGACGCCCTCTACCCCGAGGCCCGCGCAAATGCCGCTTGACCTGATCCAGACGGAACTGGGCCGGGACAGACGCGAACTGACTGAACGTGTCGAAAACCTGAATGCCCGGTTCCGGCACCACAGCGCTCATGATGTCATGCATGGAGCGATTGACGAGATCGACGAGCTTGCCTTGGTCTCGAGCTTTGGCGCGGAATCCGTCGTGCTGTTGCATATGGCGGCGGTGGTGAACAAGGCAACGCCCGTTCTTTTCGTGGACACGCAGATGCTGTTCACCGAAACGCTGGAGTACCAGCAGGAGGTGAGCGAGCGTCTGGGGCTTACCAACATTCGCATCATCCGGGCCGAGGATGCGGAAGTTGAGCGCGAAGACCCATACGGTGCGTTGCGCCTGCGCGACACGGACGCGTGCTGCAACCTGCGCAAGACGTTCCCGCTGCAAAAAGCACTGGTGGGGTTCGATGGCTGGATAACCGGACGCAAGCGGTTTCAGGCAGGCACGCGCGCCGCGCTGGAATTCTTCGAGGTCGAGGACGGAATAGGCCGGATCAAGGTCAACCCGCTGGCCCATTGGGCACCCGAGGATGTGCGGGCCTATATGGAAGAAAACAACCTGCCCCGGCACCCGCTGGTGGCCAAAGGATACCCTTCGATCGGCTGTGCACCCTGCACCTCGCCGGTCAAAGAGGGCGAAGACCCCCGCGCCGGACGCTGGCGCGACCAGAACAAGGAAGAATGCGGCATCCATTTTGTCGATGGCAAGATGATGCGCGTCGGAGAGAAAACATGAACGTAATCGTAACGGATCAGGGCTTTTCGCCCGATGACTGGACCGACGGCTTTGTCACTCTGGATGATGCCGCCAATGACGTGGTCGCGCTGGACGTCAGCTCAGAAACTGACCCAGACGAACTGTATGACCGGTTGGGCGGCACCAGGCTGGTTCGGATAGACTTCCCCTCTTTCGCAGATGGTCGCGGCTTTACCATCGCCCGCACATTGCGCTTGAAGGGCTACAAAGGCCGGTTACGCGCCAAAGGGCATGTGCTTGCCGATCAATACGCCATGGCGCGCCGCAGCGGCTTTGACGAGGTCGAGATCGACGGAGAACTGGCAGACCGCCAACCCGAAGATCAATGGCTAGCCCGCGCGAACTGGAAAGAGAATAACTATCAGGCTCGCCTGCGCGGCTGAACCCCGCACTCGCCAGCTTGTGACGCAAAGGGGGCAATCTGTCCCCTTTTCCTGACTTGGATCAAAGATTAAACGGAGATGTCGGTTTAGCAGACCGGCAGGTAAACGATGACAGAGATGAAGCCCGTGAGCGAAGCAACCGCCGTAAAAGTCCCCGTCCTGCCGGACGCGCAAACTGTAACCGATGTCAAACACTGGACCGACAGCCTGTTTTCTTTCAAGGTGTCGCGCCCGGCCTCGCTGCGTTTCCGCTCGGGCGAGTTTGTGATGATTGGTCTTCTGGGCGACAACGGCAAGCCGTTGCTGCGCGCCTATTCCATCGCCTCGCCCTCGTGGGATGAAGAGCTGGAGTTTTATTCGATCAAGGTTCAGAACGGCCCGCTGACCTCAAAATTGCAACATATCAAACCGGGTGACCAGATCATCCTGCGTCCAAAACCGGTTGGCACCTTGGTGCATGACGCCCTGCTGCCCGGCAAACGCCTGTGGTTCTTTGCGACCGGCACCGGCTTTGCGCCCTTTGCCTCGCTGCTGCGTGAACCGCAGACCTATGAGGATTATGATGAGGTCATCATCACCCACACCTGTCGCGAAGTGGCAGAGCTGGAATATGGCCGTCAACTGATCGACAGCATCCGTCAGGACGAACTGTTGGCCGAACTGATCGGTGAAGGATTTGCCGACAAGATCCGCTATTACCCGACTACCACACGGGAAGAGAGCCCCAAGATGGGCCGCATCACTACCTTGCTTCAGGACGGCACCGTGTTTTCCGACCTGGGTATTGACGGCGGCATCAAGCCTGAAACCGATCGTGCAATGGTCTGCGGCTCGCTGGCTTTCAACTTGGATATCAAGGAAATCCTAGAAGGGTTTGGATTGCGCGAAGGTGCCAACTCAGAACCCAAGGAGTTTGTTATCGAAAAAGCCTTTGTCGGTTAAAGTGGGCTTGCGTTCAGGACTTGGCCGCCCTGAACGCGAAAAACACCGCCAGAAAACAAGTTTTTTCGCATTACCCTGTATTTATGCCGCTTGAAGTGCGGCCCTGCCCGGTTTAAATTCCGGGCTCGAAATTCTGCAATCATCAAAGGAATGAACCCATAGCTCGCAGACCTCACAACGCGCCGCCACAAAGAGACACCGGCCCGCGCGTCAATGATAAGATCCGTGCCCCCGAAATTCGCCTGATTGGCGCCGAAGGTGAAAACGTCGGGGTGGTTCATCCCGCCAAAGCCATGCAGATGGCCGCAGATGCAGGTCTTGATCTGGTCGAAATCTCGCCTAACGCAAACCCGCCGGTCTGCAAGATCATGGATTTCGGCAAATTCAAATACGAAACGCAAAAACGCGAAGCCGAAGCCCGCAAGAAGCAAAAGATCATTGAGGTAAAAGAGGTCAAGTTCCGGCCAAACACCGACACGCATGACTATGACGTCAAAATGAAGAACGTCTTTAAGTTTCTGGAAAAGGGCGACAAGGTCAAAGTCACCTTGCGCTTTCGTGGCCGTGAAATGGCACACCAGAATCTGGGTCGCGAATTGCTGGAACGTGTGGCTGAAGACATCAAAGAGGTCGGCAAGATAGAAAACATGCCGAAGATGGAAGGCCGTCAGATGGTCATGATGATCGGCCCGCTTCCGCAGAAGTAATCGAAAACCAGTTGAAAGACTAAGGGCTCTCGCTGATTTAGCGAGAGCCTTTTTTGTTGTCACGGTGTTAGATAGCAACAGCCAGTGCGCGACCAAGTTTTTGTACTAGCTCCTCAATCTGGGCGTCCTCGATGATAAAGGGCGGCGCCAGCAGGACATGATCGCCATTCCGGCCATCCCGCGTGCCAGCCATGGGATAGCAAATCAACCCTTCGGACAGCGCTGCCTTTTTCACCTTTCCTGCGATGCCACGTGATGGATCAAAGGGTGTCTTGGTGTCACGGTCAGCGACCAGTTCAACACCACGGAACAACCCGCGCCCACGGATATCTCCCACGTTCGGGTGCTGTCCGAATGCAGCCTCGAGGGCGGATTGCAGCTTGTTGCCCATGACCCCGGCACGCGCAGGTAATTCCCGTTCGGTCAACTCACGGACTACCGCCAATGCAGCCGCTGTGGCGACCGGATGACCGACATAGGTGTGCCCATGCTGGAAAAACCCTGATCCGTCGCGGATCGCGTCATAGATTTTGCCGGTGCACAGCATAGCTCCGATTGGTTGATATCCGGCCCCCAACCCCTTGGCGATACACAAAATATCTGGCGCGATGCCGTCATGATCGCAGGCAAACATGTGACTGGTTCGGCCCATACCGCACATCACCTCATCCAAAATCAGCAATACACCATAGTGGTCGCAGATTTCGCGAATACGCTTGAAGTACCCTTCAACCGCCGGGACCGCGCCAAGGGTGGCCCCAACCACTGGTTCGGCCATAAATGCCATGACCGTATCGGGACCCAACCGCAGGATTTCAGATTCCAGCTCATTCGCCACACGCTGGCCATAGTCAAAGCTGCTCTCGTCTTCCGGTTTTTCGGCATATTCGTAGCAGGCTGAGATATGGGTCATCTCGATCAGCATCGGGGCGAATTGCGCCCGTCTCCATGCGTTACCCCCAGCGGACAAAGCCCCTAAAGTGTTGCCGTGATAGCTTTGCTTTCGCGCGATAACGTGACGGCGTTCAGTTTGTCCGATTTCTAGAAAGTACTGGCGCGCCAGTTTGATTGCCGCTTCGGTCGCCTCGGACCCGCCCGAAACAAAATACACCCGGTCCAGATCACCCGGCGCGTGCCGGATCAACAATTCAGCCAAAGCCTCGGCCGGTTCCGATGTCATGAACCCGGTATGTGCAAAAGCGATCTGTTCCACCTGTTGCTGTACCGCTTGGATCACGGCCTGATTCGAATGGCCCAGACAAGACACCGCCGCATCACCGCAATCCAGGTAACGCTTGCCCTCTGCATCAATCAGATAACAGCCATCGCCGCCAACCGCGACAGGGAGGTCCGATTTCGTGTGACGTGGGAAAACATGACTCATTTCTGTGCCCTTCCAAGCAATTCAACTAATGCTGCGACCGAAGCCGCGTTATCTGCCCACGGTCTGCCATCGGCCCCCGTCAGACTGTTTTCAAAACCAACCCGCAAGTCACCACCGTGTCGCGCAGCCTCGGCCAGACAGGCATGTTCTTGCGCTCCAAAGGCGCACACCATCCAACGAGCCTGGCATTTTGGAAAGGCGTCGAGATCGGATGGCATAGATTGTTGGCCATCGCTGTATCGCCCCAGAACAAGCAAACGATCTGTCTGATCCGCCTGTACGATTCCCAAAGCGAGCCACTGGTCCAGTAGTCGTGCATCGTCAGCATCATACAGAATATGCTGAACCCGCGTGCCCTGATCCGCGCATTGTGCATAGACCCTGGGCGCAAGGTTCAGGTCGCGGGCGATTTCACGCACCGAGATTGAGGCCCATTCAGGTCGCACCTTTTGCAAACAGTCCAGTTGCGATGCTACGTCAAACCGTCCAACGGCTTCGGTCGTGATCTGTAGCTCCATTTTTGGAACCTCTCGCTGCAATTCCGCGATCATTTCCAGGTACAATCCGGCGTCCAGTGAATGCAGTCCGTCAGAATCCCGAATATGCAGATGCAACCCATCCGCACCTGCGGCATGGCAATCCCGTGCAGATATGACGATCTGGTCAATCCTGAGCGGCAAGGCGGGATGATCCAACGCGTTCCGCCGGGCACCGTTTGGCGCAACCAGAATGTAGGGCCTGTCCAAGCTGTCAGTTGTTATTGATGTCATAGCACCACCCAAGTCTTTGCCTTCAGTTAGAGTCGCTGGACACCGTTTTCAATTTACACAAAAGAAAACATATGTTTCTTTTTGGTATGGCACCCACCCTTACAGCTTTGACCAGCCAAATTCGACGCGAGATCGACGAGATGCCTGCGCAGATGCAAGTCGCGGCGAAATATATCATCGACCATCCCGGTGATTTCGGCCTGAACCCGGTCCGGGTGACCGCTGACCGGATCGGCATCAGCACCAGTGTTCTTGTTCGACTGGCGCAGCGTATGGGTTTCGACAGTTTTGACGCCTTCCGCCACCCATTTCGCCTTGCCCTCACAACAGACAGCGAAGACAGGATAGGTCAAGGGTGGCTAACCACATCACCCGGCCAAGACCTTTTCCACGGCGCACAGGCCAGATTCGCGCGCAATGAGATGAATGTTGTGTCCCGCTCTCTGCGTCTGATGGAGCCGAATTTGGCCAAGCGTGCCGTTGAGTACATGGTGTCTGCACGTCGCTGTTATGTGACCGCCACAAGGGCCAGCCATGCGCTGGCCTATTATTTTCACTACGCCGGCCGCATGGCCCATCCCGGACTACAGCTGATACCTCGGCACATGGGCTCGGCCATCGATGACCTTGTCGAGGCCACGTCCGAGGATTGTTTGTTTGCCGTCACGGTCCATCCCTATTCCGCAGATACGATCCAGTCGATGCGCTTTGCCCGCGACCGCGCCATGAAGATTGTGTTGCTGTCGGATAGCGAGGTGATTGCCCCCGGCGTCAATCCGGATGTGGTTCTGAGCGTCAGCACCCGCACATTACATCCGTTTTCAAGCTTTTCTGGCGCGATGGCGGTTCTGGAATGCCTGCTCGGTCATCTCTTTGATGCAGGGGGCGAAGCTGCCCGAGATAGGGTCGAACAGTTTCAGAAAGCGCGGGAGGACACCGGCGCGTATTGGCGACCCGGCGTGTTGCCAAGGATGAGAAAACCCTAGAAAACCAATTGAATTGGCCGCAAGCGCGGCGTGACACGCCATATCACGAACCTTGGCGGCGGTCAGTCGTTTCGTTTCGCTCGCGGCTGAGGTCTGGTCGGAATTTCCTTCAGCAATCCGCCAACACCCATTCCGGCAATATCTGCACCTGTTGTTTCAATCCCGCATGCAACACGCGACAGCACCCAATCTGCCCCATTCAACGCCGGAGAGCGGGCGCATCCTGGCAAGCCGATCACAGGTCGGCCCTGCAAGTCCCCCAGAAACAGCAGGTTTCCCGGATCAACCGGCATACCAAAGCGATCAATCGTCCCACCGGCCTGCCGAACGGCCGACGGTGCGACATCGTTCGGATCCGAGGTGGCCGATCCCGTCAATATCATCAGAAGATCGCCCTTCCCCTTAGAAATCGCGCTGGTCAAGGAATCTGTTCGATGCGGAACAACCTGCACCTGCGCAAGCTCCATTCCCAATGCTTCGACCCGTCCCCGAATGGCCGCAATCCCCTTATCGTTCGGTGGGCCACCGGGAATTTCCGTGACAACAAGCCCGGCTGTCCGATGAACAGGCCGCGCCAAACGCACAGCCCCTTGTGCCAGCCCGGCGGCGCGCCGAACATCAGCCTCTGGCACAGCGTATGAGATGACCTTGATGGTCGCCACCATGCCGTTCGCCCCCATTTGCTGATACTGCGGAACGGTCGCAACGGTAATCATCGGATTGACCAGATTGAACAATTCAAGTGCACGAACATCAAGCACGGCAACCCCAGGCCCGTCGGCCAAAAGGTTTACCCGCCCGGTAAATGCCTCGGTTACCCGCAAGTTGGCTGAAGCTGGATCAGGTGCCAGCGCAGACGCCAGCTTGCGCGCAGCCTGATCTTCATGGCAATCACCGGTATCCAGCCGGGCAACAATGACCTCGTTTAGACCAGCCTTTTCCAGTTGCTCCACATGTTCCGAGCGCAATTCAAGCCCTTTGCGAAGCTTTCGCCCATCCGCTGTAACCGAATGCGCCAGAATGGCCCCCTCTGCCCGGGACACCGGCACAGGTCCAAATTTCATGATTTCCCTCGAAGAACTGCAGTGATTTGCGCCAGTATCGCAACCGCGATTTCCGAGGGACCGGCGGCCCCGATATCCAAGCCAATGGGCCCATGAATGCCAGAGATTTGCGCATCGGTGAAACCGGCCGCTTTCATACGCTCAATGCGCTTGGCATGGGTGCGTGTTGACCCTAATGCACCAATATAGAACACATCGGCGTCCAATGCGGCTTGTAGCGCCGGATCATCAAGTTTTGGGTCATGTGTCAGCAAGACAATCGCGGTCCGCGCGTCCAATCCCAGCTTCGCAACGGCTTCATCCGGCCAATCCGTCAGGATCGTTTCGCCGGGAAAACGCGCACTGGACGCGAAGGCGTCACGTGGGTCGATGATGGTTGGATCGTAGCCCGCAATCCGCGCCATCGGCACCAGAGCCTGCGCAATGTGAACCGCCCCAACGACCAGCAACCTTAGCGGCGGGTTGTGCACTGCGACAAAGGTCTGGCCATCTTCTTCGAACCCTGACCGATCCATGCGCAGCCTGTCGGCATAAGCATTGCGGCGCAACGCCCTGCGCCCTGTCTCGACATTGACTTCGTAGGCAATGGGCGCACGAGCGGCCCGAGCGGCAACCAGTTCCGCCAACATAGGTTCGGGCAGGACTTGTCCTATGGGTTCGACAAGAATGCGTATGGTCCCCCCACAGGCCAAACCAACCGCAAAGGCATCGTCGTCACTGACCCCGAATTCAAGCAAACGCGCTTCGCCTTCGTCAATGGCTTCAAGCGCCTCGACGATAACAGCACCTTCGACACATCCGCCAGAAACGGAACCTTCGATCCGACCATCGCCACCAATCACCAATTGGGATCCCACCCGCCGCGGCGCACTGCCCCAAGTTTCGACAACTGTAGCGAGCGCCGCGCCGCGCCCGCTGCGGTGCCAGTCAAGCGCCGTTTCAGGACTGTTGTCGAATCGCTTCATCGGAACCTCCGGATGACCTATGACACCAACATAAGCGGGATTTGCGGGATGAAAAGCGCACCAAGCTTACCAAAAGGTCTATATTGGACCCCATTAGGCAACGCCACGGCCTGAAAGATATTCAACAAATCATAGCATTGATTGTTTGTGACCCGAGTTCTAGCCTGTAGAGGCAACCGGCATCAGGTCTGGCTTGCATACCAAACAATTCATAGATCGGAGACATGCAGTTGAAACGTTTTCTTGCACTGGGCGCGGCAGTTGGTCTTTTGACTTCAACCGCGGCGTGGGCTGACACATTCCAACGCTATGGAGAGGTTGAAGGCTGGAAAGTCTTCATCGACAATGAAAAGAAATCCTGCCTGATCGAGGCCGTTGATGATGCGGAAAACGTCGTTCAGATGGGTCTGACCGAAGATCGCGGTGTGGGATATGTCGGCGTGTTCACCAAGGCTGAAACCGATATCAAACGTGGCGAGACGCAAGAAGTCGCCATCCTGCTGGGCGACAACATCTATCTGGGTGAAGCGACCGGCATGAAAGGTAACATCACCAAAGGCTATTCCGGTGGTTATGTCCTGTCGGACAGCCCTCAGTTCGCGGATGATCTGGCAAAGAAGAAGGTCATGATCGTGTTCCCCGAGACATCCTATGCCTTCACGGTCGATCTGACAGGCACTTACAAAGCCATGGAAATGGCTCGGAAGTGCAACGAAGAGCAGCTGTCGTAATCGGCTAGTCGGAAAGCGCGGCCATCAGCCGTGCTTTCTGGCCCTGGTCACCGGATTGTGAAATCGCTGCGGCCAAGTCTTCGAGTGAAGCAATCGAATGCCCTGCGCGAAAACTGTCTACATGCGGCAGCATCGCGGCAACCCCTTGCGCCTTGGGCGCGAACCCGTCCCAACGCAACAAGGGATTCAGCCAGATCAGGCGTTTTGAGGACAGGTGCACACGTTCAATCTCTTTCCTGAGGAGCTCTGGATCACCCCGCTCGAGCCCGTCGGTGATCAGCAGAACGACCGCCCCTTGCCCCATCACCCGGCGTGACCAGTCCCGATTGAATTGATGCAGGCACTCTCCGATGCGAGTGCCACCCTCCCAATCCTGTGCCTCGGCCCCTGCGGCGGTAAGTGCTGCGTCTACATCCCGTTGGTGCAGGTGGCGCGTTATGTTGGTCAGGCGTGTGCCGAATGTGAAGGCATGGACCTTGGCCCAACCTGCACCCTTGGCGTTCGATACCGTGTGCAGGAAATGCAAGATGATCCGACTGTACTGGCTCATCGAGCCGGAAATATCGCAAAGCGCGACAAGATTTGGCCAGCGTGGTTTGGGTTGTAGCCTGGCTATGTCGCGCAACTCACCCCCTTGCCGCATGGCCGCGCGCAAGGTGCGGGCACGGTCGATGCGGTGCCCCAGATGACTGGTCTGCCCGCGGCGTGATTCAATTGGCTTTACTGGCAGTGTCATCCCCGCCAAAACGCGCTTGGCCTGCGCGATTTCGGCGGTGCTCATCTGCTCGAAGTCCAGATTGCGCAGCCGCTCCTCGGACGAAGCGGTTTGGGTTGCGTCGATTTCGATCTCGGTTTCGCCTTCCTCTTGTCCGGCAGCCTCCGGCAAATCACGCTCAACCCCGTCCAGCAGCGCCTCAGCCGCGCGCTTTTCACCGGCGTCAGCCTTGCGCTCTTCCTGAACGCCCCGAATTGCAGGAAGCATCATCGCCATCATGTGTTCCATGTAACGCGGGTCTCGCCAGTACATTCGGAAGACTTGCGCAAAAACCACGCGGTGTTCCGGGCGGTTTACGAAACAGGCGTGTAAGGTCCAGTAGAAATCCTGTTTCTCGGAAAAACCTGCCGCTTGCACGGCACGAATAGCGTCGATCACGCGACCGGGTCCGATTGGCAACCCTGCCTTTCTGAGTGCGCGGGCAAAATGGGTGATGTTGTGCGCCAGCTTTGGGTTGTCCGGGATATCCAGCGGAAGTTGTTCGGCCATCAGACGTTATGGGGGCTCTGCCCCCATACCCCCGGAGTATTTGGAAAAAGATGAAACATCAAACCGGTTCGAGCGTGGCCTTGGCCTCGTCGAGGATCCGTTTGGCCTCGGACCCCTGAAGTTTTTGAATGTCGTCCTGATATTTGAGGATCGCACCCAGCGTGTCGCCTATCACCTCGGGGCTGAGGTTCATCACATCCAGCGCCAACAGGCATTTCGCCCAGTCGATAGTCTCGGCCACACCGGGCTTCTTGAACAGATCCTCGGTGCGCAAACGTTGAACGAAGGCTACAACCTCGCGACTGAGCCCTTCCGCAGCTTCAGGCGCACGCGCGTGCAGAATTTCGATCTCACGTTCGAAATCGGGATAATCGACCCAGTGATATAGGCAGCGACGCTTGAGGGCATCGTGCACTTCGCGGGTCCGGTTCGACGTGACAATCACAATCGGTGGTTCGGGTGCTGCAACAGTGCCCAGTTCAGGAATCGTGACCTGAAAATCACTGAGCGCTTCCAGTAGAAAGGCTTCGAACGGTTCATCGGTCCGGTCCAGTTCGTCGATCAGAAGAACCGGCGCTCCGTTTTCGTCCTGGCGCATTGCCTGCAACAAGGGGCGTTCGATCAAGTATTCGTCCGAGAACAGTTCAGTCTGCAACGCGCCCCGGTCGGCCCCACCTGCGGCCTCGGCCGTTCGGATCGCGACCATCTGCGCCGGAAAGTTCCATTCGTAAACGGCAGAAGACGCATCCAGACCTTCGTAGCATTGCAGACGGATCAGGCGCCGGTTCAACCCGGATGCCAGAGCCTTGGCGATCTCGGTTTTTCCCACCCCTGCCTCGCCTTCCAGAAACACCGGGCGTCCAAGCTTCAGCGACAGGAACACAACCGTCGCAAGGGCGCGACCACAGACATAGCCCTGACGACCCAGCATCTGCTGCACGGCATCGATGGAAACTGGCTGTGTCATGGAACCCCTCTCTGCTTTAGGGATAAACAGGTCATGCAACCGTCTGGCCGTCAAGGCCTCAACCTAGGTCGGGGCTACGACGTTCAGGTCGGTTGACAAGATTTTCTTTGTGGCTTGCGCGGACGCAGTTGGTCTTTTGCAACAGCTATGCTAGCGGAAGGCCATGACCGACACCCTTACGCTCCACCGCCCCGACGACTGGCACCTGCATCTGCGCGATGGCGCGATGCTACAAGCCGTTCTGCCCGAAACCGCGCGCCATTTCGCCCGTGCGATCATTATGCCGAACCTAGTGCCGCCGGTTGTGCGCGGCGATCAGGCCGCCGCTTATCGCGACCGCATTCTGGCGGCCCTGCCCGACGGTATGACGTTCGAGCCGCTGATGACCCTGTATCTGACCGAAGATACAGACGCCGCAGATGTCGCAGCGGCCCATGCCAGCGGTGTGATCAAAGCCGTCAAGCTGTATCCTGCCGGGGCTACGACCAACTCTGCCTCGGGTGTGCGCGATTTCGACAAAGTGCGCCCGGTGCTTGAGAAGATGGCCGAAATCGGCTTGCCCATGTGCGTACATGGCGAGGTGACGGATCCCGAGATCGATATATTTGACCGTGAAGCCGTGTTCATCGACCGTGTTCTGGATCCGATCCGCAGATCGACACCGGGCCTGCGTGTGGTGATGGAACATATCACCACGTCCAATGGTGTGGATTATGTCAAAGCCAACGCGATTGATCTGGGTGCAACGATCACGGCGCATCACCTGATTATCAACCGCAACAACATCTTGGTTGGTGGCATCAAACCGCATTACTATTGCCTTCCCGTTGCCAAGCGCGAGGAACACCGTCTGGCCCTGCTAACCGCCGCAACGTCGGGCGATGCGCGGTTTTTTTTGGGTACAGACAGCGCCCCGCACACGGATGCAAACAAGGAAATGGCTTGCGGCTGTGCCGGTTGTTTCACGGCGACCAACACTATGTCTTTGGTCGCCGAGATGTTTGACCGGGAAGGTTCTTTGGACAAGCTGGAAGGCTTTATGTCGCTCAACGGGCCAGGTTTCTATCGCTTGCCCGTGAACCAAGAGATGATCACCCTGACCAAGGGTGAGCCCGTTTCGTATCCCTCAAAGATTGACACAGGCGATGGACCGGTCACTGTGTTTGACCCGGGCTTTCCGTTGCACTGGCGCGTGGCTTAACCCGCCATTCGTTCGGCCAAATCGCGTGCACGTCCCCCTGTGCGCAGCATCGACCAGATCGTGTCCGCCTCATCCGCGCCGATCAGCTTGGTCGCTTTGTCGCGCACGCGATCCTCGCGGTCAGACAGCGATATTGGGTTCAGCAGATCATGCGTTGCTTCGCGGCGAATGCCATCGCGACGCAGCAGGGACAGATGCGACTGCGTTTCTGACAGGCTTTCATCTGCCTCGACCGTGATGCGGTCGCGCAAAGACGTTATACGCGGGTCGAGGCAGACCTTGTCAGTGAAACTGCCTGGCAAAGCCGTATCATATCCCAGCGCCTGCATCGCGATCACTGTCCGATAGGAAAACTTGGCCCCCAGTCCGGTTGTCGGTGACAGCTGATTGCACACACTCATCCAGCGCGGATGCGTTTTTATCTGGATCTCGGCGACCTCGGGTTCTGCTATGTCCAACTCCCGCGCGGCTTCCAGCGCGGCGTGAAGACCGTGGCAACAGGCGTGAAACTTGTGGCTTACCGTTTCAAACAGCCATTCATCGCCCAACCCATCCAGAGCAGTTTGGTCTGCCGCGCCTTGATGCGTTGCGCCAAACCCAAAAGGACCTTCCAGCGCGTCGGCGTTGGCCTGAAAACCGCGCTGCACCAGCAAGGCTGTCTCGACCCCTGCCGAGGCGGCAAGTCCGGCGTTATACGGCTTGCCCATGGTTCCGAACTGCGCCTTCAGTCCTGCCGCACGCGTTGCCGTCAGACCCAGAACCATTCGCATCTGGTTTGCGTCAAAACCCAGCAAACGACCGACAGCGACAGCCGCCCCAAAGGCACCGGATGTTGCCGTCTGGTGAAATCCTGCCTGATAGTGGCCGCGCCCCAGCCACAAGCCAATTCGGATTGAGGTTTCCATACCCACCAAAGCGGCTTCGAGCATGTCGACAAGAATACGGTCATCCCATTCTGCCACCGCAAGGGCTGCGGGCAAAATGGCGACGGAAGGATGTCCGATATGGGCGAAATGCGTGTCATCGTAATCCAGCGCGTGGGACACCGTGCCATTGACCAACGCCGCACCACGCAGCGGCGCCGAGCCGCCGCCAAAGAGATGCGCCTGAGGGTTCCCGCCCTCGGACAATATCATGTCGCGAACCGTGGTTGAGACGGGTTCGCGCGCACCTGCCCGGCCCACAGCGACCCAGTCAAGAACAGAAAGCGACGTGACGATTCTTGCCTGAGCCGACGTCAAAACCGGACCTGCCACGAAGGTGGCTAATGATGCTGTAAATCCCGTCATGCGCGTAGTCTAGCGTGCGCCTGACAAGGGTAAAGACCTAGCTGTAGAGTTCTTGCGCACGCGCCTCGAACGCGCGCACGATCCGATGCATGGCTTCGTTGAAAACCACGCCGATTATTCCTTGCAGGATGGCATTCTTGAACTCGAAATCCACATGGAACGATACGTTACAGCCCCCTTCAGGCGCGTCCTCGAACTGCCAGTCGGATTTCATGTATTTGAAGGGGCCGTCCAGGTATTCGGTGTCGATTTTCTTTTGATCCGCAAACAGGGTTACTTTGCTGCCAAAACGTTCCCGGAAAACCTTGAACGAGATGACCAGATCGGCCTCCATCACCTCAGCCTCTTCCAGCGCATAGGTATTGCGAATGCGGGCAGCAGCGCACCACGGCAGAAATTGGGGGTACTTGGCCACGTCGGCAACCAAGTCGTACATCTGCTGGGCTGTATACGGCAGGTGGCGGGTTTCCGAATGGATAGGCATGGCGTCCGGTATTTGCAGGTGACAATGGCGCGTCATGTCGTATGTTGCGCGCCAAAGATCAAGGGGGCTGCGATGACTGACCGCGCATATATGATAGATGAGATGATCTCGGCAAAGGCCATCGCTGCTCGAATCGAGGAGCTGTGTCGCGACATTTCGGCAGAGTTCAAAGACACCGACAAATTGGTGGTCGTGGGTCTGCTGCGCGGCAGCTTTGTATTCATCGCCGACCTTGTGCGCGAACTTGACCTTCCGATCGAGGTGGATTTCCTTGAAGCTTCTTCTTACGGAGACGCGATGGAGAGCAGCCGGGAAGTTCGTATTCTCAAAGACTTGCGCGGCGCAATTGAAGGGCGCGACGTGCTGGTTGTCGAGGATATCGTTGACACCGGCCATACGTTGAACCATGTCACCAAGTTGCTGCAAAGCCGTAACCCCGCGCGCCTGAAATCCATCGCCCTGCTGGACAAGCCGAGCCGCCGCGAAGTGGATTTCCGATCAGACTGGATCGGTTTTGAGATACCAGACGAATTTGTCGTGGGTTATGGAATTGACTACGCCCAACGCAATCGCAACCTGCCCTATATTGGCAAAGTCCGCTTTACGGACGAATAGCCGAACGGGAAATTTGCCGATCTCGTGCTCAGGCCCGTTTAAAATTCATTATTTCGAATATCATTGGACAATCATCGCCTCGTCGCTTTACCTTTTAGGTAATAACAGGAGTATTGTTGATGAAGCGATTTTTTGCGGTAGCGAGCGTCTTTTTGGTGATCGTGTCCCTTGCAAACGAGTCATATGCAAAAGACAACAAGGGCAAAGGGAAGGGTGCCAACAAAACCAAAGTAGAGAAATCCATTAAGTCAAACGGCAAGGCTGTTCCGCCCGGTCAAATCAAACGATACACCCGAGGTCAGAAATTGCCGGACGACCTGCGTTTTGACTATATTGACGACCTCGACAACTGGAAGCTCAAACCGCTGAAGCCGGGGCAACGGTATATTCGGGTCGACAACGAAATAATCTCGATATCGGATGATACGAAGACTGTAATAGAAGCTGTTGGAATCGTTGGCGATCTGATGAACTGAAAGCCTCGGTCCTAGCAGTCGCGGCCTAACACAGCTTCGATGGCCTTCAGAAATATCCCGGTCCCAATCGGAATAAGGGCATCCGGGAAATCATAGTCCGGGTTGTGCAACTGGGGATGGTCGCTCCCCGACCCCAACCAGAACATGGCGGCCTTCGCACTTTTTCCAAACTGGCCGAAATCTTCTGAAAACCGCTGTGGCTGATCGACAAACCTGCAAGCAACGCCCTGCTCCGTGCAGGCCGTGTACAGGATCGAGACTGCTTCCGGGTGATTGGCACAAGCCTCAAACACTTCGTCATAACTGATTTCGACCGCCAGTCCTTCGGCTTTGGCCATTTCACGGACCAACGATTCAGCGTCGCTGATCAGCTGCGCCATTCGCGCGTCCGTGACCGTGCGAAGCGTCACCCACAGCTCGGCCCGCCCCGGTGCTACTCCGACCGTGCGCTCACCCAACGTGGCATGTGTGACGGTGGTCAATGCGTAATCGTCATTAAGATCCCCGCCGCCCCCTAACGCGTTTAAAGCCGGCATCAGGTTAGCCAGCGCACCGGCAGGCGACACCCCATCTTGAGGAGCAGCAGCATGTGACGTCTTTCCGGTCAGAACAATCTGCATCCCACGTGAGGCGCAATTGGCAGGACCGTCACAAATTTCAACCGCCCCCAACTCCAACCCCGGTAAGTTGTGCAACGACAACACGAGGTCGGGCGCAACCTCGGCGTATTGGGGATCAGCCCGGAAAGCGATTGCACCATGGCCAGTCTCTTCGGCTGGCTGGAAAATCAATACGACTCGGCCTTTCACTGGGCGGTGATGCTTCAACCCGTCTGCCACGCCCAGAACCATTGTCATATGCCCATCGTGGCCGCACAAATGCCCTTTGCCTACGACCTGTGATACATAGGAATGATCCGCCAACTCCTGGATCGGCAACCCATCCAACTCGCAGCGAATGCCCAAGGAGGGACCGGGTTGGCCACTTTCGAAAACGGCGGCGACTCCGTGCCCACCAATTCCGGTCAAGACATGGTCAGCACCCGCTTTGTGCACAAGTTCAGCCACCCGCGCTGCGGTATTCTTTTCTTGCCCCGAAAGTTCAGGATGTTGATGCAACTCGTGGCGCAGAAGGGTCAGTCGCGCGATCTGGTCCGGCGTCACGCTTTTTGTAGCTTTTCTAGACGCGCCGCGCGCAGCCGTGCAAAATCATCACCTGCATGATAAGAAGACCGGGTCAAAGGTGTCGCGGATACCATCAGAAAGCCTTTGCCGTAAGCCGCCTTTTCGTAAGACGCGAACTCTTCGGGTGTTACGAAACGATCAACGCCATGGTGTTTCGGTGTCGGTTGCAGATACTGGCCAATTGTCAGAAAATCGATATCCGCCGCGCGCATGTCATCCATGACCTGACGCACCTGCTGTTCGTTTTCGCCAAGCCCAACCATGATACCGGACTTGGTAAAGATCGACGGATCAAGCTCTTTCACCCGCTGCAATAGACGCAGGGAATGGAAGTACCGCGCGCCGGGGCGAACCTCGGGGTACAGACCCGGTACGGTTTCCAGATTGTGATTGAAGACATCCGGCTTTGCCTGGACCACAATTTCCAGAACATCCGCATCGCATTTCAGAAAATCGGGCGTCAGAATCTCGATCGTGGTTTTGGGAGAGCGGTGCCGCACCGCGCGGATGGTCTGCGCAAAATGCTCGGCTCCACCATCGCTCAGATCATCCCGATCAACCGAGGTGATAACCACATGGTTCAGGCCAAGTTTTTCGACCGCATGTGCCACCCGGCCGGGTTCAAAGGCGTCAAGGTCGTCTGGGCGGCCAGTAGCGATATTGCAAAATGTGCAGCCACGGGTACAGATCTCACCCATGATCATCATGGTGGCGTGGCCCTGGCTCCAGCATTCGCCGACATTGGGGCATCCCGCCTCTTCGCAGACGGTGACCAGATTGTTATCGCGCATGATCCGGCGCGTTTCTGCATAACCTTTGCCGCCGGGTGCCTTGACCCTGATCCAGTTCGGTTTCTTGGGCTGCGCATTATCTGGGCGGTGCGCTTTCTCCGGGTGGCGCTGTTCGGGGATCTTCAGATCTCGCACGGGCAGTATTCCTGACTTTGGGTCAATCTTGTCGCTCATAACATAGACAGATGTGCAGTGTTACACCAGTGGCGCATAGCCGCTATGCAACGCCACCGCGCATGAGCAAGAACGCGATTGCAAATTCCCGTTTTACCGCATGTTTTTAATGCCTAATGAGAATAAATTATTAATTCAGAATGCGGCATTTCGTCGATTGAAGGCAGTTTAGAACTGTTTTAAGCCACGGCAAAACCACAGGTGAATCACAGGAGCTTGACCATGAAATCCGGCGCAATACTGCCCAACGTGACCTTTCACACCCGTGTCCGCGATGACTCAGTCGAAGGACCAAACCCGTTCCGTTGGGAAGACAAGACCACCGCTGACTATTTTGCCGGAAAACGCGTGATCCTGTTCTCGTTGCCCGGCGCGTTCACGCCCACGTGCTCGACATATCAACTGCCCGGCTTTGAAAACGGGTATGACGATTTCATTGCCCGGGGTGTCGATGAAATCTATTGCATGTCTGTCAACGACAGCTTTGTGATGAACAAATGGGCCCAAGATCAGGGTCTGACCAACGTCAAGGTCATTCCCGATGGATCTGGCGAGTTCACCCGCAAAATGGGTATGTTGGTTGACAAGGATAACCTTGGCTTTGGCATGCGGTCATGGCGCTATGCGGCCATCGTAAACGACGGTGTTGTCGAAGCGTGGTTTGAAGAACCTGGTCTGATGGATAACTGCCCCGAAGATCCCTATGGCGTGTCTTCGCCCGAAAACCTGATGAAACATCTTCAGGCAACGGCAGAGCCCGAACTGGCCTGAGTATTAACAAGACGAAGAAAGGCCCGTTTAGACGGGCCTTTTTTGTGCCTTCAGCCTATCATGCGGTCGCGTTCAGCCTATCATGCGGTCGCGTTCAGCCTGATCCTGATAGTGGCGCTTCAGCCGCTGTAACGCGATCCGCAGAACAATCTTTCCGGATCGTGCTGACCAGCCCATGCGTTTTTCCGCCAGTTCCAACCCTTCGAGATAGCAACAGCACCGCAGGGCAACGTCACTTAGTCCGGGGCCAAGGTCAGACAAAGCCCGCGCCACGCGGTCCCGCGCATCGGATGCCCCCTTTCCTCCGTGGCTTTCACTGTCATAACTGCCGCGGCCACCAGCCGTTAGAAACCGGTCCCAGTTCTGTGAAACCTGTGGGCCAATCTGCGCCAATTCGAAATCTTCTCGCAAACGCTCTCCGGCGCTGACAAGCGTTTCATCCAGAAATGGCTTGCCATCACGGTCACGCCTGCGTGCAAGGGCGACCAACGGGCTTTCGGTGGCACTATAGCGAATGCGCCTGATCCGGTCTGTCGCCCCACCCGATGTTTTTACCTGAAACAACGACTGAGTTTCGGCAAAGCCGACTTCGGTTCCCACACGCGCCTTGTTTTCCGCTTTTGCGATCAGGTGGCTCAGGGCCGTTCGGCCTGCAGCGGAAATCCTGTACCGCGATATACGACCGGGATTATCGCAGGAAATCCAGTCCTTTAAGGCCAGAGCCTGAGCGATCTCGCAATCGACGACTGCGGTTCTGGTGGCTCCGGCATTGCCGGTGTCACGAACGACTACCGCTTTGTCCATTTCTTCAGCCACGGCAAGAACCGAACCCGTCTCACTCAGGCGGCGCAAAATGCGCAATGCCTCTCTTTCGAACGCCTCTTCCTGGGCTGTTTCATCCGCGATCGCGGCCGCCCCGTTTTTGTCGTCGGACATGGAGAAATGTGTTTCTGCCAGCGATTGCAACGCGGCATCCACCAAAGGATCGTCGCGGCGCATCTCAATACGTCGGATTTGCCGGAGGATGGTTGACGCATGGCAGCCTGCCGATCTCGCGATATCGCGGATCGAGCGTCCGGTTTCGGTATGAGCAAGGTATCTTTGCGCCCCCTCTGGAACCCATGCCGGAATGGTGAAAGCCATGTTGTTTTCCATGATTATTTGCCCTCGTCGACAAAACAAAATGTCACTTTTCGCCCTCGGATAGCCGGTTAACCAAATCTAACTAGAGGCCCATTCGTTACTCGTTCGTTAACCTCACAAGGCACGAACCAGATTTGATTCAAAAAGATAAACAGTCGTGAAACCATCGTTCGGAGAGGCTGTCACAAAGGCAGCACCCGCTTAGGTTGTGCATTAAATGGTCCCGTAAACCTCAGACACAGGACACATAAGATGCAGGACCTGATGACAATGATCGCAATGCTTCACCGCCCACGCATGTTGGCGAGAGCCGCCAATTTCGGAGCGAGGGACTACAACCGGGACAGGCATCTGCAACGTATTCTGGGATACGAGTCCTTGCCGGGTTCAGGTCAAGCCCTGCTGCACCTGTTTGAGATGGAAAAAGAGGTGAATGAACTGCGCAAAGAAGATGATGCCGCATACTCTCTGGTCCGACATCTCGACATTCTTATCGCGCTGTTGGGTGAGGCGCGGCTGTATCAGGCCAACCGCGCCCCAGTCCTTCAATAATTAGGAAAACGCATCCGGCATGGAGGCCTTTTTCTCGGCGATATAGGCTTCCAGCGCTGCAGCTGTATCCGGTTCCATATGCGGTTGCTGGTAATTTGCCAGCAGGCGTTCAACCCGCGCAGAGGCCAGAGCCCGCGTATCACGTGCGCCTTCTTCCTGCCAGGTTTCATATGGCTTGTAGTCCAGCAGATCGGACTTCCAGAAAGATTGCTTGAAGTTTGCCTGCGTGTGGGCACATCCAAGATAATGCCCGCCGGGGCCAACTTCCCGGATCGCATCCATGGCCTGCGCGTTTTCGTCATAGGCCACGCCCTTGGCCAGCGAATGCAGAACACCCAACTGGTCGGCATCCATGACAAACTTCTCGAAGTCGGCCACCAGACCACCTTCCAGCCAGCCGCAGGCATGCAACATGAAGTTCACGCCAGCCAACAGTCCCATATTCAGCGAGTTCGCTGTTTCATAAGCCGCCTGCGCATCCGGAAGTTTCGAGCCACAGAAAGACCCTGCGGACCGATACGGCAAGTTCAGACGCCGCGCCAACTGACCCGCGCCATAGGTGATATGCGCAGCTTCCGGCGTACCGAAGGTCGGCGCGCCAGAATTCATGTCGATCGAGGTCACGAATGCACCAAATATCGCGGGTGCACCGGGACGGACGATCTGGCTGTACGCCACACCGGCAAGAACCTCGGCCAGAACCTGTGTCAAAGTACCGGCAACCGAGACCGGCGCCATCGCACCGCCCACGATAAAGGGCGAGATGATACAGGCCTGATTGTTGCGAGCATAAACTTCCAGTGAGCCCATCATCACATCGTCGAATGTCATCGGCGAGTTGATGTTGGTCAGCGACGTCATCACCGTGTTTTGCTGAACGAATTCCTTACCGAACAGGATTTCGCACATCTCAACCGAATCCTGAGCCCGGCTGGGATCGGTCACTGAACCCATGAAAGGCTTGTCCGACAGGGTCATGTGCGCCTTCAACATATCCAGATGGCGCTTGTTCACCGGAATGTCCGTCGGTTCGCATACTGTACCGCCCGAATGGTGCAGCCACTTGGACATGTAGGCGAGTTTCACGAACTTGTTGAAGTCGTCCATCGTCGCGTAACGACGGCCGCCTTGTGCATCGCGCACGAAAGGAGGGCCGTAAACCGGGGCCAGAACCATGTTCCGGCCACCAATCACGACCGATTTCTCGGGGTTGCGGGCATGTTGGGTAAACTCGCTGGGCGCTGTTTTGATCAGCTCACGAGCCAAGCCGCGCGGAATGCGCACACGTTCACCGTCAATATCCGCACCAGCGTCGCGCCATCGTTTCAGAGCGGCAGGGTTGTCAACAAAGTTTACACCGATCTCTTCCAACACGGTTTCCGCGTTGTTTTCAATGATCTCCAGCGCCTCTTCGTTAAGGATTTCGAAGTTCGGAATGTTGCGTTCGATGTATTTCGCGGTCTCGATACGAACTGCAGTCCGCTCGGCACGGCGGGCAGCGCCACCGCCACCTCTTGCCCTGCGCCGGGTGTTTGCCTCGGTCATGAGAAGATCCCGTGTTGTTGGTTAGATTGAGCGTTTGATACAGGTTTGCCGGAACGCAAGCATAGGGATTGCGGCACGTTGGGGGAAAAAGCGACATTGCCGCGTGGCAATCCGGCGAACCGGCTGCCAAAGGTGAAATCTGGAAATGTAAAGCGTCCCCTTCTTCCCTGTACAAGACGCCTCCGGAACCACCGGTCAAAAACCCTCGTGTCAAAGATCTTTGCGGTGAACTTTGCCGAAACCAGCGCAGGATTTGGACCTCGCTCTTGCGAAATGTGCGGGCTTGCCCTAAGGCGCTGACATGACCCAGACATCCCACGACCGCCTTCTGATCATCGACTTCGGCAGCCAGGTTACGCAGCTTATTGCCCGCCGCCTGCGTGAACTGAATGTCTATTGCGAAATTCACCCCTACCAGAATGTCACGATGGATTTTGTGCGGGAAATGGCACCACGTGCCGTGATTTTCTCGGGCGGGCCAGACAGTGTGACGCGCGAGGGGTCACCCCGTGCTCCGCAAGAGATTTTTGACTACGGCGTGCCGATCCTGGGCATTTGCTATGGCCAGCAAGTGATGATGCACCAGCTTGGCGGCAAGGTCGAAAGCGGCCATGGCACGGCCGAGTTTGGTCGGGCTTTTGTCACGCCAAAAGACAAACTGGAAATTCTGAACGGCTGGTTTGACGACGGGGATGAACAGGTCTGGATGAGCCACGGCGACCACGTCAGTGAAATCGCGCCGGGGTTTCAGGTCTTCGGCACGTCGCCCAACGCGCCCTTTGCAATCACAGCCGATCCAGCGCGTCATTTCTATGCCGTGCAATTCCATCCTGAAGTCCACCACACGCCCAAGGGCGCGAAGCTGTATGAGAACTTCGTCAAGCTGGCCGGTTTCAAAGGCGACTGGACCATGGGGGCCTATCGCGAAGAGATGATTCGCAAGATCCGCGAGCAGGTTGGCGACAAGAAGGTCATCTGCGGTTTGTCGGGCGGTGTTGACAGCTCAGTCGCGGCGATCCTGATCCACGAGGCGATTGGGGACCAGTTGACCTGCGTCTTCGTCGACCACGGGCTGTTGCGCAAGAACGAGGCTACGGAAGTTGTTGGCATGTTCCGCGACAACTACAACATCCAGCTGATCCACGCGGACGAATCCGAACTGTTCCTTGGCGAGCTTGAAGGGCAAAGCGACCCGGAAACCAAACGCAAGATCATCGGCAAACTGTTCATTGACGTCTTCCAGAAACACGCCGACACCATTGAAGGGGCCGAGTTCCTGGCGCAAGGCACGCTTTATCCGGACGTAATCGAATCGGTGTCATTTTCAGGCGGGCCTTCTGTAACCATCAAATCGCACCACAATGTCGGTGGCTTGCCGGAAAAGATGGGCCTCAAGCTGGTCGAGCCCTTGCGAGAGCTGTTCAAGGATGAAGTGCGCGCACTTGGCCGCGAACTTGGTCTTCCACAGAGCTTCATCGGACGCCACCCCTTCCCCGGCCCAGGTCTGGCAATCCGCTGCCCCGGTGAAATCACACGTGAAAAGCTGGGTATTTTGCGGGAAGCCGATGCGATCTATATCGACCAGATCCGTAAACACGGCCTCTATGATGACATCTGGCAGGCTTTTGTCGCCATCTTACCAGTGCGCACCGTAGGCGTCATGGGCGACGGACGCACCTATGACTACGCCTGTGCGCTGCGGGCCGTCACATCTGTCGATGGCATGACCGCGGACTACTACCCGTTCAGCCATGATTTCTTGGGCGAAACGGCAACGCGGATCATCAACGAAGTCAAAGGCATCAACCGGTGTACCTATGACATCACATCGAAACCTCCCGGCACCATCGAGTGGGAATGACCAGCAGATGCCTGCGAAAAACCTAACTGATTGAGCTGCAAAACGCCCTGTTGGTTCAAGCCTTTGTTCGGGGCGGTCACCTATGCGACCTTGAATCTGGCGCACCTTCGGCGTTTGAATAGCCTGACGAACCCAGTCTGCTTATCATAAGCGCTTGGCTTTGCGGTCTTTTGGCAGCGCGGCCCCGCGACGAACCTGATGGACGCCCGAAATGAGCCATGCACAGAAAGACGTGTTGAAGGCCGGTCTTTGGATGACGGGTGCGATCGCCTCATTTTCATCCATGGCGGTTGCAGGGCGTGAGCTGAGTTCTGCGCATGATACCTTTGAAATCATGATGTATCGCAGCATCGTGGGGTTCGTCGTTGTTGCAACAGTCCTGACTTTAACTCGCAACTGGCATCAGGTTTCAGCCGAACGGCTGGGATTGCACGCCCTACGAAACACTTTACATTTTACAGGGCAAAATCTCTGGTTCTACGCCGTTGCAGTGGCTCCTTTGGCTCAGGTTTTCGCGCTGGAGTTCACTCAGCCGCTTTGGGTGATCCTGCTATCGCCGCTGTTTCTGAACGAACGGTTGACCCCGCTCCGGTTGATAGCGGCGCTAATTGGGTTTTCAGGAGTTCTGATCGTCACGCGCCCAGGCGCTGCCCCGTTGAGCCCCGGCTTAATAACAGCGGCGGCATCCGCGGTATTCTTTGCTTTTACAACGATTACCACTAAGAAGCTCACGCGTTGTGCCAGCATTGGGTGTATCGTTTTCTGGCTGACTGCAATGCAAGCGGTCCTTGGGGCCACAGCCGCTGGCATCGACGGTCAGATTGCGCTTCCGACAATGCAAACTGCTCCCTACTTGATTCTGGTTGGATTGGCGGGATTGTTAGCGCATTTCTGCATTACCAATGCCCTGTCTATCGCCCCGGCAACCGTCGTCATTCCCTTTGATTTTGCACGCCTTCCGACAATCGCGGTGATCGGAATGATCCTCTATCACGAGCCCATCGACCATTGGGTGCTGATCGGTGCTGCTGTCATCTTTACAGGCATTTTCCTGAACATCTGGTCCGAAAATCGTAACAGTTTAGCAACAGTTCAGAACTGTAGTGGTAGCAAGTAACGCACCGTCACCAGTTGACCTTAAACTAACTGAAAAGAAAGTATCGCGCATTACACAACGAGTAGGCGCTGGACTCACTCAATTCTTCGCCAGGCAAATACTCGAAAAAAGTTCGGGAGGACAGAATGAAAACAACACTACTCGCAACGTGCGCTTTGTGCGTTGGAGCAACGGCTGGTTATGCAGGCGGTCTGGACCGCAGCGGTCAGGGTATCAACCTGATCTTTGAAGAAGGCTCTGCAGTTCAGTTTCGGTTGGGGTATACCGACCCAAGCGTGACCGGTACGATGCCAGACATTTTTGGTACAAACGGCGGCCAACCCGTTGCTTCCGGCGAAGTTGCAAACGACTTCTTTACGCCACACTTGGGGTACAAAACGGCGCTTACGGAAAAACTTGATTTCGCGCTGATCTACGATCAACCCTACGGCGCCGATATTCAGTACGCGAGCACGTATCCCCTGTCTATCAACCCAATTCCCGGCGGTCGGACCGACAGCCTGAGGGCGACAGCGGATACAGATGCCATCACTGCACTGCTGCGCTACAAATTCGATGGCGGATTCAGTGCGATCGGTGGTATTCGCGCGCAACGCGTCGAGGCTTCGATAACTGTTCCGATTACCGCAGGCTATCAGGTGGATACCAGCGCTGATACCGCATTCGGGTATGTCGTTGGTGTCGCGTGGGAAAAACCCGAAATCGCTGCACGTGTATCGCTGACTTACAACTCCAAGATCAGCCACGACCTTTCGCAGACAGAATCGCTCAATCCGCCTCCTTTCCCACCAATTCCACCGGGGACTGTCGCAACGTTCAACACCACAAGTGAGATTGAAACACCCCAGTCAATCAACTTGGATTTCCAGACTGGTGTGGCGCCCAAGACATTGTTGTTCGGCTCGATCCGTTGGGTCGACTGGCCACAGCTTGTGTATAACCCGCCAAACTATCCGCCGACGACGAACCTGGTTGATTATGACGAAGCCACGTTCACCTACTCGCTGGGTTTGGGTTATCAGTTCTCGGAAGAATTTTCTGGTGCTGTGACACTGGGCTACGAATCTTCCCAAGGTACGCCGGTGTCGAACCTCGGCCCGACAGATGGGTTCTGGAGCATCGGTCTGGGTGGCACCTATTCTCTTGAGAATGCCAAAATTTCCGGTGGTGTGCGTTACACGGATATCGGAGATGCCACCTCAAATGGCGCCGGTCCGGCGGCACGTGGTACATTCACTGGCAACAGCGCCTGGAGCGTTGGTTTTCAGATCACATACGCTCTGAACTGATCTGAGTAATCATATTTACTACAAAGCCCCGCAGTTTCTGCGGGGCTTTTTCGCATGAACCGGGTCGCCGTTGGTTAACTTCAATGAAACAGTGCCCGCATGAACGAACAAAAACACCTCTCTCTCCGCGGGTGGACCGAGCTTTTGCTGCTTGGACTGATCTGGGGCGCCTCCTTTGTTTCCATCCGGGTCGCTCTGGACACACTTCCCGTGATGACGTCGGTTTTGCACCGCACATTCTGGGCCATGCTGGTCTTGTGGCTGGTGACTTGGATCGGGGGGGGGGGCAAGGTGCCAAGCGTGCCCCGAGTCTGGGGCGCTTTTCTGGTCATGGGGCTGTTGAACAACGTCATCCCCTTTAGCCTGATGGCTTGGGGGCAGCTGTACATTGACACGGGTCTGACGGCGATCCTGAACGCAGCAACTGCGATCTTCGGCGTTCTGATAGCAGCAGTGTTTTTTCGCGACGAACGATTGACAAAAAACCGGCTACTGGGTGTCTGCCTGGGCTTTCTTGGTGTCTCAATCGCGATCGGAGCGCAGAATTTCTTGAGTTTCAGCCTGCAAAGCACCGCTCAGCTTGCAGTGTTGGCCGGAACAGTTTCCTACGCATGCGCCGCGGCTTGGGCGAGGCAGACATTATCGCACCTTCCACCGGTGGTTGCCGCCGCCGGTATGCTGACGGCTTCGACAGTGCTGGTATTGCCAATAACACTAGCAGTTGATGGAGTACCCAGCTTGGCGTTACCCGCAATAACCTGGGCGGCCATCGGGTACTATGCGATCGTCGCAACGGCCGGCGCATATCTGCTTTACTATCGGGTTTTGGCAATGGCCGGCAGTGGCAATCTTATGCTGGTGACGCTTGTCATACCCCCGGTCGCTATAGTTCTGGGCGCATTGCTGCGCGAAGAGTCCCTGCCCCCTAACGCCTTTCTGGGCTTTGCCGTTCTGGCGATTGGCCTTTTGGTTCTGAATCGTTCGTCCCAGCCCAATTGACGCCGTGCGCTGCCCGATTTAGCTAGGGCAAAAAAGGACAGCGCAAAATGATCTACACCTCAGCCAATGACTGGCGCACCGCAAGCCGCAAGAAAGTGCTGTTCTTTGGCATGTCAGGATTGGGCAAGACCTACGTATCCAACATCCTCAGAGATTCCGGGAACTGGTTCCACTACTCGATCGATTACCGGATCGGAACACGCTATATGGGCGAGTACATTACCGACAATGCCAAGGCCGAGGCTATGAAAGTTCCGTTCTTGCGTGAACTGCTGTTGTCGGATTCGATCTATATCGGTTCGAATATTTCATTCGCCAACCTGACACCTGTTGCCGCTTATCTGGGCAAGCCGGGAAACCCCGATCTGGGTGGCTTGGACATGCCGGAATACCGCCGCAGGCAGGAACAGTTTCGCTTGGCCGAAATTCATGCGCTGCTGGACACCGAATACTTCATCGACCGCGCCGAACGTCTGTACAAATATCCTCACTTTATCTGCGATACGGGCGGATCCATCTGCGAGTGGGTAGATCCCGAGGACCCAAGAGATCAGGTTTTGTCTGAACTCGCGCGGCAAACCCTCATGATCTGGCTAAAGGGTGACGAGGGTCATACGGCCGATCTTGTGCGCCGTTTCGACAAGGCCCCAAAACCCATGTCTTATCAGGCCAATTTCCTGACCCGTTCCTGGACCGAGTATCTGGATCAACACGGCTGTGCAGAGGCCGAGGTCAACCCCGATGATTTTGTTCGCTGGACCTATGCGCAAGCCCTGGCCCATCGTCAGCCCCGGTACGAGGCGATGGCAAAGAACTGGGGCGTGACGATTGATGCCAACGACATCGGCAAGATCCGCGATGCGGCTGATTTCGATGAGTTGATCGAACGCACCCTTGAGGCCAGTCGCAATAACGCCTAACTACCAGTTTTCCCTAATCTCTTCGAAGTAAGACACATGCCCATCAAAATTCCCTCAGATCTGCCCGCCTATGATGTCCTGAACAAAGAGGGCGTTATGGTCATGTCCGAGGATCAGGCAATGCGTCAGGATATTCGCCCCCTGCGCATCGGGCTGCTGAACCTGATGCCGAAGAAGATTCAGACGGAAAACCAGTTTGCGCGCCTGATCGGCGCAACCCCGTTGCAGATCGAACTGTCTTTGATCCGTATGACGGAACACCAGACAAAAACCACCGCCGCCGAGCATATGTCCGAGTTCTATCAGCCTTTTCAGGAGGTCAAGGACCAAAAGTTCGACGGCCTGATCATTACTGGCGCACCGATCGAGCATCTGGAATTTTGTGACGTCACCTATTGGGATGAAATCAGCGAGATCTTTGACTGGACTCAGACAAACGTTCACTCAACCTTTGGCGTTTGTTGGGGCGGGATGGCGATGATCAACCATTTTCATGGTGTCCGAAAACACATGCTGGATGCCAAGGCCTTTGGCTGCTTCCGTCACCGCAATCTGAACCCTGCATCACCTTTCTTACGTGGGTTCTCTGACGATTGCGTTATCCCGGTCAGCCGCTGGACGGAAATGAAACAAGTTGAGATCGACGCTGCGCAGGGTTTGACGACCCTTCTGGGCAGCGACGATGTAGGCCCTTGTCTGGTCGAGGATCCCAGCCACCGCGCGCTGTATATCTTCAATCATTTTGAATATGACAGCGACACGCTGAAACAGGAGTATGACCGCGACGTCGCCAATGACACGCCCATCAACGTGCCGATCAACTATTATCCGGATGATGACCCATCCAAGACACCTCAAAACCGTTGGCGCAGCCACGCGCATCTTCTTTACGGGAACTGGATAAACGAAATCTATCAGACGACGCCTTTTGATATGAGCGAAATTGGCCGCTAAGAACTTGATATCCTTTGGCCTCATCATTCTGGGCCTTGCTGCTGTGACTGCGTGGCGCAGCGCCCGGAATGAAGCGCAGGCAGAAGCGGCTTTCCCACCCGAAGGCCAGATTCTTGATGTCGACGGGATCGCCGTTCATGCGGTTGTCATGGGGAAAGGGCTAGACGTGGTCCTTCTTCACGGCTCAAGCGGCAACACCCGCGACATGACTTTTGCGCTGGCACCCATTCTGGCTGAAAACTACCGCGTCATCGTTTTTGACCGGCCCGGCCTGGGATTTTCAGAAAGTTTCAACCCAGACGGTGAAACGATCACGGAACAAGCGGATATCCTGCAAAAAGCTGCTGCCCAGCTTGGGGCGGACAAGCCTATCGTGGCGGGCCAAAGCTATGGCGGTTCAGTGGCGCTTGCATGGGCGGTCACCAGGCCCGAGGATCTCTCGGCGCTTGTTCTGATCGCACCCGCTGCCATTCCGTGGGAAACGCCGCTGGATGGGTTTAACCAATTGGCGTCTACCTCGGTCGGCAACGCGCTCGCCCTGCCCCTGATCTCTTCATTCGTGCCCGATTGGTACGTGACACGGGCATTGGACAGTGTATTTGCGCCCCAATCGGCCCCTGCCGGATACGCTGATCATTTCGGGCCCGGCCTGACCATCCGTCGCAGTTCCATGCATGCAAATGCCAAGCAACGGGCCAACCTATTGGATGAGATAACCCAAATACAGCCGAGATACGGTGAGATTTCAGTGCCAACCGAAATCGTTCACGGCACCGCCGACGACACTGTCGGCCTTGAATGGCATTCCCAAAGTCTGATCCAGCAAATCCCGCAGGCCGAACTGGTCGCGTTACCGGGGATCGGTCACATGCCGCAGGTTGTCGCAGCGCCCGAGGTTGCTGCCGCAATTGATCGTGCAGCGCGGCGTGCAGGTTTGCGTTAATCCAAGCACTAATCCATAGTCGGATATGGGTTTTATCGCGAGGTGACAAATGGCCCGGACCGCAAAAGGTTCTATCGAGAAGTACTTTCAGGAAAGCGCGCCCAAAGCTGTGCGGGATGAGATCGAGAATTCGAAGAAAGGCGATATCCTGAATCCGACCTACCCGTATAGCGAGAAGATGAAGACCAAGGACTATGATGAGCAGATGGAACTGCTCCAGATCGAGCTGGTCAAAATGCAGTCTTGGGTCAAGGACACCGCCCAACGGATCGCCATCATCTTCGAAGGCCGCGATGCCGCCGGCAAGGGCGGAACGATCAAACGGTTTCGTGAAAATCTGAACCCACGCGGCGCGCGCAACGTGGCGCTCAGCAAACCCTCAGAGACTGAACGCAGTCAATGGTACTTCCAGCGCTACATCCCTCACCTGCCCGCCGCCGGGGAAATCGTTTTCTTTGACCGAAGTTGGTACAATCGCGGCGTGGTCGAGAACGTCTTTGGTTTCTGCACCCAGGAAGAGCGCGAGCGGTTCTTTCGTCAGGTTCTGCCGCTTGAAACGGGTCTGGTCAATGATGGCATCAAACTCTTCAAGTTCTGGCTCAATGTCGGGCGCGCTGAGCAACTGAACCGCTTTCTGGCCCGTGAAATCGACCCATTAAAGCAATGGAAACTCAGCCCAATTGACGTGGCTGGGTTAGACAAGTGGAACGAATACACACAGTCGATTTCGGAAACTCTGACCCGGTCACATTCAGACATATCTCCTTGGACAATTGTCCGGTCCGACGACAAGAAACGCGCCCGTCTTGCAGCAATCCAAACGGTCCTGCACACGCTGGACTATGATGAGAAGGACGCAAAAAGCATTGGCGACATTGATCCCCTGATCTGCGGTGGTCCGGATGTCTGGGAAGCGTAGGTTGCGTTTTCGCCCTGCCCGGCCAAGGCTTTCAAGGGCAAGTGTTGGACGACCGTGTGCATGTGGTCTATCCGCTTGTCTTCCAATACCTAATCAAAGAGCCTGAGGCCGGGATGTCGAAACGCGGTTATCATCACGGAAACCTAAAGCAAGCCCTGATCGAGGCAGCCTTGTCCCTGATCGAAGAAAAGGGGCCGACAGGTTTTACGTTATCTGAAGCCGCCAAAACCGCTGGCGTAACACCAGCCGCAGTCTATCGCCATTTTGAAGGGCGTGAAGACCTTATCGCCGAAGCTGCACGGCAAGGGTTCGAGATGTTCGCGGACCTGATGCAATACGCTTATGACAAGGGCCAACCCTCTGCCCTGACGGCCTTCGAGGCAACCGGGCGGGCCTATCTGGCTTTTGCCCGGAAGAACCCCGGCCATTACATTGCCATGTTCGAAAGCGGAATTTCGTTGAATCGCACCCCCGAGCTATCAATGGCCGCCAATCGGGCCAAATCCGTTCTTGAAAAAGCCGCCGACGACCTGTCGCAGCATATTCCACCTGAAAAACGCCCGCCCGCGTCGATGTTCAGCGCACATATCTGGGCGATGAGCCATGGCGTGGTCGAATTATACGCGCGCAATACCGGGGCGACGTCACCCTTCCCCCCGGAAGACCTACTGGAAAGCGGCATTGGTATCTACCTGCGCGGGCTGGGCCTGATCCCGCAGGACGATTGACACCTGTCAGAAAGTACGGCTGCTTTGCGGCAAGCTCAGCCCGGACGTTACGTTGATCAGGTTCATCTCGCCCATTCCCTTTATGTCAACGCCCCCCAGGTCCGAGACCTGAAACTCGTCAATCAGGGCGTATTTCATCTCTTCCGGCGCAACGATTTTCATAGGATTGGCGAAAATTTGCAGTCGGGACGCGATATTTACCGCCGGACCGAAAACGTCGTAGACGTATTTCTGAATACCCACGACAGACCCGACCGCGGCCCCCATACCCAAACCGATCCGAGCCTGCCATTTGTGGGGATGGCTTTCGTTACGGCGTTCGAGATAGCGCAGGAAACGTACCGCGCAATGGGCCACAGCAGTCGCGTGATCGGGTGTCGGGTCAGGCATGCCTGAGACCGCAAGATATGCGTCCCCAATCGTTTTGATCCTTTCACACCCGAATTGCTCAACGATCCTGTCAAACGCTGTGAAAATGTCGTTCAACTCGCTCAGGGTCACTGTCGGGTCGGTCTTGGCCGCGAAATCGGTGAAACCCACAAAGTCCAGCATGACCACGGACACCTGCTTGTAGAGCTGCGGAGTGACGACACCGAAGGTTTTGAACTCTTCATAAACAGCCCGTGGCATCAGGTTCAGAAGCAGGCGTTCCACCCGTTCTTTCTCGCGTTCCAGCTCTCGCGTGTTGCGTTCGACCATGGTGGAATAGCTGTCGATCATGCTTTCCAGCTCGCGAATGCGCGTGATGTTCTGGCATTCGACAATCAGAACCTGCTCGGACAGCCCTTTGGCCAACGAAACTGCGACTGCAAAGATCAACGTCCGCCGCTTTGGTTTGATCTGCAACTCAACCGAATATCTCAGGCCCGATTGCTTGACGTCTTCCAACTCTTTGGGATCAAGGGCGGGAAGAATGTCCGTAAGTGTACTGTCGTTCTCAGGGGTTCCAAACCACTCCGAAAACGGCCCGTTATGAAAAACGAACTGAAGATCCGAGGCGCGCACCACGGCAATGCCGACACCGATGGCGCGTAACAGCTGTTCGTTTATTGCATGAATGCTCATGCCGCGTTTCGGGCGACGATAATTGAACGCTTCCCTTCAATTGCGGCCAGCGCGGTTTTGATATCCTGATCGGACATACCATGCACGCTCAGCGCTTCGCCAAACAGCTCAGCCATCACATCAAATTCGTCATGTGAGATACTCAGATGCCTGTGTACGGCTTCGATCCTGTCATCACTGAATGACGCCGGTCCGCCTATCAGGGACGATACAAACTTCGTCTGATGATCAATCAGCCGCGGCATATCTATATCTTCAAAATAATGGCCGATGTCATCCGAATCCAACGCCATTTCATAGAAGGTCATCACGACACGGCTGATCGTTTTGAAGCCACCGTATTTATCATAAAGCGTTTGCGCCACACGAAAACCCAAGAGTTACCGAACAAAAACACTGTAATTCTATATCAAATGGACATTTTTGTTAATGTTTGTGGTATTTTTTTCGTTTTCCGGCTTAACGCGCGTTCATTTTAGGAAAAGCAAAAGTGTCCGGGAAGTACGATCCTGCGCTTTCGAAGACCCGGCGTGGTACACGAAACTAAGTTGTACACAGCCGAGACGCCGGGGCGGGTTTGGGCTTCTGTCCAAGGGGGTGATGGCGGAGAGACAGGGATTCGAACCCTGGAGACGGTTCCCCGCCTACACACTTTCCAGGCGTGCGCCTTCGACCACTCGGCCACCTCTCCGTGCCGGCGATGTTTGGACCAATGTCATAAGATTTGCAAGGCCCCAATTCGGTGAAATCACCGGAATGGATCAATTAAATCCGGTAGCCTTCCCGGAGGGGCAAACGACCAGAAACTCCCCCTTGAGCTTTCCGACTGGTCGTCATAATTCATCGCCAGCGTCAGGGTCCAGATCAGATTCGGTCAGTTCCACTGGCTCTCTTGTCGCCAATTCATCTACGTTCTGTTTGGACGCTGATCCAACCTCTTTGACCTTGTTCGAGGTCGGCAATGCTTCGGGATTGCGCAGCCAGATATCACGCTGTGCAAAGGGTACTTCGATGCCTGCTTCTAGGAAGCGTCGGTTGATTTCGTGGTTCATGTCGGATTTGACGGACAGAACCCAGTTCACATCCCTCAAGATCGCCCTGATTTCAAAATCCAACGCATCCGCCCCAAATCCTTGGAAAACCACACTGGGCGCCGGGTTGGCCAGCACCATCGGGTGGTTGTTTGCAACCTCACCCAGAATAGTCTCGACCAGACGCGTATCTGTACCGTAGGCAACGCCGACCGGAACAATCACCCTGCCGATAGTATTGCCACGGGTGTAGTTCGTGACGACGCCGCTGATCAGGTCCGAGTTCGGGATGATCACATCCGATCTGTCGAACGTCTCGATACGGGTCGAGCGGACGGAAATGTCACGTACGTAGCCCATCATCCCGTTCACATCGATCCAGTCACCCTTGGAAATTGGCCGTTCGACCAGAAGGATGATACCGGACACGAAATTGGACACAATCGTTTGCAGGCCAAAGCCAATACCGACAGACAGTGCACCTGCAACAATTGCCAGCGACGACAGATCAAACCCCGCGACCATGATCGCAGCCAGCGCGGCCAGAAATATTCCGATATACCCAGAGCCAGCGACAATCGCGTTCTGCCCGCCCGGATCGATACTGGTTTTGGGCAACAGCGAGTTGCGCAACCCGCTTTGCAACAACCGTGTCAGCGTATATCCGATTGCGAAAACAGCGATAAACGTCAGGAAATTGCTGGGCGAGATCGTGACACCGCCAATGTCAAAGCCAAGCAACAGACGTGACCATACTTCAAGCAGGTCGGTTTCGCGCGCACCCCAGTAAATCGCCAAAACAGGCAGCGCGAGGATGGCGAGTGCAAAGCCCACCAGGACCGAAAAAAGAGAGTCGCGCGCAGCGTCGCCCTGCCCTGTGATCCATCCGTATATCTGACTGACGAACCGTTGGAAAATTGCCAGAGCGGCAATCAGAACCAGCGTTTTTACCGCCGGAAACACGATCGCTTCGGCCGCATTAGTGTAGCCGACAAGTGCCAGTACGGGTGTTGCGATCCCCAGCAGGAACATGGCCTTGCGCAGGAATTCCACCATTTGGCTGAATCCGGCCGCCCTTGTGGACGCCGTTTGATCAAGCAGTTGGTCGTTCGTCCGGATTTGGCGCACACGGAGCAAAAGCAAAGCCGTTCCGACGATCACGGGGAAACTGATGACCGCACGGGTCGCGTCCGAGACGTTTTCGATCTGCTGGAACAGAAGCGCCAATTCATGCAGGATCAGCATCAAAGCCAACAGATCGATGTAGATGCGCAACTCGGTGATCCGCGCGGCAGACAGCCGCTTGAACCCCTGCGAAGCACCAATCACGTAAATCTGTCGGCCGATCCAGTCGTAGAATAAGGCGATTGCCGCCCAATACGGGATATTTTCCAGCAACAAACTGCCGCGCAGGCCCGGAATGCCCGATAGGCTGATCGCCGTAATGGCGGCAACGACACCAATCCAGGGCAACAGGATCCGCAGCAGCGAAATGATGAAGGACCAGGCACCTGTCCCGGCTCCACCCAGCAATCTTAGATAGTCGCCGCCCTTCTCTGACCAACGCTTGCCAAAGATCAGCAGAACTGCCGCGAGGATCACTAAAAACAGAATGCCCAAACCGCGATCACGGATGCGTTCTTTGACAACGTCCGATCGCAGGTTGGCAAATATTTCATTCGCCAGGCTCAAAAGCGCTTCTTTTACATCCTGCCACGCAGGTCCCCAATATACGGGGTTGATCGGCGACGGACCGCGTTGGAAAAACTCCTTCGTTTGCCGTTTCCGGATAATCTGGTCGATTTCACTGATCAATCCGTTTGCGCGGCTATACGCTTCTTCGGAAATGATGCGAGGCACGCGCAAACTGTTGAGCTGATCATTAAGATGAGTTCGCAATTTAGCGATATCTTCAGGTTCGGTCGCGTCCCCTTCGGGTTTCGGACCAAGCGCCTTGATCTGGCTTTCCAGCGTTGCGATACGATCCGTATTGGCGCTGCGCGCCTTGTTAAAGTCCTCTCGGTAACCGTTTATTTCAGAACGTAAATTCTCAAACGCAGCGTTTGACGCACGGTTTGCTTCGATCACCGACTCGGCACGGTCCGCCGTTTTTATCCAGCCCCGGTAATACTCGCTTTGCCTGTCGGTCAGCTGCGCAACAGCACCGCCTGCGAACCCGACAAGACACAGAAAAACCAGTGTCAGAAACAGGCGAGCCTGCTTAGGCATCACACGTCCTCGAAAACGCCGGGAATGCTGCGCGGTGCACCGGTCATCCAATTCGGTACCGGTAGGTCTTTTTCGCGCAGAAAGTCCGGGTTGAACAATTTGGACTGATACCGTGTGCCATAGTCGCAAAGGACGGTCACAATCGTGTGGCCCGGCCCCATTTCCTTGGCCAGACGCACAGCGCCCGCCATGTTGATTGCGGTCGACCCGCCCATAACCAGCCCCTCTTCGCGGAGCAGGTCAAAGATGTAAGGCAGTGCCTCGGTGTCAGTAATTTGATAGGAATGATCCGGCGTGAACCCTTCGAGATTTTTTGTTATCCGCACCTGTCCGATACCTTCGGCAATCGAACCTCCCTCCATCGCGATTTCACCGGTGGTATAGTAAGAGTAGAGACCCGCCCCCATGGGATCGGCCAAACCGATTTTCACACCCTTGGGCTGCAGCGCTTCGGCAACCCCGGCCAACGTACCACCCGACCCGACAGCACAGATAAACCCGTCGACCTTACCATCTGTTTGTTCCCAGATTTCGGGTCCTGTGGTTTCAACATGGGCCTGCCGGTTCGCCACGTTGTCAAACTGATTGGCCCAGATCGCCCCATTGGGTTCGGTCTGCGCCAATTTCTCGGCCAAACGCCGGGAATAATGCACAAAATTGTTGGGGTTACGATAAGGTGCGGCCGGAACTTGAACCAGTTGTGCACCGGCCAGCCGCAGCATGTCTTTCTTTTCTTCCGACTGGGTTTCCGGGATCACAATCACGGTCTTGAACCCCATTGACGCACCCACCAGCGCCAGGCCAATACCGGTATTGCCTGCGGTGCCTTCCACAATGGTGCCGCCGGGCTTCAAATCGCCCCGCGCGACTGCGTCACGGATAATATAGAGTGCTGCACGATCCTTGACGGATTGGCCGGGGTTCATGAATTCGGCTTTGCCGAGAATATCGCAACCAGTTTCTTCACTGATGCGGCGCAGCCGGATCAGCGGTGTTTTTCCTACTGCGTCAGCAAGATCTCGTGCAATGCGCATGATGGCCCCTTGTCGTTTTGTACCATCGAAGATTTACAGCCGCACCGCCGCGACCACAAGCGGGATAGTCACCCGCGCAATCTGTCCCGGTGGCGGGCCAGCCAATAAGCCAGAGACACTAATTGTAGATCCTTGAAAACATGGCGATCCGTCATGTCTATGAACTCTTCGAACGGCAGGATTTGACTGCGGATGTCTTCACCTTCTGTGTCCAGGCCACCGGTGATTGTGGTGTGCGTCAACTCACCCAGACCAACATAAAGATACATGAACCCGGTGGAAGATCCGCTCGAGGTGTAGGCACCGCCAGCATATTCCAGCCTGTCAAAACGAATACCCGCCTCCTCCATCGCCTCTCGATGCGCGGCCTGTTCGGGTGTCTCGCCCGGATCAATCATCCCGGCCACCGCTTCCCAAAGCCAGGGTTCCGGATCGTTGTTCAGAAAAACCGGTGGTCTGAACTGTTCCACGATCAAAACGGTATCGCGGACCGGATCATAGGGCAGAACGCCGACCGCACTGCCCTGCAACAAACTTCCACGGCGCAGAACCGGACCCATGCTGCCGTCATGCCGCCGGTGTTGCAGATCGATTTCCTCCATCCCGAAGTAATCAAGATACACCCGGTCATGGCGATGCACGATCACGTCTTTTGCAATGTCCCGCGGATCACCGGTTCGCCGCTGCCCGGCCATGATCTTTGACCAGGCGCGCGTTTGCGTGGCGCGAACACTGCGGGCCATGACCCGGGGATCGACCTTCCCGAAATAGGCCATCTCTTCCTCAGCGGCGAGCGTTGTAAGTTCGCCCAATCTGTCCGCCCAGTCCTGAAACGACCACAAATCACCCGGTCTCCAAGCATCGGGGGCAGGAAAAAAGACCTGAGCTTGGGCCTCGGTCCCGTCTTCCAATTCGACCTTCAGAGACTTCAGATCATAGTCGAAAGACCCTTCGTAATAATCCAGCCTAGCCAGATTCAAAGACGACAATTCCTGCACCAGTAAACCTTCAGCACTGGCACCTTCCAATTCCACGATCATTGGGAAATCCTGCCCCTGAACAGAATGGACAGCATGGCCTCGAAGTTGGGCGGGCCGCGCTTTGGTTTCGCTCAGAGGATGGCCAAGAACGCGTTCCAACAACGGCAAGTGTCGCAGCGTTCCATAAAAGAACAAATCAGACAAATTCGATCTCTCTTGTCAGTAACGGATCAGCGCCACGACCGGCTGGCCTGTTCTGTGGCCAGCCCCGAGACAACAGCCCCAATTAGGAATGCAATCAGGATTTCCGGGTAAATCAGAAGCTTACCGTACTCAATCCCGATCTTGAAAATGGCCAGGATGGCCTCAAATGGGCCACCGTAACGGTTGCGCATGGCAAGCCGGAACATTTCGTAACAGCCCTGCACGAACAACGCCCAGAATATCAGCGAGGCGACACCAGTCAGGCCGTTATTGATCCCAGCAGTCCAGCCGCGCCCTGCACGCTTGCCCATGATGCCCCACCCGCAAACCGCACCAAGGCCCATGTTAACCAGGGTAAAGTACCCGTAATCCTTACCTTCTTCGCCGTTCTCGATAATCATGCCAGAGACAATGAATGCCAGCACGATGAGGCAAACGGCGGCTACAAGACGCGAGGCAGTGGGCATGTTACGGTCCGTCAGTTAACTTGCTTTGCTACGGTGATCTGTGTCACATCGCAATTGCGCGTGTCAAAGGCTGCGCCACAGGCAGTCAAATAATAATTCCACATGCGGCGAAAACGCTCATCAAAGCCCAGGTCTGCGATCTGTTCCCATTTTGCATTGAACGTCTCATACCACCGCCGCAGCGTCAGGTCGTAACTTTTGCCGAATTCTTTCGACTTCACCACATTCAAACCCGCCAGATTGATCTGCTGCCGTAGGATCGTGGGCGACGGAAGCATTCCACCCGGAAATATGTATTTCTGAATGAAATCAACACCGTTCTTGTAATAATCCCAGCGGTGGTCACCTACCGTTATGATTTGCAAGGTCGCTTGCGCCCCCGGCTTCAGCCGTTCGCGAACGGTTTCAAAATAAACCGGCCAGTATTTTTGACCGACCGCCTCGAACATCTCGATAGAGGCGATGCCATCATATTGCCCACGCTCGTCGCGATAGTCTTGCAACTTGAACTTCACTTTATCAGAAAGTCCTGCTTTTTCAATGCGTTCATTGGCAAACTTGAACTGCTCCTCACTAATCGTAAGGCCGGTTACATGCAAACCCCGCTCTTTCGCGGCATATTCGGCAAAACCGCCCCAACCGCATCCGATTTCCAGTATGTGGTCGCCGGGTTTGGCCCCCATTTCATCGACAAGGCTGGCGTATTTCGCAGTTTGCGCCTTCTCAAGACTTTCTTGCCCGGTTTCAAAGATAGCGCTGGAATAAGTCATCGTGTCATCCAGCCACAAACCGTAGAAGTCATTGCCCAGATCATAGTGGTACGAGATATTCTTTTTCGCCTGCGTCCGGTTATTGCGATGAAGCCAGAACCGCAGCCGTTCATAGGCCTGAACAAGGAACTTCCCAGTAAACCCGTCATAGACGGTCTCGGACCCCAGATGGACAAGATCCATAAATGAGCGCAGATCAGGCGTGCTCCAGCCGCCCTCAAGATACGCATCAGAAAACCCCAGCTCGCCTTCGCGGATCAGACGGGCAAAAACATCTCCGTCGTGGATATCGATCTGAGCAACAGGCCCTGCCTTGGGTCCCTCTGCGCGAAAGATGCGACCATCTGGCAATGTTATGTCCAGTCGCCCCGACTCCATTCTGGTCAGCATCTTGAAGACCTGGGCGAAATACCTGGGCAGATCCGACTGCCCCTCTGTCGTCGTCAGCACCATCCGCTCTCCCCTCTGCGGCACAGGTCTCAGGCTAGGCCGCGATTCTGTTTCTGGCAAGTTTTCAGTTCCTTAGTGAGATTTTCGGCTTTCATACGCACGCAAGGCGCGGTTTCGTCCATCCGCCAGTTTCCCGACAGGCTCGGGATAACCCGCCTGCGGACACAGGTTCCATGACCGGGGAACCGCAGCGAAATAGGAAAGTGCAACGTCACTGGGTTTCGTCTGGCCTTCGGCGATCCAGCGCCGCAGGTAAGACCCCTGCGGATCAAACTTTTCGGCCTGCGTTTCGGGGTTGAAAATACGAAAGAAGGGCGACGCATCGGGGCCTGATCCCGCAACCCACTGCCAGCCCATGGCGTTACAGGCTGGGTCCCAGTCAATCAGGCAATCCTCGAACCAGTTCATCCCGATTTTCCAGTGTGTCATCAGATGCTTGGTCAGGTAACTGGCAACAATCATCCGGGCCCGGTTATGCATACGGCCTGTCACATACATCTGCCGCAGGCCAGCATCGACGACAGGAATTCCGGTTCGGGCTCGCCTCCAGGCGGCAACTTCAGGGTGGTGCGGATCGATATTCCAAGGGAAATCATCCCATTCCGCTTTCCAGTTATCGGTCAGCAGATGCGGTGAGTGATACATCAGGTGATAGGCAAACTCACGCCAGACCAACTGGCGCAGAAATGCCTCAGCGCCGGGGGTTCCCGTCATCGCAGCCTGTTGAACCCTGTGCCAGACAGTACGTGGCCCGATCTCGCCCAATGAAAGGTATTCTGACAGGTTTGATGTTCCGTCCAGATCCAACCGGTCACGGTCATTGGAATAACGGGGGATTTGGTCGAGAAAGTGCTCAAGTCGATCGCGGGCGGCCTGCTCGCCGGGTTGAACATGGGGGCGCACGATTGCAGCACCTCGGTTCATGCCTGCACCCATCTGCCAGGTGCTCAGTTTATCACTGGAAGGCCAGGTTGCGGGCGCTGCCAAGCGTGACACCAATGCATCCGGCGTTGGCACGTCCCGCCGCTGAACCGCGCGCCACATAGGGCTGTAGACACGAAACGGCTGGCCCTGCTTTGTTGCTACCGTCCAGGGCTCAAAAAGCAAATGACCGGGAAAGGACTTTGCGCCTACACCCAGTTCGGTCAGTGCCGTTTTGATCTGTGTATCGCGTCTGATCGCTGCTGGATCATAGGCCCGCGACCAATAAACAGCCTTGGCACCGGTTTCTTTGACAAGTGTCTGCAACTGCTCAAGCGCATCGCCACGCCGCAGGATCAGACGGCTACTCAGCCTCTTCAGAGCATCGCTAAAGATCTCCAGACCCAACTCCAACCGCCATTTCGGAGCCGCGCCAAGGTGTTGCACTAGAGGGTCATGAACAAAGAATGGTATTATTGGGCGGCCGCTTGCGACAGCTGCAGTCAATGCCGGATGGTCCGACAGGCGCAGATCCCGTCGGAACCATAAGATGATTGGAGACCGCTCGAATTCCATTTCCGCCCTGTTGTTTTCTTTATTCTACGAATCCAGGCGGAAACTGGATCACAAAACGCGTTCAAGCGCCTCCAAAAGCTGATCAATCTCCTGCTGCGAGGTGTAATGCGTAAAGCTGACCCGCAAAACGCCCTGTGCCGGATCTACTCCCATCGCCTTCAAGGGGCGCACAGCATAAAAGTCGCCGCCTCCGGCCATAACGCCGTATTGCGCCAGTTCCGCTGCAACAGGTTCAGCCGGGCGGTTCAACGACAGCGCAACGGTCGGCGCGCGTCGGGTGGCGTCTGATGTGCCGATCAGACGCACCGCATTGCGATCCTTTACCGCATCCAGAACAGGTTGCAGTAAGGACACCTCGTGTGCGCGCATCAGATCATGAGCAAAGGCACCCTGCTCTGCCGCGCCCACGTCAGGCCCGCCGTGATGAGCACACAGGAGCTCGACGTAATCGGCCATACCTGCACTTGCAGCAATCTGTGCATGATCCGGGCCCGCCGGGGTAAAGCGTTTATACAGAACATCAGCGTTGAAATAATGCGCTTGGTTGGGCAGTAACTCTCCCAGTGTTCGGCGAATGACCATGCACCCCTGATGCGGGCCGTAGGTTTTATAGGCCGAAAACAGGTAGATATCCGGCCCCAGATCACCAACGTTCGGAAACCCATGCGGGGCGTAAGATACGCCGTCCACGCAGACAAATGCGCCGGCCGCGTGGGCAATCGCAGTGATCTCGGTGACCGGGTTAATCTCTCCCACCACATTGGAACAATGCGGGAAACAGACCAGACGCACTTTTTCGTCCAACATGTTTTCCAGATCCTGTGGGTTCAGTGATCCGGTTTCCGGATCGATCTGCCACTCCCTCACCTCAATCCCTGCCTCGGCGAGACGACGCCAAGGGCCCGAATTTGCCTCGTGATCCTGATTAGTCACGACAATCGCCTCACCCGGTTTCATCCACTGCCGGAATGCCTGCGCCAAAACATAGGTATTCTGTGTTGTCGAAGGGCCAAAGCTCAACTCATCAGTTTCAACACCCAGGATGGCGGCCATGCGCGCACGTGCCTCATCCATCTCGGCACCTGCAAGACGGCTTGCTTCATACGGGGCGTAGGGCTGAACCTTTCGTTGCGTATAGAACCGCGTCAACCGGTCGATCACCGGCTTGCAGGTATAAGACCCGCCAGCGTTCTCAAAAAACGCCTGTCCTTTCAGGCTGGGTTCGGAAAAAGCCGGAAACTGTGCCCGAACGAAATCGATATCCAGAGAGCTCATGCCTCATTGCTCCTTAGTTGTGCTGTCATATCAACAAGATGCCCGCTCATGTTTCCGGACATCTCAGAAATCATGGCAGGTCTTCCAGCCCAGCCTGTGCTTGCGTCACGGACTGACGAAACACCGGGCAGCCCTTCACTGCAGAAGGACAACGCTACTTAGACAGCGCCATCCGCGACCGTCAAGCTGAAGCAAAAGAAAAAGCCCCGGCGGGGCTGCCGGGGCTGAATTTCTAACACTCTGGGCCAGGTCTCGTTCGGGCCTCAACCCTGAACTTTGGTATATGTCCCCTCGCCTGCAAGAATACCACGGAAACCGCCGGGCTCATCCAGACCAAAGACGATCAGAGGCAGGTTGTTGTCACGCGCCAGCGCAATGGCCGACGCATCCATGACCCGCAACCGCTTGGCCAGAACGTCGTCATAGGTGACCGTGTCATAACGCACCGCGTCGGCATGTTGTTTGGGGTCCTTGTCATAAACGCCGTCGACACCGTTCTTGCCCATGAAAATCGCCTCACACGCCATTTCATTGGCGCGCAAGGTCGCTGCAGTGTCGGTGGTGAAATACGGGTTGCCAGTTCCGGCCGCAAAGATGCAAACCCTTTTCTTTTCAAGGTGCCGCACGGCACGACGGCGAATATACGGCTCGCACACCTCATCCATCCGAATGGCCGAGATAACCCGCGTGAACACCCCAATCTCTTCCAGGGCTGACTGCATACCCAGTGCGTTCATCACCGTAGCCAACATCCCCATATAGTCTGCTGTCGTCCGCTCCATACCCTGGGCAGACCCGCTCAGGCCGCGGAAAATGTTTCCGCCACCGATAACCATACAAATCTCAACACCCAGATCGTGAACCGATTTCACCTCTTGCGCGATGCGCTGAACGGTTGGCGGGTGCAGGCCAAAGCCTTGATCCCCCATCAATGCCTCGCCTGAAATCTTCAACATGACACGTTTGTATGTGGTTTTCGGGGTTTCGGAAGTTTCAGAAGACGGGGAAAGGCTCATGTTGCGCTCCGGGCTGGCACGGGGTTAATTTCCGGCGCAAAATGAAGCAAAAGCTCCGCAGGTTCAATGCGGTTGGTGAGGATTGAGGCAACCGCATATGACCCGGCGATCAACAGACGCATTATTTCGGCAATTGCCCCCTATTCCCGATGACAAACCTGTCTTGATTGCAGGGCCGACGGCATCCGGGAAATCAGCGCTGGCGCTGGAGATCGCCGAACGCCATGGCGGGGTCATCGTCAATGCCGATGCAAGTCAGGTTTATGATTGTTGGCGCGTGATTTCGGCCCGACCATCTGCCGAAGAAGAAGCACGCGCACCGCATCTGCTCTATGGTCACATCGCCTATGATCAGGAGTATTCAGCCGGTCACTGGCTGCGAGAAGTGGTGCCACTGCTGACCGGGGGCCAGCGGCCAATCATTGTCGGCGGGACAGGATTGTATTTCTCGGCCCTGACCGAAGGCATGGCCGAGATCCCCGCAACTCCGGTGCAGGTGCGGGCCGAAGCAGACTTGCTGACCGTTGCCGAGCTTGTCGCCGGGGTTGACGAACAGACTTTGGCTGGCCTGGATACGCAGAACCGCGCGCGCGTGCAGCGCGCTTGGGAAGTGCAGCGTGCCACGGGGCGCAGCCTGTTATCTTGGCAGGCCGATACGCCACCGCCAATTTTACGGCTCAATGATGCGGTTCCTATCGTTTTTGACGTCGACAAAGCGTGGCTTCTGGATCGGATCGAGCGCCGTTTTAATCAGATGCTTGAACTGGGTGCAATTGACGAAGTGAGCGCGATGCGGGATCGTTTCGACCCCGTTCTTCCCGCCTGCAAAGCCATTGGCGTGCCAGAACTTATGGCCTATCTGGATGGAATGATGACGTTGGATCAGGCCCGTGAACGGGCCACAATCTCGACCCGGCAATTTGCCAAACGTCAACGCACATGGTTCCGGGCCAGAATGAAAACATGGAATCACGTCGATTTCTCAAAGTGATATCTGGTGTTGTTCATTCCTCTGGATTTGATAGCGAAAGCAATTTGATCAACAGATAAAGAAGAAGTTTCTCGTCTTTTATCAGTAATTTGACATCGAAATTCCGCAAGAGGCTCCCCCTGCGGTGTGTCACATAGGAACATCCCCACCGAAATATCAACAATGCGCTAACGTCGCTTTTGTGCATTTTATGTCGATTCCGAACGTTGACGTTGAGTGATTTCTGGTGCCGAATGGCGGCATGGGGATGCACAGAGTCCAAAAACCGGAATCCTTCTTTCTTGCGACCGGACAAGCCCGCGTCGGTTAGAACAAGAACAAATCAACAAAATCAATGTCACAGGGAGACATTTATGACCAATACGGCAATCACCAACGACAAGGTGCACTGGGCGGCCGAGATGCACGCGCAGGAATACCGTGACGGCAAGCTTAGCCGCCGGGAATTTCTGGTCCGTGCGACGGCGCTGGGTGTCGCGGTACCGACGGCCTATGGTTTGATCGGTCTGCAATCGCCTGCGGCGGCACAAGAGCCGCAGCGCGGCGGTACCATTCGCTACCAGATGGAAGTGCGCGCGCTCAAAGATCCGCGAACTTATGACTGGACGCAAATTGCCACTTTCACAGCAGGCTGGCTGGAGTACCTCGTCGAATACAACAACGACGGCTCGTTCAAGCCGATGCTGCTGGAAAGCTGGGAAGCCAATGACGACGCCACTGAATACACATTGAACGTTCGCAAGGGCGTAAAGTGGAACAACGGCGACGATTTCACAGCCGAAGACGTGGCCCGCAACATTGCAGGATGGTGTGACGCTGGTCTGGAAGGTAACTCGATGGCATCGCGTATGGCGTCGCTTATCGACGAAAGCACTCAGCAAGCTGCGGACGGTGCAATCACTGTGGTTGACTCCCATACTGTCAAACTGAAGTGCAACGCGCCTGACATCACGATCATCCCGGGTATGGCGGACTATCCCGCCGCAATCGTTCATAGCAGCTTCGATGCGAACGACATGCTTTCAAACCCCGTCGGCACGGGCTTCATGCTGCCTGACAGCCATGAAGTTGGTGTCAAAGGTGTGCTGGTGCGCAACGAAGGTTTCGACTGGTGGGGATATGAGGCTGGCAAAGGCGGCTATATCGACCGCATCGAGTTCATCGACTACGGCACTGACCCGGCTGCATTCCTTGCAGCTTATGAGGCCGAAGAGATCGACATGAACTGGGAATCTGTTGGCGAATTCGTCGACATCTTTGACGGCATTGGGCTTGTGCGCTCGGAAATCCCGTCAGGCTTCACCATCGTTATCCGCCCGAACCAGTTGGCCGAAGACGAAAACGGCAACAAGATCTACGGCGACAAGCGCGTTCGTCAGGCTTTGGCCATGGCGGTCGACAACGAAGTGTGCCTGGAGCTGGGCATGTCGGGCTACGGCATTCCGGCTGACAACTGCCACGTCGGACCGATGCACCCTGAACATGACTCGGCCGTGACTCGTATCCCGTATGATCCTGCCGGGGCGAAAGCCCTGATGGACGAAGCGGGTATGGGTGATTTTGAGCACGAAGTGCAATCAATCGACGATGACTGGCGCCGTAACACCACGGCCGCGGTTGTAGCGCAGCTGAACGACGCGGGAATCAAGGCCAAGCATACAGTTCTGCCGGGGTCGACCTTCTGGAACGACTGGACGAAATACGCCTTCTCGTCGACGAACTGGAACCACCGCCCATTGGGCACTCAGGTTCTGGCACTGGCCTATAAATCGGGAGTCGCGTGGAACGAATCCGGTTTTGCCAATGCAGAGTTTGATGCGTTGCTGGCCGAGGCGAACTCGATCGCAGATGTCGACAAACGTCGTGAAGTGATGGCCAAACTGCAGGGGATCATGATCGACGAAGGTGTCACGATCCAGCCTTATTGGCGGACAGCGATGCGCCATCACCGCGACAATTTGGTGGGTGTCGAAAAGCATATCGCAGACCTGCCGCAGCTTTATAAGTTCGGCTTTACGTCCTGAGCGAAAAAGCAAAAGGCCGCGCCACCCTGGCGCGGCCTCTTCGTCCTGAACGCGACGAACAAATAATAACAGCTAAGCGTGGCGTTCCTTGAAACCCGCGCTAGCCGACCCACAGGGGCAAATATGGGACTTTTCATTCTAAGGCGCGTTGGCATCATGCTGTTGACGGCATTGTGTCTGACTTTCCTGGTTTTCTTCTTAACCAACCTCTATCCGAACCTCGAGAAACTGGCGAAAACGCAGGGCAACTTTCGGATGTCGGATGAACAGGTTGAGAGCTACCTGAGCAAAAATGGTTACCTCCAATCCACTCCGATAAAATACGGCGAATGGCTGGGTGTCCTGCCCTCTTATCGGTACACGAATGAAGACGGAACCGTTCAGGGAAGATGCATTCTGCCGGGCAAAACCGCCGAAGAATCTCCGAATTTCTGCGGAATCCTGCAAGGGTATTGGGGCTATTCGACTGTCTTCAAGGAAGAGGTTTCCACCGTTGTTGGGAACCGGTTGGCTCTGACTGGTCGTCTGATGCTCTGGGTCATGTTGCTGATGGTTCCGTCCGCGTTGATCCTTGGTGTTTTGGCAGGAATGAAAGAAGGATCTGCCACTGACAGGACGTTATCGACCTTCGCCATCACAACGACGGCGACGCCGGAATATGTCTCGGGCGTGATCTTTATCGCCATCTTCACCTCATCCGCAGTTGGTTTGAAGTGGTTCAAAGGCACGGCCACGCAAGCGATGGAGAACCCGACCTTTGAGAACTTCTTCCTGCCGGTCCTGACTATTGCACTTTATGGGATGGGCTATATTGCCCGAATGACTCGCGCTTCGATGACCGAAGTGATGACCGCCCAATATATCCGGACAGCGCGTCTGAAAGGTGTGTCCTTCCCCAATATCGTCATGAAACATGCGTTGCGTAACGCGCTGATCGCACCCTTCACCGTCATCATGCTGCAGTTCCCCTGGCTGCTGAATGGCGTGGTGATCGTCGAGACCCTGTTCAACTACAAGGGCTTCGGCTGGGCGCTGGTTCAGGCCGCGGGCAATAACGACATTCAGCTGTTGCTGGCGATTTCGGTCGTTTCGGTCTTTGTGGTGCTGGTGACCCAGCTGATTTCGGATATCGGCTATGTCTACCTCAACCCGCGCATCCGCATTTCATAAGGAGGGTTAGATCATGGAACCACTTACCTGGACCGGCTCTATCGCCTTCCTGAACCCGCTTTTTGCCCTTGGCCTTGCGCTAATGGTCTTATCCATTGCCGTCTGGATGCTGGCCAGCATCGTGCTGCCCGAAGACCAGATGACGGTGAACCCGGACGGTACGTTGAGCTCAAGCTCGGGCCTGCGGACACTGATACAACTTGCACTGCGCTACAGTTTCTTGGCCAGTGTCGGAATCGCACTCGCCTATATCGTGCTGGGCGTTGTGATGGGCACCAGCGCCGGGATTATTGGCGCCATGTCCCAGCAGTTCTTGCCTGTATGGGTGTCGTTGATCATCCTTTATGCCATGTCGATCGCTTTCAAACGCAAGCTTGGCCTCTACGGCAAACTGTTTGACAGTCCCATCGGCATGATCGGCTTTGGCCTTGTAATGTTCTGGGTTTTCACCGGAGTATTCGGCGCGATGGATTTGATCGTCACGCATGACCCGCTGTCACAGGTTTCGGGCATGAAGAACAAAGTGCCAGGTACGCCACTTTCCAATCTAGAGGACGGTCAATACGCCTGGTATCTGCTGGGTGGCGACAATCTGGCCCGCGATGTGTTCAGCCGCATGGTCAAAGGGGCATGGATTGTTGTTCAGATCGCCCCGCTTGCCACGATGTTTGCCTTCATGGTTGGCATCACGTTGGGCCTTCCGGCAGGCTATTATGGTGGTCGGCTGGATACTTTGCTGTCGTTCCTTGCGAACCTGATTCTGGCCTTCCCGGTGATCTTGCTGTTCTATCTGCTGGTCACGCCCGAGATCGTTGCGACCGGGGTACCGAATTACATGGCGGCCGTCTTGTTCGTATTCCCGATCATCTTCCTCGGTGTGCTGCTGAACTCACGATATTATACCAGACCGAACTTCCGAACACCGCTGTTGATCGGAGTTTTAGGGGTAGCGGGTTGGTTCTACTTGTCTCTGATTTCGACCGGTGGCTACATCATTAATACCGACGCCTATCGTATCTGGGGTCTGCCGACCTATCTGGATCTGTTCGATATCCCCGGCGGTATTCTGGTGGTCTTCGTCTCGGTGGTCTTTGTGAACTCGCCCACCGTTTTCCGCATCGTGCGCGGACTGGCGCTGGACATCAAAACACGGGACTACGTGGCGGCAGCACAAACCCGTGGCGAAGGTCCGTGGTACATCATGTTGTGGGAAATCCTACCCAACGCGCGCGGCCCGCTGATCGTCGATTTCTGTCTGCGTATTGGCTATACCACCATCCTACTGGGAACCTTAGGTTTCTTTGGTTTGGGCCTGCCACCTGAAAGCCCTGACTGGGGGTCGACGATCAACGAGGGGCGCAAGCTTTTGTCGATCTACCTGCACCCTGCTCTGCCACCCGCGCTGGCCTTGTTGACGCTGGTTCTGGGTCTGAACCTGCTGGCCGACGGGTTGCGCGAAGAAAGTCTGAAAGACTGATGTGAAAGCGACCGGGGGGCCAGCCCCCCGGACCCCCCGAGATATTTTTAGCCAGATGAAGAGGATCCCCTCGATCTGGTGAGGAGATACAAGATGAGCAAGATGGCGGATTATGACGGCCCGATCCTGGAGATCGACAAGCTGTCGATTTCCTTCTTTACCCGCCTGCGGGAAATTCCGGCCGTGATGGATTTCTCTGTCAGCGTGCAACCCGGTGAAGCTGTTGGTCTGGTCGGTGAATCCGGCTGCGGTAAGTCCACGGTGGCGTTGGGTGTCATGCAGGACCTTGGCAAAAACGGTCGCATCGTTGGCGGTACAATCAAGTTCAAGGGTCGTGATCTGGCGGAAATGAGTTCAGATGAATTGCGAGACATACGCGGCAATGAGATCGCGATGATCTATCAGGAACCGATGGCCTCGCTGAACCCGGCGATGAAGATCGGCAAGCAGCTGATGGAAGTGCCCATGATTCACGAGGGCGTCAGCGCGGAAGAAGCGTATTCGCGCGCGCTGGAAGTTGTCACCGATGTGCGCCTGCCGGACCCCGAACGAATGCTCAACTCGTTCCCGCACCAGCTGTCAGGCGGTCAGCAACAGCGGATCGTGATCGCAATGGCACTGATGTCAAAACCGGCGCTTCTGATCCTTGATGAACCAACGACGGCACTTGATGTGACGGTTGAGGCTGCGGTGGTCGAACTTGTGAAGGATCTGGGCAAGAAATACGGCACTTCGATGCTGTTCATTTCGCACAACCTTGGGCTGGTTCTGGAAACCTGCGACCGGCTTTGCGTGATGTATTCGGGTGAGGCAGTCGAGCGCGGCTCGATCAAGGATGTGTTTGACGAGATGCAGCATCCTTACACGCAGGCCCTGTTCCGGTCGATCCCGCTGCCGGGGGCCGACAAGAATTCGCGCCCGCTGGTGGCTATACCGGGGAACTTTCCCCTACCCCATGAGCGGCCCCCTGGTTGTAACTTTGGCCCGCGCTGCGACTATTTCGAAGAGGGTCGCTGTGACGCCAAGGACATCCTGATGGAGGCGGTGCCCGGAAATGACCGGCACCATACCCGTTGCCTGAAATTCAAAGAGATTGACTGGAACGCACCAATCACGGTGGGTGATCAGAAAGCGAAAGGTGAGATCGGCAGAGTCGTTCTGAAGATGGACAACCTCAAGAAATACTATGAGGTTGCAGCTAATGCCCTGTTCGGTGGTGGCGAAAAGAAGGTTGTGAAAGCAAACGAAACGCTCAGTTTCGAGGCGCATGAATCCGAGACATTGGCCATCGTGGGCGAATCCGGTTGCGGCAAATCCACCTTTGCCAAAGTTCTCATGGGTCTTGAGACGGCCACGGACGGGCAGATTCTGCTGGACAACCGCAATATCGAACAGGTGCCCATAGAAGAGCGCGACGCAAAGACCGTTGGTGAAGTTCAGATGGTGTTTCAGAACCCGTTCGACACGCTGAACCCGTCGATGACCGTCGGGCGCCAGATCATCCGGGCATTGGAAATCTTCGGTGTTGGCAATTCTGAGGCCGAGCGCAAGAAGCGGATGCTGGAACTGCTGGATCTGGTGAAGCTGCCGCGCGCCTTTGCTGACCGGATGCCGCGTCAGCTGTCAGGTGGCCAGAAGCAGCGCGTAGGTATCGCGCGTGCCTTTGCTGGCGATGCGCGCATCGTGGTCGCCGACGAGCCCGTATCGGCGCTGGATGTTTCGGTGCAAGCTGCGGTGACCGACCTGCTGATGGAAATTCAGCGCGAGCACAAAACCACGTTGCTGTTCATCAGCCATGACCTTTCCATCGTGCGATACCTCAGCGACCGTGTGATGGTAATGTATTTGGGACACGTGGTCGAGCTGGGCACAACTGATCAGGTTTTTGCACCCCCCTACCACCCTTATACCGAAGCGCTGCTGAGTGCTGTTCCCATCGCCGATACATCGGTCGAAAAGCAGCACATCGTTCTGGAGGGTGATATTCCTTCGGCCATGAACCCACCACCGGGATGCCCGTTCCAGACACGGTGTCGCTGGAAATCCGAAGTGCCAGATGGGCGCTGTGAGTCGCATGTGCCGCCTGTGCAGACATTGGCCGAGGGGCATCAGGTGAAGTGCCACTTGTCCGAAGAGGTGCTGGCACGGATGCAACCCGTAATCAAAGTCGCGGCCGAATAGGTTTGCGGATCTTCATTGGAAAGGGCCGGTCGTTGACCGGCCCTTTCTGTGAGCGCCGCGTGTCACGAGGAGACTGGCGACGCATGTGAGTGGTGGTTCCCAAAAAGTTCAGCCAGTCATGACATTGTTGCCGAAATGCATAAACTCCTGGTTCATACCAGCAATCTCTCCGGCCTCCAGTTTCAGGCTGGCACTGTCAAGCATCTGATAGCTTTGCTGCCCCTTTACCCACTCGTCTGCTGATTGCAGCGTGGTCAGCGTGTAAGACGTGACTTCGTTCAGGTAATGAGTTGGGATAGTGATCTTGGGCTTTAGCTTGGCCACGATGTCATTACCCTGATCGAAGCTCAGAATATGTTGCGACCCGTCTACCGGTAGGGTCAGAACATCGACCTGTCCGACGGCGTCCCAAAACTCCTGCGGCGGGTTATGGCGATTGTCACCCCAGATCAGCGTACGAATGCCACCTGTTTCCACCAGATAGACCACCATATCCATATGACCCACATTGTTCGGCGGACAGGCTTCGACCCCAAATTCGGCCAGTGCATTTGTCCAGTTGTACCAGCCCGGCGCCACGCAGGCATGTTTATCTGCAAAACCAGTGATCTTGATATCGGCGAACTCGAAATTGCCCACCATCCTGTCCAGCACCATGGTCGAACTTGGGCGTTCGATCGCGTCGTGATCGAAATGCGCGTGGGTCGACAGGGTAATGTCTACCGGGATCTGGGGGAACTCATTGCGGAACCAAAGCCCCCACGCGCCCGACGGGTCATCACGCCAGGGGTCGAACAGGACCGTTGCGCCGTTGGGCGAGGTGATCTTGATGGCGCAATGACCATAATAATCGATACCGACAATTCCGGCACTGGCCTGCCCCGTCGATCCCTGCAGGTCGATCACATGGTTATTGTTCCCTGGTTGCAACCACGCCTGCGATTGCGCCTCGACCGGTTTCGCGCCCAGCACTGAAGCTGTCGCGCCAACACCGGCGGCACCTGCCGCCATGAAAAACGACCGCCGAGACAACCCCGGTGCCAGATGATCCCTGTCCCCTTTCAGGATGGTCGGTTTCAGATCCTTGCGATCCATATCTATGTACCTCTCTGTTGGACGTGCGCCGTTTTTCGGCACCTCATCCCAGAGGGTAACAAGCCAAGGCGTATCAGCTCAGACCGAAAAAATGGGGGTGGAATATGGGGGCATTCCCCATATTCGACATTCACGAAATCGAGAGCAAATGACTGCGCAGGTTTTGATCCCGGCCCTCAAGTCCAAGTTTTCGGCGAATGTTGTTGCGGTGAAAATCGATTGTCGACGTCTCTCGGGACAGGGCCTTGGCAATGTCCTTCGTGGTTTTCCCAAACATGACCATCTGTGCAATTTCCATTTCGGTAGGGGTCATTGCCGCGAAGGCATCCGTCAACTTGTCAGACATCGAAGATGTGATCTCGTTCAGGTTCTTCTCGGCCAGCTCAAGATAGACAAATTGCGCCTCATCCCCTGAAAGCTGCGCCCGAACCTTTTCAAGATGTGGTAATACTCTGCTACGAACCTGCTCGATGATTTCGTGATCCCGGTTTTTGCGGTCATCGTCGAGACTTGAGAGCAATACGCGCAACGCCGTGTTCGTCTCCTGCAACTCTCGGGTTCGATCCGAAACACGGGTTTCAAGCTGGGCAAGTGTTTCGTTCAGTTTCTCCTCCAACGCGCGTCTCAGATAAACCTCTTGCAACAAAGCCAAATCCGACTCGACCATGCGCGCGAACTGCGCCAGCCCCTCTCGGAACAACAGAGCCCGCCGGTTCTGTTTACGGTCCAGAACACAGATTGTGCCGAACACCGATCCATCGGGCCATTTCAGCGGTAAGCCGATGTAAAAGGTCATTCCGTGTTCCAGGTCGTCGTTGTCCGCCCAAACCGGATCACATTTGGCGTCCTGGACCACCAACTCTCCGTCACGCTCCAGAACACCCTGACAGTACAGCTTGGGGTTCAACTGGAAACTCAGACCGACCGGATACGGGTTCTCGGGGTGATCGGATGTGATCAAAACCGCATGATCCGGCGCGTCGGTTTTCATGATCAGGCTTGCGGGCACGTCGGCCAGTTCTGCGACCAGATCAACAAGTTGCTGCCAGTTTGCCAGCGTTTCCTTGGGAATCTGCGGATGATCAGCAGGCATTTGGGGCCTCACCAGTTTCTGGGCGATACCCTGTCAGGTTAGTTGGAGGCTTTGCACTGAATCAAGAATATGACGTTCTGCGGCGCAGCATCGGTTTCAGCCGCCCCAGATAACCTTCACGTAGTTCTGGGTTTCCTTGTACGGCGGAATACCACCGTGCTTTTCAACCGCATCGGGACCCGCGTTATAGGCCGCCAGCGCCAAAGGCCACGACTTGAACTTGCGGTACTGCCAGGACAGATATCTGGCACCGCCTTCGAGGTTCTGCTTGGGATCATGGGGGTTTACGCCCAAAAGCTCGGCCGTTTGTGGCATAAGCTGCGCCAGTCCTAACGCACCTTTATGTGACTTCGCCTGTGGGTTCCATCCACTTTCCTGCTGCACGAGACGCAAGAACAGATCTTCAGGGATGCTGTGAAGGCGAGCAACACGGCGCGCGATTTCCAGATATTCTCCGCGATACTTTCCTGAATACCGTTTGCTGACCTGATCACGCGTTGTTTTGGGTTTCAGCCGGGCCGAGTCGCGGTACTGGGTTGCCGCACGAGAATCCAGAACCTTCGCCTGTTTCAGAAAAATATCCTTGCGGCTTTTGCTGGACAAAGTTTGTGCCTGCACCGGCGCAACGGCCAATACTAGGCAGGCAACAGAAAACCCAGCAACCCAAGAACGCATCTTTGCTTATCCTGCTCGATCAAAAACCAGTGGGAGTATAGGTATTCCCGCAAAAAATGAAAGCTTGGTAAATAGTACAGTAAGACTCTTGTTCCACAGTGTTGTATCAACTGTTTTCAACCATGATGCAGGCCGTATAGGGTCTCACGAAACTCATTGCGCCAGATTCGGCGCATTTACGCAGAACAGAACGAGGATTTACATGGCGGGTTCAGTCAACAAGGTCATTCTGGTGGGAAATCTTGGCCGCGACCCCGAGGTCCGGTCGTTCCAGAACGGCGGCAAAGTGTGCAACCTGCGCATTGCCACCTCGGAGAACTGGAAAGACCGCAACACGGGCGAGCGGCGCGAACGGACAGAGTGGCATTCAGTTGCCATCTTCTCGGAACCGCTGGCCCGCATCGCCGAGCAATATCTGCGCAAGGGCAGCAAGGTTTATATCGAAGGCCAGCTGGAAACCCGCAAATGGCAGGATCAATCCGGTCAGGATCGATATACGACCGAGGTTGTCTTACGCCCCTATCGCGGGGAACTGACCCTGTTGGACGGTCGTAGTGAAGGCGGTGGAGGCAGTGGCGGCGGTTATGGTGGTGGCCAGGCTGGTGGTGGTTACGGTGACCCCTACGGCGGCCCATCCAGCTCTCCGGCACCAGCCTCGGGCGGAATCGACGACGACGAGATTCCGTTCTAACCAAAGCGGAGTAACAATATGACATGGTCCTTCTCTCTCGGCCGATTGCTCGGGTCCGAACTGAGGGTCCATGTCACCTTTTTTCTGCTGCTTGCATGGGTCGGTTTTGCCGCATTCTCAGCCGGTGGCGTGCCAGCCGCGATAGAAAACCTTCTCTTTGTTCTGGCGCTGTTTGCCTGCGTTGTCGCGCATGAGTTCGGTCACGCCCTTATGGCGCGGCGTTATGGTATCAAAACCCCCGACATCACCCTTCTGCCCATCGGCGGCCTGGCCCGGCTTGAGAGAATGCCGGAAAAACCGATGCAAGAGGTTCTGGTGGCGCTTGCGGGTCCGGCAGTGAATATCGCTATCTTTATTGGCCTTGCCGCGCTTGGCGCAGGTATGCCGCTAGAGACCCTCGCGCAATTGGAGTCACCAAATGTGAGGATTGTGGACAAGCTGGCCTATATCAATCTGCTTTTGGCCATCTTCAACTTGATCCCGGCCTTCCCAATGGACGGAGGCCGCGTCTTTCGCGCCCTTCTGTGTTTACGCATGAATCGTGTCAAAGCCACCCGAGTTGCAGCCGTTGGTGGCCAGGTTGTCGCTGTCGGGTTTGGATTTCTAGGGCTGAGCTCTGGCAATCCAATTCTGGTATTGATCGCCGTATTTGTGTTCTTTGCAGCCAATGCAGAAAGCCAGGAAGTCGCTTTGCGATCTGCGGTTCGTCGTGTTCTGGCCCGTGACGCGATGATCACCGAGTTTCACGCACTTTCTCCCAGTGATACGCTGAGCACAGCGGCACAAGCCGTCATTCACACCACGCAGCACGAATTTCCGATACTGGACCCAAATCACACGTTGCTGGGCTTTGTGACACGCGATCGCCTGTTCACCGCCCTTGCAAGCGACCAGCCCAGAACCGCGCCCGCGACCTCGATCATGGATGCAAACGTCCCCACAGTCCTGCTGACAACCGGCCTCGAGGACGTGCTGGAACACCTGCACAATGGGGCACCGGCCATTGCAGTTCTGACCCATGGCGGTCGCATGATCGGTTATATAACCCGCGAAAACATCGGCGAGCTGATGGTCATTCAGGGTCGTTAACCCCTTGCGTCACACCGGGGCGAGAGCGTCCGACAGAACCGATAAGACCGCATCCTTCGGCACATCCGAGGTCACAAAAGCCTGACCAATTCCGCGGGCCAGGATAAACCGCAGCTGGCCGTCCACGACCTTTTTGTCCTGCCCCATCAGATCCACCAGAGCCTCGGCACTTGCCAATTCGCCCGGAATATCAGCCAGATCCGTTTTCATACCCATTGCTCGCAGATGCGCGCGTACCCGGCTTGGGTCTTCTTGTGAACACAGGCCAAGGCGGGATGAAAGCTCGAACGCAAGTGCACAGCCGATGGCCACACCCTCGCCATGCAAAAGACGGTCGGAATAACCTGTGGCGGCCTCCAAGGCATGGCAGAAGGTGTGCCCCAGATTCAGAAGCGCGCGATCGCCTTGTTCGGTTTCATCCCGGGCCACGATATCGGCTTTCATCTGAACCGAGCGGGTTACCGCACGCACACGTGCGGCCATGTCGCCCGAGGATAACCTTTGCCCGTTCGCCTCAAGCCATTCAAAGAAATCAGCATCCCCAAGCAAGCCGTATTTCACCACTTCGCCATACCCTGAAAGAAAGTCCCTCTGGGACATGGTCTGCAACACAGATGTATCGGCCAGAACCAGCGATGGCTGATGAAAAGCGCCGATCAGGTTCTTCCCCTGAGGGGCGTTGATCCCTGTTTTCCCCCCGACAGAGCTGTCGACCTGCGCCAGCAAAGACGTGGGGATTTGTACGAACCGAACACCTCGGCGCAGAACGGCTGCGGCAAAGCCGGCAAGATCACCAATTACCCCACCACCAAGGGCCACAACAACGTCGCTGCGTTCAACCTTTTCAGTCAACAGCCACTCAACCGCGCGTTCGAAATGTGGCCAGCTTTTTGTTGCCTCTCCGGCGGGTAAGGCCAGCGCGGACATTTCGATCCCGGTGGTTTTCAGACCCGCACGCAGCGTTTCCAGATGCAGATCAGCGACACTTTCATCTGTCAGGACGGCCACCTTAGGACGCGCCAATAGCGGTGCAATCCAATCGCCCGCGCGCGCCAGAAGATCCGGACCGATCTCAACGTCATACGACCGGTCCCCAAGTTCAACTTGTACTGTTTGATGCATTATCTGATTTCCAAAACATCAGGGCGCGCCAACAAGGCGTCGACAACCCGGTCCACCATATTCTCGATCGAAGTTTCGCCATCCGAATCCACGATCAGATCCGCCTCGGCGTAAACCGGAACACGCGCCTCGTAGAGGGCTTTCAATGTCGCATAAGGATCGGCAGTACGAAGCAGCGGGCGCGTGTCCTTGTGGCGGACACGGCTCCACAGAACTTTCAGGTCTGCCCGCAGCCAGACCGACGCACCCCGCATGGTGATCATACGCCGGTTGTCAGGCTGAAGAAACGCGCCGCCACCCGTTGAAAGTACGCCTTTTTTGTCATCCAGCAGGCGGCTGATAACCTGTGATTCCTTGGTGCGAAAAAAAGGTTCCCCGTCCCGCTCAAAGATTTCGGGGATGGTCATGTTGGCGGCTGATTCGATTTCGGCATCGCTGTCCAGAAAAGGAACACCCAATCGAGCGGCCAAAGCGCGACCCACGGCTGACTTTCCGGCCCCCATCATACCGACCAGAACCACGGTTTTGTGTAGATCAAACCGGGTCTGCGCGTCCGCTGAGTGCGTGTTATGCTTAATTTCGCTCATTTCACCGTGAATGACGTGATCTTGGGAAAAATGCCAGTTATAACTTGGTCAAAATCAAAAATTGAGGCAGCGTGACGCCATGAGCCGTCTGATCAAATTCCTGATATATGTTCTGTGCCTGGCATTCATCGGGCTGGTCGCCTATGCCTATGTCGGTCCATTCTTTGGTGCGGATTTCTCTGCGCCTCAAAGTGAAATTCGCGAGCCGGTTGCACTGGATGTCAACTAAGCAACTGCTTTTGGTAATCACACTTGCCGGGTCGGCACATGCGCAGGAACCCTTATCCGCCATCGAATGGCTGACAGACCCGCCGGAAAACCTGCCGGGAACCGTTCTGCTGGAACCTCCGGTCACGCAAGATGGCGCATTGCCGGAAATTGAGGTGACTTCGCTTGAAGCGCTGTCGCAGCCGCTGGGCCTTGTTTCATCCTCAGTCACTGGTCTGCCCGTCGACCTTTGGCAGGGCAGCGATGCGGATCGTTTGGCCGAACTGATCGCCGGCGTCCACGTGCGTGACAACCCGGCCATGCAGCGATTGTTGTTCACGCTGCTCTTGTCTGAAACCCGCGCGCCGTCAGGGCCTCTGGCTGAAGAAATCCTTTTGCTGGCACGGCTGGACCGATTGATGCAACTGGGCGCTGCTGATCCGGCGCAGTCGCTTGTTCAATTGGCCGGGCCCACTGACACGCAGGACCGTTTCAAGCGCTGGTTCGATGCGACGCTCTTGACCGGGGATGAGGATCGTAGCTGTACCGCCCTTATAGCTGAACCGCATCTTTCGCGGGACTATGCGGCTCAGATCTTCTGCAAGGCCCGCCGCGGGGATTGGGTTTCAGCCGCGCTGACACTTGAGGCAGCTCATGCGCTTGAAATCCTTCCACCCGAGGATCTGGCGGTTCTGGACCGTTTCCTCAGCCCGGAACTGTATGAAGGCGCAGCTTACCTGCCGCAGCCGGAAAACCCTGATCCCCTGACGTTCCGTTTGTTTGAGGCAATTGGCGAACGGCTTCCCTCCGCTCCGCTGCCACGGGCGTTTGCCAATGCGGATCTGCGCGATGTCGCAGGTTGGAAGGCACAGATCGAAGCAGCGGAGCGGCTGACCCGAATTGGCGCATTAACCCCCAATCAGCTGCTGGGCCTTTATACCGAGCGTGATCCGGCAGCCTCAGGTGCTGTCTGGGATCGGGTGGCTGCCGTTCAGCGATTTGAAAGCGCGTTGGACACCGGGAACGCGGAAGCGATAGGAAAGACCTTGCAGCCGGTCTGGCAACAGATGCGTGGTGTCGGGCTTGAGGTTCCGTTTGCCGAACTGTTCGCCGAGCGCTTGTCATCTGTCACATTGCCGGTTGCCACCACCGAAAGCCTGCGCTGGCGTATTCTGATGCTGTCCGGGCTTTACGAACAGGCCGCCTTGTCAACACCTGACACATCCAACGACACCCAGTTTCTTGCCGCTTTGGCACAAGGCGACCCCGGGCGCGCGGTGTCCCCGTCCCCTTTGGCTGATGCCGTCGCTCAGGGGTTTGAATGGGCAGCGCCTGTGCCAGGCGACATTGATGCGTTGCTGACCAACGGTCAATTGGGCGAAGCCATTATTGAAGCCATGCAACTGTTTGCACATGGCGCGCGGGGCAATCTGGTGGATCTGACAGCGGCAATTGCAACATTCCGGCGCGTTGGGCTGGAGGACACCGCGCGACGTGCCGCCCTGTCCCTTTTGATCCTGCAAGAGCGTTGATCATGGGCTCTCCGGTATCAGATGCACTGTGGATTTCAACGTTTTTGCAGGCGCAGGCGGCGGAGCTTGGCGCTGCGACCAATACGCTGCTGGCTTATGGGCGCGACCTGAAAGATTTTGCCGAATGGCTGGACCGCAAGAAATCCGGATTTGATCAGGCAAATCGCGACCTGATCGAAGCCTACCTGATCGACTGCGATGCACAGGGCTTGTCACGTTCGACCCGCGCGCGGCGTTTGTCTGCTATAAAACAGCTGTACCGGTTTGGCTTTGAGGAAGGCTGGCGCGCGACCAACCCTGCCATTCAGATCAAAGGTCCCGGCCGGCAGAAACGGTTGCCCAAGACGCTGGATGTGCCCGAAGTTGACCGTTTGCTGGAGGCCGCCAGACAAACCGGGCGAACCGAAGCTGACAGGCTAAGAAACACCTGTCTGATGGAAGTTTTGTACGCCACAGGAATGCGGGTGACTGAGCTTGTCTCCCTGCCCGTCTCTTCGGCCCGTGGCGATCCCCGGATGCTGCTGGTGCTGGGGAAAGGGGGTAAAGAGCGAATGGTCCCCCTGTCGCCCCCGGCCCGGGATGCTTTGGCCGCGTGGCTGACCGCGCGGGACGAGGCCGAGGACTTGGCCGCGGAAAAAGGCGCTCAGCGCTCGCGCTTTCTGTTCCCATCACGCGGAAAGTCCGGTCATCTGACACGGCACAGGTTCTTTTTGCTGGTGAAAGAACTGGCTGTACGGGGTGGTGTTTCTTCTGAAAAAGTCACACCACACACGCTGCGCCATGCATTCGCCACGCATCTGCTGGCCAACGGCGCTGATCTGAGATCGATCCAGACGTTATTGGGCCATGCAGACGTGGCGACGACCGAGATCTATACGCATGTTCTGGATGAACGTCTGGCGGAACTGGTGTTGCAACATCACCCGCTGAGCAAGGACCGCAATGAGGACAAGGGCTAAGACCTTGATCCAGCGGGGCGACGTCCCCATAACGGATGCAGTACACAAATCTATCAAGGACCAATGGAACCCTTACCTTCTATGTTCGACGGCGCATTCTGGGTTACGACCGGCGCTATCCTGTTCCTGCTTATCCTGTCCGGATTTTTCTCGGGCTCGGAAACGGCGCTGACCGCCTCATCAAGGGGGAAACTGCGCGTTCAGGCCGACAAGGGATCGCGCGGGGCTAAAAAGGCGCTGGAAATAACCGACGACAACGAACGTCTGATTGGGTCGGTTCTGCTGGGCAACAACCTCGTCAACATTCTGGCCGCGTCGCTGGCGACAGCGTTGTTCACACGTCTTTTCGGCGAAAGCGGCGTGGCATTGGCGACCCTGGTCATGACCTTTCTGGTGCTGATCTTTGCCGAAGTGCTGCCCAAAACCTACGCCATCACCAATTCCGAAAAGGCCGCTGCGGCCGTTGCACCGATCATCAGCGTGGTCGTGACGGTGTTTTCACCTGTCGTCGCGGCCGTTCGATTGTTGGTGCGTGGCGTATTGCGCCTGTTCGGAGTTCAGATCGATCCTGACAGCAACATTCTGGCCGTGCGCGAAGAAATCGCAGGCGCTCTGCAACTGGGCCATTCCGAAGGGGTGGTTGAAAAGGAAGATCGCGACCGCATCCTCGGCGCGCTGGATCTGGGCGACCGCACGGTGGAAGAGATCATGCTCCACCGTTCCAACATCGAGATGATCGATGCGAACGCCCCACCCGAAGCTATCCTGAGGCAATGCCTTGAAAGCCCCCACACTCGTCTGCCTGTTTTCAGGGACGAGCAGGAGAACATTGTCGGCGTTGTTCACGCCAAGGACTTGTTCCGCGCGATGTATGCACAGGCTGGCAGCAGTGACGGCAGCACTGACCGGCTGGCCAGCTTCGACATCGGCAAAGTCGCAAATGCCCCCTATTTCGTTCCAGAGACCACAACTCTGGATGACCAGATGCGCGAGTTTCTGAAGATGCATGGTCATTTTGCGCTGGTGGTGGACGAATATGGCTCATTGCGTGGGCTGATTACGCTTGAAGATATTCTGGAAGAAATCGTGGGCGAAATAGCCGATGAGTTCGATATTGCCGAAGAGGTACCGGTTGTGCGGACGGATGATGGCCAATTCCTTGTCGAAGGTGCTATGACCATTCGCGATGTCAATCGTGCGCTGGACTGGTCGCTACCGGATGAAGAGGCCAACACTCTTGCTGGTCTGGTCATCCACGAAGCCCAAATGATCCCGGTTGTTGGACAAGTGTTTTCGTTCCATGGCTTCCGGTTCGAGGTCACAGCACGCGAAGGCAATCGTATCACAGCCCTGAAAGTGCGGCCCTTATAGGGTTTGGACGCAAGACAAAAACGACGCGCTCTGTCGCTCGTATGACAGAATGCTTTATCGTTGGTCTGCACCGTCCTACCAGAAAAGGAGGAGCAGATGAAAAACACATGCCAGGTGGTCGTCATTGGTGGCGGCGTTGTCGGATGTTCGGTTCTTTTTCACCTGACCAAGCTTGGGTGGTCGGACGTCATGTTGCTGGAACGGTCCGAACTGACCAGCGGCTCGACCTGGCATGCGGCAGGCGGGTTTCACACCCTCAACGGCGACACCAACATGGCGGCGCTGCAGGGCTACACGATCAGGCTGTATAAAGAACTGGAACAGATTACCGGCATGTCCTGTGGCCTACACCACGTGGGCGGTGTGACACTTGCCGATAATCAGGACCGGTTTGATATGCTGCTGGCCGAGCGCGCCAAGCATCGGTTCATGGGGCTTGAGACAGAAATCGTCGGCCCGGAAGAAATCAAAAAGATCGCGCCCATTACGAACACCGACGGAATTATCGGCGCTCTTTACGATCCGCTGGATGGTCATTTGGACCCGTCAGGCACCACCCATGCCTATGCCAAGGCCGCGCGAATGGGCGGCGCCACGATCGAAACCCATTGCATGGTGCGTGAAACCAACCAGCGCCCCGATGGAAGCTGGGATGTCGTCACTGACAAAGGCACAATCCATGCCGAACACGTTGTTAACGCAGGCGGGCTTTGGGCGCGTGAAGTTGGTGCCCTGGCGGGTGTCTATTTCCCCCTGCACCCGATGGAACATCAATACCTTGTCACCGACGCGATCCCACAGATTGAAGCGATTATCGATGCGGGTGGCGAGCATCCGCATGTCATGGATCCGGCAGGTGAAAGCTATTTGAGGCAGGAAGGGCGCGGCCTGTGCATCGGGTTCTACGAACAGCCCTGCAAGCCCTGGGCAGTAGACGGCACACCGTGGGATTTCGGGCACGAGTTACTGCCCGATGATTATGACAAGATCACCGACAGTATCGAATTCGCGTATCGCCGCTTTCCTGTGCTGGCTGAGGCTGGGATAAAATCGGTGATCCATGGGCCGTTTACCTTTGCCCCTGATGGCAACCCGCTGGTCGGCCCTGTACCCGGGCTGCGCAACTACTGGTCGGCCTGCGGTGTAATGGCCGGGTTCAGTCAGGGTGGCGGCGTTGGCCTGACGCTGGCGCAGTGGATGATCGAAGGCGAGCCCGAGCGAGATGTGTTTGCCATGGATGTTGCCCGCTTCGGCGACTGGATCAGCCCAGGTTATACCCGCCCCAAAGTCATCGAGAATTACCAGAAACGCTTCAGCGTCGCCTATCCGAACGAAGAACTGCCCGCTGCACGCCCCAACCGCACAACACCAATGTATGACATCTTCAGCGATCTTGGCGCAGTCTGGGGGCAGCAATACGGCCTTGAGGTGCCAAACTATTTTGCGCAGGAAGATGAGCCGGGATTTGAAACACCATCCTTCCGCCGCTCGAACGCGTTCGCGGCGACTGGGCGCGAAGTGCGGGCAGTGCGTGAAGCTGTGGGTATCAACGAAGTCCACAATTTCGGCAAATACCGCATCACCGGACCCAGTGCTCGGAACTGGCTGGACCGGATCATGGCAGGCCGCATTCCGAAACCCGGTCGGCTGTCTCTGACCCCGATGCTGTCGCACAAGGGCAAGCTAATTGGCGATTTCACCGTTTCCTGCCTGACGGACACCGAGTTCCAGCTTACGGCGTCCTACGGCAGTCAGGCTTTCCACATGCGGTGGTTCCAGCAAAACGCTCAGGACGACGTGAGGATAGAAAACGTCAGCGACCGGTTGAACGGCTTCCAGATTGCCGGCCCAAAGGCAACACAGGTTCTGGCGGCCTGCACCCGCGACGACCTGACGGATTTCGACTTCCTCAACGTGCGCCGGATGACTGTCGGCATGACCGACTGTGTCGTTCAGCGTGTCAGCTATACGGGCGATCTGGGTTATGAAATCTATTGCGACCCCTTAGCGCAGCGTCAGCTTTGGTGGACGCTGTGCGAGGCCGGACAACCCCACGGCATTGTTCCGTTCGGAATGCGCGCGATGATGAGCCTGCGGCTGGACAAGTTCTTTGGCTCATGGATGCGAGAGTATTCGCCAGATTACACCGCCGCGGAAACGGGATTGGATCGTTTCATTGCATTCAGCAAAAACACCCAATTCATCGGCCGCGATACAGCGGAAGCAGAACGGGCCAATGGAACCACCCGCCAGCTGGCAGCCTTCGAGGTTGATACGGACGATGCAGACGTCAACGCCTATGAACCGATCTGGCTGGATGGTGCAGTTGTTGGGTTCTGTACCTCGGGCGGCTACTCTCATTTTGCGCAAAAATCCGTCGCCATGGGTTTTCTGCCGTCCGGGCGTATAGAAGATGGTCTGGAGGTTGAAATCGAGATTCTGGGGCAGATGCGCAAAGCGAAGGTTATCTCGACACCTTTGTTTGACCCAGATGGTAGACGCATGAGGGGATGACAGCACACATGACTGACGGCAGTGTGGCTCAGTGACTGAAATACCCATCATCCTGCTTGCCGCCGGTCAATCCAGCCGCATGGGCGGGTTGGACAAGCTTCTGCAGCAAATCGACGGCATTCCACTGCTGACCCGTACAGCGACCCTTGCGCGTGGCGTGGCGCCTGTCCTTGTCGCCCTGCCACCGCGCCCGCACCCAAGATATGATGCTCTTGCGGGAATGGATGTTCAGACGGTTCCGGTTCCGGACGCGGCCGAGGGAATGAACGCCAGTTTGCGCACCGCCATCGAATACCTTCCTGCAGATGCACCCGCAGTCATGGTTTTGCTGGCCGATTTACCTGACCTGACCCAGACCGATCTGAGAACGATCTTGAAAGCACGCCAATTGCATCCCGACAATGTAGTCTGGCGCGGAACAACCGCAGATGGAAAGCCCGGGCACCCGGTGATCTTCGATCGGACGCTTTTCACTCAGCTTTCGGCATTACACGGCGATCACGGCGCGCAGGCGGTGGTTCGCTCACAACAGCGCGGCGTATTCCTGCAACCCCTGCCCGGTCAAAACGCGGTTTTAGATCTGGATACACCGGAAGATTGGGACGCCTGGCGCAAAAAGTGTACTTCTTGAATAAACACGGCCCGGTCGATATCGACCGGGCCGGTGCCCAATACAGGACTACCACTTTCTACAATTCCAAAAGTTTGACCAATAGGTCTTTAAGACACTCTGGTTCCCTAGCCGCTAAACCTAAACAAGACCCCCTCGTTAACACGCCGCTAAAACTTCCGGTAACTGAGTTAGCCGCCAGCGCCCCCTAGCGCTTTTGGCTTCCCCTCACTTGGGCAATTTCATCCTCACTTATCCGATCCTTAGAAACAACGTAAAATTGGATGAATAGGTTAATTTAGCGCATCTCGATTTGGCTTTTAGGCAACATAGCCCTGGGGCTCGTTCAACCTATAGGCGATCCTCATTCGATGCACAAATCAACGATTCGGAATTAAGCGCAAACTTATGCGCCCATTCAGCTGCCTCTCAGCAAAGTTATAGCGTCAAGTCCGAAGACCCCCGGACTCGCCCACAACCATTGGAAGAGCAGCATTTTTCCCCACTGTTCAGTGAAAGCATTGTCAACAAAACAATGAAAATACAACTTTTTTGAAAATTTGACGTCTGTTTTGGCAACAATCCTCCGATTCGCCTTCGACCTCCTCGGTTAAATCAGCGAATCCTGATCAACGTCTTTCGCCACAAAACACCCGCTTTGTGGCAAAATTAAGATTTATTAATTGATCAGTCAGGAAACCCCAATCCTGACAGTGCATCTCATGTCTCAACGCGCAACGGAAATTGCGTGATCAAACCAGGAGACAGAAATGAGCATCCGAAAATCTTCGCTTTTACTTCCCCGCACATCCAACTGGATGGGTGTTAGCGCATTGGGCGCAGCCATGCTGGCCACAACCGCTTTACCTTCGATGGCGGATGAGGCGCTAGCCGATCTTGTCGAATCCGTTTCCCCGTCGGTTGTGACCATCATTGCCGAGCAAAAGGCCGCCCCAAGCCCCGCACAGGGGCAGAGTTTTGATTTTGACGGTCATCCGTTTGGGGAATTCTTCAAACGTTTTGGTGGGCCTGAAGGGTTCAACATGCCTCAACGCGGTCCGGCACAAGGGCTCGGGTCAGGGTTTGTACTGGATGAAGCCGGTTATGTCGTCACCAATCACCATGTGGTGGACAATGCCGAGACTGTAACCGTTCGCTTAAGTGATGACCGAACATTTGAGGCCGAGGTGGTTGGCACCGACCCGCTGACCGACATCGCGGTGTTGAAGATTGATGCAGGCAAGGGCCTGCAAGCTGTCAAACTGGGTGACAGCGATGCAATCCGCGTTGGCGAAGATGTCGTTGCGATCGGCAACCCGTTTGGTTTGAGCTCGACAGTTACTACCGGCATTGTATCGGCCAAAGGGCGCAATATCTCGGACGGGCCTTATGCCGAGTTCATTCAGACGGACGCCGCCATCAACAAGGGCAACTCTGGTGGCCCGCTTTTCAACATGGACGGCGAAGTGGTTGGCGTGAACTCGGCCATATATTCCCCCAGTGGCGGATCTGTCGGATTGGGATTTGCTGTAACCTCGAACATCGTTGAACATATTGCGGCCGATCTGCAGGATGACGGGCAGGTCAGCCGTGGGTGGCTGGGTGTATCTATCCAGAATATCAGCCCGCAGCTTGCGGCGGCACTGGGAATTGATGCCTCCTCGGGTGCACTGGTGGCAGATGTTGTCGCCGACAGCCCTGCAGATGGCGTTCTGGAGCAAGGCGATGTTATCCTGTCCTTCAACGGCGAAGCCGTAGACTCCAGTGGTGACCTGCCCATTCTGGTGGGCACAACCAAGGTCGGCACCGCAAGTAATCTTACCATTCTGCGCGATGGCAAACAGGAAACGGTCACTTTGACCGTTGGCCAGCATCAGGCAGCGTCGGCTCAGTCCGATACCCCTGTCGAATCCGAAGCGGCAGGCACGTCGCTTGGTGTCACCGTGGCCCCGCTGACCGAAACGGTGCGAGCCGAGACAGGTATCGCCAAAGCCGTCGAAGGTGTCGTCGTCACAGACCTGCAACCGGACAGCCCTGCGGCTCGGGCGGGTCTGCAACGCGGTGACGTGATCGTCAAACTGGGCAATCAGGACACGTTCACACCCGAAGCGCTGAAGGCGGCACTGGACAGCGAAAAAACAGACCCGGCACTGGTGCTGATCAACCGGGCCGGCAGCCAGATCTTCGTTGCCGTCGAACTGGTCTGATCAATACCTTGCGCGCGCTGCTTGATGGGGAGAACCGGCGCGCGCCTCACCCGACGGAACTGAGTTGTCCGCTGTCCGTCGGGCTTGCCGGGTGCGTGCCCAGCACCCGGCAAGATCGTCAGCAAACCATATGCTTTGTTTGAATTTTGTGTTTAAATCTTTAGGGAAAGGAACCACATCATGAGCCGCCGTCTGTTGATCGTCGAAGATGACGCTGACACCAGGGATTTCATTGCCAAAGGGTTTGGCGAAGAAGGCTATGTGGTCGAAACGGCTGCTGATGGCCGCGAAGGATTGTACCACGCCACAGATGGCGGGTTCGACGCCATTGTTCTGGACAGGATGCTTCCCGGTCTGGACGGTCTGTCGCTGATCAAATCCCTGCGTGCAGCAGGGCTGAAAACACCTGTCTTGATGTTGACGGCCATGAGCGCAGTAGACGAGCGCGTCAAAGGATTGCGGTCAGGCGCCGACGATTATTTGGTCAAGCCCTTCTCATTTCAGGAACTTCATGCACGGATCGAAGCCCTGTTGCGACGTCCGCAGGAATCCGAGGAAACGCCGACGCTGACCTGCAAGGATCTTGAAATGGATCTTCTGACCCGCAAAGTTACGCGGGACGGCCATGAGATTACGCTGACGCCTCGTGAATTCCAGATCCTTGAGTTCTTTCTGCGCCGCAAAAACCGTGTCGTGTCTCGTACTATGCTGCTTGAAGGCGTCTGGGATTATCATTTCGACCCGAACACCAACGTTGTGGATGTTCACATCTCAAAGTTGCGCCGCCAGTTGGATGAAGGCGGAGACATACCTTTGATTGAAACTGTTCGCGGTGCAGGTTACATGATGTCCGATGGATAACCTTCGGCTTTCCCTTAATAATTCACGAACAAGACTTGTCGCCACCAGCATGGTGCTAAGCACGTTCCTGACCGCGTCCGTGTTGGCATTGGTCTATGTGACAGCCAACAGAAGCATCGAATCCGAGACCCGATCAGTCGTGTCCGCCGAACTGACCGGGCTTGCAGATGAATATGAACGGCGCGGGCTGATCGGGCTGATCACAGCGATCGAGCGTCGTCTTCCAAGCGCGCCCGACCGAGACGCGCTGTATCTTCTGGCGGATCGGCAAGGCGTGAAGCTTGTGGGTAACCTGAAAACCTGGCCGGTCACTGTGACCGCCGGAAGCGGCTGGGTCGACCTTGAGTTGCGCAGGGCTGACAATGACCAACTGGTGCCTATCTCGGCGGCATCAATCCGCCTGCCTGGCGGTGAACGCCTTTTGGTCGGCCGGGATGCAGCTGTCCGTCAACAATTCGACCGCGTGCTGTTCCGTTCGCTGGCACTGGCACTGGCAATTGCATTTGTCCTGAGCGTGATCACCGGCTGGCTGTTCACACGTCTGGTGTTTTCACGCCTGTCAGACATCGCAAGCACAGCCGAAAACATCGTTTCTGGCGATCTTTCCAAAAGGATGCCCCTACGCGGAACCGGGGACGAGTTCGATCAGGTCTCTGGCACGTTGAACAACATGCTCGACAGGATCGAAGAGCTGGTCAGTAATCTGCGCACCACCTCGAACTCTATCGCACATGATTTGCGCTCTCCTCTGTCCCGCCTTCGCCAACGGGTCGAATCCCTTTCCGAGCCCGGCAAAAGCGATCTGGATCGCGAGATCGACATTGCGCGGGCAACGGGAGAAATCGACCATGTTTTGCGGGTCTTGGGGCAGCTTACCGAGATATCGCGGGCCGAGGCCGGTCTGGGGCGCGAGCAATTCGAAGACATTGACTTGCAGCAACTGGTTGGCGATGTCGTGGAGCTTTATGATCCGGTGGCCGCGGATCAGGACGTCCGTCTTGAGGTTATAGGCTCTGCCCCCGCAATTCAGGGGCACCGGCCCCTCCTCTCGCAGGCTCTTTCCAATCTGCTGGAAAACGCTATGCGCTACGCACCGGCAAATACCACAATCACGATCTCAATCGGTACCGAGGACGGATTTGCCCAATTGCAGGTTCGGGACCGTGGTCCGGGTGTTCCGCCCGGAGAGTTGGATCGCCTTCAGCTTCCGTTCGTCACGCTTGATCCGGCGCGGACGGAACGCAACGCGGGATTGGGGCTCGCGCTGGTTGCCGCGATTTCTCATATGCATGGCGGGACATTCGCAGCCCGAAACTGCAACCCAGGTTTGGAAACCACGATCAATCTGGCAATTCAGAGTTAACCCGGCAGTCCGTTTACCGCCAATATCATGTTTTTATAACGTTTATCCTCGGTGACATCCGCACCGAACCAATCCGGTGGGACATAGGCATTTGCGGCTTCACTGGTATGGAATTCAACTTCAACCAAACACAGGGGTTCCAGGCCGCCTGAGAAAACATCCAGCTCGAACTGGTGGCCGTCCGGCATTTGATCCGTGTAACGTACCTTCTCGATCCGGCGTCCTCGAGTTTCCGGCCAGAAGGTTTCAAACTGGTCCCGGGTTATCTCTGTCTCACGCTCAACACGTACAAGATCACCGCCTCCTTTTAAGGTCAGGAAAAACACATCGTTCTTTTGCCTTAAGCGCAATTCGGTCGAGTCCTCCGGCGCGGTGAGGTACCCCTGACGCACCTCTGCTTTTTCCGCGCGGCTCAGGTCCGGCATCCTTGCCACCAGAAACTTGCGCTCAAGTTCCCTGCTCATAAGGGTACCCCCGCTCAATCTTCCAGCTTATCAAACAGCACCCGATATGCCGTACCAACCGCGCCGCGATCTGCGTAAGTGCCGACAGAGACCCGATGCTGCACCATCGAAAAGAACGTTCGCAACTTTTCTGGCGCAGCTCACGTTTGTTGAAGAAGCCATCCAGTTGACCAAATGACCGCTCGGTCAAGGTTGTGCGACTGACGGGAACAACGATCTCATCGGCGGCTCGAAAACAGAACCCAGACGCACCCTGATGATCGAGATCGCATAACAATATCCTTTGACCAGCCTGTGCATAGGCATAATCCCGGTTCACCGAAGTCGCGGTTTTTCCGACACCGCCCTTGTTGCTGTAACAGGCAATGATCCTCATTCCTTATTCCACTTTGTGGTGAAACTGGCTGCGGAACATGTGTCGTACGTCTTGCCCGTCGAACTGATGAAAACTTGCGACAACACGCATTCGTTCGGTCTTCTTGCGTTGATCAAGAACAGCGATTAGCCCGCCCACGGACAAACCGATCTGCGCATCCACGCGGCCTTGCGTATCGGCGCGCGACGCTACAAAGGTCAGCAACGCATCTTGCTGAACAGAATAGTCGTTGAACAAGCCAAGACTATCCTGGAGTTTTTTCAACGGCTTAAGGATCATTCTCAAACCATTCCAATCGAATAGAGGGTCAAACAACTCCATCAGGTATCTAAGCTTTTTGCATTCAATGCGAAGGTCATGCACCGTCTTGTCTGGCGTACTGACAGTAATACCGCGCGCCAGTTTGCACACCTTGCGATAACGCTTCCAGATCAGCGCGCAGGCATAGTCATACGTGCCGCGATGCGCGTTTGGTCCAAGGTCCAAGTGGTCCGGACTTGCAAACAGTGCGGTCAGGTCGGTCATGGTCGTCGTGTAGTCGGCGCTGTGCAACCAGCGTGACAGGCGCAGTTGCTCTTGTGCACGTTCCGTTTGCAACTGATCAAACATCTCGGACAATCCCACGTGAAGGTTCGGCGGGATAAGATTGAAATACTTGTCTTTTTCCAGAAGATAGACGTCCAAATCGCGCAGAGGTCCGGTACGGGTCATGAGGTCGGAAAAGACCCGCTTCAGCTCGGTCGTCTGAGACTCGGACAACACGCCCTTGAACAGGCTGATCACCGACCTGATCTTGCGCAACGATACTCGGTAATCGTGCAAAAACTCGGTGTCGATGTCAGCGATCACACCCTCTTCGTTTTGCCGCGCAACCCGCAGATATGTTTGAATGATTTTCGCAGCGACTTCGATGGAAGGATCCGCTTGACCAAACTTTATTTCAGGCTTGGCCTGATAGGGAACCATGTCTGGAATCAGGCTGGAATAGAGCGTTTCAATATCATGAACACTGCCCGTAATGCTGGCGATAGAGGAACAGACCAACTGATAAGCCTTCTTGTACCCACGCAACTTCTGAATTCGTACAATGGTCGCCTGCCCTGATGGCGTCGACATGTACGTTAAAGTTCCCCTGACTTTTGTCTTTTGCAGGTCATCTAGTACGGCAAAGGTCTGAACCCTGATCTCTCCAACACCGATCCGCGTCAGCGCCCGCAGTTCAGGAAAGTCGCTCAGTCCCTTTTGAACCGGCCCTTCTGACAAGTCCCGCACAAATCGCAGATGCCCCGAGTATTGCTGAGACAAAGGTCCGTGATCCTTCCGCAGCAGGTGCAACACCCCGCCGGTATCGATCAAAGCACGACCCGAGGCGCGCAATGACTGATCGTGACAATCGAGCAATGCGAAAGCTTTGACGGGGCTACCGGGTGAAACTTCTTGGGAAAACCCGGCAATGGCATTTGCCAGAGCCGTTTCGTCAATCCTCGCTGGGAAAATGAACTGATCGCCTGACGATCTGGTCATGATACGCCTTTCCAGTTCAATTTCAGAAACCCGTTTACGGGTTTCTCAACGGTCATTTGCGCGCCCGCCCCTTTGTTTGGCGGGCTGCCCCAACGCCATTCTGGGTTTTCTTGTTCAATCTCGGCGGAACCCGAAAGGACATCAAGCCATTATGACTGCAAGCGAGTATATTCACGGGATGACAGGCCCCGGGCACCGAAGTAAGAAACCACTATGAGCGAACCAGTATCTTCGATCCGAAACCTTGGCCCGGCCTTTGAACAGGCTTGCGCACGTGCTGGTATTCATTCGGCTGAGGCGCTGCGAGAACTGGGGCCGGACGAAGCCTATGCCCGCCTGTTGCGGGCAGGCACCAGGGCGCATTTCATCGGATATTATGTTCTGGTGATGGGATTGCAGGGCCGCCCGTGGAACGACTGCAAGGGTGACGAGAAAAAAGCCCTGCGCGAAAGGTTCGACGCAATCAAAGCCGGTAACGGGGCGGCTCCGGAAAACCAGATGATTGCAGATCTGGACGCCATCGGGGTTCGTGTTGCACCAAAGGACCTAAAGCAGGTCTGAACGAATAAAGCCGCACCCAACCAAGGATGCGGCTCCTATTTGTCAGCAATGGCTGTAACTTAGCCGACCAGCTCAATACCCGAGAAGAAATATGCGATTTCAACTGCTGCGGTTTCCGGAGCGTCCGAACCGTGGACCGAGTTTTCACCAACCGATTCCGCAAACTCGGCGCGGATGGTGCCGGGTGCTGCGTCTGCAGGGTTGGTTGCGCCCATGACTTCACGGTTCTTTGCAATGGCGCCTTCGCCTTCCAGAACCTGAACAACAACCGGAGCCGACGACATGAATTCGCACAGTTCGTCATAGAACGGACGCTCGGCATGAACGTCATAGAATTTGCCAGCCTGAGCTTTGGTCATGTGAATGCGCTTTTGCGCCACAATGCGCAGGCCAGCTTCTTCGAACTTGGCGTTGATCTTGCCGGTCAGGTTGCGGCGGGTTGCATCGGGTTTGATGATCGAGAATGTGCGTTCCAGTGCCATGTCGGCCTCTCCTTATAATATGACGCGGGACCCGCGCCGAAATCCATCGCGCGCCGGGTATCACGGTCTTTGGTCCATGAAAAGTGTAATGATGCTTTGCCGGTGGCTTTGTAGTTCAGATTGTCTCTGGCAAAGGGTCGAAGCGGTCCAGTCGACGGATGTAAAGCACCGCCAGCAAGCCAGCAAAGCTACAGGCCCACATCATGCCCAGTACCAGATACGGCCCGTTTTCGGGGCTGACGAATGCGCCGGTCATTGAGGTCAGGACAGCGCCCAAAGCCACGATCATCGCCCCCGACAGCCCTGCTGCGCTACCTGCCAGCCCGGGGCGTACCGACATGACACCAGCCGCGGCATTGGCATTGGTCAAACCGTTGCCAAAGCCGACACAGATTGCCGAGCCGAAGAAGACCCAGACCGATCCTTGATTGGCGAGAAACAGCATCAATCCGCAAAACGGCCCGGTCGAGGCCACGATCCTCCCTGACAAGATCATCGTCGTCAGACGCGTCCGGGCGGCAATCCGACCGGTAACAAAATTGCCAACCATGAACCCGCCGGTGATGATGCCAATCCCCAGCCCCAGCGTTGCTGGGCTCAGGTCGAACCACGCTGCAGCAACCAGCGGCGCACCGGTGATAAAGCTGTAGAACCCCCCAATCGAAAACGCTGCGCATAAGGCATAGCCCCAGAACCTGCGGGCACGGAACAGATGTGGATACTCGCGCAGTTGGGCACCAAATGTGGACGAGCGGTTCGTGTTGGTCTCGCCCATGTCGAACCAAAGCAGCACCAGCAACCCTGCCCCGAGCAACGAGTACAGGACAAACCCCGAACGCCAGCCGAAAAGCATATCCAGCGCCCCACCCAACATCGGCCCAAGCATCGGGGCCAAAGCCATGGCCATCGCGACGTAACCGAGTTTGCTTGCCGCCTCATTCGGTGCGTAACGGTCTCTGATCGACGCGCTGGACAGGACCGAGCCCGCGACGACAGCAGCCTGAAGCAGGCGGAAGCCAAGAAAAACCCAGATCGATCCGGCCAGTGTGCATCCGATCGACGCGAGGGAAAATATTGACATACAAATCAAAAGGATAGGCCTGCGTCCAAAGCGATCCGATAACGGGCCCATGATCAATTGCAACACTGCCGAAATCGCCAGATACCCCGCAACGGACAGGTTCATCAGGCCGTAATCCACGGCGAAATCTTCACTCATATGCGCCAGCGACGGCAGGAACATGTTGAGCGTCAGCACCGACAGCGCCGTGGCAAAGATCAACGTGATCAGGGATGGAGGCGTCCGGGCCGCGCGCATGTGGAAAACCGCTTCAATAAACAAACGAGACAGCGCTAACACATTACTTGACGCTTGAAAACGCCAAGCCGCTGGCGGCGGCATCACACCTCTGCTAAGAGCGCCCCATGTTACGGATCGAAGACATCACCTATGCCGTTGAAGGCCGCCCATTGTTTGATGGCGCCAGCGCAACCGTACCAGACGGTCACAAGGTTGGCCTTGTGGGCCGGAATGGCACGGGAAAGACTACGCTTTTTCGCCTGATCCGCGGGGAACTGGCGCTGGAATCGGGCAATATCGCGGTTCCCAAACGCACCCGCATTGGTGGGGTCGCGCAGGAGGTCCCCTCGTCTGACGTTTCGCTGATCGACACTGTTCTGGCCGCTGATACCGAACGCAGCGCCTTGATGGCCGAGGCTGGCAACGCAACGGATCCCACGCGAATTGCCGAAATTCAGACCCGGCTAGCCGATATCGACGCCTGGTCGGCCGAGGCCCGCGCAGCCTCGATCCTTAAGGGATTGGGGTTTGACGACGCCGACCAATCGCGCCCCTGCTCGGATTTTTCCGGTGGCTGGCGGATGCGCGTGGCATTGGCGGCGGTTTTATTCTCGCAACCGGATTTGTTGCTGTTGGACGAACCGACCAACTATTTGGACCTTGAAGGCGCGCTATGGCTGGAAAGCTATTTGGCGAAATATCCGCACACGGTCATTATCATCAGCCATGACCGGGGCCTGTTGAACCGTGCCGTAGGGTCGATCCTGCATCTGGAGGATCGTAAACTCACCTATTACGCGGTGCCTTACGACAAGTTCGCGGAACGCCGTGCGGAACGGCTGGCACAGGCGGAAACGGAAAACGCCAAGGCCAAGGCCCGCATCGCACACCTGCAAAGCTTTGTGGATCGCTTCCGCTACAAGGCGTCGAAAGCCGTACAGGCCCAATCGCGCCTGAAGATGATCGAACGCATCCAGTTGGTCTCAACCCCGCAAGAGGCCGCGCTGCGCGCGTTTTCCTTCCCCGAACCCGAGGAGCTGTCGCCGCCGATCATCCAGATCGAAGGTGGTGTCACCGGCTATGGCGAAACCGAAGTACTGCGCCGCCTGAATCTGCGCATCGATCAGGATGACCGTATCGCGCTGTTGGGTAAGAACGGTCAGGGCAAATCTACTCTGTCCAAGCTGCTGTCAGACCGCCTGCCCCTGATGGCGGGCAAGATGACCCGCAGCAGCAAGCTGCGCATCGGGTATTTCGCACAGCATCAGGTGGATGAGCTTTACGTGGACGAAACGCCGCTGGACCACCTGCGCCGTCTGCGCCCTGACGAAGCGCCGGGCAAGTGGCGATCGCGTTTGGCGGGGTTCGGCTTGAACGCGGCTCAGGCGGAAACCGAGGTTGGCCGCCTGTCGGGTGGGCAAAAAGCGCGCCTGTCGCTGCTGCTGGCCACCATCGACGCGCCACATATGCTGATCCTCGACGAGCCTACGAACCATCTGGATATCGAAAGCCGCGAGGCGCTGGTCGAGGCGCTGACGGCCTATTCCGGCGCTGTCGTGCTGGTCAGCCACGACATGCACCTTCTGTCGCTTGTTGCCGATCGGTTGTGGCTGGTCTCGGAGGGTACGGTCAAATCTTATGGCGGTGACCTTGAATCCTATCGTGCCCTTTTGCTGGCGCGTGACAAACCGGTGAAGGAAAAGCCGCAAACAGAGAAGCCCAAACGCGCCTCGCGCGATACCATGCTGGCATTGCGCGCGGACCTGCGCAAATGCGAGGACCGGGTCGAGAAACTGACAGAGATGCACGACAAGCTCGCGGCAAAACTGGCCGACCCGGAGCTATACGAGGACGACAAGATCAACGATCTGGAAACCTGGAACCGCAAATTCGCCGAAGTGGTCGAGGCCATGCAAAAAGCAGAAGCGCTTTGGATCGCCGCTGCTGAGCGACTGGAACAGGCGGAAACGGTATGAGCGATCCCGTTGTTGAAACCAAAGCGATGATCGCGGGAATGCGCCCCGAAATTCAACCCTGCGAATTCGCATTTGTTGTCTGGCCCGAAGATATGGACTGGCCCGACGGGACACGCGCCAGTTATGTCGAGGCCGAAGGGCTGTCTTTAATCGTTCCGATTAATTGCGCACCAAAAGAGGCGGTCGCTATGCGCTGTATCACGCTTCAGGTACACTCCTCGCTGGAAGGCGTGGGTCTGACCGCTGCGGTCTCGGGGGCGTTGGCACAGGCCGGAATTCCGGCGAACATGGTTGCGGGCTATCACCACGATCATGTCTATGTTCCGTCAGGATTGGCCGAAGACGCCCTGAAAATTTTGAAACATCTGCAACAGAGTAGCAAAGAGTGATTGACACCGCATTTCTGATCACCGCGTTCACAACGCTTTTCGTGGTTCTTGATCCACCAGCGCAAACGCCGATTTTTGTGGCCCTGACCCAGAACATGGATTGGCACACGCGCCGCTCTGTCGCGATACGCGCGTGCCTGACTGCTGGCGGCATTCTGGCGATGTTCGCGGCCTTCGGCGAAGCGCTGCTGGGATTTGTCGGCATCTCGATGGAGGCGTTTCGCGTTGCGGGGGGTGTTTTGCTGTTTCTGACCGCGCTCGACATGCTGTTTGAACGCCGGACCAAACGTCGTGAAAACAGCGCCGAAGAGGAAGAACATCCGGACCCGTCGGTGTTTCCACTGGGTATCCCACTGATTGCAGGGCCTGGTGCGATTGCCACCATGATTCTACTGGCCGGTCAACATCCCGGCATTCAGGGTCTGGCCGTGGTCATCGGCGTTATGCTGGTCGTACTGGCAATGGTTTTTGTGATGTATCTTTCATCTGGGGCCGTGGCACGGCTTTTGGGGAAAACCGGGCTGAACGTGTTGACCCGGCTTCTTGGGATGCTGCTGGCTGCATTGTCTGTTCAGTTTATTCTTGATGGCCTCAAGGCCTTTGGATTCGCATCTTAAACCCCCATATTCACAAGGTTAAGGGGATTTCCGGGAACCGCATGGACAGTTTCGATATTGGACGCCTGATCTATCTGGCCCTGCTTGGGGCGGCGCTGCTGATGTGGTTTGTCACCCACAATCGGCAGTCGCTCGGCAAGACGTTGCAGCAGGTGATGGCATGGGTGTTCATTTTCGTCGGGGTCATCGCACTGGTCGGTCTGTGGGAGGATATTCGCTCCTCGGTCGGTCCCGCACCGCAGATGAGTGTCACCGGAAACTCGGTTGAGGTTCCCCGTGCCTATGATGGCCATTATTACCTTCCGGTTCTGGTGAATGGTGAGCTGATCACCTTTCTTGTCGACACCGGCGCCAGCCAGATCGTGCTGAACGCTCAGGACGCCAAAAGGGCAGGCATTGATCCCGATCAGCTGAACTATTTCGGGCGCGCCTTGACTGCAAATGGTGAGGTGCGTACTGCGCCGGTGCGGCTTGAGACCCTGACGGTAGGACCCATTACGGATCAGAATGTTTCGGCCTGGGTCAACGAGGGCGAACTGGATAAGTCTCTTTTGGGGATGGAGTACCTGCACCGTTTTTCAAGCATCCAGTTTGCGGATGGCAAACTGATCCTGTCCCGTTGATGTCTCTCACCTCTTGAGAACAAAAAGGGAACATGATAACTTGTGGGCATGTCTGCTCAGCTTCTTGGCCACAAACCTGCGCGTCACGTACCGGGGGTAAATCTCCATTCCCAGATCACCCTGCAACCGGGTCGCGTGCACGAGGCTTGCGGCCCCGCCCGGCGCAGCTTTGCCATCTGGCTGGCCGGTCAGACACAGGGCCCCGTGCTGTGGATTTCCCCCGCGTGGGAGCCCGCCCAACTGAACCCCGACGGAATTATGGCCTTTGCTGATCCGGCGCGTTTTCTGTTCGTCCATCCCACCCGCGCCGAAGATCTGCTATGGTGTATTGAAGAGGCGCTGCGCAGCGGGGCCATCCCGTTGATCATAGGCGACCTGCCCGGCGCACCGGGGCTGACGCCGGTGCGGCGGATGCATCTGGCCGCAGAACAAGGCGGCACGATGGGCCATGCCCCGCTTGGCTTGCTGCTGACGCCCGGTGAGGGCGGCGCACAAGGGGTTGAGACACGCTGGCACATGGCCGCCGCCCATCAGGGGGATGCCAGGCACTGGACCCTGACCCGCCGCCGCGCCCGCGCCCTGCCCCCGGTCAGTTGGCAGGCCACTCAGACTGCTGCCCGTACCGGTCTGCACCTGAAACGCACCAAAACAGAGGACATTCTGGCGTGAAGCCGCAACGATCACGCAAGATGTGACTGGCCAAACTCCGGATCGCACCCTAGCGTCGCCGCATGAGCCACCCGATCCATGACAGCCGCTATTCCTGGATACGCCTCCTGATCACGCTCGCCATCGCAACTGTGGCGAATGTGGGAATGTGGGCGGTCATCGTGGTCATGCCCGCCGTAGAAGCTGAGTTCAGCGTCGGCCGCGCCGAAGCCTCGATGCCATACACGCTTACGATGATAGGATTCGCGCTGGGGAATATGTGGCTGGGGCAATTGGTTGACCGGTTGGGGGTAACACGCGCGCTGATCGGCGCAGCTGTTTTAAGCGCAATCAGTTATGCGCTGGCAACGCTGGCTCCAAATATCATGCTTCTATCTGTGGCGCATCTGCTGGTCGGGCTGGGAACATCGATCGGATTTGGGCCCTTGATCGCCGATATCTCGCACTGGTTCATGAAACGGCGCGGAATCGCCGTCGCACTGGTGGCCAGCGGGAATTACCTGTCTGGGGCAATCTGGCCCACCCTGCTCGCCGGTATTCTGGCACGCGACGGCTGGCAGCAGGTCTATCTGACATTGGCGGCTCTGACGCTGCTGGTTGTCATCCCCCTTTCCTTGTTGTTGCGCCGCAAGGTCCCAATCGAGGCGCACAGCACCGCCGCGGCCACAGCCCGGATCAACGCACGCAGTGTCGGTGTTTCACCGCGCGTGTTGCAGTACATTCTTGGTCTGGCCGGCATTGGATGTTGCGTAGCGATGTCCATGCCACAGGTCCATATCGTGTCGTATTGCGTCGGGCTGGGATATGGCCCCGCAGTGGGGGCTGAAATGCTATCGCTGATGCTACTGGGTGGCGTCGCCAGCCGTATTGTCTCGGGCCTGTTGGCCGACCGTCTCGGCGGCGTCATGACACTTCTGATCGGCTCTGTATTGCAGTGCATCGCGCTGTTCCTGTTCCTGCCATATGACGGGATGGTCTCACTTTACGTGATCAGCTTGCTATTCGGTCTGGCGCAGGGTGGCATCGTGCCCAGCTACGCTTTGGTTGTCCGCGAATACATGCCGCCGCAAGAAGCCGGTGCGCGAGTCGGATTCGTCATGATGATGACAATTCTTGGCATGGCGCTTGGTGGCTGGATGTCAGGCTGGATTTACGATGTCACCGGAAGTTACCAACTCGCTTTCGTCAACGGCATTCTTTGGAACGGTTTGAACATTGCCATCATACTGATGTTGCTCAAAAGATCCCGTCCCAGACGAGGCGCGGTCATGGCATGAGACTCCTGACCCGCCGCAAGGTGCTTGCAGGGATGGCGGCTCTGCCTTTGGCTAGTACAGCGCAGGCCGCGTTGCAGCCATACATCTTATCAACGAAAGCCACCGTGGTCGGTTTTACCTTTGATCTGTCTGGCATTCCCCAGACCGGTTCAATGCCGATCCGGCAGGCTGACGTACAGATTGACATGCACCGCCTGCAAAACAGCCAGGTCACAGTGGTTCTGGATGTTAACATGGCCAAGACTCGCTTGCCCTTTGCCCGCATGCCAATGCTCGGTCCCAGTGTATTGGACACCAAAACCTTTCCGACAATTCAGTTCGTATCGACTGACATTCAACTGGGCGCGGATGGGCGCATATCGAATGGTGCTCGTATCACGGGGGAACTGACAGTTCGCGGTATCACGCGCCCGGTCACCTTGGAGGCCAACCTCTACCGCCAGCCCGGAACAGCCGCGAACGACCTGAACCGCCTGTCCATAGGTTTGACGGGGACTTTGAACCGGCACGACTTCGGCGCTTCGGGCTATCATGATCTGGTCGGAAAAAACGTCGGACTGAACATCCATGCCGAGATCATTCGCGCAACCTAAACCACAAAAAGCAAAAAACGACTGGATAAAGTCGAATAGATGCGCGCATTGTCCGGTGACGCCGCCTATCTGAGAAAACCATGCGCACGATCATTTCATTTGCCGCTCTGTTTCTTTCGGTCATTCTGCTTCAGCTTTCAACGGGCGGCGTCGGGCCACTTGATGCCATTTCCGGGATCACACTGAACTTCTCGACCGAACAGATCGGTATGCTGGGTTCGGCACATTTCCTCGGCTTTTTCATAGGTTGCTGGTGGGCGCCGCGACTGATGGGCAGCGTCGGGCATTCCCGCGCATTTGCCGTATGCACGGCGCTGGGCGCGATGGGGTTGATCGGGCACACCCTGACAGACAATCCCTACGTCTGGGCGGCGCTGCGCATTGCCTCAGGCACATGTGTGGCAGGCTGCTACACCGTCATCGAAGCCTGGCTGAATGCAAAAGTGACCAATGAGACACGCGGTCGAGCAATGGGCACCTATCGCATAGTCGATATGGGTGCCTCGCTGAGTGCACAGTTGATCATCGCCATCCTGCCACCCGCCTCGTATGTTTCCTATAACCTCCTGGCTATCCTGTGCTGCGCCTCGTTGCTGCCTCTGACCCTGACACGCGCAAGTCAACCGAGGACGCCTGACGCACCTCGGCTGCGCCCGAAACTGGCGTGGCACAGTTCGCCATTGGCCGTTGCAGGCGTCATTGTTTCTGCACTCAGCTCAGCATCTTTCCGAATGGTCGGGCCAGTCTACGGTCAGGAAGTCGGGCTGGGAGTGGATCAAATCGCCTTCTTCCTAGCTTCTTTCGTTCTGGGCGGAGCACTGGCGCAGTATCCGATGGGATGGCTCGCTGACAAGTATGACCGGCGCTGGGTCTTGATCTGGCTTTCGGTCGCGGCGGTACTAAGCTGCGGGGTTACAATGGCAGCAAGCGACACGGGAACCGTCGGTGTCATGCTGGCCGCAGGGCTTTTTGGCTTCACGACATTCCCGATCTTTTCGGTGTCCTCCGCGCATGCCAACGATTTTGCGACGACCGAACAAAGGGTCGAATTGTCTGCCGCCCTGATGTTCTGGTACGCGCTGGGGGCAATTGCATCTCCCTATATCACATCAACACTGATCCAGGATTTCGGTCCCAGCGCTTTGTTTGCATTTGTCGCGGTTGGACATGTGTTCCTGATCGGGTTCGGACTGGCCCGGATGCGTTCCCGTCCAACACCAGAGGAGAGAACCAATTATGTTTACGCGCCGCGTACATCATTTACTGTCGGAAGGCTGCTGAAACGCGCCCGAGAGGAATGAATAGCGGACCCGCAGCCCTGCATTTCGGAGAGTCTACGTATTGGCTGACCACATTCTGATCGGTTTACAACGGCCATCGGTGACTTGGTCGTCCCATCAGGCGCGCGTCACAAATCAGAGTTATTCCAGTCATCTACGAAACCGGGCTTTTGCTGAGCGGTGACTTAGGTTAGACGAACGCGCAGTTAGATACGCGGAAACGGAATATGGCTCGGATTCTCATCACCTCGGCGATCCCATACATCAATGGGATCAAGCATCTCGGCAACCTGGTCGGCTCGCAACTGCCTGCCGACTTGTATGCACGCTACCAGCGTGGCCGGGGGAACGAGGTCATGTTCCTGTGTGCCACCGACGAACATGGCACCCCGGCCGAACTGGCCGCGGCCAAGGCGGGAAAGCCGGTGGCCGAGTATTGCGCGGACATGTACGAAATTCAGGCCGACATCGCCAAACGTTTTGGGATGAGCTTTGATCACTTTGGCCGCTCATCCAGCGAGCAGAATAAAAAGCTGACCCAACATTTTGCCGGAAAGCTGGATGAGGCCGGGTTGATCCGCGAGGTCACGGAAAAGCAAATCTATTCCAACGCAGATGGTCGCTTTCTTCCGGACCGCTATATCGAGGGCACCTGCCCCAATTGCGGATACGAGAACGCACGTGGCGACCAGTGTGAAAACTGCACCAAGCAGTTGGATCCGACCGACCTGATTGAACCGCGCTCGGCCATTTCGGGCTCGACGGATCTGGAAGTGCGCGAGACCAAGCACCTCTATCTGCGCCAATCGGCAATGAAGGATCAGCTGGATGCCTGGATTGACAGCAAAACCGACTGGCCGATCCTAACCACATCCATTGCCAAGAAATGGCTGCATGATGGCGACGGGTTGCAAGACCGGGGGATCACCCGCGATCTGGACTGGGGCGTTCCGGTCAAGAAAGGCGATCAGGACTGGCCCGGTATGGAAGGCAAGGTCTTCTATGTCTGGTTCGACGCGCCGATCGAATACATCGCCTGTGCCAAGGAATGGGCGGATTCCACGGGGAAACCCGATTCCGAGTGGGAACGCTGGTGGCGCACCGATAAGGGCGCGGACGATGTGCGCTATGTCCAGTTCATGGGCAAGGACAACGTGCCGTTTCACACGCTTTCTTTCCCCGCCACTATTCTGGGATCGGGCGAGCCGTGGAAAATGGTCGACCACCTGAAATCCTTCAACTACCTGAATTACGACGGCGGCCAGTTCTCGACCTCGCAGGGGCGTGGCGTTTTTATGGATCAGGCTCTCGAGATTCTGCCAGCTGACTACTGGCGGTGGTGGCTGCTGAGCCATGCGCCAGAAAGCAGCGACAGCGAGTTCACGTGGGAGAACTTCCAACAATCCGTGAACAAGGATCTGGCCGATGTTCTGGGCAACTTCGTCAGCCGCATCACCAAGTTCTGCCGCTCGAAATTCGGTGAGGTGGTGCCCGAAGGCGGTGACTTTGGCGAGCGTGAGAACGCTCTGATCGACGAACTCACCAAACGCGTCCGCGCTTACGAGGCGCATATGGAAGCAATGGATGTCCGCAAGTCGGCTCAGGAACTGCGTGCCATCTGGGTGGCTGGCAACGAATACCTGCAAGCAGCGGCACCGTGGTCAACCTTCAAGGAAGACCCCAAACAGGCCGCTGCACAAGTACGCCTGGGCCTGAACCTGATCCGGTTCTATGCCGTGCTCAGCGCGCCGTTCATCCCTTATACCTCGGCCAAGATGCTAAGCGCCATAAACACGCTCGACACCAGTTGGCCGGAAGACGTGGCCGCAGCGTTGAACGCGCTACCCGCGGGTCACGACTTTACCGTGCCAGACGTTCTGTTCGCCAAGATCACAGACGAACAGCGCGAAGAATGGCAGGCAAAATTCGCCGGAAAACGCGGCTGACCGCCCTGATATTCGAAAGCTCAAACGGGGGCCGTCGGCCCCTGTTTTCGTTCGGCACCTCGGAACGGGCCGACACCTAAACCAGCTTAGTTGCTGCAAATTTTGGCGTCATCGCAAACCACCTCGGGATTCATCGCGCTTGAGAAATCGTGGTAAACAAGCCATCCTGCAAACAAGTTTTGTCGACTCGCGCGATTGTGACCGCCGGGATGGACACCAATTGTTTCTGAAATGCACGAGGCTTTCGCCATGTCCCAAATTTTCCCTTTTCCAACTCAGGCCCGCAATCCAATTGCCACCGCATTATTGCTGATATCCCTGGGACTGGTCCAACCTGCAACTGCACAGGACGAAGGAGCGGCACCGAAAGTCACGATTGCGGCCGCCTACACCGAAGAAATCACCGACGAGGCTTCCTTCATAGGGCGCGCTCAGGCGATCAATAAGGTCGACATCGTCGCCCGCGTGAACGGTTTTCTCAACAGCCGGAATGTCGAAGATGGGGCTACGGTCAAGGAAGGCGACCTGTTGTTCACTATCGAACCGGACCTTTACGAGGCGACATTGGAGGCCCGAAAAGCCGATCTGAACCGGGCCGAGGCAAATCTTGAGTTGGCCAAGGTGGACCTGGCGCGTAAGGAAGAGCTTTACAAGCGCGACGCGACACCTGAATCCGAACGCGACATCGCGCGGGCCAACGAACTGGTCGCCGAGGCTCAGGTCAAGGCCGCAAATGCAGCGATCCAGCAGGCCGAACTGGACCTCAGCTATACACAGATCCACGCGCCTTTTGATGGACGTATAGGCAGCATCACCACCAGTGTCGGTGATGTGGTCGGCCCGACCAACCCGCCGCTGGTGAACATTGTTAGCGAGACGCCAATCTATGTGAATTTCTCGCTCAACGAAAAACTCTTCACTTCGGTTCTTCAGACCGTTGGCGCAAATTCCGCTTCTCTTGCGGACAGCCCGCAAAGCCCCAATGTGCATATCACGCTGCCAAATGGAACCAAGCTGGATGAAACGGGCAGGATCGTATTTGTTGACAATCGTATCGACCCGTTGACCGGCGCGATCACAATGCGCGCCCAGTTCGAAAATGCCGACCGTTTGATCCTGGACGGTGCATTCGTGAATGTGCAGATCGAAGCGTTGCAACCGACCTTGCAAGTTCTGGTGCCGCAAGCTGCGCTGCAACGCGACCAGCGCGGTGACTTTGTGCTTGTAGTAAACGACAAACAGATGGTGGAGCAGCGATACATCACCACAGGCAACACGGAAGGTACCGCCATCATCGTTACCGAAGGTTTGCGCGAAGGCGAAAGCGTAATCGTCGAGGGCCTGCAAAGGGTTCGCCCCGGTGTCGCTGTTGACGCAGTCGTCGCCTCTGAGCAACCGGGAGAGTAACAGATGTTCTCAGCCCTGTTCATCAGCCGGCCCAAGCTGGCGCTCGTCATTTCGCTGGTGCTGACCATCATGGGCGGTATCGGATACCTGGTGCTGCCGGTCGCGCAGTTTCCCGATATCACCCCACCCGTGGTCAACGTCTCGACCACCTATACCGGCGCAAACGCCGAAACCGTTGAAAACACCGTTGCCGCGCCGATCGAGGCACAGGTCAACGGTGTGGACGACATGATCTACATGACGTCCAGATCATCGGACAACGGGTCCTATTCGCTGGATGTGACCTTTGAGGTCGGCACCGATCCCGACATCGCATCGGTCAACGTTCAAAACCGGGTGGCGCAGGCCATGTCGTCGCTGCCAGCCGAAGTGACATCTTCGGGCGTTGTCACACAAAAATCGTCGACCAATATGCTGATGCTGGTCACGCTGACCTCGCCCAACGGCACCTATGACAGCGTGTTTCTTTCCAACTATGCCTCGATCAACCTGCGCGATGCGCTGGCGCGTGTGCAAGGCGTGGGTAAGGCTGATGTTCTGACCAACCTTGAATACGCCATGCGGGTCTGGATGGACCCTGACAAGATGGCAGCCCTGTCCATCACACCAGGCGATGTAATCACCGCGATCCGCGAACAGAATATCGAAGTGTCTGCAGGGTCGATTGGTGCGCCGCCTGTGCCCGAAGGACAGACCTTTCAATACACGATCAAATCCAAGGGGCGATTGACGTCAGCCGAAGAATTTGGCGACATCGTGATCCGTACCGGAGATGCCGGCGCAATTGTCCGCGTAAGGGACATCGCCCGGGTTGAGCTTGGCGCACAGTTCTACTCGGCGTCCGGCTATTTTCAGTCCGTGCCCGCAACCGTGATCGGTATCTATCAAGCGCCCGGCGCAAACGCCCTCGCCGTTTCAGAGCGCGTGCAGGCGGAACTGGAGCGGCTGTCCCGCGCATTCCCGACGGATGTCGAATATGATGTCCCCTTCAACACGACCGACTTTGTCGAAGCTTCTTTGAATGACGTTGTTTCCACACTGATCCTGACCTTCACACTTGTGATCTCGGTCGTTTTTGTGTTCCTCGGCAGTTGGCGTGCCACGATCATTCCGGCGGTTGCCATCCCGGTCTCACTGATTGGCACGTTTGCTTTCTTGCTGGCCTTTGGCATGTCGTTGAACACGATCTCGCTGTTCGCACTGGTGCTGGCTATCGGTATTGTGGTCGATGACGCCATCGTCGTTGTTGAAAACGTCGAGCGCATCATCGCTGATGAGGGGCTGCCCCCAGCCGAAGCGACCCGTAAGGCGATGGGGCAGATCACAGGCCCGGTCATCGCAACCACATTGGTTCTGTTGGCAGTATTCGTGCCGGTGACCTTCATGCCGGGCATCTCAGGGCGGTTGTACTCTCAGTTCGCTGTCACGATCTCGACTGCTGTTGTGATCTCGTCCATCAACGCGCTGACACTGTCACCTGCCCTGTGCGGCCTGGTCCTTAAGGCCCGCTCAGGGCCGCCCAAAGGGCTGCTTGCACTGTTCGAAAACTTCATTGGTGGCGTTCGCAACGGCTATGTCGCTATTGTTCGCAAACTACTTGTCTTTCCGGCTATCGCGCTGGCCATCGTGGTTGGTCTTGGCATGGGAACAGGGGCGATCATGTCGAACACCTCAGCCGGGTTTATCCCGCTGGAAGACAATGGTTATCTCTTTGTTGACGTGCAACTGCCTGACGCCGCGACGTTGGAACGGACCGAAGCTGTGACAAAGCGCCTCGATGACCAGATACGCGAGATCCCGGGTGTGTCCAGCACCGTTCTGATCAATGGCTTTTCATTGCTGAACGGCACAATTACCAACGGCGCTGCGATCTTCGTGAACCTCAACAACTGGGCCGAACGGCAGGAGGAAGACCTGAGCGCCAAGGCCATTCTGGGCAAGGTGCTGGCCATCGCGAATAACGAAACCGCAGCCTCGACCGTTGCCTTCAACCCGCCACCAATTCAGGGTCTTGGCATGTCTGCCGGGGTTGAGATGGAGGTGCAGCAAACCGGAGGCGGCTCGCCGCAGGATCTGGCTTCGGCTGTGGGATCGTTTGTCTATTCGGCCAACCAGCGCCCCGAGATCGGGCAGGCCTATACGACATTCCGCGCCAACGTTCCGCAGCTGTTCGTGGATCTGGACCGCGAGAAAGCCAAAACACTGGACGTCTCGGTGGCTGAGATTTTCCAGACCATGCAGGCCCAGCTGGGGTCGTATTATGTCAACGACTTCAACCTGTTTGGTCGCGTCTATCGCGTAATGATCCAGGCGGAAGGCAGCTATCGCGACAATGTCGATGACATTGCCAGCCTCTATGTGCGCTCTCAGAAGGGCGACATGGTGCCACTGGGCACCCTGATCGACGTAGAAAACGTGTTGGGGCCGGTTCTGCTGAAACGGCATAACCTGTTCCGGTCGGCAACGGTTACGGCGGTGCCTGCACCGGGCCTTTCCAGCGGCGATGCGATCACCGCGATGACAGAGGTCTCTGCTTCGGCCCTGCCGCCGGGATACTCGTTCGAATGGACGGGGACGGCACAACAACAGTTGGCGTCCGGCAGCCTGGTGATCATCATTCTGGGGCTGGCCATCCTATTCGGTTACCTGTTTCTTGTGGGACAGTATGAAAGCTGGACTATGCCGGTCTCGATCCTGCTGTCTGTGGTCGTGGCCCTGTTCGGCGCGGTGGCCGCGGTTGCCATCGTTGGCAGTGACATCAACCTCTATACGCAGATCGGTATGATCATGCTGGTGGGCCTTGCTTCGAAGAACGGCATTCTGATCGTCGAGTTTGCAATGGAACAGCGCGCCAAGGGTCTTTCGATCAAGGACGCTGCCGTCGAGGCAGCTCATCAGCGGTTCCGCGCTGTCATGATGACCGCCCTGTCTTTCCTGCTAGGCGTCGTACCGCTGCTGGCTGCCAATGGTGCGGGTGCGGCCAGCCAAAAAGCCATCGGTGTCGCCGTGTTCGGTGGCATGTTGGCCGCGACGCTGGTTGGCGTAATCGTGGTGCCTGTCCTCTACGCCCTGATGCAAAGCATGCGTGAGTGGCTGAAAGGCAGCAAAAACGATCCCGGCCCTTCAGAAGAAGCGGCCTGATCCGATCAAAGCCCCGCCCATCAGCGGGGCTTTTTTCTTAACGTCAGTCTGGTCTTCCCCGCCGACGTTCAGAGAGTTCCCGGATCACCACCTTTGCTTCTGGTGTCGGTGCCTGCTCGACCCGGCGATAATCCGATCCATCCCGGTTCCGTGTCAGCAGCCCACAGGAAATCATGGTCCGGCGCAGGGTTGCAGGGTCATCAAAACAATGTTCGGCATTGAGGCACACGTTGACCTCACCCTCTTGCAGCACCGCGGCTGCCGGTATCGCAGACCAGAGCCCCCACAAAGACAAAGTCTGCACCGATCGTTTTGACGGCCATTGTCGAAGCCTGCCTTGTGCGTCGAACAGGTGCAATGTACGCTCAACCGTGCGCATTTCAGCAGCCGGTTGTTTCTGACGGGCCTTGATCCGCCTGGCAGCAGCACTGGTGGCGCGCATATGTTGCACGTTCTGAAACCCGGCGGCACGAGCGACCATATTCATCAGTGTCAGGTGCGACGGGCTGGAATCGCCAAGCTGTTGGGACAGGGTGCGCACGAATCCGGTCAAATCATCGGCGTGCAAGGGTACAGGAGTTTTGCTCATCACAAATCCATATCGGGCGTTTGCGCGATCGTTGGTCGCTGACTTGACGAAACAACGCCCTGATGGTTGCGATAGTTTCACATACATTGGCAGGTTTAGCACTCTGGGTAAGAGCAGCGACGCCTCGGTGACTGCCGACCGTGACCAACGGCTAGCACAACACGCATCACCCGCCAAGAGGACAGAAAGATGGATCAGGCCGTGCTGCTGATCCGCCGTTCGGTCATCCAACCGTCGATCCGCGCGATCTGCTCCGCACTCAGTCGCAGGCCCAGCTTGTTGCGCCTCCAGACGACATCTTCGGCGGTCCGTGCATATTCCTTGTCGATCAGCCACACGACCTCCCGCTCGGTCAGGGTTGCGCCAAAATCCTCACCCAGATCAGACAGCTGCTGCGCATCCCCAAGGACATCTGTTGCTTCGGTTCCATAGGCCCTGATCAGGCGTGCAGCCCAGGCGGCACCCAGAAACGGATACCTGGCCAAAAGCTGATCAGTCAGGGCTTCAACAGCGTCAACCGGAAAGTCACCGCCCGGCAGCGTCACACCGGCGGTCCAGGGGCCCGGCATATTCGGAAAGAATTCACCAACCTTTTCCAGAGCACTTTCCGCAAGCCGGCGATAGGTGGTGATCTTGCCGCCAAACACGTTCAATACAGGCGCCCCACCCTGCGCATCGACCTTCAGGGTGTAATCCCGCGTTGCGGCGGTGGCACTGCTGGCGCCGTCGTCATAAAGCGGCCGCACACCGGAATAGGTCCACACAACATCTTCGCGGGTCACAGCGCGCTTGAAATACTTCGAAGCGAAGGCGCACAAGTACTCCTGCTCGGCCTCGGTACAGACGGGTTTCGTGTCAGGGTCTGGGTGATCCTGATCCGTTGTGCCGATCAGGGTAAAATCCTGCTCGTATGGTATGGCGAAAATGATGCGGCCGTCTTCGCCCTGAAAAAAATAGCACTTGTCGTGGTCATACAGCCGGGGCGTCACAATATGGCTGCCCCGAACTAGCCGAACACCCTCGCGTGAGTTCACACGGATCTTGGTCTGGATGATGTCCCCGACCCAAGGGCCACCCGCATTGATCAGCATTCTGGCCAGGACAAGACGGATTTCGCCGCTGTTGCGATCACGAATGGATACCTGCCAAAGGTCGTCCACCCGCTCGGCCGAAATCACCTCGGTTCGCACCATGATCTGCGCACCGCGCGCCTCGGCGTCGCGGGCATTCAGGACCACCAACCGTGAATCTTCGATCCAGCAATCAGAGTATTCATAAGCCGTTTCGAACTTGTCCTGTAGCGGGGCGCCTTCCGGAGCCGATCGCAGGTTCAGCGACGTGGTGCCCGGCAGAATTTTGCGGCCACCCAGATTGTCATACATGAACAAACCCAACCGGATCAGCCAGGCCGGACGCCGCCCCCGCATCCACGGCATGACCGTGCTGAGTAGCCGTGAGGTCGGCGTTTCCGAGTCAAACCGCATGTCCTTGTGGTAGGGCAGCACAAAGCGCATCAGCCAGCTGATATGCGGCATCGCGCGCAACAGGGTTTCACGCTCGATCAGGGCCTCGCGCACCAGACGGATTTCGAAATACTCCAGATACCGTAACCCGCCATGAAACAGTTTGGTCGAGGCTGATGATGTGGCCGAGGCCAGATCATTCATCTCTGCCAAAGCAACTGACAGCCCGCGGCCAGCAGCATCCCGTGCGATGCCGCAACCATTGATCCCGCCACCGATGATAAAAAGGTCCGTTGTCTGAACGTCCGCTGACTGCATGCCAATGATTCCTTGTCAGGATGGATGATAGGCATTTGCCAGAACATTCTTCGTATGGTCAATGTTTATGTTCGAATTTCTTCGTTTTGCAACACTGACCTGATATTTTCGCATGCCGTTCTTGCAAAACCGGCCAGAAAGAACAAAAACGAAAGAAATACTTCAAGTCTGGAAACACCCATGTCGCTGTCTTTCCGCCAATCTGACATTCTGGACATTGCCGGGGCCGAAGGTCGCGTCACCGTTGACGGGTTGGCCGAAAGATTTGGTGTCACGGTCCAGACGATCCGGCGCGACCTGACCGAGCTGGCCGAGGCAGGTAAACTGGATCGGGTGCATGGCGGCGCGGTTCTGCGCTCGGGCGTTTCCAACATAGGATATGAAGACCGCCGTGCCCTGAACGCCGACGCCAAGACCCGTATTGCACAGGCTTGCGCCACCGATATACCCGACGGTGCGTCGATCTTCATGAACATCGGAACCTCGACCGAGGCAGTGGCGCGGCAATTGCTGAACCACAAGAATCTGATGGTTGTGACCAACAACATGAACGTCGCAAACATTCTGATTGAGAACCCGGATTGTGAGGTCGTCATGGCCGGTGGCGTCCTGCGGCGCACAGACGGCGGGTTGATCGGGAACCTGACCGTTTCGACCATTCGGCAATTCAAATTTGATCTTGCCGTGATCGGCTGTTCAGCTTTGGACATTGACGGAGATCTTCTGGACTTCGATTTTCAGGAGGTACAAGTCAGCCAGACCATCATTGCGCGGGCACGCCGTACATTTCTGGTTGCCGACCATTCAAAGTTTCACCGCTCTGCCCCGGCGTGCATCGCTTCTTTGGCTGAAATCGACGCGATCTACACGGATGCGCCGTTACCTGGCAATCTGCACCTGCGCAGTCAGGAATGGCAAACGAACATCATCCTGTGTAACTAGCGGACATTAAGAATAGTCTCAAAATTACCGCGTCGCTTGCCAGATGCCACCCGGCCTGACACTATCGTCTGCACAAAGATATGTGCACGGGAGGGGAGCACCGGGCCATGATTGCGCTTTTATTTGCACTACTTACCGCCACGATGGGGCTCAACTATTTCAACATGACGAAGGCAGGCAATGCGCTGTTCTTCCTCACAATCGCCCTGAGTATCTACTGGTTGAAATTCCACGCCACCAGTCAGCTGACAATTCAGCTTTGAGGGCCTCGTCATGACACCCGAACTGTCACGTACACTGAACGCGATCGGAATGCTGGCTGTCTGTCTTGTTCTGGCGCTGGCGTTTTTCTATCAACTTGTCCTTTACGAACTACCCTGCCCGCTTTGCCTGTTGCAGCGTGTCGGCTTTGTTGCTGTCGGCGTCGGGCTGGGCTTGAACCTGCTGTATGGCGCGCGACCGCAGCACTATGCCATCATGCTGATTGCCGCTTTGTATGGCGGCAGCGTTTCGATCCGGCAAATCCTGTTGCACATTGTGCCGGGAACCGGCCACTACGGTTCGCCCGTTCTGGGGCTGCATTACTACACTTGGGCGGGCATCGCCTTTTTCCTTGTCCTGCTGGGTACGTCGTTCATGCTGCTTTTTGATCGCCAATACGACTCGGGCGCGACCAGCGAGGGGCGATTTGGGGGAAACAAGCTGGCCAAAACCGCCTTCTTTGTCATGCTGGCACTGGCCGTGCTGAATGCCGGTTCAACTCTGCTGGAATGCGGACCGGGCATTTGTGATGACCCGCCTACGGACTACAAGTTGATTGACGAACTGAAAGCGAATGATTGAGGATACCCTAACCTTCCCCTGATGGAGGCAAACGCATGGGACTATTGGGCCAGCCGCTTGGCTACTATGACTATCTGACATTTGCCGCGCTGATCCTGCTACTTGCAGCGGTTATGGCGCTGTTCCTGTTCATTATGGGCCTTCCGGGGCGGATCGCGATCAAACGCAATCATCCCCATGCCGAAGCTGTAAAGATCATGGGATGGATGGGGTTCTTGGCTGTCGTGCCTTGGGTTCACGCTTTCATGTGGGCTTTCCACGATGGCGTCACGGTCGATATTCGCCGCGGCCCGGACGAGGAAAAAGATGCCATTCGCGATGAAATCAAACGTCTGGGCGGCAAGGTCAAGCCCGAATACCAGGATCGTCTGGACACAGACGACACACAACCCGGTTAAAGCCGAAGGACCCTAATACCTATGTTCGTCGCCCTCGGCATCACGCTGTTCTACATCATTTTCGTCTGGCTCATTTTCTTCAAGCTGGAATGGCTGAAGTTCAACATAGCCTGGGGCATTGTTTCGTTCTGGGTGGGCGCACATCTGCTGCTGATCTTCCTTGTGGCATTGCGCTTCTTTCAGCCGTTTTCGGCAGACAGCCACGTGGTGCGTTCGACAATACAGATCATCCCTAAGCTGACACAGCCGACGATCCTGTCCGAGGTGCTTGTTGAACCGAACACACCGGTCACAAAGGGCGATCCGCTTTATCGGTTCGACGATACGGTGTTTTCTCTGGCGGTCGATAATGCGCAGGCCCAGTTGGTGGCGGCACAGCAGAACGCCAAGATCCTTGAACAGGATGTCATTGCCTCGACCGAAGCTGTCGAACGGGCCAATGCACAACTGGCTTATGCGCAAACTCAACAGGCAAGGTATGAAAACCTTGTTCCCGCCGGAGGCGCCCGTCAGGACGACCTCGACCGTTGGAACGAACAGGTGACAGAAGATCAGGCCGCCGTCAAACAGGCCGAGGCGAACCTGGCCAAGGCTCAGCTGGCGCTGGAATCGCAGATTGACGGCGTGAACACCGGCATCCTTCAGGCGCAGGCGCAATTGGCCGAAGCCGAGTATTTTCTGGAAAACACAACAATCTATGCGCCTGAAAATGGCATGATCGTTTCGCAGCAGGCTCGTCCCGGATTGGTAGTCGGTGACGTCCGGTTGGGTGCGATTGCCAGCTTTGTGACTGATGAAAGCCCTTATATCCTTGCCACATTCCGCCAGCAGAACCTGAAATTTGTCGAGCCGGGGCAAGAGGTCGAAGTCGCACTTGATCTTTATCCCGGTGAAATCCTAACAGGCAAGGTCGAAGCGATCTGGTGGGCGACCCGGCAAGGGCAACTCATCCCGTCGGGCCGCCTGCCCGGTTTCGAGCTGCCCAAACTGCCCGGTCGGATTGCTGTTCAGATCACCGTCGATGTTCCGGAAGACCACATTTTCCCAGCGGGCGGCCATGCCGCAGTGGCGATCTATACAGGCCAAGGCAAAAGTTTTGAGTTTCTGAGGCGTATCAACATCCGCCTCTATTCTTTCGCCAACTTCATCCGACCTCTGGATATCTGAGGATGCGCGCCATGACACTCCGCAGGTTGCTGGGAACCGCCATTTGTGCCGCCACTCTTGCGGCCTGCACACCCGTTGGGCCGGATTTCGTGCGCCCCAACTCACCGGTCGTGAAACAGTGGATCGAGGTCAACAACCCCAGCACTGGTCAAAGCGGGCTGACGTCGCGCAGTGCGCCTGTCGTGAAATGGTGGCAGACATTCAATGATCCGACCCTCAACAAACTGATTGCCGAGGCCTACGCCCAGAACCTGACACTTCAGGTCGCTGGCGCGCGGGTTTTGCAGGCTCGCGCACAACTGGGTATCGCCTTTGGCGAGCTTTATCCACAGTCGCAGGCCATAGGCGGATCGCTTGAACGGCGCCAGATCAGTGACAACCTGGGGCCGATTTCGGATGTTAATCGCGTCATCCCGCTGGATACCGAATTCTCGACCTCGCAAGTCGGCTTCGATGCCCAGTGGGAGCTGGACGTCTGGGGTGCCCAGCGGCGCGGTGTTCAGGCGGCGCGATCCAACCTGGCCCTGCAAGTGGCGAATTACGACGACGCGTTGGTTACGCTGACCGGGGACGTCGCCGCGCTTTACGTCAATATCCGGGCGTTGCAGGAGACGCTGGCAATTGCGCGCGAGAACATCAAATTGCAGCAGGACTCGGCAGACCTGACTCAGCTGCGGTTCAACAATGGCGTCACCACGGAACTGGACGTGCAAGAATCCACCGCCCTACTGAACAACACTAAGGCGCTTGTACCGGAACTGGAAAGCGACCTGCAACAGACCAAGAACGCGCTTGCGGTGTTGTTGGGCACAACACCTTCACGCATGACCGGTCTGTTGGGCAATACCGGACGCATTCCATCGGCCCGAGCAAATGTGGCTGTGGGCGTTCCCGCTGAATTGCTGCGCCGCCGCCCGGATGTGCGCGCGGCTGAACTGGCGGCAGCCACGCAATCAGCACAGGTGGGCATCGCGATGGCGGACCTGTATCCCCAATTTATCCTGTCGGGCGCGATCGGTCTGCAGGCATCCGGCGGGCGCGATCTGTTCAGCGGTGGCAGCACAACGGGACTGGCCAGTGCTGGTGTGGTCTGGAATGTGCTGAACTATGGCCGCATCAAGAACAATGTTCGCGCGCAAGACGCCGCTTACCAGGCGCTGATTGCGAATTATCAGAACACTGTGCTGACCGCTTATTCCGAAGTTGAAAGTGCCATGGTCGCTTATGCGCAGGCACGTAAGCAGGTCGGGTTCTATCAGCAAAGTGTCGAGGCCTCACGCAAAGCTGCCGAAATCGCCGTCAACCAGTATACAGACGGCATTGCCGATTATTCGCGTGTTCTGAACACCCAGACCGCGCTATTGCGATCACAGGCCAACCTGATCGAGGCGCGGCAGCAAGTATCCAGCAACCTGGTGGCGGTTTACAAGGGCCTGGGCGGCGGATGGCAAATCCGTCAAAATCAGGAATTCCTGCCTGAAACCGTTCTGGCCGAGATGGCCTATCGCACGGATTGGGGCGATCTGCTGCAGAAAACCCCAACCCGCGCGAGCCTGAATTAGGTGCTACTTGGTTAACCCGCGCAACCCGCCCGAGATCAGGATATTGACCTCATAGAGGATGCGGGGCGCGGCCAGCCCGCCGGGGCTGGCCAGATAATTCGGGCTCCATTCCGGATCGAACTTCTGCTTGAACGCACGAAGACCCTCAAAATGGTAGAACTGTTCGCCATGTTCGTAAACGAACCCTCCAATCCGGTTCCAAAGCGAGGCAAGCTGACGGTTCTCAATCCCTGAGAACGGTGCGGCACCCAGTGAAAACCAGTGAAAACCCTGCTGCGCACCCCAATCCATCATGTCGGCGAAAAGAGCGTCCATGACGAAACTTGGGCTATCGGGTTCATAGCGCATAAGGTCCAGTGATAACTCGGATTTATTTCCCCCTTGGAACAGGTTGGCAAAGGCCATGATCTTGCCGGTGTTGCCATCACGCAGGATCGCATGATCGAAATAGGACAGGTATTGATCATCAAATCCACCCAGCGCAAAGCCCTTTTCTGCACCGGCCTTTTGCGCAAGCCAGCGGTCTGAAATCCCACGCAAGTCTGGCAACAGAGGCGCCAGTTCTTCCTTCGGAATGATCTCGAACACATATCCTTCGCGTTGAGCACGGTTCTTGGCCTGCCGGAACCGCTTGCGCGACTTTCCGTCCAGTGAGAAGTCGTGCAATGACACCCGCGCAACCTCACCAATCTTCAGGATCGACAGTCCAAGATCCAGAAAAGTCGGCAGATATTTGGTCGAGACACTGTAGAACGCGCAGAGTTTACCTTCGCGATCCGCCATTTCCCGAAGTTGCCAGATCAGTTGCTGCCCGGCCCTCTCGTCACCAACAGGTTCTCCTTTTGAAATCAGCGCATTGCCCGTGTCGGCGTAGGCGATAAACGCGGTCTCATCCGGTGAGATCAGGAATTGCTTGTCGCCGGTAAGCGAGATCTGGGATTCCGTATCCTCACTCTCCATCACCAGCTGCTCCACAACCTCTGGGATTTCAACCCGCTGCGGTGTCGGTATCTCACGCCCGAACAGAGAGTTCACGGCAACAATGCCCACGATCACGGCCACAACAAGGCTGGACCGCAGAAAGCGCGAAGCGTCACCGTTCCAGGCAAACTGCCACCACAGATCGTTTTGGTATTCGACATGCGAATATGCAAACAGCCCGATCCAGAAAATCACCGCCAGCAGAACCACGACACTGATCAGCCATGGGATGTTCAGCCTAAATATCGACGCGCCGCTGACTCGGTAGAACGCGCCACGAAACATGGCCAGCAGACCAATCGTTCCCAGCATCGAAAGCGCTTCGTGGATGTCGAGCCCCTTTGCAAGCGAAGCAAAGAACCCTGCCCCCATCAGCACCATCGCAACGATCCATGCCCAGTAGAGCTTGCGGAACAACCCGCGCGAGACCAGCAACAGCAACACGCCTACGACGCTGCCTGCTAGATGCGAAGCCTCGACAAACGAAAGCGGCAGAATATCTTTCAGCGTGCCGAGCTTTTGCGCCCCAGCTGGCAAAGCGCCCGACACCAGCAAGATCACTCCGGCCGCCGCGGCAACCCCGGCCGCGACCATCGGAACCATGGGACGGATCACGCGATAGACCCAGATGGCGGCACCACCAATCATGTGTCTTTGCGTCAAGGCAGATGCAACGGCAATGGAAAGGCTGGCGACTGCAAATGGCAGAAAAGTATAAACCACCCGGTACAGCAGCAACGCAGCAATCACATCCGAACGGCCCGACGCCCCCAGACCGGCAATCAATGTCGCCTCAAACACGCCGATCCCACCCGGCGCATGGCTTAGAATCCCAACGGCAATGGCAGCGATATAGATCGTGAAGAAGTACGGGTACCCGACACCCAGATCATCCGGCATCAAAACGTAAAGCACCATGGATGCGCCAAATAGGTCGCCAATGGCAGCCAACGTCAGCAGGCCCGCCAGTTTCCCGCCGGGCAGATCGAAACCGACGCCTGCAACAGCCAACCGCCGGCCACCGCTGGACAACCATATGAACATCGCGACAAATGCAGCCAGCAAGCACAATCCTATGATGGTTTCGGCCGTTTCGCTGACGGGCATCACCTTGGATATTCCATCCGGGTGCAGGGTCAGCAACAAACCCAAAATCAGGATCAGACCCATCCAGAACGCCACCCACGAGGTCGCGATTACGCCAGCCACCCGGCCAAGGTCCAAGCCAAGCGACGCATATATACGATACCGGATCGCAGTTCCTGTAATGTAGGAAAACCCAAGGCAGTTCGAAACCGCGTATCCGCTGGCTCCGGCCATCCCCGCGACAGGTAACGGCACCTTCCCGTCCGCCACGCTTTGTACCGCGAACACATCATAAAGCGACAGCGACAAAAAGCTAAACGCTGTCCAGCACACCGCAAAAAACATCAGTTTCCATGATGTCGCCGAAATATCGGTCTGGACATCCGACCATTTCACATGGGCCGACAGATCGTGCAAAACCGAAAGGGCAATCCCGGTAATAACGACCGGTAACGCGATGCGCAGCCAAGGTTTTTCCAGCAGGGCAACAAGTCGTTCGACCCATTGTCCGGCTAAAGGCTCGTCGCCCTTTTCAGATGTCGTCATGCCGTAAGCCTTCCGGATATACTGACCCCTTAGACGGCAAGCGACCTACCTTAGGGTAAGCCGCACCCTGTCTGCTCACAAACTCTGGCACAATTCGCATTCATCTCAAAGCACTAGAGCCGCCCCTTGCGCGTTGACAGCAGCAGGTTCGTTTCCGAACGTGTAACACCGTCAATCTTGCGAATTTGAAACAAAACCTCGTCCAGTTCAGCCAGAGTTTCTGTACTGATTTCCGCAATCAAATCCCAACTGCCGTTGGTCGAATGGACCGCTGTGACCTGCCGCATGGCTCCAATCCGGGACATCACGCGCTCGGTGCCGCGCCCCTCGATTTCCAGCATCATCAGCCCACGTACCGGGCTTTGCGCCAGATCCCGACGCGTCAACACGGTAAAACCGACGATCTCACCGGATTGCTTGAGCCGTTGCAAACGGCTGCGCACCGTCGTGCGGGTCACACCAAGCGTTTCCGACAGCTCTGACAGGCTGGCGCGCGCGTCGCGCTGCAATGCGCCCAGCAGACGACTATCCAATTCGTCCATATCACTTTCCCATTAAGGAACTTCCTGAACCATTTTGAGCATTTTGTGCTCTTCACGCAAGACACAGTGACGGCCTAAATGAACCACATGGAACGCAAAAACATCATTTTAGTCGGCGCGCCGATGGACGCCGGAAAACGGCGTCAGGGTTGCCGAATGGGTCCCGACGCATATCGCGTGGCCGGGCTGGATCAGGCCTTGACCGATCTTGGTCACTCCGTTTGCGATTGGGGCAACGTACAACCTGAAGAAATCGGCTTGCCCGAGCATCCGCACCTGTTCGCGCTGCCCGAATGCATCGGTTGGACACAAGCGCTAAGCAAGGCCGCATTAACAGCGGCTGAACAGGGCATTCCAATCTTCATGGGCGGCGATCATGCATTATCCATGGGAACCGTGACCGGGATGGCCGCCTATGCTGCTAAGGTCGACCGCCCGCTGTTCGTTCTTTGGCTGGATGCGCATAGTGACTTTCACACCCCCGACAGCACAGACAGCGGCAACCTGCATGGGACACCCGTCGCTTATTTTACAGGAAGGCCAGGATTCGAGGCGCTTCCACCCTTACCCGCTATCGTGCCCACGGACCGCGTCGGTATGATCGGCCTGCGCTCTGTCGATCCGGCGGAACGTTCTGCGCTGGAACAGAACCGCGCGATGCTGGCCGACATGCGCAGCATTGACGAACATGGGATCAAGACGCCGTTGCTGGCGTTTCTGGATCGCGTCAAAGCTGAAAACGCCCTTCTTCACGTCTCGTTGGATGTTGATTTCCTGGACCCGGCCATTGCCCCTGCCGTCGGCACCACTGTTCCCGGCGGCGCGACCGAGCGCGAAGCCCATCTGGTCATGGAACTGCTGCATGAAAGCGGACTGGTCAGTTCTCTGGATCTTGTCGAACTGAACCCGTTTCTGGATGAACGTGGCCGCACTGCAAAGTTGATGGTCGATCTGGCCGCCTCACTTATGGGCCGCCGCATCTTTGACCGCCCCACCCGGAGTTTCTGATGCTATCGCTACAAGCACCATCTGCCGCGGTAATGATCCGGCCACATGCTTTTGCCTCCAACCCGGAGACACGCGATGACAACGCGTTTCAAACGCTGAGTATCACGTCTGACGGAACCACGTCGGAAGCTGCAAGAGATGAGCATGACCAGGCAGTTCAACGCCTGCGCGACACAGGAATCACTGTTCACGTATTTGATGATTTTGGCGATCTCGACACACCCGACAGCGTTTTCCCGAACAATTGGTTTTCCACACATCCTGGTGGTCACATAGCAGTTTACCCGATGTTCGTGCCATCTCGCCGACGCGAGCGGCGAACCGATGTAATCGAACTGCTCAAACACGAGTATCGCGTGCAGGATGTCATAGACTATTCCGGGCTGGAACAAGACAACCTTGCGCTGGAAGGGACCGGTGCGATGGTGTTGGACCACATTGCCCGCATCGCGTATACGGTCACGTCCAATCGCGCCGACCCGGTCTTGCTGGAACGGTTCTGCACGCATTTCAACTATGAACCAATTGCCTTTCAGGCCCGCGACGCAAAAGGCAGGGACGTTTATCATACCAACGTATTGATGGGGATCGGCACTCATTATGCCTTAATCTGCCTCGACATGATATCGGACCCCGACCGCCGCATGACTATTCGCAATCGGTTAGAGGAATCCGGTCGAACCGTGATTGATCTGACTCATGACCAAATCGCCGAGTTTGCGGGGAATGCAATTGAGTTGAAGGGACGCGATGGATTGGTGCTGGCCTTGTCGAGCCGAGCGTTAAGCGCCCTAACCCCTGATCAAATCAAAATAATCCAAGCCAGTGCAACGCCTTTGCCACTGTCCGTCCCAACAATTGAAACTGCTGGTGGGTCAGTGCGCTGCATGATTGCAGGCGTCCACCTTGCCCGCCGATAGGAGAGTACGATGCAACCTTCTGACAAGGCACTCGTGCCTTTTGTGTCCGTTGACAACATGATGCGGCTGGTTCACCACATCGGTGTGGAACAGATGATCGTTCAGATTGCCGATCAGATCGAATCCGATTTCAAACGGTGGGAGAGCTTTGACAAGACACCCCGTATCCCGGCGCATTCTCCCCACGGCGTGATTGAACTGATGCCCACCTCGGATGGTGAGGCATATGGGTTCAAATACGTGAACGGCCATCCCAAAAACACCTCAGAGGGGCTGCAAACAGTGACCGCATTCGGTTTGCTGGCGGATGTATACACTGGGTACCCCACCCTGCTGACCGAAATGACGATGCTGACGGCGTTGCGCACGGCGGCAACGTCTGCTCTGGTCGGGCGCTATCTTGCCCCAAAGAATGCCACCACCATGGCCATGATCGGCAATGGGGCGCAGTCCGAGTTTCAATGCCTCGCTTTCAAGGCAATGTGCGGGATCGACACTGTCCGGCTTTACGATACCGATCCCGGTGCAACAGCGAAATGCACCGCAAACCTGCAAGGCAAAGGCCTGACGGTCATCCCATGCAAGACGCCGGAAGACGCTATTGAAGGCGCTCAGATCATCACCACCTGCACGGCCGACAAGAAATATGCCACCATACTCACCGACAACATGGTCGGCCCCGGCGTCCACATCAACGCCATCGGTGGCGATTGTCCCGGCAAGACTGAATTGCATCGCGATATCCTGCTGCGCTCAGACATCTTTGTCGAATACCCCGAGCAAACCCGGATCGAGGGCGAGATTCAGGCACTGGATGCCGATCATCCCGTGACCGAGATGTGGCAGGTTATGACCGGTGCCGCCAAAGGGCGCACCGACGACCGCCAAATCACCCTGTTCGACAGCGTTGGCTTCGCGATCGAAGATTTCTCAGCCCTGCGCTATGTCAAGCAGGCGATCGAAGGCACTGCGTTCTTTGAGCCTCTGGACATGTTGGCCGACCCGGACGATCCGCGCGACCTGTTCGGAATGCTGATGCGGGCCGGTTAGGCGCGCCTAAGGGGGCTCTGCCCCCGCCGCCCGTGCCGGGCGCCTCCCCCGGGATATTTGTTGGCCAGATGAAGCAGGGGATCCCTTCTTCATCTGGCTTTAAATATCCCGGAGCGCGAGGCAGAGCCTCGCATCCTACCTACCCCGCAAGCGATGGCAGGTAGAGTACAATACCAGGGAAAGCCACGAGCATTGCTATGGTCAGCGCGTCGGCCACAAAAAAGGGTGTCACACCCCTGAAAACATCCTGAACACTCAAATCCGGTCGCACCCCGGCGACGACAAAGCAGTTGAGTCCGATGGGCGGTGTGATCAGACAGAATTCGGCCATCTTGACTACCAGAATTCCGAACCAGATCGCGCACATAGGGCCGGACATGCCAAACGCACTGTCTGCGGCACTGACAGATTCACCACCGTTCAGCGCCATGACCGCCGGATAAACAACAGGTAAGGTCAAGAGCAGCATTCCAATCGCATCCATGAACATGCCCAACACGGCGTAGGCAAGAAGAATACAGATCAGGATCAACATGGGCGCCATCTCGAGCCCAGTTATCCAGTCAGAAAAGGCGCCGGGAAGGTCTGCGAACCCTAGAAACCGCACATAGATCAGAACGCCCCAGATGATCGAAAAGATCATCGCAGTAAGCTTGGCCGTCTCTAGCAACGCGGATTTGAACTCGCTCCAACGCATGCCGTGAAACAGCGCGAAGCAGAAGACAATGAAGGCGCCGATTGCGCCGCCTTCCGTCGGTGTGCCCCACGCTTTTTCACCAAACGGGTTATAGACAAAGCAGATGATAATCAGGATGACGGCGACAATAGGAATGGCTCCGGGAAGGGCCGAAAAGCGCTGTTTCCATGTAAAGCCTGTGACCGGAGGACCGACGGATTTAAATATCACAGCGATCCCGACAATCAGCACGGCATAGATGATCGCTGAAAACGCGCCCGGAATGAACCCCGCCAACAGCAGCTTCCCAACATCCTGCTCGACGATGATCGCGTAGATCACCAGAATAGCCGATGGTGGAATCAGTGATGCCAGCGTTCCTCCGGCGGCCACCACACCAGCAGCAAAGCGTTTGTTGTAGCCTACCTTCAGCATTTCCGGGATCGCGATGCGGGCGAAGACGGCAGAGGTGGCAACCGAGGCACCCGACACCGCGGCGAAACCAGCGGTGGCGAATACGGTTGAAACCGCCAACCCTCCGGGAACCCATGCGACCCAGCGTTTTGCAGCCTCGAACAATGCCCGCGTGAGACCTGCGTAGTAAGCCAGATACCCGATCAGGATAAAGGTCGGGATCAGGCTGAGAGTATGAGAGGCAACTTTGGAATGCGGCACTTGCCCGGCGGTTTTGACCGCAACAGTCAGCGCTTTTCCAAACCGCGCCGGATCATACCCAAACTTGGCCCAAAAAATCCAAATCAGCCCAATTAACCCGGCCAAACCCGCAGCAAAAGCCACGCGCATGCCGACCACGACAAAGACCAGAAGCCCGCCCGTGACCCAGAGGCCAATTTCAATCGTGTCCATAAATCAGTCCTGCCCTTCGAACTGTTCGGCCTCAGCCGCTGCTTGTGCTGCCGCGTCCTGAATCAACGGAACAGCGACCGGAGCGTCCAGTCCCAGCAAAAAAGCCCGGCCATATCCCCAGATCTGCAAGGCAAGCCGCAGGCACAGAACAGAAAACGCGATAGGGGCCAGTAGTTTGGCGGGCCACAGCGGAATTCCGATATCAATGGAACTATCCCGACTCCACAATGGTGCGCCGAAATCAAAGGAGCGGTCGAAGTGAGACCAGCTGCCCCAAACCAACGCAAGCATCAGAAGTAGGATCAAAACCACCGAGATCAGTTCAAACAACCACAGCCCTCTGCCGTGAAGGCGCGACAGAACGATGTCCATTCGAATGTGGCCACCGTCGCGTTGAACATAAGAAATACCAAGAAATGCGATCAATGGCATCGCCTGTTCGATCCAGTCAACATATCCCGGCAATGGGGCATTCAGGGCATTGCGCCCACTGACCGAGATAACGGCCAGGACCATCAAGCCAAATACTGCCAAACCGCTGATGAGCGCCAGAAAACGCTCCAGTTTCAACAACTGCTGATCCAGCTGGCTCAGACGGCTTCCGTCCACCAGCACTGTGGCCTTTCCTGCCATTCCAGTGTTCCCCAATATTCGTGTACCGGGTGCCTGGCAGGCACCCGGATTCAGGATCAGTTGCCGCCGCGCTGTTGCGTCAGCGTCATCTGCACGAGATCATAAAGATCCTGCGCTGGCAGCCCCTGTGCTGTCATGTCCGCGATCCACTTTTCACGGATTGGATCGGCTGCCTTGGTGCGGAACTCCGCGATCACGGCATCGTCGATCATGACTTTCTGCACACCCTTTTCTTGGAGAACGCCGTCCCATTGCTCGAGCAATCCGCCGTAATTCGCGAGGTAGTGCGCAATGGCCTCATCAATCGAGCTGTCCAGTGCCTCGCGATGCGCGGCCGGCAGAGCCTCGTAAGCGTCAATGTTGACCACGACCGGGCAGTTTACCGTTCCCGGGTTCAGGTTAGCCGTCCACCAGTCGGCTTCGTTGATCGTCCCGAAAGACAGATGTGCGTGCTGGGCAAAGGCCACGGTATCGACCACACCGGATTCCATTGCATTGAACGCTTCGGTTGCGGGAACTGATGTCGGAACACCTCCGACCGCCTCGAAGGCTTGCCCCAAACCACCAGTGGCCCGGACCCGCATTCCGTCAAAATCAGCCAGTTCATCGCGCGGCTCGCCGGTGCCGACCAGATTATACTGTGGCATAGGTGAGGTCATGATGATGCGGGCGTTCCATTGGGCCATCTCATCCTTGACTGCGGGATGGTCATATACCGCATGGCTTACCGCCACCTCCTCCTGCAAGTTGTTCACGCCGAGAAAAGGCAACTCCAGAACGGTAATCGCGCGGTTTTTGTCGCGGTGGTAACCCGCACAGAACTGAGCCATCTCGAATGCGCCGATTTCAATACCGTCCAGATTTTCACGCGGCTTGGACAAACCGCCATAGCTGACATTGATGGTGAATTCGCCACCGGTTTTTTCACTGACAAGCTCGGCCAGTTTTTCAACATGTTCGGTGAAGGCTCGACGCTTGCCCCAGACCGATGCGTTCCATTCAGTAGCAAAAGCTTCGCCGACAAAGGCAAAGCTCAGGGCGGCGACGGCGGCGCCGCTCAACATGTTTTTCATCATTTGATCTCCCATTGATGCGCCTCCTCCCGAGGCGCTTGAGGATCAAGCTAGCGCCAACATTCTAATGTGCCAACCCTGCGCTGGTATTCCGCTGGTCTCAGAAGGAGTTCCCGCTTGGATTGCGCACGAAGAAAAACCAGATGTTCACGGACCGACACCCGCTTATGCCAAGCATCGCAGGCAGGAAATGTGTTACACATATCCGTTTATTTTAAATATGTTTTTACGGAATTTTCGAACTTTCTTTACTACGTGCGACCATAGTTAGAAATTTCTTTACAAATAAATTCAGGGATTCCGGCAATTTATTTATTTATTTTCAGAACTCGGTAATATTCGACCTCGGGGAGGAACGGGATCGACATTGCCGGACCAAGTGGCAAAAAATATCCCAACGAAATCCAGTCCAGAGGGAGGAGCCTCAAAAATGACCACCGCTGCCCAGGCAGATGCCAAGACCTATCCGCCATCCGCAGAAACCGTCGCACGTGCGCATGTTGATGCCGAAAAATATTCCGACATGTACGCCGCTTCGATCAGCGACCCCGACGCATTCTGGGGCGAGCAAGGCAAGCGCGTTGACTGGATCAAACCCTTCACCCAGGTCAAAGACGTTAACTACGATTTCGGTTCGGTTAAGATAAACTGGTATGCCGATGGCACCTTGAATGTTTCGGCCAACTGCCTGGATCGCCACCTGAAAACCCGCGGTGATCAAACGGCAATCATCTGGGAGCCGGACGATCCAAATGATCCGGCTCAGCACATCTCTTACGCAGAGTTGCACCGCCGCACTTGCCGCATGGCAAATGTCCTTGAATCTTTGGGGGTGCGCAAAGGCGACCGCGTCGTCATTTATCTGCCGATGATCCCCGAGGCTGCATATGCCATGCTGGCCTGTGCGCGGATCGGCGCAATTCACTCTATCGTTTTTGCAGGCTTCTCGCCGGACGCGTTGGCGGCCCGGATCAATGGCTGTGACGCCAAGGTCGTCATAACTGCGGACGAGGCTCCGCGCGGTGGTCGTAAAACGCCCCTGAAATCCAATGCCGACGCGGCGCTGCTGCACTGCAAGGATACCGTCAAGTGCCTTGTCGTAAAACGCACCGGTGGTCAGACCACCTGGATCGACGGTCGTGACTTTGATTACAACGAAATGGCCCTTGAGGCGGACGACTACTGCGCACCAGCCGAAATGAGCGCCGAAGATCCGCTGTTCATCCTATACACCTCTGGCTCGACCGGTCAGCCAAAAGGCGTTGTTCACACAACCGGCGGCTATCTGGTTTACGCCGCAATGACGCACGAGATCACCTTCGATTATCACGAAGGCGACGTGTATTGGTGTACTGCGGATGTGGGCTGGGTGACCGGCCACAGCTACATCGTCTATGGCCCGCTGGCCAACGGTGCGACGACGCTGATGTTTGAAGGTGTACCAACCTTCCCGGACGCCTCGCGTTTCTGGCAGGTCTGCGAAAAGCACAAGGTGAACCAGTTCTACACCGCGCCTACAGCGATCCGCGCCCTGATGGGTCAGGGCAAAGAGTTTGTCGAGAAATGCGACCTCAGCGATCTGCGCACTCTGGGCACAGTGGGTGAGCCGATCAACCCCGAAGCCTGGAACTGGTACAACGATGTCGTCGGCAAGGGCAAATGTCCCATCGTGGATACATGGTGGCAAACGGAAACCGGCGGTCACCTGATGACCCCCCTGCCCGGTGCCCATGCAATGAAACCCGGATCGGCAATGAAGCCGTTCTTTGGCATCGAACCGGTGGTGTTGGACCCGCAGTCCGGCGTCGAGATCGAAGGCAATGGTGTCGAGGGTGTGCTCTGCATCAAAGACAGCTGGCCGGGCCAGATGCGCACCGTCTGGGGCGATCATGAGCGGTTCGAAAAGACCTATTTCTCGGATTACAAAGGCTACTACTTCACTGGTGATGGCTGCCGTCGCGATGAAGATGGCGACTACTGGATCACCGGGCGCGTGGACGATGTGATCAACGTGTCGGGCCACCGTATGGGAACGGCCGAGGTGGAAAGCGCACTGGTTGCGCACGCCGCCGTGGCAGAAGCTGCTGTTGTCGGATATCCTCATGAAATCAAGGGGCAAGGCATTTATTGCTATGTCACTTTGATGAACGACCGTGAACCAAGCGAAGAGCTCCGCAAGGAGTTGCGCACCTGGGTCCGGACCGAGATCGGACCGATCGCCAGCCCCGATGTGATCCAGTGGGCCCCGGGCCTGCCCAAAACACGTTCGGGCAAGATCATGCGTCGCATCCTGCGCAAGATCGCCGAAAACGACTTCGGTTCGCTGGGTGACACTTCGACGCTGGCCGACCCGTCGGTGGTCGAAGACCTGATCGAAAACCGCGCGAACAAGTGAGGATGTGATGGAAGCTGCCACAATCACCACACCCGCAGTTCTTATCCTTCTCGGCCCTCCGGGCGCCGGGAAGGGCACGCAGGCCCGGATGCTGGAAGAAAAATTCGGACTTGTTCAACTCAGCACGGGTGACCTGCTGCGCGAAGCCGTTGCCGCAGGTACCGAAGCAGGCAAAGCCGCCAAAGCCGTGATGGAAGCCGGTGATCTGGTCAGTGACGAGATCGTCATTGCGATCCTGCGCGATCGTATGGCGCAACCAGATTGCGCCAAGGGTGTCATTCTGGATGGGTTCCCCCGCACAACGGTTCAGGCCGAGGCGCTGGATGGTCTGCTGGCGTCCAATGACCAAAAGATCAACGCAGCAATCAGCCTGGAAGTGGAAGATGCAGAAATGGTGATCCGCATCTCGGGCCGCTATACCTGCGCGGGCTGCGGTGAAGGGTACCACGACCAGTTTAAGAAGCCTGCCGAAGACGGTAAGTGCGACAAGTGCGGCAGCACCGAATTCAAGCGCCGCGCGGATGACAACGCTGAAACCGTGGCTTCGCGCCTGGCGGCTTATCACGCACAGACCGCGCCGTTGATCACCTACTACGACAGTCACGGTGTTCTGAAACGCATCAATGCTATGGGCAGGATCGAAGATATCGCAGGCGATCTCGAAGGGATCGTCAGCGACGTGATGAGTTAAGGGGAGGAGAAAAGCCACAAGGCTTTGATCCTAAGAAGAATACTTCAAAAGACCGCCTTGGCGGACTGGTGGAGTTTTGCCTGTCACCACACGGTGTTGGGCATTGTCGAGAAGCGGACCGACGCACTGGAGGAGTTGGGCACCGGGCCGCCAAACGAGGAAGCGAAGGAGGAACCCGCAATGGCGGATCAATTTACAAACTCCGCGCAGGCAGCCGAAGCCGACAAGGGCTATTGGCAGGCCAACCTGCGCCTCATCTACATCAGCCTCGTGATCTGGGCGCTGGTGTCATTTGGATTCGGCATCCTGCTGCGTCCGCTGCTGTCGGGCATCGCCGTCGGCGGTACTGATCTGGGCTTTTGGTTCGCTCAGCAAGGATCGATCCTGGTCTTTCTGGTGCTGATCTTCAACTACGCCTGGCGCATGAACAAGCTGGACGCCGAACACGGCGTGGATGAAGAGTAAGGGAGAGCGGGGATAATGGATCAGTTTACCATCAACCTGCTGTTTGTCGGCGCATCCTTTGCGCTGTACATCGGCATCGCGATCTGGGCCCGCGCGGGTTCCACATCAGAGTTCTACGCCGCCGGTCGCGGCGTACACCCGGTCACCAACGGTATGGCGACAGCGGCAGACTGGATGTCTGCGGCCTCGTTCATCTCGATGGCGGGCCTGATTGCCTTTACCGGCTATGACAACTCGACCTTCTTGATGGGGTGGACGGGTGGCTACGTGCTGTTGGCCCTGCTGCTTGCGCCTTACCTGCGGAAGTTCGGCAAGTTTACCGTATCGGAGTTCATCGGCGACCGCTTCTACAGCCAGACAGCGCGCATCGTTGCGGTGATCTGTCTGATTGTTGCATCGGTGACCTACGTTATCGGTCAGATGACCGGTGTTGGGGTTGCCTTTGGCCGCTTCTTGGAAGTGTCGAACACCACCGGGCTGTTGATCGGTGCAGGCGTTGTGTTTGCCTACGCGGTGTTCGGAGGGATGAAGGGCGTGACCTATACACAGGTCGCTCAGTACTGCGTGCTGATCACCGCCTACACCATCCCTGCCATCTTTATCTCGCTACAGCTGACCGGCACTCCGATTCCGGCGCTGGGTCTGTTTGGCGACACTGCAAGCGGTGTACCGCTGCTGACCAAGCTGGACAGCATCGTGACAGAGCTGGGTTTCAACGAATACACGGCCCATCATTCGAACACGCTGAACATGGTGCTCTTCACCCTGTCGCTGATGATCGGTACTGCCGGTCTGCCGCACGTTATCATGCGCTTCTTCACCGTTCCCAAAGTGTCTGACGCACGTTGGTCGGCTGGCTGGGCGTTGGTCTTCATCGCGCTGCTGTATCTGACCGCTCCGGCTGTTGGCGCAATGGCCCGTCTGAACATCACCGACATGATGTGGCCCAATGGTGGCATCGAAGGTGGTGCCGTTACAGTCGAACAGATCGACAATGATGCACGCTACGACTGGATGGCCACATGGCAGAAAACCGGTCTGCTGGATTGGGAAGACAAGAACGGCGACGGCAAGATTCAGTACTACAATGACAAGTCTGAATCGATGCAGGCGATTGCGGAACAAAAAGGCTGGGTCGGAAATGAGCTGACCAAGTTCAACCGCGACATCCTGGTTCTGGCCAACCCCGAGATTGCCAACCTGCCCGGTTGGGTGATCGGTCTGGTCGCTGCCGGTGGTCTTGCGGCTGCTCTGTCGACTGCTGCGGGCCTGCTGCTGGCGATTTCGTCGGCCGTGTCTCACGACCTGATCAAGGGCGCAATCAACCCGCAGATCTCGGAAAAAGGCGAGCTTCTGTCGGCACGGATTGCGATGGCTGTGGCGATTGCTGTAGCGACCTGGCTGGGTTTGAATCCTCCGGGCTTTGCAGCACAGACTGTTGCTCTGGCCTTTGGTCTGGCGGCAGCCTCGATCTTCCCGGCACTGATGATGGGGATATTCTCGACCCGCATCAACAACACCGGTGCTGTTGCAGGTATGATGGCAGGTCTGGTTGTTACCCTGGTCTACATCTTCCTGCACAAGGGATGGCTGTTCATTCCGGGCACCAACTCGTTCACCGATGCCGATCCGTTGCTGGGTCCGATCCAGTCGACCTCGTTCGGCGCTGTCGGTGCCATGGTCAACTTCGCTGTCGCCTATGTTGTGGCTGGCATGACCAAGGAAACTCCGCAGGAGATCAAGGAACTGGTCGAAAGCGTTCGCATTCCCCGTGGTGCGGGTGCAGCTCAGAACAAGTGAGCATGATGCGGTCGTTGGCTCTTGCCTTCGACCGCGTCTTTCGATCCACTACTCCCGCCCGGCATACCACTGGGCGGGATTTTTTCACCAGAACATCGGAGACATCAGATGCCCCTGTCCCACGATGAAATCGCCCGGTTTCTGAAATCCGTTCATCCCTATGACGCGTTACCGGCTGATGCACTGGATCAGATCGTAAAACAGATCGAGGTCTGGGAAGTCGAGGAAGACACCTCGGTCTATGAACTGGGCCATGCGCTTCCCGGTGTATTCGTGATCTATGAAGGACAGGTTGAAATCACCGATGAAAATGGTGCCGTTGTCTCTCAACTGGGCTTGCGCAATTCTTTTGGAGAGCGTGGGCTGCTGAAAGACGGCAAGGCAGCCACCAAGGCGCGTGCGCATACTCCGTCGGTTCTGATAGTATTGCCACCGGATCTGGTGCGCGAGTTGATCGATGGTCACGATGTGGTCGCCAAATTCTTCGACCGGACACGCGGCGACCGCAGCAGCCCGCAAAGCCTTGCGACCAGCTCCATTGATATTCTTATGGCACCTAACCCGGCCACCTGCCCCGCGGATACGCCTGTTCAGAAAGCGGCCCAGATCATGCGCGACAAGCGCATCTCGTCGCTGTGCATCACGGACGGCGACACGTTGCAGGGCATCGCAACGCTGCGGGATATCTCGGGCAAATACGTTGCGGACGGACTACCTCCGTCCACACCAATTTCCGAGATCATGACCGCGAACCCCGTCACCCTGTCACCCGGCGACATCGGTTCCGACGTTCTGCACATCATGATGGAACGCGGCATCGGCCACGTCCCGATTTCCGAGGGCGGTCGGCTGGTCGGTATCGTCACACAAACCGATCTGACATATTATCAGGCCGTGAACTCGGCCGAACTGGTGCGACGCATCGCACAGGCACATACCGCCGAAGATATGGCGCGGGTAACGGCGGAAATCCCACAGCTGCTGGTGCAACTGGTTGCAGGCGGGAACCGTCACGAAATCGTCACGCGCCTGATCACCGACATTGCCGACACGGTTACCCGGCGCCTTCTGGCCCTTGCTGAACAGAAACTGGGCCCGCCCCCGGTGCCGTATCTATGGCTGGCCTGCGGCTCGCAAGGGCGGCAAGAGCAGACAGGCGTGTCGGATCAGGACAACTGCATGATGCTGGACGACAGCGTGACCGATGCGGATATGGAATACTTTACAAAGCTGGCCAGGTTCGTGTCGGACGGGCTGGATACCTGTGGCTATTTCTATTGTCCCGGCGACATGATGGCGACCAATCCGCGCTGGTGTCAGCCGGTGCGTGTCTGGCGCGACTATTTCAAGGGATGGATCGCCAAACCGAACCCCGAAGCGCAAATGCTGGCATCAGTCATGTTTGACTTGCGCCCGATTGGCGGCGCGTTCGACCTGTTCGCCGACCTGCAGGCCGACACATTGGCCGCAGCTCGGGCCAATTCGATCTTCGTCGCACATATTATCTCGAACTCGTTGAAACACACGCCACCGCTAGGGCTGCTGCGTGGGTTTGCGACCATCCGGTCGGGCGAACATCGCAATACGCTGGATCTGAAACACAATGGTGTTGTTCCGGTCGTGGATCTGGCGCGGATCTACGCCTTGCAAGGCGAACTGCCCGAGGCCAATACCCGCGCCCGCCTTAAAGCGGCTGAGGCCAATGGCGTTCTCAGCGCGTCAGGCGCACACGACTTACTGGACGCCTATGATCTGATCGCCGAAACCCGGCTTGAGCATCAAGTCCAACTGGTCAAATCGGGCAAGAAACCAGACAATTATTTGCCACCTTCCGATCTTTCGGACTTTGAGCGAAGTCATCTTCGTGATGCCTTCGTTGTGGTAAAAACGATGCAATCGGCGGTCGGCCACGGCAAGGGACTACTGGGCTGACATGCATCTGAAGAACGGAGTGACACGATGTTTCTGGAATTGATCGGCACTGTTTTTGCGGGCTTCGCTTTTGCGGGTATCGTTCTTGTGCTGAACAAGTTGACCGGAGGGCAGTTGCCGAAATGGGTTACTCCGGTCGCGGCGGGTTTGGGGATGATCGCTGTGACCATCTCCAGCGAGTATACCTGGTATGAGCGTACGCGCGAACAGCTTCCCAAGGAGATGGCAATCGTGCAAGAGGTTGAAAGCCGTGCCCTCTACCGCCCGTGGACCTACGCCAAGCCCTTCGTCGACCGTTTTGCCGCCATCGATACCGTGTCGGTGCGAACAAACGAAAACGTGCCAGATCAACGGCTTGTCGATCTTTACTTCTTCGGCCGCTGGGCCCCGGTTTCAAAACTGCCCGTGGCCGTAAACTGTACCGAGAATCGGCGCGCCAACCTTGCGGACGGTGCTGAGTTTTCCGATGACGGACGTCTTCTGAATGCAGACTGGATATCTGCCGGGCCTGCCGACCCCATCATCGACGCCACCTGCGGGGTTTGACCATGCTCACAGGGTTAAGCCTCAGGCTCAGGATATTTCTGTTTTTCTGTCTGCTTGCGCTCGGCGGGATATCAATCAGTTCCGCCGCCCTGTGGATCACCTATGCCCGGGCCGCACAACCTGACCTGTTTGATGACTTCATCTTTGCCGAAGTTCTGATCGGGTTTGGATTGCTGGCTTTGATCGCAGGTGTCTGGCTGTTGTTTGACGACAATGTCGCCAAGCCGATCGAACGGCTTTCAGCGCAATTGCGGGCCCGCGCTCATGCCGGTGTCAGCACCGATCTGGATATGCAGGCCGCGCGATACTTGGGCGATCTGGCCCCGGCAGCGGCCGGCCTTGCCGAGCAACTTGCCACAAATGCCATGCACACGGCCGAGGCGGTGGCAGCCGAAACCGCTCATCTGGCGGCAGAAAAACAGCGCCTCACCGCCCTTCTGACCGAAATCCCGGTCGCCATGTTGCTGGCCAGTCCGAAACACCAGATCGTTTTGTATGACGGACAGGCGGCCGAGGTGCTGGCCCAGATCGCGCATCCCCGCCTGAACGCCTCGCTCTTCGAATACATCGAATCGACCGGGTTGACGGACGCGTATGGGAAGTTGTGCAAATCTGGTAAGGATGTCTTCTGCACCCTGACCAGCGTGGACGGCCGACAAACCTATTCGGCCCGCATGAAGCCACTGGGGGACGCACCCGGTTACATGCTGGTGTTCGAAGACAGCGTTGCCCGTATGTCGCCAGATGAGGCCCGCCCGCTGGTCTATGATTTCGAGTTGCTGGACACGCCGGGTGACGGCGCGTTCGAAAACCGCTCTTTGCTGGATCTGTGTTTTGTGGTCTTCGACACGGAAACAACCGGCTTGTTGCCACACAAGGATGAGATCGTTCAAATCGGCGCGGTCCGCGTTGTGAAAGGCAAGATCGTCGCGGGCGAGCATCTGGACATGCTTGTTGATCCGGGCATTCCGATCCCTGCCGCCTCGACACGCGTGCACAAGATCAGTGATCGCATGGTTCAGGGCGCGCCGGATATCGTCAAAGCCGGGCGTGTGTTTCACCAATTCTCGCGCGATGCGGTGATCGTGGCCCATAACGCCCCGTTCGACATGGCGTTCCTGCGCCGCCATGCCATGCGTATGGAAGTCGAATGGGATCACCCGATACTCGACACTGTTCTGTTGTCGGCTGTTTTGTTCGGCGCGAGCGATACACATACACTGGACGCACTTTGTGAACGGCTGGACATCACTATCCCCGAGGCGCTGCGCCATACGGCATTGGGTGACGCAGTGGCAACAGCCGAGGCACTGGTCAAGATGCTGCCCATCCTGCAGGCCCGCGGGTTGAACACCTTTGGCGAAGTCATCGTCCAGACCCGCAAACACGGGCGTCTTCTGGAAGACATGAATTAACGCTGAAATTTGCAAACGCCGTTCAGCTTTTCGTGGACAATCCGGGCCACGCATGGCACCTGATGCGCGGCCAAGGAACACGCGCGCGATATGACGGAAAAGATTTTCACACCGACCCCGGATCAAAGCCACGCCTTTCGTGAGGCGCTGGGATGTTTCGGAACGGGAGTCACCGTGATAACTGCGCAAACCGAAGACGGACCGCGTGCAATCACCGTAAACTCGTTCGCGTCGGTGTCCCTGGACCCGCCGCTGGTGCTCTGGTGTCTGGCCAGAGAGTCAAACCGCTTCGATACGTTCAGCACCTGCACGCATTACTCGATCCACGTGATGGCTCAGGATCAACAGGACCAGGCGCTTAGATTTGCCCGCGACGGTGTGGATTTCACCCATGCCGAGTGGACGGCGGACGAGGCTGATCGCCCACAGCTGGCCAATTGTCTGGCACGGTTTGACTGCCGGTTGCATGCCCGGCACGAAGCCGGAGATCATCTGATCATTGTCGGTCATGTGGATCAGGTCATGTACCGCACCGGCAAGGGTCTGATCTTCAAGCGTGGTCAGTTCGGCGGGTTCGTAGACCCTTTCTAGTCGTCCAGCGACCCATGCACCGCCAGCACCTCTAACTGTGCGTCTTGCGGAGTGATCAAACGAAAGGCTTCGTGCACGCCTGTCTCAGACAATTCTCTGGCGACGGTCAGCAGCGTGTTGGCGGCATGGTCTTCACAGAGCTCTGACATGTGATCGATTTCGTTCTGTGCCACGCCCAATGCCGCTTCGATTGAGGGCGCTCCGTAATACTGCACGAAATGATCTGCCAGATTGCGGATGATCTGATCCCTTTCAGCGACTTCGATCTGGGTTACCGCCACAAACGTCACTCGGCCAAAGGTTTCCAGCCCCAGCCAGCCATTCGCAAAAGCCTGACGCGCCTTGCCTTCCAGATCTGCGCCGCTCCAGTTCGAAAACTCGAATCCGCCCGAAACGCACCATTCGCCGGTACGTGCCGGAGAATGGAACACGTTCATGTCGCTTTCATCGAAATGGATCGCGCGGGCCAGTTTCATCGTCCGTTCTCCAATAGTTCCGTCAGCGGGCGCAGACGGGTGTTGACCCCGTCGCGGATCAGCATTCCAAACCGCTCATCCGTACCAAGGAATACACCGCCATCGACCAGTGGCTCACCTACGCCACGCAGCAGGCCCATCCATTCGGCATGCAGGGGCGCGTTGCCATCCTCCTGCCAGCGGTTGAGCCAGGTCAGCATATGGCGTGACCAGCTTTCGACCAGTTGCGTGGCCGAAACCTCGGCACAGCCTTCATCATAAAGGGCTGTGACATCCGGCGTTTCGCCGGGCGCGGTGCTGGTTTGCATCAATGCGAGCTCCCAGCCGACAATCAACCAATCCGGTTCTTCTTCCGCGTTTTCACCGGAGGCCGAAACACGGAACACACCGCATTTCGCGCCATTCACACAGATCAGACCGTCCCACCCCAAATGCACCGCCACTTCGGGTGGGGCCAGAGCGCCCAGCGCATTCTGAAACCCAACAGCACAAAGCGGCAGCATCGCCATCGCGTCCCGAAGCGGCACCTCGGGCGCAAATACGATCGCAACGCGCAGGTAATCAGCATGAATGTTATGAACAACCGCCCCCGCATCGCAGCCCAAAGCCGCCATAGCCTGGGCGCGTTCAAACGGGTCTTCCCCACCCTGAACCGGATGGCCCGTCAACAAAGGGGGAAAGACCGGTTGGCTCATGCGGTGCCTTTGGCGATCATGTCGCGGGCGATCTTGCGGAAAGCCTCGGCCTGAGGGCTGTCCGGTTTGCTGACCACAATAGGCGCGCCCCCGTCTGCGGCGACACGAATGTCCAGATGCAACGGGATTTCACCCAGCAGCGGCACGCCCATCGCCTCGGCCTCGGACTTGACACCACCGTGACCAAAGACGTGTTCTTCATGCCCACAGTTCGAGCAGATATGCGTGGACATGTTTTCGATCATCCCAACGATAGGTGTCTTGAGCTGATTGAACATGTCGATCCCTTTGCGGGCATCAATCAGCGCCACATCCTGCGGCGTCGAGACGACAATAGCGCCGTCCACTTGGAACTTCTGGCTCAGCGTCAGTTGGACGTCACCGGTGCCGGGCGGCAGGTCGACGATCAGCACGTCCAGGGCACCCCATTGCACCTGGCTCATCATCTGTTGCAACGCGCCCATCAGCATCGGACCCCGCCAGACAACCGCCTGCCCTTCGTTGGTCATCAGACCCATCGACATCATGGTGACACCGTGGTTGCGCAGCGGCAGGATGGTCTTGCCATCGGGGCTGGCCGGACGGCCCGAGACGCCTAACATCCGAGGCTGCGACGGCCCATAAACATCCGCGTCCAGCAGACCCACGCGCCGCCCTTCTGCGGCCAGTGCACAGGCCAGATTGGCCGACACGGTGGATTTGCCCACACCCCCCTTGCCAGAAGCAACCGCGATGATCCGGTCAACTCCGGGAACGGCCTGCGGTCCAGTTTGCGAGGGCTTGGGTTTCGGCTTCAGATCCGGCGGCGCCTTATCGGAATGCGCAGTCATCAGGGCCGATACATTTGCAACGCCCTCAACCATCTGCGCAGCCTTTTCGGCTGTTGCGCGCACAGGTTCCATCTTTTCGGCATGCTTGGGATCGATCTCAAGGACAAAGCGAACCGTATCGCCCTCGACGTTCAGCGCACGCACGATGCCTGCACTGACAATGTCCTGACCTGAAACCGGATCAGTGATCTTTTTCAGGTTCGCCAGAACCGCGTCACGAACACTCATGCTGTTCTCTCCTTTATCTGTCCCGCCGACAGGGGCGTGCGTGCCGACATGTATTGGTCGCCGCTCATTGCATGTGTCTCCGTCTCTTTCTGTTCATTTGACGCGTAATGGCCTTCATAGTTAGGCTAAACCATGCGCCTTGTCTTGTTGTGCCTGAGCCTGACGCTCACCGCCACCCCCTCCTTGTCGCAGGAGGCAATCGGCCTTGCGGCCCCGGCAGAGGTTAACGACTCCGGTCTGTTGCAACATATCCTTCCTCGCTTCTCTCTCAAGACCGGGATACGCGTTGTCGCAGATGATGCCGGTGTCATGGTGCTGGAAACCGCGCCGCCCGGCGATCCTGTTTTTGCCCGCGACGACGTGATCTATCACCTGCGGATCGAAGACAACGACCGCCAGGGCCGTTTTCTTGAATGGCTGCAATCAGATATCGGCAAGCGCACTGTCGAAGGTTTTCTTCCTTCGGTGGGTGAACCGTTCAGCGCCAGTTTTGATCCCAAGATCACCCAGTCGGACGATACCCTGGACGGCAACACCGTGTTGGGTGAAGAACTATCGATGACCCATTGTGGTCGATGTCACGTGATTGGCCCCCGCAACCGGATGAGCGGGCTTGGATCAACCCCCTCTTTCGCGGTTCTGCGCGCGATGCCTGATTGGTCGGAACGGTTCGAGGCGTTCTTTGCCCTTAACCCTCACCCCGCATTCACGCAGATCGACGGGTTGACACCCCCCTTTGATCCCGAACGTCCATCCCCAATTTACCCGGTCAAGATGACATTGGACGATCTTGAAGCCATCCTGGCATTTGTTTCGCGCATTGACGCCGCAGATCTGGGCGCGCCGCTAAAGCTTCAGTGATCCTTTCTGTCCGAATAGTAATCCTCGGTGGTAACGACCCGAGGCTTGGGTTTTGACTGGAACGGATTGTCCTGCTGCTGGAAATGAGCATTCACCCGACAATTGTCACACATCTGGATCATTCGTGCCTGATCCGTAGTGGCAAACATCGGGTGCGTGCCCGAAAGCTTTTCCATGATCCGTTCAACGGTTGATTTAACCCCAAACAAAGCCCCGCATTCGATGCAGGCAAATGGCTCTTCCTCGTTCAACACCCGCTGAGACAGAGCGGCATCGCTCAGGTCCAGTTGCGGCACCAAGGTGATCGCGTCTTCGGGGCAGATCGTCTTGCACAATCCGCATTGCAGGCACGCATCCTGCTGAAAGTTAAGCTGGGGCTTGTCAGGGTTATCCATCAAAGCCCCGGACGGGCACAGCGACACACAACTAAGACAGAGTGTGCAACTGTCTGTATTCACTGCAACTGCACCGTAAGGTGAACCTTCAGGCAATGGCAACGGGGCACCAGCCTGCGGGTTAAGGGCCTGTGCTGCCAGCCGCGCGATTTGTCGACGGTTGCCAAGTGGCAAGGCCGGATCTGCCAATGGTTGGGGTACCTTTTGCGCATACAGCAAGTCTGCCATCGCATCAGGATCCACCTCTTCAATGAACCCGATTCCATCCGAACTGGTTATGGCACGTGCCAGTTCAATTTCGCGATCCAGCGCATCCCGCTCCGTTGTCGGTGCCAGCAGCACATCCACACGCGCAAATCCATGCGCCAGCGCGGCCAGCATTTCCGAATGACCGAACCCGGATATCACTTTCAATTCCAATGGGATAACATCCGAAGGTAATCCCCGGCCAAACCTTGCTGCAAGCCTTATCATTTCGGCCCCGTGGGCGTCGTGCACAAGCAGCCGGGGTGCGATACCGCCTGCCCTTCGGTACGTGCGCGCCAGAATATGCATACGTGACAATAAGGCCGAAACAGGTGGATCTTCATAGGTTATCGCTGTTGACGGGCAGACCGCCGCGCATTCGCCGCACCCGGCGCAGACCATCGGATCAATCGCCACATGCTCGCCCGAGGGTGTGATTGCACCGGTTGGGCAGATATCCAGACAGTTTGAGCACCCGACCTGTTCCGCCCGCGAATGGGCGCAAAGTGTTTCCTCCAGTCGCACGTACAGGGGTTTTTCGAATGTTCCGACCAGTTGGGCGGCGTCAAAAGCCATGCGTTCTACAGAAACCACATCCTTGGGATCAGCCCGCAAATACCCCTCGCGCTTGGCCGGAGCCTGCACAAAGGGCGTGCCCCCCGTCAGATCAACGATGATATCACAGGCCGATTGCGCCCCATCTCTAGGTTCCGTCCAATTGAAAGCACCCCTGCCTGCAGGAGCCACTTGCTGCACATTGTCCAGACGCAAGGAAAACCCACCCAGAGCACCCGAAACAGACCGCAATTGCCCCCGAATGACGTCGAAGGCCCGAGAGTCCGGCTCAGCCTGATCCGTGACCAGAACGGTTACCGCCAGTGTTCGGGCCAACCTTTCCGCCAGTCCAAAGGCAACGTTGCCCGGACCAATGATGAAACACGTGCCTTCGCTGATGACATCAACGCTGGGCGTCACGGGTTGCGGCAGGAACGCTTCGGCGGCTAAGGCAGCCATTTTGGCTGTCGCATCCGCGCCCTGATCGGACCACCCAGCACGATCCCGCAGGTCGACAAAGCCGGGGATTTCGATATTCATATCTTCGGCAAGAGACCGGAACACCTCTTGTTCTTGCAGACAGCCAATGACGGTATCGCCCTCTTGCATCAAGGCCGCAGCGGATTGCAGTTCTTTTGTACAAAGCGCGGTATGCACCTTTGAACAGGTAATTCCGCAGGCGCTTTCGATTCTGTCCGGATCCAGCGCCTGAGTTCCCGCGCAATCGCAGAGCAAAAGTTTCGTGCCCATGTCCCCTCCCTCGGGAAGCAATCCTGATCCTTTGCACTTTAGGGTGCATTCCCGATGAGGCAACTTCAACCCTGCACAGCATGCAATTCGCCGGTCAGAATTTCGCGGCAAATTCTCTAAAACAAAAGCCTTCTCAGACTTTGATCACGAAGACGCTACTGGGAATACGACCAAAGTATTAACGCGCAGGCTTGGCACGCGGCTATTTTGTGTACCATAGTGAACATGGAAAGGCAGGGGAGAGCCTTTCGGGGAGGATCCAGTGGCCAAGGCCGCAAGCCAGATCGACATGCCGGTTGGCGTCATTGTGCGCAAAACACCCGGGGTCACACGTTGGGCCCGCTGGAACTGGCGCGCGGTCGCCGTGTTGCCCGGTGCCGGACCTGCGGACTGGCAGGAACTGCGCCGCGAAGGCGAGGCGGTAGAATACCACGCTGCCACCCTCCCCCTGACTCTCTGGGCGGACGAGACCGAAGCCTACATGGTCAACCTGTCGGATGGGCAGCCTTCGATCTATCTTGTACTGCGGAATGAGCTGAAGGGCGACACGCCGCTAAATGCAGTTCTGATCACCGCTTCTCCGTTCCAGGGGCAGGATTACGCAGATACCGGCGAAGAAATTGTCGAGAAAATCCCAATGACGGAAGGGCTGATCGCCTGGGTGCGGGATTTCACCCTGAAACATCACCAGCACGAAGTGTTTATCAAACGCCGCCGCGACAGAAAGCAGACCGATTTGGTGGAGGATGGTAAGGGCGACGCGCGCATCCGTCAGACATCGGATGTATTTCGCGCACCAAGACGGGTGCTGCAATGACAGAGCGGCGTGATTTCTGGTCGCGCCGAAAGGCAGCCGTTCAGGCCGAAGCTGAAGCCGAGGTGCTGGCCCTTGAAGAACAGGTGATCGCAGCCCATCACGCCGAACTTGAAGAAAGAAGTGACGCCGAGATTTTGGCCGAATTCAACCTTCCCGATCCGGATACCCTCGGGCCCGGCGATGATGTTTCGGGCTTTATGTCCAAGGCAGTGCCTGATCGCCTGCGGCGCCGCGCCCTGCGTCGGCTGTGGCGGTTGAACCCTGTTCTGGCCAATGTCGACGGGCTGGTTGATTACGGCGAGGACTACACCGATGCGGCCTGCGTGATCGAAAACATCCAAACCGCCTATCAGGTTGGAAAAGGCATGCTGGCGCATGTCGAAGCACTGGCCACCGACGCGCAAGAAACGGAAGAAGACGAAATCGAGGCTGATACGCTCTCTGAACCAGAGGTCGTGCCGGTTGATCCCGATCCCCTGCCACAGCCGGTTTCAGTTGCTCAGGTCGAAGAGCCGGAAGAACTCGAGCGTCCCCCGTCGCCACGTCGAATGACATTTGAATTTGAAGGATGACCGAATGACCGCAAGTGACGCGCACACTCTAGATGTTTCAGCCGAGGATCGACTGCGCGCGGATTTCTATAACTTTCTGGGTCTGTTACTGGCAGGTCCTCCGGATCAGATGTTGCTGGACCAAATGGCTGGTCTGGTCGGAGATGACACGGATCTCGGCAAGGCCGTTCAATCCATGGCACGGGTTGCTAAGGTCACCAAGCCAGCCGCTGCCGAACGGGAATTCAATGCGTTGTTCATCGGATTGGGCCGGGGTGAGTTGCTGCCATATGCCAGCTTCTACCTGACGGGCTTTTTGAACGAGAAACCCTTGGCTCAGCTGCGCAATGACATGGCGGTTCGCGGGATCACACGTGCCCAAAACGTGTTCGAGCCCGAAGATAACATCGCCTCATTGATGGAGATGATGGCCGGAATGATCGTCGGGCGTTTTGGCGGCCCGGCTTCCCTGGATGACCAAAAGGCATTCTGGAGCAAGCACATCGGCCCCTGGGCCACGCATTTCTATTCGGATTTGGAAGCAGCCGAGAACTCGGTCCTTTATGCATCCGTCGGCACTGCCGGGCGGGTGTTTATGGAGATCGAGCGCGAAGCGTTCCGGATGACGGCGGGGTAATCCGCACATCGCCGGTGTCCCATGGGCACCAAACCGCAATTGGGAAAGGAGGTTCCCATGAGCAAGACCAAGGAAGAAGGCGCCACGCGCCGTGACTTCCTCAAACTGGCCGGTACCGCAGCGCCTGCTGCCGTTGTCGCCGCCAGCCTGACCGGGAAGGCCGAAGCCGCGGCGCTACCGACCGACGAAACCCGCATTCAGGATACAGCGCATACACGCGCCTACATCGAGAGCACCCGGTTCTAGGACCGGACGCTTTCACACCCGACAGACGGTTGCGATTGGCCCTGACGTCGGTTTCAGCAGTACCAAGCCAGCCGTGGCTTACACGGTGCGCAAGGGAGGAAAGACATGCTTAGGAAAAAGACCAACGGGGTTGCGAGACGCCCCCAGCGGACAAGTATCCTGTCCCAGGTCGGCGAGAAAACCGTCGATCGCCGCGCATTCCTGCGTGGCTCGGGCCTGACGATCGGCGGCCTTGCCGCGATCAGCGCCACGGGTGGAACCGTGACGCCAGCCAGTGCCCAGACTGCGGCCAATCAGGCCGTCGAAAACATCAAATCCGTATGCACCCACTGTTCGGTCGGCTGTACTGTCGTCGCCGAAGTGCAGAACGGTGTCTGGGTCGGGCAGGAACCCGGCTGGGACAGCCCGTTCAACCTGGGTGCACATTGTGCCAAGGGAGCGTCGGTTCGCGAGCACGCCCATGGTGAGCGTCGCCTGAAATATCCGATGAAAAAGGAAGGCGGCGAGTGGAAGCGCATCAGCTGGGAAGAGGCGATCAACGAGATCGGCGACGGCATGATGAGCATCCGCGAGGAATCCGGGCCCGACAGCGTGTACTGGCTGGGCTCAGCAAAACACAATAACGAACAGGCTTATCTGTTCCGCAAGTTCGCTGCCTACTGGGGCACGAACAACGTGGACCATCAGGCCCGTATCTGCCACTCGACCACCGTTGCGGGTGTTGCGAATACATGGGGCTACGGTGCCATGACCAATTCGTATAACGACATCCACAACTCGCGCGCCATCTTCATCATTGGCGGCAACCCGGCTGAGGCGCACCCTGTCTCTCTACTGCACGTTCTGCGCGCAAAAGAGCAGAACAACGCCCCGCTGATCGTCTGCGACCCGAGATTTACACGCACCGCGGCCCATGCGGATGAATATGTCCGTTTCCGCCCAGGCACAGACGTTGCGCTGATCTGGGGCATCCTGTGGCACATCTTCGACAACGGTTGGGAGGATAAAGAATTCATCCGCACCCGTGTCTGGGGCATGGACCAGATTCAGGATGAGGTGGCCAAATGGACGCCCGAAGAAACAGAACGCGTCACTGGTGTGCCCGGCTCGCAACTGAAACGTGTTGCCCGAACCATGGCGAACAACCGCCCCGGCACGGTCATCTGGTGCATGGGCGGCACACAGCACACCAACGGCAACAACAACACCCGCGCCTATTGCGTGCTTCAGCTTGCGCTGGGCAACATGGGTACCTCGGGTGGTGGCACCAATATCTTCCGCGGCCACGACAACGTGCAGGGCGCGACAGACCTTGGTGTGTTGTCCCACACCCTGCCCGGCTATTACGGCCTGTCCGCAGGCGCATGGGGCCACTGGAGCCGCGTCTGGGGCGAAGACCTGGATTGGCTGAAGGGCCAGTTCGCCACGATCAAGGGCAAAGACGGCAAGGACAAACCGCTGATGAATGAAAGCGGTATCCCGGTATCCCGCTGGATCGACGGTGTTCTGGAAGACCCTGCGAACATGGATCAGGACAACAATGTCCGTGCCATGGTTCTGTGGGGTCATGCGCCGAACTCGCAAACGCGGGGTCCGGAAATGAAAACGGCAATGGAGAAGCTGGACATGCTAGTCGTGATCGACCCGTATCCCACCGTTTCCGCTGTTCTGCATGACCGCACCGATGGCGTCTACCTTTTGCCCGCTTGTACGCAGTTCGAAACCCGTGGCTCGGTCACCGCGTCAAACCGCTCGCTACAGTGGCGTGACAAGGTGGTTGATCCGCTGTTCGAAAGCCTGCCGGACGAGGTCATCATGGCCAAGTTCGCCAACAAGTTCGGCTGGGCAGACCGCCTGTTCCGCAATATCGAGATGGAAGACCCCGAGACCCCGAATGTTGAAAGCATCACGCGTGAGTTTAACTCGGGCCTCTGGACCATCGGATATACCGGGCAGTCACCGGAACGCTTGAAAAGCCATATGGCCAATCAGCACACGTTCGACAGAACCACACTACAAGCCATTGGTGGACCCAACGACGGCGAGTATTACGGTTTGCCGTGGCCTTGCTGGGGAACGCCTGAGATGGGTCATACGGGTACACCCAACCTTTATGACATGTCCAAACCGGTGGCCGAAGGCGGCCTGACCTTCCGCGCCCGGTTCGGTGTGGAACGCGATGGCGACAACCTGCTGGCCGAAGGGGTCTATAGCGTCGGATCGGAAATTCAGGACGGATACCCTGAATTCACGATGCAGATGCTGATGGATCTTGGCTGGGATGGTGACCTGACGGCTGAAGAACGCGCCGCAATCGATGCCGTTGCAGGCCCCGAGACCAACTGGAAAACCGACCTTTCAGGTGGTATCCAGCGGGTCGCGATCGCTCATGGCTGTGCGCCCTTCGGGAACGCCAAAGCCCGCGCGGTTGTCTGGACCTTCCCGGATCCGATCCCACTGCACCGCGAGCCGCTTTATACGAACCGGCGCGATCTGGTGGCGGACTATCCAACCTACGAGGACCGGCACGCATATCGCCTGCCCACCCTTTATGCTTCGATCCAAAAGAACGACTTTTCAAAGGATTACCCGATAATCCTGACGTCAGGTCGTCTGGTCGAGTATGAAGGCGGCGGCGAGGAAAGCCGGTCGAACCCATGGCTTGCTGAACTTCAGCAGGATATGTTCGTCGAGATCAATCCGCGCGATGCCAACAACCTTGGCATTCGGGACGGACAACAGGTCTGGGTCGAAGGTCCGGAAGGCGGTAAGGTCAAGGTGATGGCGATGCTGACCAATCGGGTTGGTGTCGGTGTCGCCTTCATGCCTTTCCACTTTGGCGGCCATTTCCAGGGCGAGGATCTGCGGCACAAATACCCCGCAGGCGCTGACCCCTATGTTCTGGGCGAAAGTTCCAACACCGCCCAGACTTATGGCTATGATTCAGTGACCCAAATGCAGGAGACCAAGTGTACTCTCTGCAAGATCTCGGCAGCGTAAGGAGGACGATTAATGGCTAGAGCAAAGTTTCTCTGCGACGCTGAACGCTGCATCGAATGCAACGCCTGCGTAACCGCGTGCAAGAACGAGCATGAGGTACCTTGGGGTATCAACCGCCGCAGGGTGGTGACGATCAATGACGGCAACCCGGGCGAACGCTCGATCTCGGTGGCCTGTATGCATTGTTCGGATGCGCCCTGCATGGCGGTGTGTCCGGTCGACTGCTTCTATCAGAACGAAGAAGGTGTTGTCCTGCACTCCAAGGACCTGTGCATCGGTTGCGGCTATTGCTTCTATGCGTGCCCGTTTGGCGCGCCGCAATACCCGCAAGCGGGCAATTTCGGTTCACGCGGTAAGATGGACAAATGCACCTTCTGCGCCGGTGGTCCCGAAGAAAACCATTCGACCGCAGAGTTCGCCAAATATGGTCGCAACCGGATCGCCGAGGGCAAACTGCCCATCTGCGCCGAAATGTGCTCCACCAAGGCCCTGCTTGCCGGTGACGGCGACGTGGTGTCGGCTGTTTACCGTGAACGCGTCGTGGCGCGCGGTTTCGGCTCGGGCGCCTGGGGCTGGGGTACTGCCTACGACCAGAAAGACGGCTAAGCTGCTGTCTGCACAAAGCAATGGACAACCCGCTCGGCGCGGGTTGTCCGATCTTGGAATTTGACCGAGGTTCAGATGCTCCGCTTTCTCATCGCTTTTCTGTTGACCCTTGGGCTGACCCTTTCGGCAGCCGCCCAAACGACCGATGACAGCAACGCCACGCCTGAAAGGGCGGGAACCGGCGGAGCGACGACCCTCGAAGACATTCTCGCCCGGCAACGTGGTGAGCAGGTGGATAACGGATATCGCTCCGGCAATACCGGCCAGAGCAATGTCGAGGGCCTGATGGGTCAGCTTGGCACCCGTGGAGTCGCGTCGGATAGTGATGTGTACCGTGCGTTGCGTTATGGCTCGGCCGATGTGACCGTATCGTCAAACGGCCCGGCGGCAAGTGTGCTGATACAGGATGGCGGCATGTGGTGGCTGAACTTCCGCAGTGGACCGCTGCGCGAATATGGCACCTATATCATCGCCGGGATGCTGGGCATCATTCTGCTGTTCTTTCTGATCCGTGGGAAAATCCGCATCGATGGAGAGAAAACGGGCCGCACGGTTACCCGCTTCAACGGGATTGAACGTTTCGGTCATTGGCTGTTTGCAGGATCGTTCCTAATCCTCGGCATTACTGGTTTGCTCACGCTCTATGGCCGCGACTTCCTGATTCCGATCTTCGGCAAGGAAGGTTTCGCTACCATCGCACTCGGCTGTAAGTGGCTGCATAACAATCTGGCCTGGGCCTTTATGCTGGGTCTGATCATCGTCACGGTGAACTGGATTGCTCATAACATTCCCAACCGGACCGACCTGAAATGGCTCGCCGCCGGAGGGGGGCTGTTCACCAAGGGCAACCACCCGCCCGCCCGGAAATTCAATGCGGGGCAAAAGATCATTTTCTGGGCCTGTATTCTGTTAGGCGTGTCGATCAGCCTGTCCGGCTTGTCACTGCTGTTCCCGTTCGAGATGCCCCTGTTCGCCAAAACCTTCTCGGTCGCAAACGCCACGGGCATTCCGCAGGCGCTGGGTCTGACCTTGCCGGTGCAGATGTCACCGCAGGAAGAGATGCAATTCGCCCAAGTCTGGCATGTCATGATTGCCTATGTGTTCATCGCGATCATCGTTGCGCACATCTATCTCGGCTCGGTCGGGATGGAGGGTGCGTTTGACGCCATGGGAACCGGAGAGGTCGAGGAACAATGGGCGCGCGAGCATCACTCGCTCTGGCTGGAAGAGGTGCAGAAAAAAGAGGCTGACACAGCAGCCGCCTCACCCGCTGAATAGATGCGTGGGCTGGTTCTGGCGCTGGTGCTGGTGCCCCTGCCCGCCGTGGCAGAATTCTACACGCTGAAAGGGCATGGCGGCCCCATCATGGGCATCGCCATCGCGCCTGACGGTCGCATCGCAACAGCCAGTTTCGACAACTCTGTGGGTCTTTGGACCGGGCAAGCACCAGAATGGTACGAAGGGCACGAAGCCGCCGTGAACACAGTCGCGTTCAACGGCGCCGCTTTCTATTCTGCCGGAGACGACTTCACCCTGCGCAAGTGGCCCAGCGGTGAAGTCATTGGCCGACACAAGGGCAAGATTGTCGGCCTTGCCGCGTCAGAAACCGCAATTGCGACCGCCAGCTGGGATGGAACAATCGGCCTGTGGCCTGTCGATGGCACAGAGCCCGCGCGGCTTGGACCGACCGGCAGTGGCGTGAATGCGGTTGCATTTTCACCTGACGGCACACAGCTTTATTCGGCGGGAGTCGACGGCGCTTTGCGGTTATGGGATGTATCCAGCGGGCAGGAAACAAGGCGTCTGGTCGAGCACGGGTTCGGCATCAATGAACTGGCCCTGAATGCACAGGACAACTGGATCGCCTATGGCGCGGTTGACGGTGTCACGCGTGTCCTTGACCTTGCCACCGGGGAAGAGCGCGATTTCACTCTGGACCGCCGCCCGATCCTTGCCCTTGCACTCAGCCCGGATCGGAGACTTTTGGCCGTAGGCGATGGCGAAGGGTATATTATGGTCATCGACACCGTCGATTGGCGCATTGCACAGGATTTTCGCGCCACTTTGCGCGGTCCGGTCTGGGCTTTGGCATTTTCCACAGACGGTAAGAACATCCATGCGGGCGGGCTTGACGAGGCGATGTACAGCTGGCCTGTGGATGCGTTGTCCGACCAACACCAGATGGCCTCGGCAGTACCAAGTTTCCTAAAAAATCCTGACGAGATGGACAACGGAGAACGCCAGTTTGCGCGCAAATGCTCGATCTGTCACAGCTTGTCTTCCGATAACGAACGACGTGCAGGCCCCACCCTGCACGGTGTATTTGGACGTCAGGCCGGCACGGTTCAAGGATATTTGTACTCGGATACATTGCAAGGCTCTGATATCATTTGGAATGACGAGACAATAAATGCCCTTTTCGACGAAGGGCCAGACCACTACATTCCAGGGTCGAAAATGCCGATGCAGCGGATTGCCAAATCACAGGATCGCCAGGACCTTATCGCTTTTCTGCGTCGCGCAACAACTGACCGGAACTGAACCGGAGGAGCCCATGAAAGCCTTTCTCGCCGCTGTCGCCGCGATGGTCGTTATTGCAGGCGCAGCCCCATTTGTGCTGGAACAGATCGGGTTCAGCACCGCTGACACCACATCCGGCGCCACCGTGCGCCTAGACTGAATGCCGCAATATCTGACCACCCGTGAACTGGCCGATCTGCTGCGCATTGGCGAGCGGAAGGCTTATGACCTTGCCTCGTCAGGTGAGGTGCCGTGCGTGCGCGCCATGGGCAAACTGTTGTTTCCGCGGGCCGAGATCATTGCCTGGCTCAACGCGTCGCGATCTGGCCCACAGGTTGCCGAACCGCCCCTACCCCCGATCATAGCGGGCAGCCACGATCCTTTGCTGGACTGGGCGCTGCGTGAAAGTGGGTCGGGGCTGGCCACCTATTACGACGGTTCTTTTGACGGGCTGATCAGGCTCAGCGAACGCAGCGCGCAGGCCGCTGTGTTGCACATCCACGAAAATGGCGGATTCAACAAAGAATCCCTGCAAGACACTTTGGGCGAAGCCCCGGTAATCCTGTTTGAAATCGCCCGGCGTGAGCGTGGATTGCTTCTTGCTCCGGGCATATCCGACATCAGTTCTTTTGATGACCTCAAGTCACACACCGTCATGCTGCGTCAGGACAGTGCGGCAAGCCAGCGCCTGTTCGACACTCAACTGAAAGCCCACGGCCTGAGCCGGGATGATCTGGATACTCGACCAGGCTGCGCACGTACAGAAGAAGAGCTGGCAATCGCCCTGCATGACCGGAAGGCCGAGGCCGGCTTTGGGCTTGGCGCCCTAGCCGGTCTCTACAACTTGGGTTTTGTCCCCACTCATTCCGAGAGGCTGGATCTTGCCATCTGGCGTCGGGCCTTTTTCGATCCGCCAATACAGAAACTGCTAACCCTGTTGCGCTCGGGTCAGTTCACCCAGCGGGCACGCGAGTTTAGCGGCTATGACCTGTCTGGTCTTGGCACGATCCACCACAATGGGGCCAGCGGGTGAACCTCTACCCGCGCCTTCATCTTTTTATAAATACTCGCCCCGCAGGGGCTGGCCGCAGGCCAGCTTATTGCGCATTGGGGAAAAACACCTGCTGACCGTCCAGCCGGAAAGAAGCGATCGCCTCCTGCCCGTCCGGCCCGGTCAACCAGTCGATGAACCGCTGACCAGAGGCAGCGCGCACATGCGGATGCTTTTCGGGATTTACGAGGATCACACCGTATTGATTGAACAGACGCGGATCACCTTCAACCAGGATCTCAAGATTGCCTCTGTTACCAAAGGACAGCCAGGTCGCCCGATCTGTCAGAGTATACGCATCCATGCCGCTGGCCACGTTCAGAGTCGCACCCATACCTGAACCGGTTTCCCGATACCAACTGCCGGACGCGCCGGTCGGATCCGCCCCCGCAGCCGACCAATGCCGCAGTTCAGCCTTGTGCGTTCCGCTATCATCGCCGCGCGACGCAAACGGGGCTTCAGCCTTTGCAATCGCTGTAAGAGCGCTCAGAATGTCGGCACCACCGCGAATTCCGGCGGGATCTGCCTTGGGGCCCACCAATACAAAATCGTTATACATCAGGTCCTTCCGCTCCACGCCATATCCATCAGCGACGAATTTCTCTTCGGCGGATTTGGCGTGAACCAGCAGGACGTCCCCGTCACCATTGACCGCATTGCGGATTGCTTGACCGGTTCCTACGGCCACAACGCGCACGTCAATGCCCGACTCGGCCTCGAACCACGGCAGTATATAGTCCAACAGCCCCGAGTTCTGGGTGGATGTCGTAGACTGCACGACAATGAACGGTGTCTCTGCCAAGGCCGCATTTGCCGACAGACCAAGGGCCATCACTGCCGCCCGAAGTATTGCGCGGAACATCATTTTCTCCGTTTTATCTTTTAGGTAACCAATCCACCCGCGAGATAGCGACGCGATGCTTCACTTTCGGGGGTATCCAAAACCTGTTTTGCGGGGCCGTGTTCAACCACATGACCGCCCTGCATCATGACCACATCCGAGGCCAAACGACGGGCCTGCCCAATATCATGTGTCACCATCACGATCCGTACACCCCGCGCCGAGGCGCGCAGAACCATACGTTCGATCATCTGTGTCGCGCCGGGATCAAGGGCGCTGGTGGGTTCGTCCAGAAACAGTGTTTCGGGCTCCAGCGCCAAAGCACGCAAAATGGCCAGCCTCTGGGCCTCGCCCCCCGAGAGCGACCGGGCGGATTGCCGGGCCTTCCCATCCAGCCCGCCTTCAGCAAGCAACTCGGCGATACGTGCCTTTCTTGCCGTTCGCCCCATGCCCTGACGCTTGAGGACAAAACCCAGGTTCGCAGCAACAGACCGTCGCAACAGAACCGGTCTCTGAAATACCATGGCTTGGCGCGCTTTCTGCGCAGCGCCCAGATGGTTTCCATCCTGCACCACCCGCCCGCGATCCGGCGAGATCAGGCCATGCAAACACCGCAGCAACAGACTTTTGCCCGCACCGTTGGGGCCAAGAAGCAACGTCGGCCCTGGACCATCCAGAATCAATGAAGGAACATCCAGCAAAACCTTGCCGTTGCTGAGAATTTGCACATTTTCAACCGTCAGACAGTTCGACATGTCACAGATCACGTCACGCATGGCTCAACCCCTCCTGCTCGGCCCGCAAACTGACCGCGCTGACCATCGCGTTTACGGCAACTGCAATCCCGATCAGGATCGCCCCCAACGCCAGTGCCAGCGACAGATTTCCCTTCGACGTTTCAAGCGCAATGGTTGTCGTCATCACGCGGGTCACATGATTGATGTTTCCGCCAACGATGATAACCGCGCCCACCTCGGCGATGGCGCGTCCGAAACCGGCAAGCAGGGCCGTGACAAGCGCCAGTCGCGCATCCCACAACAAAACCGGAACCGAGGCCAGCCGTGACACACCCAAGGACCGCAGCTGTTCGGAATATTCCTCAGCCAACATTTCAACAACCTGTCGCGTCAGAGCCGCGACAATGGGGGTGACCAAAACGACCTGCGCAATGATCATGGCGGTCGGAGTGTACAAAAGCTCAAGCACTCCCAAAGGACCCGAACGGGACAGCATCAGATAGACCAGCAGGCCTACGACAACCGGCGGAAACCCCATCAGTGCATTCATCAGGACGATCAGCATCCGGCGGCCGGGGAACCGTGCGACGGCCAATGCAGCCCCCACGGGCATTCCGATCAGAGCAGAAACCAGAACCGCAAACACGGACACTTTCAGAGACAACAGCACAATTGCCCACAGCTCAGAATCTCCCCCAAGGATCAAGGCAATCGCAGCGCTGAATTCTGATGAAAATTCCTGCATTTTCTTCTCAAACACCCGCGCTTCGTACAAAACACATTAGATTACATGGAAATACTACTTCATATCGGTGCCAAGTACAGACACAATTCCGACACCACGAATACGAAACGCGGCCCCGATTGGGACCGCGCTTTTGACCTTCAAATTAACGGTTAGCGTCAGTTCAGAGCAGCGTCCGTGATCTGGTGCGTCCAGGCCCCTTCGGGTTCCTTGGTGATCGCCGGATTTTCCGCAGATACGGCCGACAACAGCGTTTTCACTGTCTGCTCGTAGTCCGCTGGATCTAGCGCACCGTCGGATCCTTCGATCAGCTTCGCTACCTCGCCCATCATGTAAACCTGATGGTCCAGCTCCTGCGCGCCGGTCTCGTCAAACTCCAGAACGATTTCAGCGGCCTCTTCCTGATTTTCAGCCGCGTATTTCCAGCCTTTCATCGACGCCCGAACAAAACGCTCCATTTTGTCGACAAACGCTGGGTCGTTCAGGTTTTCCTCCATAACATAAAGCCCGTCCTCCAGCATACCGAACCCCATCTGCAAATAGTTGAAAGTCACCAACTCTTCCGGGGTGATACCAGCCTGAAGGATCTGGCGGTATTCGTTATAAGTCATGGTCGAGATGCAATCCGCTTGCCCTTGGATCAAAGGATCTGCGGAAAACGCCTGCTTCAGAACAGTAACGCCGTTCTCATCAGCACCATCAGTCTCGATGCCTAGAGACGCCATCCAAGCGTAGAATGGGTATTCATTGCCAAAGAACCAGACCCCCATGGTGCGACCTGGGAAATCCTCAGGCGATTCAACTCCTGTGGATTTCAGGCAGTTAACTTGAAGACCGCCTGTTTTGAATGGCTGAGCAATGTTTACTAGCGGAACACCGCGCTCGCGTGCAGCCAAGCCGGCGGCCATCCACGTGGTGATAACGTCTGCACCGCCACCAGCGATCACTTGCTCCGGTGCAATATCGGGGCCGCCCGGTTTGATTGTGACATCAAGCCCCTCTTCGTCGTAGAAACCCTTTGCTTCTGCCACAAAGTAGCCAGCAAACTGCGCCTGCCCAACCCATTTCAGCTGCAACGTCACTTCGTCTGCCGCAAACACCGTGCTGGCTGCCAAACTGAAGGCGGCAACCGCCCCGCTAAGTAGCTTGTTCATTTTCCTATCTCCTAGTTGCTTTTGATTGCCCCGTTGTCGAGGTCTGTTGAATTATTCCTTCGTTTTCATCGACGCTGCGACGGGTGCCAGAACGTCACGACCTTCTCGATACCAGCGACAAGCCCGTAAAAGGCGGTCCCGGCAAGTGCAGCTACGACGATCTCAGCCCAAACCATATCAAGCGACAGCTGGCCGACGCTGGTAGAAATCCGAAAGCCCATCCCCACGATCGGCGATCCGAAGAATTCAGCCACGATGGCGCCAATCAAAGCCAAAGTTGTTGAAATCTTCAACCCGTTGAAAATGAAAGGCATCGCCGCAGGCAGCCGCAGCTTCAGAAAGCTCTGCCAATAGCTTGCTGCATAGGTTTCCATCAAGTCACGCTGCATCGCGGTGGCCTCGCGCAGTCCGGCCACGGTGTTGACCAGCATCGGAAAGAACACCATCACAACGACCACCGCCGCTTTGGAATGCCAATCAAACCCGAACCACATGACCAGAATGGGTGCCGTCCCAACGATGGGCAAAGCCGCGACGAAATTCCCGACTGGCAAAAGCCCCAAACGCAGGAAATCCCACCGATCGACGGCAATCGCCATAAGGAAGGCCGATCCACAGCCGATGACATATCCGCTGAGCGCTCCTTTCAGGATTGTCTGAACAAAGTCGGCCCAAAGAATATCAAGGCTACCTGCAAATCGCACCGCTATGGCAGACGGTGCTGGCAGAATGACCAGCGGCACTTCAAGCCCGCGGACCACCAGCTCCCAGACTCCGACAATGGTCAGACCAAAAATCACCGGTGCCAAGAAGCGTACCATCTGGCTGTCGGCTTGCGGGCCACTGGCCAATCGGCTGTTCAACCACCAGCCGAAAGCCCACAGCAGCAAAGCAAAGACAACCAACATCATTGCGCCATCCCCATCCGCTTCAGAACCGACCGTTCAATCAATCCCAGCAAACCGACTAGGCAGGCGGCCAGAATGGCCGCAGCGAACAGCGCTGACCATATCTGCACGGTTTGTCCATAGTAACTGCCCGCCAGCAACCGAGCACCCAATCCTGCGACAGCGCCTGTCGGCAGCTCGCCAACAATTGCGCCGACCAGCGACGCCGCAATACCGATCTTCAACGATGTGAACAGGTATGGCATTGACGCAGGAAGGCGCAGTTTCCAAAACCCCTGCGATTGGCTGGCATTATAGGTCCGCAACAGGTCAAGTTGCATCGCGTCAGGGCTGCGCAACCCTTTGACCATGCCGACGACAACCGGGAAAAAGCTCAGATACGCTGAGATGATCGCCTTGGGAATGATCCCCTGAACCCCGACCGAGTAAAGGACCACGATAATCATCGGTGCCAAAGCGATAATCGGGATCGTCTGGCTCACGATAGCCCATGGCATGACTGACAAATCCATCACGCGGCTATGCACGATCCCAACGGCCAACAAGACACCCAGCCCGGTCCCGATGACAAAGCCCAGCATCGTGGCGCTGAGTGTCACCCATCCATGAAAGACCAGCGATCTTTTCGAGTTGATTTTCTTCAGGACGGTTGTATCCCACAGTTCAATCGCCACCTGATGAGGGGATGGCAAACGGGGCTTGCCCTGCTCCCAAGCAGCTGGAATTGCGAACGAATTATCCAGAACGAGACCGAACTCTCCCAGATCCCGACGCGCGCTTGCGGTGGGTGGCTGAACCTCGGCACCGCCACGTTCAAGTTCGGTCAAAACCCCTTTGATGTTCATCGGAACGCAAGCGACATACCAGAACAGAACGATCACGGCGACGACTGTGAAAACGGCGATGATCTGCTTCATGCGTGCCACTCCATACGATAGACGGGCACTGTATCCGGCGGTGCAGGTAGTTCTTCGGCAGTAACCTCGAACCCTTCACGGCGGTAAAACCGCTGCGCCGACCGATTGGGTTTGTGTGTTGTCAGCCAAAGATGGGTCCGACCCTGCTTCGCCTTGGCAACGAAACGCTTGCCAATTCCCTGCCCCGTCCGGCTGCAATACAACGCACCGATCTTACTCTGCGCCGGATCTATGGACATGTAGCAATCAACCGGATCACCCGCGACCCAGATTTCGCGGCTGTCAAACGCATCGCGGATCAAGATCGCCAGTTGTTCAACTGGCAATTCATCAGGCATCCAGTCCGTCTGCGAGGCCCAGTTGTAAATCACGCGGGCACAAGCCGGCACGTCACCTACCACGGCCCGTCTGATGGTTTCTGTCCCCGGATCAGTCGTCATAAGAATGCCCCGCCCGCAACCCGTCGCGAACACGATGGGCCACTTCGATGAATTCCGGAGTGTCACGAATGTCCAAGGGCCGTTCCTTTGGCAGCGGGCTGTCGATCACATCCGTAATCCGCCCCGGCCGCGGGCTCATCACGACAATTTTAGTACTCAGATAAACGGCTTCGGGAATCGAATGCGTCACGAATCCGATGGTCTTTTCGGTTCTTGCCCAAAGCGCCAAAAGCTGCTCGTTCAGGTGGTCGCGCACAATCTCATCCAAAGCGCCGAACGGCTCATCCATTAACAAGATATCAGCATCAAAGGCCAAGGCCCGCGCGATGCTGGCGCGCTGCTGCATCCCGCCGGATAACTGCCATGGAAACTTTCCGCCAAATCCTTCAAGATCAACCAGTTCCAGGACTTTTCTCACCCTTTCTTCCTGCTCGGACGCGGAATAGCCCATGATCTCAAGCGGCAACTTGATGTTCTTTGCTATCGTGCGCCAGGGATAAAGGCCCGCCGCCTGAAAGACATACCCATAGGCCCTGTTCCGCCGCGCTTCGTCTGCGGTCATTCCGTTGACAGTCAGCGACCCGCCGGTCGGTGTCTCCAAGGCCGCGATGCAGCGCAGGAAAGTGGTTTTTCCACAGCCCGAGGGGCCAATGAAACTAACAAATTCCCCCTTGTCGATCGTCAGGTTCACGTCTTTCAACGCGTGAACAGGCCCGTCATTGGTTTGAAAGGTGAGGTCAAGCTGCCTTGCTTCGATGACGTGCTGGGTCGTGCTTTCAGTGGTCATTCTACTGCCTTGAAAAGAGTGGTGCCGGGGCCGCCCAGATAGCGGCCCAACGGATCAAACCCCCGTCGCCGGGATACCTGTCCGCTCAACCGGCCGAGGGGCGGTTAGTTCCTTCCACGCGCTCAAAGCCTTGTTGACAGTCGTATTTGCCTCGCGCGCAACGAACTCGCCATGGCCTTCCTGCGTGCGGATTTCACCATCATGTACCGCAACCTGTCCACGGGTCAGCGTAAAGCGCGGCAGGCCTTTGACCTCTTTGCCCTCAAACACGTTGTAGTCGATCGAAGATTGCTGCGTACTGGCTGTGATCGTTTTCGTTTTTTCAGGATCCCACACTACGATATCTGCATCCGCCCCAACAAGGATCGCGCCTTTTTTCGGATAGCAATTCAGTATCTTGGCGATGTTTGTTGAAGTCACTGCAACAAATTCATTGGGCGTCAGGCGTCCGGTATTCACACCGTGCGTCCACAGCATCGGCATCCGATCTTCCAGACCGCCGGTCCCGTTCGGGATCTTGGTGAAATCCCCAACTCCAAAGCGTTTTTGTTCGGTCGTAAAGGCGCAATGGTCGGTTGCCACAACACTCAGCGATCCTGATTGCAGGCCATTCCACAAGCTGTCCTGATGCTGCTTATTGCGGAACGGGGGGCTCATGACCCGCCGCGCGGCGTGGTCCCAATCCTGATTGAAATATTCGCTTTCATCCAGAGTCAGATGCTGAATCAACGGTTCGCCCCACACTCTCTTGCCCTGCATTCGGGCCCGACGAATGGCTTCATGAGATTCTTCGCAGGATGTATGAACAACATATAGCGGCACCCCCGCCATATCAGCGATCATGATGGCCCGGTTGGTGGCCTCACCCTCTACTTGCGGCGGTCGGGAATAGGCATGCGCTTCGGGGCCAGAGTTCCCCTCGGCCAGCAGCTTGGCGCTCAGTTCGGCAACGACGTCTCCGTTCTCGGCATGCACCATTGCGATGCCGCCCAGTTCGGCCAAACGCCTGAACGAGGCATAAAGCTCATCATCATTCACCATCAGCGCGCCTTTATAGGCCATGAAATGTTTGAAGGTATTGATGCCGCGCGTCTCGATCACGGTCTTGAGGTCGTCAAAAACCTGTTCGCCCCACCATGTCACCGCCATGTGGAACGAGTAGTCGCAATTCGCCCGTGTCGATTTGTTGTCCCAACGCTTCAGGGCATCCAGCAGGCTTTCGCCCGGATTGGGCAGCGCGAAGTCAACAACCATCGTCGTGCCCCCGGCCAGGGCGGCCCGCGTACCGCTTTCGAAATCGTCGCTGGAATAGGTGCCCATGAACGGCATTTCCAGATGGGTATGCGGATCAATCCCACCGGGCATCACATAACAGCCGGTCGCGTCCAGCTCGTTATCCCCTTTCAGACCCATCCCGATCCCGGTGATGACGCCGCCTTCGACCAATACATCCGCCTTGTATGACAAATCCGCGGTGACAACGGTTCCGTTTTTAATAACAGTACTCATTTTGAACTCCCTGATGCGGTCCGCGCCGCTTGCTTCATCTGGCCAAAAATATCCCGGGGGAGTCGCCCTTGGGCGACGGGGGCAGCGCCCCCTATTCCACGATTTCGGCAGTCTCGACCACGGCATGCAGCAGGACATCTGCCCCGGCTGCCGCCCAATCCTTGCTGATCTCTTCAGCCTCATTATGGCTCAGCCCGTCCACACAGGGGCACATGACCATGGCGGTCGGGGCAACACGGTTGATCCAGCAGGCATCATGCCCCGCGCCCGAGATGATGTTGGTATGCGAATAGCCCAGCCTTTCAGCCGCATCGCGCACGGCAGACACGCAATCGTCGTCGAACTTCACCGGATCGAAACCGCCGACTTTCTCGAATTCGACCTGCAGGCCCATTTCTTCGACAATATCTTCCGCCGCCACCCGCAGGCGATTTTCCATGTCGGTGATCACCTCCAGCTCGGGCGAGCGGAAATCGACCGTGAACACCACCTTGCCCGGGATTACGTTGCGAGAATTCGGGAAAACGTCGATATGCCCCGCGGCACCGACCGCATGCGGTGCGTGAGACCAGGCGATTTCGTCCACTTTCTCAAGAATGCGCGCCGTCGCAAGCCCGGCATTCTTGCGCATCGGCATCGGGGTTGAACCGGTATGGGCATCCTTGCCGGTCACCGTGACCTGTGTCCAGCTCAGACCCTGACCGTGGGTGACGACGCCGATATCCTTTCCTTCGGCTTCAAGGATCGGGCCTTGTTCGATATGCAACTCAAAGAAAGCGCGCATCTTGCGCGCGCCAACTTTTTCTTCACCGCGCCAACCGATCCGGTTCAGTTCATCCCCGAATTTCTTACCATCGGCATCTTCACGGTCATACGCCCAGTCCTGCGTGTGCATTCCCGCAAAGACGCCAGACGACAGCATGGCAGGCGCATATCGCGTCCCTTCCTCGTTGGTCCAGTTGGTTGCCACGATGGGATGTTTCGTCTTGATCCCGAGGTCATTGAGCGTGCGGATAATCTCCAGCCCGCCCAGAACGCCCAGAACGCCGTCATATTTTCCGCCAGTCGGCTGCGTATCCAGATGCGAACCCACATAGACCGGCAAAGCGTCCGGGTCGGTGCCCTCACGATGCGCAAACATGTTGCCCATCTGGTCCAGCCCCATGGTGCATCCGGCCTCTTCACACCATTTCTGGAACAAGGCGCGGCCTTCGGCATCCTCGTCAGTCAGAGTTTGCCGATTATTCCCCCCCGCAACACCGGGACCGATCTTGGCCATCTCCATCAGGCTGTCCCACAACCTGTCGCCATTGATCCTAAGATTCTGCGCCGGAGCTGCCATTGTCTTATTCCCTGTTTGCTTGCGATTTTGCTCGCTATTGGTGTCTTGATTTGACCAACTGGTCAAACTCACGCTATCACGGGTTCGGTATCAGTCAAGAAATTGCGCGGCAAAGCCTGAATTTTCAGTGTAATCCGTGCCTATCCGACGAAAAAAGAGACACACTGAAATCATGTCGAAAGACCGCGCACCGACTCGTATCCAGAAGAAGAACCGAGCCGCGATTCTCGAGGCTGCCCTGAATGTGTTTTCCGCACACGGGTTTCGTGGGGCAACCGTCGATCAGATTGCTGCCGAGGCGGGGTTGAGCAAACCCAATCTCCTCTACTATTTCGCGTCGAAAGAGGCGATCCACACCGAATTGCTTTCGGGCTTGCTGGAAACCTGGCTGGCGCCCCTGCACGATCTGGATGAGACCGGTGATCCGATGGAGGAGATGCTGTCCTATATTCGCCGGAAACTGCAAATGAGTCAGGAGCTACCACGGGAAAGCCGCCTTTTTGCCAATGAGCTTGTGCAAGGCGCGCCCCGTATTCACGACGCTTTGTCCAATGATCTCAAACAACTGGTTGACGAAAAGGTCACCATACTCACCAATTGGATGGATCAGGGCAAAATCGCACGGTTGCACCCTTATCATTTGATGTTTTCGATCTGGGCGCTGACGCAGCATTATGCCGATTTCGACGTTCAGGTGCGGGCTATTCTGGGCCACGAAAACCCGTTCGAGGGTGCGGAACCCTTTGTAGAGACGTTGTACCGAAAGCTCCTGACGCCATGAATGCAGGGGCCGCGTCAGCGGCCCCTCAGGGATATTCCCTGTCTCGATCATTCCGCTGCTTTGGCCATCGGATTGTTCGGGTGCGTGGTCCAGTTCGCGTAGGTCGGCTGAACCTCTTTCCCGGTGCGCGGATCGATTTCACCTGCCGCCATCGGCACCATCGAAATACAGCCTTCCACCGGGCATACATCAACGCAGAGGTTACAGGCGACACATTCGTCATCCATCACCTCGAACACACGGTCATCCGATATTGAAATCGCCTGATGGCTGGTATCTTCACAGGCGGCATAGCAGCGGCCGCATTTGATACACTGGTCCTGATCGATTTTGGCTTTGGCGATGTAGTTCAGGTTCAGGTATTGCCAATCGGTGACATTGGGCACCGCGCGTCCGATCACCTCATCAATGTTGGTGTACCCCTTTTCATCCATCCATTCCGACAGACCTGCAGTCAATTCATCGATGATCTTGAACCCATAGGTCATCGCAGCGGTACAGACCTGCACCGTGCCACATCCCAGCGAGATAAACTCGGCCGCATCACGCCATGTGGTGACACCCCCGATGCCCGAGATCGGCATGCCATGCGTCGCCTCGGCCCGCGCGATTTCGGACACCATCGACAGGGCGATCGGTTTCACGGCAGGGCCGCAATACCCGCCGTGGCTGCCCTTGCCATCGATCGAAGGTTCAGGGCTGAACGTGTCCAGATTGACGCTGGTAATCGAATTGATCGTGTTGATCAGCGACACCGCATCCGCGCCACCGTTTCTGGCCGCCGCCGCAGGTTTGCGGATATCGGTGATGTTCGGAGTCAGTTTCACGATGACCGGTCGGTCATAGTATTGCTTGCACCAACGGGTGACCATTTCGATATATTCCGGCACCTGCCCTACGGCGGACCCCATACCGCGCTCGCTCATCCCGTGCGGGCAACCGAAGTTCAGTTCGATTCCGTCCGCGCCGGTTTCAGCCACGCGTGGCAGAATGGCTTTCCAGGCTTCTTCCTCGCAGGGCACCATAATCGAAGCGATCAGGGCGCGATCCGGATAGTCGGACTTGACCCGCGCCATTTCCTCGAGGTTCACCTCAAGCGGGCGGTCGGTGATCAGTTCGATATTGTTCAGTCCCAGCAAACGACGGTCGGCACCATAAATCGCGCCATACCGCGGGCCGTTCACATTTACGACCGGCGGCCCCTCGGACCCCAGCGTCTTCCACACAACACCGCCCCAACCGGCCTCAAACGCGCGACGAACGTTGTATTCCTTGTCCGTCGGCGGCGCAGAGGCCAGCCAGTAAGGGTTGGGGCTGGAAATGCCCAGAAAGTTAGTCGTCAGATCGGCCATGGCTTCTCCCTTCCCGGCTCAGCCGGATTTTTTGAATATCATTTCGGTCGGGCGTATGCGCCCGGCCTTGAGGTTTTTGACGTAGTTCTGGAACTTTTCGGGTGCCGTCTCGCCCATCATCAGATGAATGCCCAGCGGTGCCAGGCCGGATTCAGCAATCTTTGCAAAGACGTCCTCGAAGAACTGTATCGCGAATTCGGTGCGATCCGTTTCTGTCACCAGTTCAAGACCCGCGGCACTTGCCGCAGACTTATAAACATCCGGCGCATCCACGAACGAGGTTTCGGCAACAGTGGACCACGGCAGAGGGAAAGCCAGCGGCTCGTCCACGTCTGCGGCCATCACATCGAACAGGGCAAAAGTACCGCCCTTGGCCAGCGCCCGCGACACTTCGGCGAACAGCCCGGCCTTGTCCATAATGTTCATGCCCACATGCATCATGACAGCCAGATCGAACCCAGCATCCGGCACCGGCATCTCCAAGGCACTACCCACATGAAAGCTGGTTTTCGAGGAATGCCCGACCATATCGCTGAGCACCCTGGCGGTTTCAACGAATTCCGGTGTCAGATCGACGCCCGTTACCGTCGAGTCATAGCGATCCACAACATAGCGAGAGGTTCCGCCGATACCGCATCCGACATCCAGAACGCGCGTCGCATGGGTCGGCGACAACTGCGCAAACAGGTTGTTGGTCGCCAGAACGCCACCCGTGTGGAACTCGTCCCCTGCTTTCAGGTCTGCGACCGTGGCCGCATCCGGATCGATACCGCTGGCCTCAAGCGCCGCGCGGACGCGGTCGGTCAGAGCTCCGGTGGTGTAATGTTGCGCTACGGCTTGTTCGATCTGGGACATGGGAATACCTCAGCAGCGAAAGGAATGGGGTGAATACCCCATCCTATCACGAAACCAGCGTCGCGTGGATGTCCATCGCAGCATCCCTGCCTTCGGCAACAGCCGTGACGGTCAGGTCCTCGCCGCCCGCCGCGCAATCTCCACCTGCCCAGACACCGGCCACAGAAGTGCGTCCCGCACCGCTGACAGCGATCTTGTTGCCGTCCAGCTTCAGCCCTTCCGGCGCACCTTCCAGCGTCTGACCGATGGCTTTGAGAACCTGGTCTGCCCGCAGCCGGACCGTCTCACCGGTTCCGGTAAGCTGACCGTTCTGGCTTGAGGTATATTCCAGCTCAATCTCGGTAGCGGCTCCATTGCCGTGCACCGCCACCGGCTGCACGTTCGTCAAGATCTGAACCCCGTGCGAGGCTGCCAGATCCTGCTCGTACCGGCTGGCACCCATGGCGTCGCGGCCCCGACGATAGGCAATGGTGACATTCTCGGCACCTAACAATTTGGACTTTACCGCTGCGTCCACCGCAGTCATGCCACCGCCAATAACGACGACGTTCCGCCCGACAGGAAGCTGTGCAAGATCACCAGCCTGCCGCACGTCCGAGATGAAATTGACGGCATCCCGCACGCCGTCCTTGTCAACACCATCCGCGCGCAGGGCATTCACCCCGGCAAGTCCGATGGACAGGAACACCGCGTCGTAATTTTCGACCAGACCATCCAGCGAGATGCCTTCACCCAGAACCGACCCGGTTTCAATCGAGATACCACCGATTTTCAACAGCCAGTCGACCTCGGCCTGCGCAAAATTGTTGGTCGATTTATAGGCGGCAATCCCGTATTCGTTCAGACCGCCCGGTTTGGGCTTGCCTTCGTGGATCACCACGTCATGACCCAGCATGGCAAGACGATGCGCGCAGGCCAGACCAGCAGGCCCTGCCCCCACGACAGCAACCGTCTTCCCGGTTGATGCCGCACGTTCAAACGGATGCGCGCCCGCGGACATAAGATCATCCGTCGCAAAGCGCTGTAGCCGCCCGATCTCGACCGGCTTGCCTTCTGCCGTCTCACGAACACAGGCCTCTTCGCACAGTGTTTCCGTCGGACAGACACGGGCGCACATTCCGCCCAAAATGTTCTGCTGAAAAATCGTTCGCCCGGCTGCCTGCGGCTGTCCAGCCTGAATCTGACGGATGAATAGCGGAATATCGATGTCTGTCGGACACGCTGTCACGCAAGGTGCGTCATAGCAGAAATAACAACGGTCTGCTGCAACTGCGGCCTCATGCGGGGCCAATGGCGGATGCAGATCGGTGAAATTCGAGGTCAGCTCATCGCTTGAAAGCCGCCCGGCGACGATGCCGGGTGCCATCTGGCCCTGTGCCATCACTCTACTCCCTGTAGATATGTTTGTTATGACCTCAGCTTGCCACAAATAAATTTTTTATCAATTGGTAAAATTTGCCAAATGGTCAAAAAATTGAAAATCCGGGCCGTAAAACCCGGATTCATTGGCATTTTGGTTAATTTCAGGGCCGAAAAGCTTTCAGACCATTTCGCCAAGATGGCGGGACTTGGTCCAAACCCGGGCGCCGTCAGGCCCTGCAACGGCCCGCGAGTGCGTTCCGGGCGGCAAGCGCAACCAGTCCCATGTCGAAAATTCCTCCCCAGCTTCTTCGAAACTGCCGCTTATGACAAACACTTCCATGCCTTCGCGCGCGTCCAGTTCGACCACGTCCCCAGCCGCCCATGTCCGCACAAAAACGTCCTCATGATCATCTTTGAACAGTTGTACGTCAGAATCGCCATTTATCGACCGGCGAACCTCGGTCCGGTCTTGCGGGTCGAACTGGTGCAGCTTGACCAGAATGGTCGCGCCCTCCACAGCAGACGGAGTGTGCGAGGACGTCGGAGGGTTGCGAACATAGCTGCCGACGGGAAAATCTCCGGTCTCGTCCTGAAATACACCGTCCAGCACCAGATATTCTTCGCCGCCGTCATGGGTATGGGCGGAAAAGGTGCTGCCGGGCGCAAAGCGGACAATGGTTGTTGCGCGGGCCACCTCATCACCAATCCGGTCCAGCATTTTACGCTCGACGCCAGCCGCAGGGGAAGCGACCCATTCGCTATTGTCAAAATGAACTGCGACCCGTTTTGTGAAATCCGCATTGATCCGCATGTGTAACCCTTTCTGCTACGACCCCTGAAAGAAATGGGATCGCGTGATGAAATTTCAAATTTTCCGCTTTTGACGCCTTGGGCCGCTTGCTGTAATCCGAACTTCAAGGTGCATGGTCAAACACCTGTCGGGAACGGGCATAGATGCAGGCAACGTCACAGACATTCAACATCGCGGTCGTCGGTCAAAACAACCGCCTGCAATACGAAGCCCTGTTGTTTGCGGCTTCACTGCGCCATTCTTCACCGCAATTCGGGGGCAAACTGTTTGTCGCCACGCCCAATCCGGGGCCCCGCTGGAAACAGGACCCGCGCATTCAGGACGAAGAAGTTCTGAAAGCCCTGAAACAACTGGGTGCCGAAATTCTGCCCTTCGACTCGCATGTATTCGGTGAAAGCTATCCGTACGGCAACAAGATCGAAGCGCTGATGGCTCTGCCGGAAGATGAGCCCTTTGTGTTCTTTGACACCGACACGCTGATCACTGGCGAGATCACATCTGTACCTTTTGACTTCGACCGCCCCAGCGCATCACTGAAGGTTGAAGGGACATGGCCCAAACCAACGCTGTATGGCCCCGGTTTTGACGGTATCTGGCGCGCGCTTTACGCCCGGTTCGGGTTGGATTTCGAAAGCTCGCTGGACACCGATCAACCCCATGACCACTGGCGGCGGTACCTATATTTCAATGCAGGCTATTTCTTCTACAAATGCCCCCGGAAATTTGGAGAGCGTTTTCTGGACTACGCCAGAACAATCCGCGACGAAAACATTCCGGAACTGACTGGCCAAAGCCTTGATCCCTGGCTGGATCAGGCCGCCCTACCCCTTGTCATTCACTCGTTCGGCGGCGGTCGTGATGTTTTGCCCTCAGGTTTTCTGGACGGGTCCGTCAGTTGCCACTATCGCCTGTTTCCCTTGCTTTACGCCCGTGAAAGCGACCAAGTGATTGACGTTTTGGAGACCGTCGTCGCTCCAAACAAGGTCAAGAAGGTTCTCAAGCAATACGAGCCACTGAAAAAGATGGTTCTGCAGGGGAAAGGCGCAAAAGTCCGCGCCCTGTTTGACCGGGATCAACTGCCACGACGTGAACAGGCCATCCGCAACACGATCAAAAGCAAGGGCCTCTGGCTGCGCTGACAGGATCGTTGTGCGCAGGCGGGCAATGGCCTACAGATTTCGCAAGACAAATTCCAACAGGAGATTTTCAAGATGTCTGACGGCCCCACCTACGGTTTCGACACGTTGCAAATTCACGCGGGCGCCCGCCCCGACCCGGCGACCGGAGCGCGCCAGACACCCATTTATCAAACCACAGCCTATGTGTTTCGCGATGCAGACCACGCAGCGGCCCTGTTCAACCTGCAAGAGGTGGGCTTTATCTATTCCCGCCTGACCAACCCAACCGTCGCCGTTCTGCAGGAACGCGTGGCGACTCTTGAAGGCGGTGTTGGTGCCGTTTGCTGCTCGTCCGGGCACGCGGCCCAAATCATGGCGCTGTTTCCGCTGATGGGTCCGGGTTGCAATGTGGTCGCCTCAACCCGTTTGTACGGCGGCACGGTCACCCAGTTCAGCCAGACAATCAAACGCTTTGGGTGGTCTGCCAAGTTTGTCGACACCGATGATCTGGACGCGGTGAAGGGCGCAATCGATGAGAATACCCGTGCGATTTTCTGCGAGTCCATCGCCAATCCCGGCGGCTATGTGACGGACATCCGTGCACTGGCAGATGTGGCCGATGCGGCGGGCATTCCGCTGATTGTCGATAACACCTCGGCAACACCATATCTGTGCCGCCCGATCGATCACGGAGCGACTCTGGTGGTGCATTCAACCACCAAGTACCTGACCGGCAACGGTACGGTCACTGGCGGGTGCATCGTGGATTCGGGCAAATTCGACTGGTCGGCAAATGACAAGTTCCCGTCACTCAGCCAACCCGAACCGGCCTATCATGGACTGAAGTTCCACGAAACGTTCGGACCTCTGGCCTTTACCTTCCACGGCATCGCCATCGGTCTGCGCGATCTGGGCATGACCATGAACCCGCAGGCGGCCCACTACACGCTGATGGGGATCGAAACACTGTCGCTGCGAATGGAGCGCCACGTGGAGAACGCCCAGAAAATCGCAGCGTGGTTGGAAGCGGATGACCGGGTGGACTACGTCACCTATGCGGGATTGCCGTCATCGCCTTACAAAGACCGGGTCAAATCGCAATATCCACGTGGCGCTGGCGCATTGTTCACCTTTGCAGTGAAGGGTGGCTATGACGCCTGTATCAAACTGGTCAACGCGCTGGAGATTTTCAGCCACGTAGCCAATCTGGGCGACGCGCGCTCGCTGATCATTCATTCGGCATCGACGACACACCGTCAATTGACCCCGGAACAGCAGGAAGCCGCGGGCGCAGGTCCGGGCGTGGTGCGCGTATCCATCGGTATCGAAGATGCGAACGATCTGATTGCCGACCTTGATCAGGCCCTGGCCAAAGCAACCGCCTGACCATGACCCAGCACGACACAAACGATCTTGGCCAGCCCATCGGCTTACCGGTTTCGGGTGACTTTCCACGCCCGACACCACCCTATTCGCCGATGGTGGGCAGGTATTGTTCCGTCGTGCCCCTTGATGTGAACAGGCACGCGCCCGGACTGTTCCGGGCGTTTGCAAAGGACACGGATGGCCGCAACTGGACGTACCTACCCTACGGCCCGTTTGCTGGCGAACCTGAGTTCGAAGACTGGGCGCGCGCCAACTGCATGGGCGCGGACCCGATGTTCCATACCGTTCTGGACGGTGATGATATACCGTTGGGCATGGCCTCATATTTGCGGATCGAACCCGCTGCCGGAGCGATTGAGGTCGGGCATATCCACTTTTCACCACTGCTTCAGCGCAAACCGCAATCAACCGAAGTCATGTATCTGATGATGCGGCGCGTGTTCGATGAACTGGGTTACCGGCGTTACGAATGGAAATGCGACGCGCTGAATGGTCCGTCGCGCAGTGCGGCAGAGCGGCTTGGGTTCACCTTCGAAGGCGTGTTTCGCCAAGCGACCCACTACAAAGGACGCAACCGCGACACAGCCTGGTATTCAATCATAGATACCGAATGGCCACGCATCCGCGATGCTTTCGAGGCCTGGTTGTTACCCGAAAATTTCGACGCTTCGGGCCAACAACGAAAACCGCTGATGGCCCGCGCGAAGGGTTGATTTCATTCCGAAATCTCGAACACCATCGAGACGCTGACAGACACCGAAACCTCGCCACCTGCCACAGGAACACCCCCTGCGTCAGCCATGCTCATCATGCGCATCTCGGGCATCGGGCGCACGCCCCCCGTTTGTTCCGAAATCGTTTGCACCGCGCCAAGGGTTACACCCGCGGCCTGCGCCAGCTGCTCGGCCTTGGCCATAGCTTCGCCGACAGCTTGCGCGCGCGCTTGGGCTTCGATTGGTTTGGTATCCTGCACCCCAAAGCTCAATCCACCAAAATCGTTGGCGCCATCCTGAATGACCGCATCCATGATGCTTCCAAGCTTGGACAGATCACGCACACGCACAAACACGCGGTTCGAGGCTGCGAACCCCGAAATTTCCGGTGTTTCCCCATTCTGCCCGTGCCGCCCGGACCAAACAGGGGAAAGCGACAGATCGCGGGTCTGAATATCGCGGTCTTCAATCCCCATCCCGGTCAGGCGCGCAAACACCTTCGCAACTGCGTCCGAGGTGGCCTGCATCGCTGCCGAAGCCTCGGCATTTTCATTTGTCACACCCAATGTGATCGTCGCCATATCGGGAGCAACCTCGATGGTTCCGGTTGCGTCTACGGTGATGCGACGTTCTTCCGCATGGGCAAGTCCAGCGGTCGTAGCGGCCATCATCGCGGCCAGAAAAGCGAATGTCTTCAATGTTATCACTCCGATTTGCTTGCATTAAAGATGGGTCGGCGATGCATTGCCATACAAGAGGAGAGTTTGCCTTTTTCTTTTCCTCGGCAAGTTCCTGCTTTAATGTCGGTCTGCGAACGCCAAGGTGTTTGCATCGACGTTGATAATTATGGTTCCTGCGGATTATGAAACCTGCCTTTGCGCTGTCTTTTTCTGCGACCGGAATATCACTGTATCATCACTCGGATGACGAATGGTTCGTTATCGGCTCGATTCCCTTGGATTCGCCGGACCTGTCCGGTCAGATGCAGGTTTTGCGGGAAAAAGCCTTTGCGTTGGAAAACGACCTGAGCTGCAAGCTTGTTTTGCCTTCCGAACAGGTTCGATACCTTCAGGTTGCAACCGATGACTTACCCCCCGAAGACACGGTCGAACGTATTGAGAGAGCACTTGCCGACGCTACGCCTTACGCTTTGTCCGAACTCAGTTACGACTATCAGACCGAAGGCGGCACCACCTATGTTGCAGCTGTTGCGCAGGAAACGCTGAGCGAGGCGCGTACCTTTGCCTCGGACCATGGTTTCGTGCCGGTTTTGTTTTGCGCCGAGGAAGACGCAGACGCATTCCCCCGAGAGGCATTGTTCACAGCGCGTTCGGGCGTATCGAAAACCCAACCAGCAGAGCCACCGCTGTCGGAAAAAAACTCTGACCTGCCCGAACCGGCAAAATCCACTGAGAAACCAGCGCATCCCATTGCAGGCACGGCAGCACCAAACGTGTTTCTGACCCCCGAAACACCTGACAAAAAGTTTGCGAATACGAAAGCGCAGGCACCGCGCATTGCGATCCCGGCATTTGCCGCGGCGGTTCTTCTTGGCGGCGTTTTCGGCGTTTGGCTGGCCTTGGACAGCGGTGGAGAAACAGATCAGGTCGCACTGAGCCCAACTCCAACCGAGATAGGTGTTTCCGCGCCGGATATCGACGCCCTGCCACCGACAGTGCCCGAAGTTGCAGCAATTGCGCCTTCGGAAAACTTGCCACCCGAGCCTGCTCTGGACGGGGACGTGCCCCCTACACCAGACCCCGCCGAGGCCGAAGCCGTAGAACAACCGGAACTCACCCCAACCGACGCGGCAATCCTTGAGGCACTCAAGGTGGCCCCGACCCCTGTTGAATCTGTGGCTCAGGACCCCGAGGCAGATGAGGATATCAGCGCTGCCTCCGGTGTGAATGTAACGCCTCCGGCCGCTTTGGATGTGCCAGAAGCCCCGGAACCGGACGATCTTTATCTGACGTCGATTGACAAATCCGACCTGTCAAGCGATGCGGTTGCCCTGCCCCCGGCTTCCAGTTTCGATACCGACGAACCCTTCGTTCGGGACGTGCAACATGGCATAGCAGGAGCGCGGTTCAATCTGGATGACCGCGGGCTGGTAACGCCCACGCCGGAAGGGACGCTGAACCCGGATGGGATCGTCATTTATCAGGGCCGGCCACCGAAGGTTCCACCGGCGACGCCAGTGCGTTTCGAAGACGAACCCGTACTTGACGAGGTCGACGAAAGACTGGCCGGTCTTCGCCCCAAACCTCGCCCCGCAGATCTGGTCGAGAGCTTCGAGCGCTGGCAATTGGGGGGGCGGTCGCTGGCAGAGCTTTCGACGAAGCGACCCAAAGCACGCCCTGACAGTCTGCAAGCGCGCACAGAAATCGACGAGACGCCAACCGCATTGGCCGTTGTCCGCGTCCCGCGCCCCAGAGTGCGCCCGGCGGGTTTGGACACTGGAAAGGCACCTGTTTCTGGTAACTCCAATCTTGGATCAACGGCCGCGCTGGACCAGAGTTCAGATGACGCCGGATCGTTTCAGCCGAAATCGGTTGCACCCAAGATTCCCTCAACCGCATCTGTAGCCCGCCAGGCCACGCTCGATAACGCGATCAATTTGCGCCGCCTGAATCTAATCGGCGTTTACGGCACACCCGCAAACCGGCGCGCTTTGGTTCGGCTTCCCAGCGGGCGCTACAAAAAATTGAAAGTTGGCGACAATATTGACGGCGGCAAGGTTATTGCAATCAGTGACAGCGAACTGCGTTATCAAAAGAAAGGTCGCAACGTGACACTGGCTATGCCGCGAGGCTGACATAGGCGCTCAAAGCCGTGACCCATCACCTGCAAACAGGCACGTCAGAGGCAGCAAAACCGCCCCCGACTTATTGGTTCATTTGGATCAAGCCGCGGAAATCTCGCCGCTTTCGATCTGTTCGCGCTCGATGGATTCAAACAGCGCCTGGAAGTTCCCTTCGCCGAAACCATCATCACCCTTGCGCTGAATGAACTCGAAGAAGATCGGGCCGATCACCGTTTTCGAGAAGATCTGCAACAGAATGCGCGTCTCGCCCCCGTCAACGACACCTTCGCCGTCGATCAGGATGCCGTGTTTCATCATCCGGTCCAGCGGCTCTTCATGACCGACCACGCGGGTCCTGGACATCTCGTAATATGCTTCATTCGGACCCGGCATGAACTTCAGGCCGTTTTCAGCAATGGCATCGGTCGAGGCATAGATGTCGTCGCTGCCAACTGCGATATGCTGAATGCCTTCACCTTTGTATTTCTTCAGGTAAGACACGATCTGCCCGGTCTCACCGCGGTCCTCGTTGATCGGAATACGGATACGGCCACAGGGTGACGTCAGCGCGCGGCTGTAAAGGCCAGTGAATTTTCCCTGAATGTCAAAGAAACGAATTTCGCGGAAGTTGAACAGGTCGCCATAGAACTTGAACCACTTGTCCATGTTGCCCTTGTAGACATTGTGCGTCAGGTGATCGAGATAGAAGAACCCCTCGCCCCGAGGTTTTGATTCCTTGATCCATTTGAATTCCTGATTATAGGGCGAAGTGTCGTAGTACTGATCAATGAAATAGATCAGCGACCCGCCAATCCCCTTGATCGCAGGCACATTCATGGTTTTGTCAGCGCCGTCGTAAGGTTCCGCACCCTTTGACACGGCATGCTCGTACGCTTTTTGCGCGTCCACGACCCGCCAGCCCATCGAAGGCGCGCAGGGCCCATGTTCGGCTACGAATTTAGCTGCAAAACTGTCCGGGTTGGCATTCAGGATGTATGTGACATCCCCTTGCTGCCAAAGCTCGACGGCAGGATCTTCCTTGTGGCGTGCCACCAGATCAAACCCCATCTTTGCGAACAGATCACGCAGCTCCTGCGGTTCAGGATGAGCGAATTCGACGAATTCAAACCCATCTGTTCCGGCAGGGTTTTCTTCGCTGATCACGGATTTCGGGGCATTGTGCGGGAAAGGACCCATGGGCGTCTCCTACGAAAACAGGAATTTCTTTGCTGATTCAAAAATACGACTTTTCTGACGCTGTTTCTGCGCATTGTTTTTGTATAAACTGCAAGATGACGCGCAAAATGCGCATATCAGTTAATAAAATCAGGATTTTTCCGCACATGTTGGATGCAACCGACAAGCGACTGCTTTCCGCGCTGCAAAAAGATGCACATCTGACAGCGCAACAACTGGGTGAAATGCTGAACCTGTCGCCCAGTCAAGCGGGTCGCCGCCGACAGCGGCTTGAAGTCGAAGGGTACATCACCGGATATGCTGCCCGGCTGGACCCGCTGAAACTGGGCTTACAGGTGCAGGGGTTCGTTCAGGTGCATCTGGGCACCCATGGCCCCGAGCAATCCGCAAGCTTTGCCCGCATGGTCGACACCCGACCCGAGATTACCAGTGCATGGACAATGACAGGTGAGGCAGACTATCTGCTGCACATCTACTGTGACGACCTGTCCGCCCTCAACAGCTTGCTACATCATGTGATCCTGCCGCATCCTGCCGTTGCAAGAGTACAAAGCCAGATCGTAATGGATCAACTTAAACGCGACGCCCCCCTTCCCACCTGAAAAGGTTCTGAGGACACACATGGACGACTTTCTATATCAGGCTTCAATCTATCTGGCAGCGGCAGTCATTGCCGTTCCCCTGTCTGCCAGACTGGGGTTGGGATCCGTGCTGGGTTATCTTGCCGCCGGGATCATTATCGGACCCGCACTGGGCCTTGTCGGAGCGGAAACCGAAAATCTTCAGCATGTGGCCGAATTTGGCGTGGTGATGATGCTGTTTCTCATCGGTCTGGAACTGGAGCCACGCGCCCTGTGGGACATGCGCGACAAGTTATTGGGTCTGGGCGGATTGCAGGTGTTGCTGTCAACAGTCGCGATTGCTGCCGTGGCCATGTACGCCAACCATCCCTGGTCGGTTGCCCTGGCGGTAGGGTTGACCCTTTCGCTTTCATCGACCGCGATCGTTCTTCAAACCCTGTCAGAAAAAGGCCTGATGCAGACAAACGGCGGCCGCGCGACATTTTCGGTTCTGTTGACGCAGGACATCGCGGTGATCCCAATTCTGGCTTTGTTGCCACTGCTGGCGCTGCCCGCCATGCCACGTTTCCAAGCAGATGGATCGATTGACCGGGGGGCAGGAGGATCACATGGCGCAGGCGATCACAGTTTGTCGCTGGTCGAAGGGCTGCCGGGCTGGGCCGTCACCCTTGTCACAATCGGCGTTGTGGTGTTTGTCATTCTGGCCGGTGTCTACCTGACTAGACCGTTGTTTCGCTTTATCCACGCAACCCGTCTGCGCGAGATGTACACCGCACTGGCACTGATGATTGTCGTGGGCATTTCGTTTCTGATGACACTGGTCGGCCTATCACCTGCCCTGGGCGCGTTCCTGGCAGGCGTTGTTCTGGCCAGTTCTGAATTCAGACATGAAATGGAAAGCGACCTTGAGCCGTTCAAAGGATTGTTTCTGGGGCTGTTTTTCATCACGGTCGGTGCCGGAATAGACTTCGGTTATTTTTTCAACGACCCGCTGGACCTGATTGGACTGGCGCTGCTTGTGATACTTGCCAAGGGGATCATCCTATTTCTGGTGGGCAAGGCCTTCAAACTGCGGGGGCGTGATCACTGGTTGTTCACCCTTGGGTTGGCGCAGGCTGGTGAGTTCGGTTTTGTCCTGCTGGCATTTTCGACGAAACAGAATGTCATTCCGCCCGACCTGTCGCAGAAACTGCTAATGATCGTTGCTCTGACGATGTTAATCACGCCTCTTCTTTTCATCGTCTACGATGCGTTGTCGCGGAAGATTGGCGATTCCGCGGCCAGCCCTGAACCTGACGTGATTGACGAAAAGGGCCCGGTCATCATCGCCGGCATTGGTCGCTTTGGTCAGATCGTCAACCGGCTGGTGCGGGCCAGCGGTTTCAAGACAGTCGTTCTGGACCACAATATTGAAACCATTCAGCTGATGCGCCGATTTGGCGTCAAAGGCTTTCTTGGCGATCCCACTCGGCCGGAACTGTTGCGCGCGGCGGGATTGGACAAAGCATCCGTTCTTGTCGCCGTTATGGACGATCACAAGCAAGTCACGCGGCTTGTCAGCTATGCCAGACGGCAGCGTCCTGACCTTCACATCATCGCCCGCGCCCGCGACCGGACCCATGTATACGAGTTGTATCAGGCGGGTGCCAATGACATCGTGCGGGAAATGTTCGACAGTTCGCTGCGCGCGGGTCGCTATGTTCTGGAGAATATCGGACTGAGTGAGTACGAAGCAGCCCAGGCTGAACAGACGTTTTACCACCATGACAGGAAGGCGGTGCGCGATCTGGCCGAGCTTTGGGTCCCCGGAATGCCAATCGCCGAAAACAAGAAATACATCGAGCGTTCGCAGGCGCTGGAAAAAGATCTGGAAACCGCGCTGCTGGAACTGGCTGAAGAGCACGCCAAGAAATCGGCCTGACCCAAGCCTTTGCCCGGGTCAGGTGCGGGTTTAGCCGTCCGAAACCCCAGCTTCGGCAAAGGTAGCCATGCCGGAATGACAGGCGACAGCGCTTTTCAGAATGTTGATCGCCAGCGCCCCGCCGGACCCTTCGCCCAACCGCAGGCCAAGGCTCAGCAACGGCTCTTTGCCCAATTTCGCCAGCACGGCACCATGGGCCGCTTCGGCGCTTTGGTGGCCTGCCACGGCATGATCCAGCGCGCCATCGGACAGCTTCCACAAGCAGGCTGCGGCGGCCGAACAGATGAACCCGTCCAGGATCACCGGGATGCGCAACACCCGCGCGGCAGCAATTGCACCCGCCATTGCAGCAATCTCGCGCCCACCCAGACAGCGCAGGATGTCCAGACCATCATTCGACTTGTGTTTCGCGACGCCCTCGGCCACGACACGGGTTTTGTTGACCAGACCGGCGTCATCCACACCGGTTCCGCGCCCTGTCCAATCGGACGCGTCGCCACCAAACAGCGCGCAGGCAATAGCCGCAGCCGGGGTGGTGTTGCCAATCCCCATTTCGCCGACCACCAAAAGATCGGATTGCGGATCAACGGCCTGCCAGCCAGTGCGCAACGCGGCCAGCAACTCATCCTCTGTCATGGCGGGGGTTTGGGTGAAATCCGCGGTCGGCTTGTCCAGATCCAGCGCGTGAACATCCATCTTCGCGCCTGCCGCCCGGGCCAACTGATTTATCGCCGCCCCGCCATGTTCGAAATTCATCACCATCTGCACGGTTACTTCGGGCGGAAAGGCCGAAACACCCTGCGCGGTAACACCGTGATTTCCGGCAAACACAATGACCTGAGGTGCGCTGATCTGTGGACGGGCGTCCCCCCGCCATCCTGCATACCAGACCGCAAGATCCTCAAGCCGACCAAGCGCGCCAGGGGGTTTGGTCAATTGTCCATTTCGCTCGGCCGCGCCCTGCACCGCAGCAGCATCCGGGCCCGGAGTCCCCGCCAGGACAGCACGGAACGTGTTCAAATCATTCAGTTCAGGCAGCATGAAAGCCTCATTGCATCAGAGTGGTCCTGCGTGTTTAACCGAAGGATCGAAACCAACAAGACCCCGAAAGGCACGGGTGTGCAAAAAAACGACACCAAACCGTTTTCCCTGTGGGATGTTCCGCTGGCTCTGGTGCTGTTGACCCGCCTGCCCCTGCCCCGTTTGCCTAAAGCCGTGTTTGCCCGGCAGGCACAATCGGCATGGGCGTTTCCACTGGTTGGGCTGGTCGTTGGCGGGCTGGCATGCCTGACCGGTTGGCTGGCGATGGGTCTACAACTGCCCCCGTTTGTCGCAGCCTCGTTGCTGGTCGCGGTACTGGTCTTGATGACGGGCGCTATGCACGAGGATGGTCTGGCCGACACGTTCGACGGGCTTTGGGGCGGTTTCACTCCTGAACGCCGGTTGGAGATCATGAAGGACAGCCAGATTGGAACGTACGGCGTGCTTGCCTTGATGATCTCGCAGATTTTACGAATCTCTGCGATTTCCACCATACTGGCCGTTGGTCCGATCTGGATGGTTGTTGCGGCTTGTGTATTTTCCCGCGCCCTGATGCCAGCACTAATGGTTCTTCTTCCAAACGCCAGAAAGTCGGGCCTGAGCCATTCTGTTGGCACCCCCGGCGCAGGATCAGCCTGTATCGCAGTGGGCATCGCGATTCTGGTCGCTTACAGCTTGTGCGGAAGTCTGGCGCTTACCGCGATACTCTGCGCGGCTTTGATCGTTGCTGTTTTGGGGCTCGTCGCGAAGACCAAGATCGGCGGTCAAACCGGAGATATTCTGGGCGCATCACAACAATTGGCGGAAATCACATTTCTGCTTGCCATCAGCGCCCAGATCTAAGGCGCGCCCCCGGTTTCAATTCGCAATGTATCGCCGCAATGTTTGCAGTGCACGGCGTCGGGGTCGTGCCGGTACAGCCCGCAGCTGGGGCATTTGTGACGGACCTTCTGTGGCGCGAAAATTGCCTGCGCCAGCCGGACGAACAAGGCCACGCCAACGACCATAATGAAGACGGAAAACAGCTTGCCGCCCGGTGTGACCAAAGTGATGTCGCCAAACCCGGTCGTGGTGAGCGTCGCCATGGTGAAATACAGCGCGTCTATGTAGGGCGTTTGCGCGTCTTCGGGGATAAAAAACACCAAAACGGCCGTTGAGGTGGCAAAGACAAAGACCAGCAGGTTGATCGCCGCAATAACTGCGTCCTCGTGCGTGCGGAAAAAACGGCTGTCGCGCCGCAGATCCCAGAGCAGGTGATATGAATGGATCAGACGCAGGGCACGTAAAATCCGCAGGAAAGCGAGGTTGCCTGTCAAAAACGGATCAAGCACCAGCGAGAGGATGACCACGATATCCGCCACTGTGTAAATCTGGCGCAAAAATCTCCAGCGGTCTTTTGAGATCCAGAGCCGCGCAGAGAAATCCAGAAAAATCAGCACACCGACCAGTTGGCTTGCAACGGTTAAGCCCGGCCCATGCGGGATGTGCGCCGTCCCGACAAAGAAAATGATTGTCGCAACATCGAACAGGATCAACGCATACCTAAACCAGACCGAAACAGGGTCGTGTCCGATGTACAGGTATTTCACAGTCTGCTTCACGTGCGTCCGGTAATCTGCTGCATACACAGTGAAATTAGCGCCACTTGAACAATTCACCAAGCCACGAAAAAGGCCGCCCCAAATTTGGAGCGGCCCGTATTGTCAATGTACCTTCGATCAGGCAGCGCGTGAGGTCAGAACCTCGTCAACCTGTTTGGCGGCTGACACCTCGCCAGCGCCTGAAACAGCCGCGACCTCACGGGTCAGACGCTCCAAGGCAGCTTCATACAGCTGGCGCTCGGAATAGCTCTGCTCGCGCTGATCATCGGTGCGGTGCAGGTCACGGACCACTTCGGCGATCGAGATCAGATCACCCGAGTTGATCTTCTGTTCATATTCTTGTGCGCGACGGGACCACATGGCGCGTTTCACCTTGGCCTTGCCTTTCAGCGTTTTCATCGCCTGGCTGATCACATCGGGCGAGCTGAGCGACCGCAGACCGGACTCGGTTACCTTGTTGGTCGGAACGCGCAACGTCATCTTGTCTTTCTCAAATGAGATGACGAACAGCTCAAGCGAGAATCCCGCGACATCCTGTTCCTCGATCGAGATAATCTGGCCCACGCCATGGGCGGGGTAGACAACATAGTCGTTCGGGCGGAACTCGAGCTTTTTCGACTTTGTCATTCAGTTTTTTCCTTGCTAGCGGACGGGACACGGACAACAAAAGCACCACATGCGGGGACTGTCTCAGCCCCGTCAGGCGGCGATACTGTCACAAATTCAGAACTCCAAAGTGAGCATACTTACGGAGCGCATCCCAATCTCGGTCATCATGTGGATATAGTATATCACAAATTTACGACGCCCGAAAGTTTACCTTACGGGAATCTTTTGTATTCAACCTTGATTCAACAGGTTGTACTGCGATCTTTATGTCCAAAACAGGCCGCTTGGAACGAATCACTCAGCCGCCTTCGCCGGGCGCTTCCGAGAAATACTTCTTCATCTTGCCCTCTTCACCATCACGCTCCTCCGCATCGGGCAGCGGGTCTTTCTTGGTCACGATCACCGGCCATTGTTCGGAATACTTGCGATTGAACTCGACCCACTCCTCCATGCCCGGCTCGGTATCGGGGCGGATCGCGTCAGCGGGGCACTCGGGCTCGCACACTCCGCAGTCAATGCATTCATCAGGATGGATGACCAGCGTATTTTCACCTTCATAGAAACAGTCCACCGGGCAAACTTCGACACAGTCGGTGTATTTGCAGGCGATACAGTTTTCGGTGACTACATAGGTCATGGTCGGATTCCTGTTTGCGGTTTGAGCGACTAGCTAATTCAGTCTGGCCCGCTCTTCAAGACAGGATCAGTGATCTTCCGGGCGAGAAAGATCAATAGCACGTCGATCTTTCTTGGTTGGCCGACCTTTTCCCTCGAAACCCGGATTTACCAGAGGCGCTTCCTGCTTTTCGGTCATATCAAAGTACAGCGTTTGCGCCTCGGGCGCCGGACCGCGGCGTTCCCCCAGTTTTTCCACACGTATGACGCGGACAATGCGGCCCTGCGAGAAGGTCAAAACGTCACCGGGGGCCACGGCTTGGGCCGGTTTCAGCACCCGGTTTCCATTCAGCCGGACATGGCCGCCACTGACCTGTTTGGCGGCAAGGCTGCGGGTCTTGAAGAACCGCGCCTGCCACAACCATTTGTCAATTCGCAGTTTGGCCTCGGCCATCTTGCGTCAATTGCCGTCCTTCAGACCCATAAGCGCTGCGGCGAACGGGTTGTCGGGATCAATGGCCTTTTCCTTCTTCGGTGGACGTGACGAGAAGGTCTTGGCTCCTTGCGGTTTTCCGCCCTTCTTGCCATGCGGTTTGCCACGGCCCTCCTGCGGTTTGCCCCGTGGTTTCCCCTTGCCCTGCCCCGGCTCGCGGCGCGGTCCACGGTTCGGCTGGCGCTGGCGACCCCATGTGAAGGTGTAATACACTTCAACCTCGGGTTCATCCGACGCAGGTTCCGCAACCTGACCTTCCGTGGCGGCCTCGTCTGCAACCTCAGTGCTTTCGGTGGCCTCGGTTGTCGCTTCGGCGGGCGCGGCGACCTCTTCTGATGCCGCATCGGGTGCAGGCGTCTCGTCGATAACGGCTTGTTCCGCCGCCTCTGTCACAGGCTGCTCTACCGGGGCCGGTTTGACCTTGTCACGCTCGCCGCGTTCGGCTTTGTAGCCCAGCCCCTGCATCAGGTCAGCAAACTGTTCAAGCGTCATACCGGTGATCGACAACATATCCGGCTTGGCTTCGAACCCGCCACGGCTGTCCTCCGCACGAAGCATGTCCGCCAGACGTTCCAACATGTCGATCCGGATCGACCGGTCACCCGCATCGCGGTAGCCGCACATGGTGTCATAGCCCTGCGGTGCATCCTTGGCGACCGGCACAGTCACCAACCCCGGAGGCGGTGCTTCGGGGAATTCCTGCAAACCGCTGGACAGCGCCCAAAGCACGAGACGCAGACGCGTGGGAGCAGGTTTCAGCAGCAGCGGCATAAAGATGGTGAACTGGCCAAACCGGATACCATGCTTGCGCAAGGCGCCGCGGGCGTCCTGATCCAGATCCTTAACTTCTTGTGCGACCCCCGCACGGGGCAGTACGCCCAGCGCCTCGACCATGCGGAAGGCAAATCCTTTCGCCAGACCGTTGAGTTCCTCATCGCGCGACAGATTAAGCAGCGGCTCGAACAGCGCAGCGATTTTGCGGTCGATGAAGTGCTGCAACCGGCGCCGCACCTTCTGTTCAACATCCGGACCGGCGGCTTCGTCCACAAAAACCTCGACCACGGGCTTGAGAGGCTCGGCCCCGGCAACCAGTTTGCCAACGGCATATTCGCCCCACATCAGGCCGCCCTGATCGGTGAAATCAATTTCGGTATCGGGCGCATTGTAGAAGCGATCGGCACGCAGATGGAATTGCGGCGCGAGTGCTTGCAGGGAAGCCGATTTCAGCGCTTTCGCTTCGGTTCCTTGCGCGCTTTTGTCCGGGCTGAACCGGAACCCTTCCAGACGACCGACGAATTCGCCTTCGACGGTCACTTCACCCTTGTCATTTACTTCGGCCAAAAGGGCCTCCTTCTGCTTGAGCCGCCGCAACAAAACCGATGTACGCCGGTCCACAAATCTTTGAGTCAGTCGCTCATGTAGTGCGTCAGACAGCCTGTCTTCTACAGTGCGCGTTTCGTCACGCCAATGTGATTCGTCACGCACCCAACCGTTTCGTTGCGCAACATATGTCCAGGTGCGAATATATGCCAACCTTTTGGATAACGCATCGATATCCCCATGGGTTTGGTCAATCCGCCGTATCTGCCGGGCCATGAAATCATCGGGAATACTGCCGCGTTCGTGCAGGTGGCCATAGATCACTTCCAGCAGGCTGGCGTGCTCTGCATGGCTGATGCCGCGAAAATCAGGGATTCTGCACACATCCCAAAGCAATCGAATGGATGGACCGTCACTTGCGCGGGCGGCAATCTCGGCCTGTTGTGACAGCGATTTCAACACATTCAGGTCGTCAGCAGGGCGGGCTTTGACCAGGTGTTCGTCACTCGGACTGACCTCAAGCGAGTTGATCAGCGCGTCAATCGAGCCAAACCGGAGGGCGGCATTCCGCCAGTTCAACTTTTTCATCGGCGTAAACCGGCTGTCCATGATTGCCTGCGCGACACCTTCGTCCAGCGGCGGCGCCTCGCCGGTCACGCCAAAAGTGCCGTCCGACATGCCACGCCCGGCCCGGCCTGCGATCTGGGCCAGCTCATTCGGGGTCAGCGGGCGCATCCGCCACCCGTCGAATTTGGTAAGGGATGAAAATGCAACGTGGTTTACATCCAGGTTCAAGCCCATACCGATGGCATCTGTGGCGACCAGGTAATCGACCTCGCCATTCTGATAAAGCTCCACCTGAGCATTCCGCGTCCGCGGGCTGAGGGCACCCATGACCACCGCCGCGCCACCTTTCAGACGGCGCAAAAGCTCCGCGATGGCATACACATTCTCAACCGAAAACCCGACAATAGCGCTGCGGGCAGGCATCCGGCTGAGTTTCTTCGAACCGGAATAGACCAACTGTGACATCCGCTCGCGCCGGACAAACTGCGCCTCGGGTACCAGCGCGGCAATCGGGCCGCGCATGGTGTCAGAGCCAAGGAAAAGTGTCTCGTTTGTTCCGCGCGACCGAAGCAGGCGATCCGTAAAGACATGGCCGCGCTCGGGATCGGCACACAGCTGGATTTCATCAATTGCCACGAAATCCGCGCCCATACCTTCGGGCATCGCTTCGACCGTGCAGACCCAATACTGGGTCCGGGGCGGCACGATCCTCTCTTCGCCGGTAACTAAAGCAACAACCGATGGCCCGCGGATGGCGACGATCTTGTCATAGACCTCGCGCGCAAGCAGACGCAGCGGCAGACCGATGACACCTGTGCGGTATCCCAGCATCCGTTCGATTGCGTAATGGGTTTTACCTGTATTCGTAGGGCCCAAAACGGCCACTATTCGGGATGACCCGCTCACCTTTGCCCCCTGCCCGGACCTTACAGCGCTGCGCCGTCAATCTGCGGCTTCAGTCGATTCACCGCATTGGTTACTTCTTCGTGGTGGGGATGTATAGCCAATGCCCGTGAATAGGCCTCGTAGGCTTTGTCGGGTTGTCCGATAATCTCAAAGATCAGGCCCAGACCGTAGATTGCCTCGTAATTGTTGGGGTTCAGGGTCAGGGCATGTTCCAGATCGGCAGCGGCCATGCCAAACCGTTCGATCCCAAAAAAAGCCGAAGCGCGTAGGTGCCAGCCTTCAGCAAAATCGGGCGCATGGTCCGTCAGGGCGGTCAGATGTTCCAGTGCCGCACCTACGTCACCGTCATCCAGCGCTTCACGGCCACGTTCCAGCAGCAGATCGGCCGATGCTGAACCGGACTGGGCCCACAGAGCTTGCAACTGCCGATCCAGAGCAATGGCCTGCTCGGGCGTCGATTGGCCAAGTTTTTGCAGCAATTCGCCCTCATCGCGCAAATCCGCTTGTTGCGCGAGGCAGGTGGAGGAAATCGTGACTAGGACAAAAAGTGCCGCGACGATACCTTTGAGATTGTAGATTGCAATGCTCATAACAATAGTCAGTGTAGCGTTGCGACCGGGGATGTCCATTCACGGCGCACTAACAATATGAGGAAAAACATGAGCGAGACTCTTGAAAAGGCAGCCGCCGCTTTGAATGAAAAACTGGAAGGCGGCGCGTTTGATGCCTCGGCCAAGTTTGATATCGCCGATCTGGGTGCCATTGTCCTGGATTCCAACGGTGCGCGGGTCAGCGACGATGATGCTGATGTCACCCTCAGCGCGGATGCCGACACGTTCGAACAAATCCTCAGCGGTGAATTGAACCCAACAGGTGCGTTCATGTCCGGCAAGCTGAGCATTGATGGCGACATGGGTGTTGCCATGAAACTTGCATCGGTACTGGCCTGATGGAGTTCTCGCCGGCCCCCCTGTTTGAAGACGTGGCCGGCGGCCCCGCCGGTGGAAAGGCCCACTGGTTGACGACGTCGGATCAAAAACGCATCCGCGTTGCTCACTGGCTTCCGGGCGGAAAGGCACATGGCACTGTCATGATGTTTCCGGGACGCACGGAATACATTGAAAAATACGGCAATACTGCCAGCGAATTCGTAGAGCGTGGGTTCGCCATGCTGGCTGTCGACTGGCGCGGTCAGGGTCTTGCAGATCGGTTGCTGGACGATGCTCGGGTCGGACATGTCGATCAGTTCACCGATTACCAGCAGGACGTTCAGGTTACCCTGAAACTTGCAAGCGCGCTGGATCTGCCAAAACCATGGTACGTGGTCGGGCATTCGATGGGCGGTGCAATCGGGTTGCGTGCCGTCATCGAGAATGGCTGCTTTGCCGCGTGTGCCTTCACGGGCCCGATGTGGGGAATTTTCTTCACCCCGGTCATGAAACCCCTAAGCCGCGTGACAGCCTATTGGGGCACAGCGCTTGGCCTGGGCGAGCGCACCCCCCCCACCACGACGCTCAAAAGCTATGTTCTGTCGCAACCTTTCGAGGGAAATATGCTGACCCGTGACCCGGACATGTACCGGATGATGCAGGATCAGTTGAACGCACATCCTGAACTCGCGCTGGGTGCCCCTTCAAACCTGTGGCTGCGCGAGTCGCTGGACGAATGTGCATGGTTGATGGAACAGCCCGCCCCGAAAGCTCCTTGCCTGACATTTTTGGGCAGCCATGAGCAAATTGTGGACCGCAAGGCAATTCGTGCGCGCATGGCCAATTGGCCCAACGGAACGCTGATCGAAATTCCGGATGGTGAACACGAGGTGCTGATGGAAGCACCCGAGGTTCGAGGGCCTGTTCTGGACAAGATCGCGGCGCATTTTCTGGCCAATCAGGCCAATGGCGCATCCGAGCTGGTTTCCTCGTAAACCCTTTCACCTTTGGAATTGGCCGCTTGTGATCCGGGCGCGCCAGCCCTAGATGTTTGCAAAAGCAGTCTACTAAAGGTGATCCATGCGCGACCTCCCCTTCCCTGTCCGTGACGCGAACGCAATCGGTGGCTCCGGCAATCTGGGCAATCTTCCGGAATGGGATCTGAGCGATCTCTATACCGCGGAAGACGCACCCGAGTTAGCGCGCGATCTGGATTGGCTGGAAGGCGAATGTGCCGCATTTGCTGCTGATTACGAAGGCAAACTGGCCGATCTGGATGATGCAGACCTGCTGGCCTGTGTGCATCGCAACGAAAAGATCAACGCCATCGCCGGGCGTATCATGTCCTTCGCTGGTCTGCGCTATTACCAACTGACCACTGATGCAGAGCGCGCCAAATTCCTGTCGGATATGCAGGAAAAGATCACGATCTTCACCACTCCGCTTGTGTTCTTCACGCTCGAGATCAACCGGATCGAAGACGACGTTCTGAAGGCGCATTTTGCGGCCAACAAAGATCTTGCCCGATACGAACCTGTGTTCCGCCGCATCCGCGCAATGAAGCCCTACCAGCTGTCTGACGAGCTGGAAAAATTCCTTCACGATCTGGGGGTTGTCGGCGACGCGTGGGAACGTCTGTTCGACGAAACGATTGCCGGACTGGCATTTCATGTCGACGGTGAAGAACTGAACATCGAAGGCACCCTGAACCTGCTGACGGAACAGGACCGCGCGAAACGTGAGGCTGCGGCGCGCGAACTGGCATCGGTCTTTCAGGACAACGTAAAAACCTTCGCCCGAGTCCACAACACGCAGGCCAAAGAGAAAGAAATCGTTGATCGCTGGCGCAAGATGCCGACCGCTCAGACCGGGCGTCACCTGTCGAACGATGTCGAGCCCGAGGTGGTCGAGGCCCTGCGTGAGGCAGTCGTGGCCGCCTACCCCAAGCTGAGTCATCGCTATTATGAGCTGAAGCGCAAGTGGCTTGGACTGGACGTCATGCAGGTCTGGGACCGCAACGCGCCCCTGCCCATGGAAGACACGCGTATCGTGAATTGGGAAGAGGCCCAAAAGACAGTAATGAACGCGTATAACGCCTTTGATCCCCGGATGGGCGAAATCGCGGCCCCTTTCTTCTCAAAAGGATGGATCGATGCGGCGGTGAAACCAGGCAAAGCGCCGGGGGCCTTCGCCCATCCGACGGTCACCGATGTCCACCCCTATGTGATGCTCAACTATCTGGGCAAACCGCGCGATGTGATGACGCTTGCCCATGAACTGGGACACGGCGTCCATCAGGTGCTGGCCGCCGGTCAGGGCGAGATGCTGTCATCCACCCCGTTGACGCTGGCGGAAACCGCCTCGGTCTTTGGCGAGATGCTGACCTTCCGCAAGATGCTGGAACAGGCCGAAACCCCGGAACAGCGCAAGGTTCTGCTGGCTGGTAAGGTCGAAGATATGATCAACACGGTGGTCCGCCAGATCGCCTTCTACGACTTTGAATGCAAGTTGCACGCCGCCCGACGTGAGGGCGAGCTGACCCCGGATGACATCAACGCCCTGTGGATGAGTGTTCAGGCCGAAAGTCTTGGCCCCGCATTTGAATTCATGGACGGGTACGAGACCTTCTGGGCATACATCCCCCACTTCGTCCACTCGCCCTTTTATGTCTATGCCTATGCCTTCGGCGACGGCCTCGTGAATGCGCTTTATTCTGTATACGAAAACGGCTCGGATGGGTTTGAGGACAAGTATTTCGACATGCTGCGCGCTGGTGGTTCAATGCACCACAAGGAACTGCTGGCCCCGTTCGGCCTGGACGCCAGCGACCCCAAGTTCTGGGACAAGGGCCTGTCGATGATCTCGGGCTTTATTGATGAGCTGGAAGCGATGGAGGGCTGAGACGCCCTCGACAGAGGGTGGCGACATCTGCCTTGCGGAAAGAACCTGCCATGCCCGGGAATGTCACGCCCAAGGGGCTCCTGAATGCCCGCTACGCGGGGCGAATCTGGCGTTTGAACTATCGCTATTGGGCGGCTCGAAACATTGGAAACAGCGGTGGGGCTTGGTCCGCTTTGATTAGTCCCATATCTTGAAAACCATAGCGCTTATACAGCGATAGATTTGTGGGGTTTGTCGACTCTAAGTAAGCAGGTCTTCCATCTTCGTCACAACGTTTGAGGCAGCATTCAAGCAATGCGGACCCCAACCCTTTTCCTTGGCGAAATGGATCAACCGCAATAAAAGCTAAATGCCAGCAGTCCTCATCGGGATGATAATTGTCCATCTGCCCAAAGGTTTCGAACAATGCATTATGCTTCTCTGGTGAGACCGTCTGCTCAAAACAGGCGACAAGCCGTTCTTCATCAGGGTAAATGCCTGGCGGAAGCCAAAGTGCGCCAGCGGTGAAATCATCGTTTCGAAACGCGCTGCCCTGTTCAAACGCACGCCCTCCAAAGAAGTCCATTACTCGCGGGAAGTTGGAGAGGAATTCGGCAGGTTCAGGATACAGCCAACGCATGAAAGGGTCCGCAGAAAATCCAAGAGCAAGTCCGCTTAACAAACTTTCTGCTCCACTTCGGGTTGATGATCTAAACATGAAATTACCTTTGGTCGCTCCACCTCGATTTCCAAGTTTTAGCATGAGCGCCGTAAATACTTGTTGTCAAATGCGCAATTTATTGTCCTGCCCAAGCAACGTTGGATGACTGCTCCAGGGTCTCAGCAGCCGTACCTGAGATCACTTCAACTGGCTGTCTTTTGACCCACGCCGATTGACGCCGCCACGTGCCTTGAACGCACTATCGCGTTCCTGCTGGCAATCAAGGCACAGCTTCACGCCCGGCAAAGCAACGCGGCGTTTTTCAGGGATCGGCTCTTCGCATTCGGCGCAATGGGTCAGGCTTTCACCAACAGGCCGCTTTTGCGCCTGCATCCGCGCCAGTTCATCCGAAATCGACGCTTCGATCTGTTCGCTCACTGCGCCGTCGCGCGCCCAGCCTCCGGCCATGGGTCATCTCCTGCTAAACGTAAGCAAAAGGATAGCCGAGCCCGCGCGCAAAGGGCAAGTTACAGCGAAACTGCGCCCTCGAACACGCGGTCAATCACCTCTTGCGTCCCCCGAGAAAACTCAAGCGGACAGGGATACTCTGCCCCTTCCCTAACCGAGCGGCAGAAGGCTTCGACCTGAAGCTTGTAATGGTCTGCGCCGGGGAACCGGGTGACCAGCACCTCAAGCCCCGGGCGATGCAACTCGACCCGGGCTTCACCAAACACACGCGCATTAAACGGAGTTGTCAGACGGATCAGGCCATTTTCCCCGTGAAACACCATTTCCTGGTGCGGATGCATCCGAATGGACACGTAGCTTGAGTAGGTAAAACCGGGGAACTGCGCGCGAATTTCGGTGAAGATGTCGATATCATCCTGCCAACGGATGGCTGATTGTATCGACACCGGTTCCTGCCCCGTTGCAAAACGGGCTCCACCGATCACGTAGACCCCGATATCACGCAATCCGCCGCCGCCCGTTTCAGCGCGGTTTCGAATATTCTGGGTATCTGCCCGATTGTCGAAACTGAACGCCCCGGTTACATGCACCAGATTTCCGATTGCACCATCCGCAATCAGTTTACGTGCCAGTTGCCATTGGGGGTGATGCACGATCATGTACGCCTCGGCGGCAAGCAAGCCGCTTTCGTCGCGCTTTTGGATCAATGCGTCAAACTCATCCGCCTTCATTGTCATCGGCTTTTCGCACAGCACATGCTTGCCGGCATCCAGCGCTTTCAGGCTCCATTCCACATGAAGGTGGTTCGGCAAAGGTATGTGGACCGCATCGATACCGGGGTCCGCCAACATCGCATCATAGCTTTCGAACACTTTCAGATCGGGACAGAACGACAAAAAAGGTTCAGCCTTTACCGCATCTGACGTCGCCAGCGCAGCCAGTCGCGCCCCGTTGGCGGCATGTATCGCCGGTGCCATGTATTCACGCGCGAATTTCGCGGCCCCCAACACGCCAAACTGAACCGGTTTTTGCATCACGCTCTCCATAGATTTTCGAACCCAAAGGGTTCGCTCCCCTGCGAGGTCCGCAGGATCGACCTGTCACACCGTCATCGAAATGAAACGCGTCTTTGCCGTACCATAGCTTTGGCCCTGCGGCCATTCTTTTGGCTTCACAGTTTGGATAGCGGCCGCAGACGTTCAGCAGGTGATGATCTGTCGGGACGCGCCATGCATGTGCGCAAAGAGGAGGTTTCTTCGCACAGATGAAAAACCAACCCGCAGCTATTGCAGGCTGGTATTTTGGTCAGCTGACACCCAGCATCCCTTTTTCACGTGCCAGATCCCGCATTTTCTTTTGCAGCTTCTCGAACGCGCGAACTTCGATCTGACGGATCCGCTCGCGGCTGACATTGTACTGCGTGCTAAGGTCCTCCAGCGTCACCGGCTGATCCAGCAAGCGGCGCTGGGTCAGGATGTCCTTTTCACGGTCGTTCAACACGTCCAGCGCCGCAGCCAGCAACTCGCGACGCGCTTCCAGCTCATCGCGCGCCTCATAGTCTCCGGCCTGATCGGCGTCTTCATCCTCAAGCCAGTCCTGCCATTGCATCGTCCCTTCGCCTTCGGACCCAACCGTGGCATTCAGTGACGCGTCCCCGCCGGACATACGGCGGTTCATGCTGATCACTTCCTCTTCGGTCACGCCAAGATCATTGGCAATCTGCGCGACGTTTTCGGGGCGCAAGTCGCCCTCTTCCAGTGCGCCGATGCGCGCCTTGGCTTTGCGCAGGTTGAAGAACAGTTTCTTCTGCGCCGAAGTTGTGCCCAGTTTAACCAGCGACCATGACCGAAGGATATATTCCTGAATCGAGGCGCGAATCCACCACATGGCATATGTCGCCAGGCGAAAGCCTTTTTCAGGGTCAAAACGTTTGACCGCCTGCATCAGGCCCACATTGGCTTCGGAAATCACTTCGGCTTGCGGCAGACCGTAGCCGCGATATCCCATGGCAATCTTAGCCGCCAGCCGCAGGTGCGATGTCACCATCTTATGCGCGGCTTCTGTGTCCTGCTCTTCGACCCAGCGCTTGGCCAGCATGTATTCTTCTTCCGGCTCAAGCAGGGGAAACTTGCGAATCTCCTGCATATAGCGGTTCAGGCCGCCCTCGGGCGTCGGCGCGGGGAGATTTGCGTAATTTGCCATTATGATGTCCCTCCGACAAATGTTTAAGTCTTTAACATAGGATATGGGTAAAGAACCCATCCTGTTCAAGAGGTGCTGCTAACAGTCTGAAATTAATCTTTCATGAAGGAAAGATAAGAAACTCTTACTCACAGGACTTTGCTTATTATGTCAGCGGTGAGCGAAGCGCGGCAATCAGGTTCTCCATGTCTTGCGGCAATTCGGTTTCAAACCGCAGGTTTTCGCCGGTCACCGGGTGCTCGAACCCCAATACGGTGGCGTGAAGCGCCTGCCGGGGAAAGCCGGACACGCATTCGGCAGCGGCAGGTGCAAACGCCTTGATGGCCAATTTCCGCTTTCCACCATAGACCGGATCCCCGACAAGCCCATGCCCGGCATGGGCCATATGAACGCGGATCTGGTGCGTTCGCCCGGTCTCGAGCCAGCATTCGATCAAAGCCAGACCAGCAGGCGCACCAAATGTTTCAACAACCCGCGCGCGTGTCACAGCGTGGCGCCCGCCATGAAACAACACCGCCTGCCTTTGACGGTCGGTCTTGTGCCGCGCAAGCTGGGTCGTCACACGCATGATGTTTCCCGGCTCAAAGCTGACACCTTTGACGCCGCGCAAACGGGGATCACTTGCATCCGGAACCCCGTAACACACAGCGCGGTAATAGCGTTCGACACTATGCGCTGCGAATTGCTCGGCCAGCCCGTGATGTGCGGCGTCCGTTTTGGCGACCACCAGAAGACCGCTGGTTTCCTTATCGATCCGGTGAACGATACCGGGGCGTTTCACCCCCCCCACACCTGACAAAGCGTCACCGCAATGGTGTAGCAAGGCGTTGACTAGCGTACCCCCGGGCGAGCCCGGCGCGGGGTGCACCACCATGCCTGCTGGCTTGTTGACGACGATCACGTCTGCGTCTTCGAAAACAACCTCAAGCGGGATGTCTTCAGCACCGATATGGCTGTCTTCCGCCTCGGCTACAGTTATGGCGACCTGCGCCCCTTCGGACACTTTGGCCTTTGGGTCCTGAGTCCGGGTCCCGTCGATCCGAACCGCGCCATCCTCGATCAGGCGCGCCAACCGCGTGCGCGACAGGTTTTCACCGTCTGGCACATCCCGCGAAAGCGCCTTATCAAGGCGAGGCGGCGGATCGGCCGCGATCTGAAACTCAATCTGGCGGGTGCCCATGACTGTCCCTTCCGAACCCCAAGAACCGCAGGAAACCCCGCAGCTACGATTACTGCGGCGGATGGTCATGCTGCTGACCGCGGTGATGATTGGCGGGGTTCTAGTGACATTCGCCCTGATTGTCATCCGCCTATCAGACCGCACCCCCACCCTGCCGGATCAGATCGACTTACCCGATGGTGCCCGAGCGCAGGCCCTGACCATTGGATCCAACTGGTATGCGGTCGTGACAGACGACAACCGCGTCCTGATCTATGACAAGACAACAGGAAAGCTGCGTCAGGAAATCGCCGTCGAGTAACCGGATCAGTTCGGGAACAGACGGGTGCCGACCCAGGCCTCACCCATCTGCACATCCAGTTCGGGCGTACGCATCTTGCGTTTTCCGCCAAACGGGCAGAGCGTGATTTCGCCCAGATAAATCTTGTCGCCAATTACATAAAGGTCCACCCGCGCAAACTCGACACGTTGTCCGACGGCTTCGGCAATTGCGACCATATCGTCAAACACCTCTGGCTTGGGCTCGGTGTCATCGCTTGTCTGGAAATACAGCTCTTTCGGGATGAAGTTGAAATCCCGGTCGTGGATCATCTGCACATGCCCTCGAGAGCGGTCCCGGTCGACCTGAACAATCTGGACCTTTCCGGCGACAACCCAGAATTTCCAGTCGATGATGTCCTGACCTTCTGCCGCCAGATCCTCTTCAAGGAAATAGCGTGTTTCGATCGTGGAATACCACCATTCTGCCGCCCAGAAGCCGTGGGGAATGGGTTTATTGCTCCAATTGGTAAGCTTTTCCTGGGCCAGGTTGCGGTCTTCTGTGTTCATGGGCCAGGTGATCCTGTGGTTTTGCCCCTGCCCGTTATTGCATTTGAGCCAATAGCTGCCGGGCTCGAGGTCGAGGTCTTCCGGCAACTCAGGCGACGATGAAACCCAATAGCGCTTCACCGGTGTAACAAGGTTCCTGGCTGGTTCTGGGATATAACTTTCCGCCGTCAACTTATCCGCCGCCGACACTTCGGGCATCTCGGCAAACAGCTTCATGACCAGCATCTTCTCAGTCACGGTCTTGGGGTTGCTCAAGTCAGGCAAATAGCGCTGATTGTTGGCAAACCTCGACAATGACATAGACATGGCATTCAACCGCAATGCGTCATTGGCATAGTGATCCCAACCTCGCTGATGACCCGATTGGGGTTTGTCATTCACCCCATAAAGCCCTTTGTCTTTTATCTTATCCAATTCAACCTGGGCCAATTTGAAGAATTGCTCAGAATTTGCGACCTGAGCTACAGACATCACGCCGTTGGTGGCCTCACTGATTTCCTCTTTGCTGATCCGCAAGTCCGGAAGCGAGTCGGGAAACTCGATTTTCTGCGGCGCGCCCCGCCCTCTGCGCGGCAAAGGTGCATTGGCAGGACTGATCCCCAAACCGCGCAGCCTTCGATCCAGAAATGAATGACGTTTTACACCCTTGGCAATCCACCAACGCATCCGACGGCCCCAAAGATGGACGGCCTGCGTCTGATCCGTAAGGTACTTTTTTCGAAACTCCCGCGCTGGAATGTCGTTCGCCTGCCCCGTTTGCCGAAACGGCAACGGGTAAAACACCGGGGGTGGGCTGGCGTGTTCTATCTCGCCATGATGTCGCAGAAACCACGTCATGACACCGGGTCCGTAAACACTGTGTGCCTGATCCGAGGCATGAGGCAACTCACCGGCCTTTTTCTGGCGTTCCAAATTCTCGCGTTCCTCACCTTCTACCCAAGGACGGATCGGGAATGGATCAAGGCTGTATTCCGTATACGCTTTCAGCGCGGGGCTGTCGGACGGCAACCGCATGATCGCATTGCAGATCGTATTACGATTGAAGAAGCCGAAAATATGATCCGCTTTCGGGATCGGTTTCAAAGAAATCACATCCGTATCGCACCAGAGAAAATCGGTTTTTTGCATTAGCTGCAGCCTGAAAATATCAGATTGCGGAACCGGTGTTTTAAACTGGTTGTTCATAATGAACCGCTGCGGTTCGTGAATTTCGTTCGCCGAAACCAGTTCGATACCTTCGGGTACATTCTCGACTTCGTCATAGTGGAACAGCACGACCCTGTGTCCGTTCGCGACAAAAGACAAAAGGCACATCTGTTCCAGAAAACTGAGAGGACCTTCCAACCAGAGCATTCCGATTGTGGGAAGAGTATTTTCCGCGGCCATATGCAGTTTCTCCGAAGGCGGGTTTTTCAGGATTCAGGCTGTTTTTCGCTGGAAGACGGTTGCTTGTCTGCCGAAAGACGCGCGTGCAATCCGCGGTCTTTAGCAACAAATTCTACAGCCGGCTTATTAACAAGCGTCTGGTAAAGCGCGTTGTATTCTGGCTGTTTGAGAAGGTCTTCGATCAACGCCTTGTGCCACAGGAATGCTTTTCGGTGCAGCCGAGCTAGCCGCCCATCGGACTGAAACTCCGCCATCAGTGCGTCAACTTCGCCCTTGTACCTGAGGATCGTCTCATCCGTCGCACCACCCCGGTTCCAACGGTCCCAGTATTCCGTTCCCAGCGTCTGGGAGGAGTGGTTGGCCCGCCCACGGCTGCGCTTGGCCAGATAGGCTTGTGTGGAGCGGACCGCATAGTGATTGATCTGTGCAATCTCAAATCCATAAGGCGGTGCAACATGGTTCCCAAAAGGTGCGGGCTCTTTCGCGTGTCCCCCGGGAACGGACCGGAATACACCTGCCTCAAACTCGGACTTGGGGTGCGGGTTGTGCATACCATAGCGGAGATAGACTTCACCCTGCCGGAAAAGCGATTTGACGAACCGGCGCCCCGCCCCGCCCTGCTCATACTCCAACTCACCATCGAAAAACTGCTGCGTCACTGGCGCGTCGCGCAACACGTGGCGACCGCTGTTCGAGAATATCTTCCATGGAATGGAAATGACATCCACGCCCGGTGTGGCCTCGATCAGGTCGTCCACCTTATGGTTTCCGACATGAATATTCAGAAACTCATCCGCATCGCAGACATAGACCCACTTGGCTTCTTTCACTACGGGCAAACGGCGGGCCTGCCTCAGAGCTGATCTGTGAATCCCGCCTGTTCCCACGCGGTTTCTGTGAAACTCAACATGACCCAGGGCCTCAAGACGGCGCAAAATTCTGTTCGTACCGTCCGTGCAATCGTTGGTGTAAACAATGATCCTGTCGAAGCCCAACACCTTATGATGAGCCACCCATTCCAGAATATATGGGCCCTCATTTTTCATCGCAGAGATGAGGATTTTTTCAGGCTTGTTCGTCACTGCCATTCACCCCAGACGCTTAGTCGCCCTGTTTCTTGCTGTCGTCTTGCGGAGTGATTTTTTCTATAGCGATCTGCGCACCAGCAATTGCCCGGATACGCAATTCACGGGGGTGTTTGCCCAGAAACTCGTTGACGGCCCGGATCACCCCGTCGCCCCACCAACCGCGACGGTGGTAATCATCAAACGCCATGATCCCACCCGCTTTGATCTTGGGAAACAACGCCTCCAGGTCCGCGGTTACTCCTTCGTAAGAATGATCCCCATCGACATAGGCAAATGAAATGCTCTCATCGTCAAAGAGCTTTAATGCCGGCACCGAGAAATCGCGAATGATGCCAACCTTGCCTTCTTCGATCTCTTTTTCGAAGGACGCGACGACCTTCTGGAAGATGGCTTCCATCTTTTCGTCTTCGGTCCGGCCGACAAACGCCGTTGTATGCGATTCCTCGCCAATATGTTTCCAGGGATCGATCAGAAACAACTGACTGGGTTCAAGCAATTTCAGGATTGTCGGAGAAAACTCGCCCTGCCAGACACCGATCTCAACAGCCACGCCACCCTTGGGAAGGCGCGTCAGGAACGTACGACGGATCGCGTCTTTTGTATTCTTGCGCTTTGTTGCCTTGTCTGCGTTCGGTTTATTCTGGCTGCCGGGAACAGCACCGATCACTCTGGGTTCGTTTGACATCTCGACCTCACTTGCAGACGGGTATTGAATTCACACGAAACCCGTTTTGTTTATTGGGCAATGGCTAACATGTCGTTGCTTCAAGAACCAGAAGCTATGTGTCGTTTTTGGAAAGTGGTGGCAACTTGTCGATACCAAGCCATGGTGGCTCGAGGCTTGTAATCCGATAGTCACTCGCTTTACTCGCAAGAAAACGGTTAATAGCCGAAGACATTCCGGAATAAGACCCTTTGCCCCGCCTGTAGGATGTAAAAGCGATACTTCCGCCCGGAGCCAGAACCCTGTCGATCCGGTTCAGCAATTGCAACATGACACGCTCGGCGCGAACGCCGCGTATGATCACGACGCCCACACTTTGATCCTGAAACAGCTTCAGCATCAAAGGCGGCAGCGCCCGGTAGACCCTCAGACGCCCCGCAATGATCGGTTCGCGGAAGTACTCCAGCAATGCATAGAACGTGCGATCCAGGGCCTGTAGATTACTGTCTTGCGTCGTATCCTTGCAGGCGAATGTATCCCACGACAGCCCCCATGGCCCGATGATCGTCAATTGAGCAACTGCATCCAATGCGAGTATTTCTTCTACAATTTCGGTTTCGACATGCCCGATCAAAACCCAGTTCTTCTTGCCGCTGATTGACCGCAAGAACCGCTGTCGCTGCTCTTTCGTTCTTTCAACCTCCGGAGACACTGGCGGCAGGAAAGATGGGTTCTTCGGATCGAACGGCAAGTCCACCTGTATTGCATTAGTGATTAATGCATGCTGCGCCGCCGCTTCTTCGTACTCCATGGCCGTTCCCAGAGAATCCAGCCGGGTAAACCAAGGGTAGTTATTGGGTTTTGAGTTTTCAGGTTTGGACATCTTGCCCAAGCGCGTCCATTTCGCAACTTGCGCGAAAGAAACTTCGGGGTCTTTGTAGGTCTCGGCATCAAAGGAAAGATCGCCTTCTTCCATCACGCCCAGATCCAGCGCCTTGATATATCGCCCCCCGGCAAAATTCTTGTACCGAGTTATGAATCCCTGCGCGGCCTCTGTTTCACGTATCTCCGAGATACGGCGCTTGTGATAAGCAACAGCTTTTTCGTGCAAGTCTCCCAGAACACGATCCGCACGTAGTTCATCATACGATTTTCCAAGGCGGTCCAATTTGGAAAGGACCGATAATTCTTCAACCTTGTTGAAGCAATGCATGTGCCAATAGGCTTGTCCCGTTGCCTCCATCTTGGGATGAAACGCGGTTGTGTTTACATCCCCCCGCAGCCGCTTCATCAGATAACTCTCAATGGACCGGACGGCATAGTGGTTCATCCTGAAAAACTGCTGCCCAAAGGCCGCGCCAGTCGTGGAATGAGACCAACCGTTTCGCCGCATTGCAGGTGGCAAGGGATCTCCGTCACCATCGATCCATGCAAAGCTTTCAGCCTTGCCGGCGATTGGGCCACGTGGACGGTGTGTGTTGATTGCCCGATAAGACCCGTTGTTTCTGACAAGCGATTTGAAGGCACGCACATTCTGCGGCGTAACCACCCCCAACTCTGCTGCAGATGTGAATTGTTCGATCACAAACTTGTCTTCAAACTCGACAATCCCATTGTGCCCGAACATCTGCCATATCGCGGCAAAGCCATCTGCATGTGGAAAGGTGCGAAACAGATCGTCCAGCGTGCCGTCCCCAACACGGATATCGAGAAATTCATCGACATCACAAACCAGAATCCACTCGGCCTCAGCGTACCAGGGATGTTCCATAGCGTTCGCATAGGCCGACGCCTGCGGCCCATGCTTCCAGGGACCGGGGTTATCGATATGCACCAGAAAACCCAGTTCCTCGCATCTTTTCAGGATCGCGTCGGTGCCATCAGAACAGTCATTCGAATTGACTATGAAATGCGTGAACCCGATCGAAAGGTAATAGGCGATCCATTCAAGGATGAACGGCCCCTCGTCTTTCATCGTTGATATGACAAGTCTCATCGCACCTACCCGCAACCTTGGCTCGCAAACTCAGGACGAAGGGAAAAATCGCATCATTGCAGAGGTATCGCGCGCTTCCCGACACCTGGCTTAGTTACGGGCCACGGATTTGCAATGCAAGAGAACAGACCAGAACGGCAAAGCCTGCTTCGCGTATGTCAATTTGAATATCACAAGATACGAGAAGATTTGGTGCGGTCGAGAAGACTCGAACTTCCACGGGTGTTACCCCACAGCGACCTCAACGCTGCGCGTCTACCAATTCCGCCACGACCGCACTGCCAGTGACTTGGTAGAGCGGCGTATAGACGTTGGCGCGCGCGATGTGAAGAGGCAAAAACACACTGGTTTAAAAACCTTCGCAGCAGTCTTATCTAAGCCGATGCACAGCGCAGTTTCGATCTGACAGGAGCCTCAGATGACCTCGACCGACACCCACCCCATCATACAGATCGATATCGTGTCGGACGTTGTGTGCCCATGGTGTATAGTCGGGTTTCGTCAGCTTGATGTGGCAATGAAACAGCAGGGCATCCAAGCCCAACTTCGCTGGCACCCGTTCGAATTGAACCCGAACATGCCGCCTGAAGGGCAGAACCTTCGGGAACACATCACGGAGAAATATGGCTCGACCCCTGAACAGAGCCAGCAGGCCCGCGAAAGGCTAACGGCGATCGGGGCGGAATTGGGGTTCACCTTCAACTTTGATGAAGACAGCCGGATCGTGAATACATTCAAGGCGCATCAGTTGCTGGATTGGGCCGAAGGTCAGGGCCTGCAACATCAATTGAAGCTTGCGCTATTCGACGCGTATTTCACCCGGCAACAGGATGTTTCCGACACTGAGGTTCTGTTGCAGGCCGTCACTTCTGCAGGGCTGAACCCTGATACCGCACGGCAGGTGCTTGAGACCGGGGAGCATATCGCTTTGGTGCGAGAGAAACAGCAGTTCTGGACCAGCCGGGGGATCTCTGGTGTGCCGTCCATGGTATTTGGCGGAAAATACCTGCTGACCGGAGCGCAAGGGGTCGACACCTATTCTCGGGTGCTGCAACAGTGTTTGGCCGAAGCGGCCTGACCCCTCTTCCCCTGCCCGCTTTGGGCGGATATGAGGCCGCCATGGAATGGAAAATCACCGATGGTCTGACCAGTTATGACGACGCCACCGCCTTTATGGAGGCGCGCGTCGCCGGGATTGCGCGCGGCGACGCGGAGGAGTGCATCTGGTTGCTGGAACACCCGCCGCTTTATACAGCAGGCACGTCGGCAAAGATCGAAGACCTGACCGATCCTGACCGTTTTCCGGTTTATGCAAGCAAACGGGGCGGCGAGTACACCTATCACGGGCCCGGTCAGCGTGTGGCCTATGTCATGCTGGACCTGAACAAGCGCGGGCGCGACGTGCGCCAATTTGTGAAGCAGCTGGAAAACTGGGTGATATCGGCGCTGGCTGAATTCAACGTACACGGCGAAATACGCGACGGACGCGTTGGTGTCTGGGTGCGACGCGACGACAAACCGCTGACGGTGGCTGGCAAACCGGCAGAGGACAAGATCGCGGCAATTGGTCTGCGTTTGCGAAAGTGGGTCAGCTTTCACGGCATTTCGATCAATGTCGAACCGGATCTGGAGCATTTCTCGGGCATCGTGCCCTGCGGGATCAGCGAATATGGCGTGACTTCGTTGGTGGATCTGGGGCTTCCGGTCACTATGGATGATCTTGATGCGGCCCTGAAAAAAACCTTCTCGGACGTTTTTGGTGCCTCTGATCTCTGATTCTATTTCGTCAGAGAATCAGCTTCAGCTGTGCTTGGTTACAACAATATGCATGTGTGGAAGGCTCTGTTTCCGAAACACGTTGCAATTTACCAAGAACTATTCAGTTTTACGTTATTCTTTAGGCAATTCTTAATTCTCTAGGATACATCGGTGTTGTTAACGAGTAATATGAAACTGCCAATCAAGAGTGAGTGGTATGTTAAACCGGTGATCAAGGGCTCGCCCTCGAAATCCGAGAAGTGTTTGGTTACGAGTCTGCCGTTCCGACCCCAAATCGGAACGGCAATTCATTTCCCCCTTCACGCTGAAACCCGTGCTCAAGCCGTATTGGCTCGGAGCAGGCGATTTCTGCGTTGTCAAGCCGTTGAGACACTTCACCTGTCCCGAGGCGGTCTTTCGGGTATTCTTATTTCCGGCTGCAACGGCATGAGCGGGTGAATGTGGGCTATTGTCCGGCCTGGAACTTAATAAACACCCACAAAGCTATTGATTATGAATACTTTTTTATCGTTTCAGCATGTTGTGCGATCAGGTCGAAATCACCCATTTTACCAGGTGGGCGCATCGACACGCCGTCATGGCGCGGCAGGACGTGAAAATGCAGGTGAAAAACCTCCTGCCCGCCTGCGGTTTCGTTGAATTGCTGAATGGTTACACCGTCCGCGTCGAAGGCCTTCATCACTGCACGGGCCATCTTTTGAACGGTGTTCATGACCGCCGCCAGTTGGTCGGGCGTGGCATCCAGCACATTGCGGCAGGGTGTTTTGGGGATCACCAGCAAATGCCCATCAGCGCGCGGCATGATGTCCATGAAGGCCAATGTTTCGGCGTCTTCGTAAACTTTTGACGAAGGTATCTCGCCGCGCAGAATTTTGGCGAAGATGTTGTCGGGATCATAATCCATGGTTGGCCATCCGTTCCTTGAGGGGCTTTCGACCGAGTTGTGGTCCAGCCGCCCCGCCGGGTCAAGCCGGGGGATTGAAGGGTGAAATGTACAAATTGTACCGGGTTTTCAGAGGCCGTTGTTCGTTTTGTACACTTGGATTTGGCATGAGATCACATCATCAGAGACAGATGCGGCACGTTCCCGACAGGTGATGTCTGGTTGCGTTGCAGAGTACGGGTTTCGCAATTCTTAATCGGACGAAAACTGGTTAAATTTTTGAATACTTCATCAAGCTCAAGTCGAAGGTGCACTGTGCGGACAAACCCGCTATTGCCAGTAGCCCCAAAAATCATCTGATATTAGACAAGTCTTGGTGAAGGTGGTTTACATCCGCTAAGCACGTTCGGAATATCTTGTGTCAATTATGAAACTTTTGCTGCCTATCCTGCTTTTGAGCGTTTTCGCGTGCGTTCGCGCTCCAGAAATTGTGGGCATCGATAATCCCACAATTCCGACGAGTTCAGTGATCGAAGCCACCAAACACAAATTATTTATCGCAACAACTCGCGAAGATTCGGAAGTCGTCGGTGCTTTATTTTCCGAGCTCCGAGCAGATGAATTGGGTTTGGCCTCAGTCGAGGTATCAGTTCCACCAACGCATGTAGCTGGGGCTTTGGAAAGGCCCAAATCTCTTCCACCTGACCCGCGAACGGAATTCGCGATCATCGATCCCGCAATATACCGCTCCAAAACTGCATTTCTGTCATCGCTGAACACGGAACTGCGATCTCGCGCCCCCGCGGAGCGTGAAGTGCTCTTATTTGTGCACGGGTATAACATGACAACCAGCGACGCCATTTTGCAGGTGGGACAATTCGTCCAAGACAGCGGCTTTAAAGGGGTGCCGGTACTTTTTACCTGGGCTTCGGGAGGTCGGCTTTCCAGATATGTTTACGATCTCAACAGCGCCCTTGTTGCGCGGCCTCTTTTGATCGATGCAGCGGAGATACTCACGCAATCCACCGCGACAAAGTATCATGTTTTTGCCCATTCGATGGGAGGGTTTTTGACGATGGAAGCGATTGTTGACGCCGCTCAGAAAGGTCAATTCAATAGAATGGGTCGCCTGCAAAACGTGGTACTGGCTTCGCCTGACATAGATGTGGATTTATTTCGATCTCAGATGAGAGAAATAGGCAATACATTCGATCGGTTCTTCATACTGCTGTCTAAGGATGACTCCGCTTTACGCGTGTCACGCCGGATTGCGGGCGGCGTCCCGCGCGTGGGGGCTGCAGACGCAGAAGAACTCAGCGCGCTTGGTGTTACTGCGATCGACCTGTCGCGAATCCAGAATTCGAGGACAGGCAGTCATTCAAAATTTGCGGGATCGCCGGAAATAGTGCAGGAGATCGGACGCGGGTTAAACGAAGCCCCTGGTTATGGCTCGCGCCGGCAGACCGTTTTGGAGCAGCTAATAGGAGACCTGCCTGTACGTGTGGTTACGGCTGGTGACTAAGCGTTTGAGCGCCAAGAATGAACCGCCGCTTTGGGCTCAACACCCCCTTCCCTGTCCTCGATCCTGCGGAGTGGGCCGACGGCAGGCGGCATGATGACAGGTACCGGATCCGCTGTATCACCACCCCCCCGAAACGCTCAGATCCCGGCCTCCTGATCGTTCGTTTTCAAGGGGGGTGCGGCCATTTATCTTGATCCAGATCAAACTCGGCCATTGAAGGTCGCCCCTACGCATTCTAAAACCAGCAGGAATCCCGCGCGTTGGAGAGGTCCGGCTGCGCGGTGTAGTTGCAACAGGAGGCACCTATAATGGCAGACGCAGCCATTCATGGTCACGACCATGAAGACCAGCGCAGCTTTTTCCAGCGCTGGTTCATGTCGACCAACCACAAGGACATCGGGATTCTGTACCTGATCGTTTCGGCTCTGGCCGGTCTGATCTCGGTTCTGATGACCGTTTACATGCGGCTTGAACTGATGCACCCCGGTGTTCAGTACATGTGCCTGGAAGGCTTCATGGCCGACCCGTGTACACCCAACGGGCATCTGTGGAACGTGATGATCACCTATCACGGTGTTCTGATGATGTTCTTCGTTGTCATCCCTGCCCTGTTCGGCGGATTTGGCAACTATTTCATGCCGTTGCAGATCGGCGCGCCGGATATGGCGTTCCCGCGGATGAACAACCTGTCCTTCTGGCTTTATGTTGCCGGTACCTCGCTGGGTGTGGCCTCGCTGCTGAGCCCGGGTGGTAACGATCAGATGGGTTCGGGCGTGGGCTGGGTTCTGTACCCGCCGCTGTCCACGACCGAGGGCGGCATGTCCATGGACCTTGCGATCTTTGCCGTGCACGTATCGGGCGCCTCCTCGATCCTCGGCGCGATCAACATGATCACCACCTTCCTGAACATGCGTGCCCCCGGCATGACCCTGTTCAAGGTGCCGCTGTTCAGCTGGTCGATCTTCGTCACCTCGTGGCTGATTCTGCTGTCGCTGCCGGTTCTGGCGGGCGCGATCACCATGTTGCTGATGGACCGCAACTTTGGCTTTACCTTCTTTGATCCAGCCGGTGGCGGCGATCCGATCCTGTATCAGCACATCCTGTGGTTCTTTGGCCACCCGGAAGTGTATATCGTGATCCTGCCCGGTTTCGGCATCATCAGCCATGTCATCGCGACCTTCTCGCGCAAGCCGATCTTTGGCTATCTGCCGATGGTCTGGGCGATTATCGCAATCGGTGTGCTGGGCTTTGTCGTGTGGGCGCACCACATGTACACCGTTGGCATGTCGCTGCGTCAGCAGGCCTATTTCATGCTGGCCACGATGGTCATCGCGGTTCCGACAGGTGTTAAGGTCTTCTCGTGGATCGCGACCATGTGGGGCGGTTCCATCGAGTTCAAGACACCGATGCTGTTTGCCTTTGGCTTCCTGTTCCTGTTCACCGTTGGCGGTGTGACCGGTGTGGTGCTGTCGCAGGCTGGCGTGGACCGCGCCTATCACGACACCTACTATGTGGTGGCACATTTCCACTATGTGATGAGCTTGGGTGCCGTGTTTGCGATCTTCGCTGGTGTGTACTTCTACTTCAGCAAGATGACAGGGCGTCAGTATTCCGAGTTCTGGGGCAAGGTTCACTTCTGGCTGTTCTTCATCGGCGCCAACCTGACCTTCTTCCCGCAGCACTTCCTGGGTCGTCAGGGGATGCCGCGCCGCTACATCGACTATCCCGAAGCGTTCGCGCAGTGGAACTATGTTTCGTCGATTGGCGCGTTCATCTCGTTCGCCTCGTTCCTGCTGTTCTTCGGCATCGTGATCTACGCCCTGCTACGTGGCGCACGCGAGACCCGGCCCAACTACTGGAACGAGTATGCGGATACGCTGGAATGGACCCTGCCCACCCCGCCGCCCGAACACACGTTCGAGCAGCTGCCCAAGCAGGAAGACTGGGACAAGGGCCACGCGCACTGATCCCGACCTGATCCAAGAAACCCCGCCCTGGTGGCGGGGTTTTTCTTTGCCCTCACCCTGCGTTCGCCAAGTGCGACGAAATCGGCTATGATGTGCGGACGGAACAGTCGGAGGGTCGGCAATGCCCGAGATCGACTTTTGGTATTCCATTGGCAGCACGTACAGCTTCCTGACCGTGATGCGTCTGGAGGAATGGTGCGCCCAGCATGACGCCACGGTGAACTGGCGCCCGTTCAACGTGCGCACGGTGATGTCGGCCCAGCAGAATATCCCTTTTGCCGGAAAGCCTGTGAAATCGGCTTACATGTGGCGCGATATCGAACGCCGCTGTGCCAAGTACCACATCCACGCCAACCTGCCTGCGCCCTATCCGATTTCCAATCTGCCGCTGGCCAATCAGGTTGCGTTGCTTGGAATGATGGATGGCTGGGGCGTGACGTTCACCCAAACGCTCTATCGCATCTGGTTCGAGGAAGGGGTGGAAGCTGGTCGCGAAAGTGCGCTGTCCGAGGCGCTGTTGCGGTGTCAGCAAGACCCCCGACTGACCCTGGCACGCGCACAAGGCGACGACATCGTCGCGGCCCTTGAGGCGGAAACCGAAACCGCCGTCAAACTGGGTGTTTTCGGCGCCCCCAGCTTTGTTGTCCGGCAGGAGGTGTTCTGGGGTGACGATCGTCTGGATGACGCCCTGTCCTGGTCTCGGGTCGGCCACGTCGTCTGATCAAAACCCGTCGACATGAGGCGGCGCTGCGCTATGTTCGCGGTATGCCCTATACGTGGAATCAGACCTCGGAAACCGAACAGGAACTGCGGCTTTGGCCGCATAACTCGCTGCCGCCGCGGGGCGCGATGATCACGATCCTGTCGGTGTTCCTGTTTGGCCTGATCCCGCTGCTGGCCACGCTTGGTTCCGTGATCCTGTGGGGGTTGCTGCCGTTTCTGCTGATCACTGTGCTGGGGCTGTGGCTGGCCATCAAGACCAACTACCGCGCCCGCAGTGTGTTCGAGGTACTGACCCTGTCGGGCACACATGCGCGGCTGGTGCACCACACCCCCGGCAAAGAGCAGCACGAATGGTCTTGCAACCGTTATTGGGCGCGGCCGGCGATGCATGAGAAAGGCGGCCCGGTTCCGCATTATGTCACCCTTGTCGGAGACGGGCGCGAGGTCGAAATCGGGGCGTTTCTGTCCGAAGATGAGCGGATCATGCTTTATGACGAGCTGGTCCTAAGACTGCGCGAGCCGGTCGCGCAGTAATGTTTTCCGAGGCCCAGTGCCTCAGCAATCGCCGTTTGAGGCTGCGCACAGGTGATCCTTGACCATAGGACCGACCTTGCCGAAATCCATCTGGCCGGTATAGCGCGTTTTCAACTCGCCCATCACCTTGCCCATATCGCGGATCGAACCCGCGCCGGTTGCCGTGATGGCGGTTTGAATGGCCTTGCTGACCTCATCGTCATCCAGCTGTTTGGGCAGAAATTCCTCGATCACCTCGACTTCGCGAATCTCGCGTTCGGCCAGATCCAGGCGACCGCCCTCTTCGTAGGCGCGGGCGCTTTCCTTGCGCTGCTTGGTCATTTTCCCAAGGATTTCAAGAACCTCTGCGTCGCTGCATCCCTTTGCTTCTTCATTGCTGGACGCACGTGCCGCGATGTCGCGGTCTTTGATGGCGGCGTTGATCAACCGCAGTGTCGACAGACGCTCGGCTGCTTTGTCTTTCATTGCTTGCTTCAGGGCGGCATTCACCCGTGATCGCATGTCCATTTGGTTTGTCCATCCCCATGACAACGGAACCCCGACCATATAGAAACAAAAAGCCTGATACAACCGGGGGTCGATCCATCTAACCCATTGAAAAACAACAACAGCCTAAAAATTGAACAGACTTGACCCAGACGCCCAACCCCCTTAGGTATGCGCCGATTTACCCTACAGGAGAGTCGCGCCATGGCCCCAAATGCCCCGTCCAAGCCCACCGCATGTCTGGCTTTGGCCGATGGAACCCTGTTTTACGGCGCAGGCTTCGGCGCGATCGGGCAAACCGTGGCCGAGCTGTGCTTTAACACGGCGATGACCGGATATCAGGAGATCATGACCGACCCGTCTTATGCCGGGCAGATCGTAACCTTCACCTTCCCTCATATCGGCAATGTCGGCGTGAACCCCGAGGATGACGAAACCGGTGATCCGGTCGCCGCTGGCATGGTTGTGAAATGGGATCCGACCGAGCCATCGAACTGGCGCTCGGCCGAGGAGCTCAAGGGCTGGCTGGCGCGTCGGGGGCGCATCGCCATCGGTGGCGTTGATACCCGCCGCCTGACCCGGGCCATCCGCCAGCAAGGTGCGCCGCATGTGGCGCTGGCCCATGATCCCGAGGGAAATTTCGACATCGAGGCGCTGGTCGCCGCCGCGCGCGGTTTTGCCGGGCTGGAGGGCATGGACCTGGCCAAGGAGGTCACCTGCGCCCAAAGCTATCGCTGGGACGAGATGCGGTGGGCCTGGCCGGATGGGTACCAGCGCCAGAAGGCCCCTGCCCACAAGGTTGTTGCCGTTGACTATGGCGCCAAGCGCAACATCCTGCGCTGCCTCGCATCCGCCGGATGTGATGTGACCGTTCTGCCCGCAACCGCGACCGCAGCCGAAGTGCTGGCACATCAGCCCGACGGTGTTTTCCTGTCGAACGGTCCTGGCGATCCGGCAGCAACAGGCGAATACGCCGTACCGATGATCAAAGAGATTCTGGAGACGACAGACCTGCCTGTGTTCGGCATCTGCCTTGGACACCAGATGCTGGCGCTGGCGCTGGGTGGTCAGACGGTCAAGATGAACCATGGCCACCATGGCGCGAACCACCCGGTCAAGGATCTGGACACCGGCAAAGTCGAGATCACATCGATGAACCACGGTTTTGCTGTCGATGCGCAATCCCTGCCGGATGGCGTCGTGGAAACCCACCGGTCGCTGTTTGACGGTTCGAACTGCGGTATCCGCATGGCGGATAGGCCGGTTTATTCGGTGCAATACCACCCCGAGGCATCGCCCGGACCGCAGGACAGTTTCTATTTGTTCGAGCGCTTCGCCGAGGCCATGGAAAAGAAGAAAATTCAGGCATAACTGCTTGTCTGTGCAGTGTTAACCGGGTGTTAACCCTGATCGAACAACCCTGAGCGCAGGTAACTGCGCCAGGGTTTTGTTATGGCTGAGCTTGATCTTCTGGATTTCACGTCCGCCGCACCGATCCCCGCGCACGGGCATCGGAAGCCGCTGGGCACCTGCCTGCTGGAAATCGGGGCCATCACCCGATCCCAGTTGGACCATGCGCTGAGCCAGCAAACCAGACAGAACGCACCGCTGGGAGAGATATTGGTCGGCGAAGGCTATGCCACCCGGCAGGACGTGTTGAGCGCTCTGTCCGCGCAATCCGGCTGGCAGATTGCCGATCTTGAACAGATCCCGCCGATGCCGGAACTGAGCGGGTTGATGCCGGTCGACTTCTGGCTGAAACACAATGTCATCCCTTGGATGCGGATTGGCCCCCTTGTTCTGGTGGCCACCGCCCGGCCCGACCGGTTCGCAACCGTGACCGCCGAAATGCGCGAATGCGAATATGCCGTGATCCCGGTGCTGGCGGCATCCGATCAGATCGACCGCACAATTGCGCGGCAATTCTCGGGGTCTTTGGCCAGATCGGCGGAAACCCGGGTTGATCCCGCACAAAGCTGCCGCAACTGGACCCTTAGGTCACGCGTGGGACCTTCGGTGGCCCTGTTGTGTGTGCTGGGGCTGTTTGCCATGTTCCCGGCGTTTGGCCTGCTGGCGGTGCTGGGCATGGCTGTGGGAACTCTGGCGCTTTTTGCAGCCTTTCGGATGGCTGGCACGCTGGCTTACCTTTGGCATCGCCTGAGAACGCAGCCGGACCACACCGAAGCTGCCATCACATTGCGGCAACCCTGCGTATCGATCATGGTGCCATTGTACAAGGAGCGCGAGATCGCGAACGCTCTGGTACAGAGACTACAGCGGCTGACCTATCCCAAGGCGTTGCTGGATGTCATCCTTGTGCTTGAGGAAAAGGATGACGTGACGCGCAATGCCCTTGCGCAGGTGAGCCTGCCCAGCTGGATTCGCATCGTCGAGGTGCCCGAGCTGAACGGGTTGACCACCAAGCCGCGCGCCATGAATTACGCGCTGGATTTCTGCCGGGGCGACTTCGTCGGCGTCTGGGATGCCGAGGACGCCCCACAACCGGATCAGATCGAGCGCGTGGTGGCGCATTTCACCCAGGCCGCGCCGGATGTGGTGTGCCTGCAAGGGGTTCTGGATTACTACAACCCGCGCACCAACTGGCGGTCACGCTGCTTTACCATCGAATACAACAGCTGGTTCCGCGTGATCCTGCCGGGGATCGCCCGCATGGGGCTGGTGGTGCCACTTGGGGGCACCACGTTCTTTTTCCGTCGCGACAAGCTGTTGGAACTGGGCGGCTGGGATGCCCATAACGTCACCGAGGATGCTGATCTGGGCGTAAGGCTGTACCGGGCCGGGTACCGGACCGAAATGGTGGATACCACAACATATGAAGAGGCGAATTTCCGGGCCTGGCCCTGGGTCAAACAGCGCTCGCGCTGGCTCAAGGGGTTCATGGTCACGTATCTGGTGCATATGCGCAGCCCGCAAAAGCTGTGGCGTGACCTTGGAGGTGCCAGATTTCTGGGCCTTCAGGCGTTCTTTCTGGGCACGTTGGGGCAATTTCTGCTGGCGCCCGTTCTCTGGGTATTCTGGCTGTCAAGCCTGGGGCTGGCCAATCCGATGGATAATATCGTGCCGCATTCAACCTCTACCGCGCTGATCGGGCTGTTTTTGATGGCAGAGGGGCTGAGTATCGGTGTTGGTCTGATCGCCGTATCCGCACGCGAGCGGCGGTTTCTTTTGCCTTGGGTTCCGACGATGTTTCTATATTTCCCGCTGGGCGTGATTGCCGGTTACAAGGCGCTGTGGGAATTGGCGACCAACCCGTTTTTCTGGGACAAGACCCAGCACGGACAGGCCAGCGAAGACGAGCCGCTGGCCTGACAATCACTTGTCGCGGCGGCTTGCGTCCTGCTTCAGGCGCGTCATGAATGCGATCGAGATATGGTCCTTGAGCGCCCGCCCCGCCGCCTCTTCATCGCGCGCGGCAATGGCTTCGACGATGCCTTTATGTTCGCTCTGGGCAATTTCTCCGCGCCCCTGCACGGCCAGCGACGTGGTCGCCATCAAGGCCATAGTCCGGTGCACCAGATCAAGCTGCTGGACAAGGTAGCGGTTGTGCGAGGCCAGATGGATCTGTTCGTGAAAGCGCCGATTGGCACGTGACAGCGCCATCGGATCACCCACCAGCTTGTCATCTTCGAGGACCATGTCGTGAAGAACCCTGATCTCTTCTTCGGTGGCGTGTTTGGCGGCCAGCCGCGCGGCGAGCCCTTCCAGTTCGCGGCGCACGATATAAAGCTCGGCCATCTGGTTGTGGTCCAGCGACGCCACGATCAGCGACCGCCCGTCCCGTTCCAGCAGAGACTGGGTTTCCAGACGTTGCAGCGCTTCGCGGATCGGGGTGCGCGACACTCCGAACCGTTCTGCCAGCTCGCTTTCAACCAGACGATCGCCGGGCTTGTAGACGCCGACATCAATGGCTTCGAGTATCAGGCTATAGGCATCCTTGGTGGGGGATCGGGTCTGGCTCATGGGGTATTCTGTCTCCTCGTTCGGACATGTCTATCCGTCTCTGGGGGCGGCAATCAAGTACGGCATTGAAAACACCCCGCCCGCGCCCTAAACCCAAACCATGGTCAAACCGTCCTTCAGTCATGTCACGCAATGGGTGTTCGATCTGGATAACACCCTCTATCCGCCGCATATGCAGCTGTTCGATCAGATCGAAGTTCTGATGACGGATTACGTGGTGCAGGCCATCGGCGTGGACCGGGCCGAGGCCAACAGGCTGCGCGGGCAGTACTGGCGCCAATACGGCACCACGCTGGCCGGGCTAATGGCCGAACATGATCTGGACCCCGAGCCTTATCTGCACGCGGTGCATCAGGTGGACATGAGCCATATGGACCCGGATGCAGCGCTGGCCGATCACATTCGCGCCCTGCCCGGACGGCGCATTGTCTACACCAATGGCAGCGCGCCCTACGCCGAGCGGGTTTTGCAGGCGCGCGGGCTTTCGGGGCTGTTTGATGCAATCTATGGCGTCGAACATGCCGGGTATCGGCCAAAGCCCGAGAAAGCCGCCTTTGAAGCCATCTTTGCACAGGATGGCATTCAGGCTGACAAGGCCGCCATGTTCGAGGATGACCCGCGTAATCTGGCCGCCCCGCATGAGATGGGCATGCGCACGGTTCACGTCGCCCCGGACCCGCATGAGGCCGATCACATCCACCATCACACGGACGATCTGACCGCGTTTCTGGCCCGCCTGCGGTAGCCTGTCACACTGCGACGATCCGCACGTTCTGCACCCGAATGCGCAGCCCTATATGCGCTGGAGCGACGAACAGAACGGAGAGCCCCATGAGCGCGATCGAGATGCCCGGACGCCTGCCGGTTTGGCAGCGCCTATTCTTTGCAATTCCGGTTTTCGGGTGGCTGGCCCGCGACGCCGCCAACGCCAAGGCGGAGGACCTGTATTATACCGTCGGCGCGGTCCTCAGCATGTGGGGCTGTTCCGCCATGGTATTCGGCCTTCCCGGCCTTTACATCCCTGCCCTGATGATGGTGCCGGTGATGTTCCTTGTCCTGATCCTGATCTCACGCGGCTGAGATACGGGACAGGATGTCACTTGGCGCAGGGGGTGGAACCGAACTAGGGTCTGCCCGAGATGATGAGAGGCGCCATGACTGACAGTTGTGACATCCTGATTTCCGGCGGTGGAATCGCCGGTCTGACCGCAGCGGCGGCGTTTGGAACCGCCGGGTTTGACGTGGTGTGTGTAGATCCCGCGCCACCGATCACCGAACGGGATGTGGACGGGTCTGACCTGCGCACCACCGCCTTTCTGCAACCTGCGCGCGGCCTGCTGGAGCAATGCGGCCTGTGGGCGCGGCTGGATGCCCATGCGGCCCCCTTGCAGATCATGCGTATTGTCGATGCCGGGGGAGACGTGCCCGAACCCCGCGTCATACGCGATTTCAACGCAGCCGACATTTCCGAGCAACCGTTTGGCTGGAACCTGCCCAACTGGCTGTTGCGCCGGGAGATGGTCGCACGGCTGGCAGAGCTGCCGAATGTCGATTTCCGCCCCGGCACCGGGACCGTCAGCCTGTTCACCCGCACTGCCGAAGCCCGCGTTGGCCTGAGCGACGGCAGCCGCATCCGCTGCAAGCTGGTGCTGGCCGCAGATGGGCGCAACTCACCCATGCGCGAGGCCGCCGGTATCAATGTGCATACAACACGGTATGGGCAGAAAGCGCTGGCGTTTGCGGTGACGCATCCTATTCCGCACGAGAATGTCTCGACCGAGATACACAGATCTGGCGGGCCGTTCACATTGGTTCCGCTGCCAGATTGGCAGGGGCAGCCCTCGTCCGCCATCGTCTGGATGGAGCGCGGCCCGAAGGCCGTTGACCTTTTAACCCTTGATGCCGAAGCATTTGAGGCTGCGATGACGGAACGGTCCTGTGGCCTGTTTGGCCCCTTGAAGCTGGCATCGCGCCGGACCATCTGGCCGATCATCAGCCAGTCCGCGGAACGGTTGGCGGGTGAGCGTATTGCCCTGATGGCCGAAGCCGCGCATGTGGTGCCCCCCATTGGCGCGCAAGGGCTGAACATGTCATTGGGCGATCTGCGCTGCCTGCTGGATCTGGCGCAGTCCCGGCCCGAAGGTCTGGGCGACGCGCAGATGCTGGACGCCTATCACAAGGCGCGCCACACCGAGATCGAGATGCGGGTCAAGGGGATCGATTTGCTGAACCGCGCCTCGATGATCGAGGCGCGCCCGCTGCGGGATGCGCGCGCAATGGGGCTGAGCGCGCTGTATTCCCTGCCGCCTGTACGCAAGACGTTGATGCAGATGGGCCTTGGCGTTCGCTAAGGCCCGACCCGTTTACAGAACCTGATCCAGCACACGCTTCAGGCGCGCGATGGTGGCGTCCACATCATAAAGCTTGTCCAATCCGAACAGGCCCAGACGGAAGGTGCTGAAGCCTTCGGGTTCATCACATTGCAGCGGCACCCCGGCCGCGATCTGCATCCCCAGAGCGGCAAATTTCTTGCCGTTCTGGATTTCGGGGTCCGAGGTGTAGCTGACCACAACGCCGGGTGCGCCGAAACCGTCAGCCGCCACCGAGACAATGCCATAGTCCTTCAACATCGCCCGCACGCCGTCGCCCAGTGCCCATTGCGCCTTGCGCAGCTTTTCGAACCCGTATCCCCTGGTTTCTGCCATGGTATCGCGGAAGGCCAGCAGCGCATCGGTGGGCATCGTGGCGTGATAGGCGTGACCGCCATTTTCATAGGCCTGCATGATCTGGCGCCACTTCTTCAGGTCGATGGCGAAACTGTCCGAGCTTGTCTGTTCCAGACGCGCCTCGCCCCGTTCGGACAGCATGACCAGACCGGCGCAAGGCGATGCGCTCCAGCCCTTTTGCGGTGCCGAGATCAAGACGTCGACACCGGTGGCTTTCATATCCACCCAGGCACACCCGGATGCGATGCAATCCAGCACCATCAATGCACCCACCTCATGCGCCGCGCTGGCCAGGGCGGTCACATAGTCATCCGGCAGAATGACACCCGCCGCCGTTTCAACATGGGGAGCGAACACAACGCCGGGTTTCTGTTCGCGAATCGTTGCGACGACCTCGTCAATCGGTGCGGGCGCAAAGGGGGACGGGCTGGAATTTCCAGTCTCGCGCGCCTTCATCACGGTGGTTGAGCTGGTCAGGGCACCGCTTTCGATGATCTGGCTCCAGCGGTATGAAAACCACCCGTTCCGAACCACAAGAACATCCGCCCCGCGCGCGAATTGCCGGGCGACCGCCTCCATCGCATAGGTGCCGCCGCCCGGAATGACGGCCACCCCGTCTGCCTTGTACACCTCTTTCAGCATGGCCGAGATATCGCGCATCACCCCCTGAAACTTTTGGGACATGTGGTTCAGCGAGCGATCGGTGAATACGACCGAGAATTCTTCGAGCCCGTTCGGGTCAACGTTTTTCAGCAAGGCAGGCATATGGCGTCCTTTCAATATCGTCAGTGCAGTCTTGGTCTGTTTCCCTTGGCCAGTAAAGCCGTTTCCCAACAAAAAGTGACGTCACGGAATGCAGGCAAAACCGGCCTGTTCGGTGCTGTATGACGCTGGGAACACGAGAAAATGACGCCAATCAGTGTCACTTCCCCTTTACACTTCTGCTTGCTTCTGAACAGATGCGCACACTTTTTACTTGAAGGGATATTTTTCCTGTGACGATACAAAAGCGTATTAACTTCCAGTCCGTTCGAGATGAAGTAAAACGACGTATTGAAAGCCGCGTGTGGCCTCAGGGATCTTTGCTGCCGACCGAAACGCAACTGGCCGAAGAATTCAATTGCGCCCGCGCGACGGTGAACCGTGCCCTCAGGGAACTGGCCGATCAGGGTTTCATCGAACGCAAGCGCAAAAGCGGCACGCGGGTCAAGAAAGAGCCCAGCAAACACGCCAAGCTGGAATTCTCGCTGGCGCGGCAGATGGTCGAAAGCCAGAATGCCGTCTATCGCTATGCGCTGGTGGAACGGACTGTCGAGGCCTGCCCCCGCTGGCTGTCCTCTCAGCTTGATGTCCCCGCCGAGACGCGGGTTCTGCATGTCGTCTGTATGCATTACGCGGACAACCGCCCGTTCCAGCTTGAAGAGCGCTGGATCAATATCGAAACCGTCCCCGATGTGGAAAACGCCGACCTGACCCAGCAAGGACCGCATGAGTGGTTGCTGAATGCCGCTCCGTTCAACGATGCCGAGGTTGCGTTCTGCGCGATTTCCGCTGACGCAAGGCTGGCGGAATTCATGGGCACCACGGCGGGCGCGTCGATGATCCAGATGGAGCGCACCACCTGGAAAGAAGACAAACCGATCACGTTTGCCCGCCTGACCCATCATCCCGGATATTACATCCGCACCAGATATTAAGGCACGTCACCCAATCGGACCGGGCAGCCGTTCCTCGCTCAGCAGGACGTTCGCCTCGACATCGCCTGCGCCGGGCAGCGTCATGATCCGGCGCCGCAACACGCGTTCGAAATCGGACAGGTCCCGCGCCACAACACGCAAGCGGTAATCGTACAGCCCCAGAACATGCTCGACGGTCTGCACTTCGGGGATGGCGCTGACGGCGCGTTCGAAATCCTCAAGGCTGATCTGGCCCTTGCGCGCCAGCTTGACCCCCAGAAACACGGTCACGCCGAACCCCAGCGCCTCGGCATTCAGACGCAGCCTTCGGCCCTTGATGATCCCGGCGTCCTCCAACCTGCGGATACGCCGCCAGGTGGCGGGCTGAGACAGGTTGAACCTCCGACCCAGGGCACCTGCGCTTTGGGTGGCGTCCTGTTGCAACGCGCGCAGCAGACGGCGGTCAATCTCGTCCAACTCGATCATACCGGCAACACCTCGTCCCGTTTGACCCGTGCGATATGCATCAGCGCTTCGATATCGGCGATATGCGGCAGGGTCAGGATCCGGTCCCGATAAAGCTGCTGATAGTGCTTCATATCCCGCGCTATCACCGACAGGCGGACATCCACCCGGCCCAGAAATGTCTGGATTTCGATCACTTCGGCCACGTTGCGGGCCTCTTCCATAAACTCGTCAAAGGCGCGGGCCTGTGTCTTGTCCAGCGTGATCCGAAGCGAGACTTCGACCGCATAGCCCACCGCGGCCCAGTCGATCACCGCCTCCTGCCCTTCGATAATCCCGGCCGCCTGCATCTTCTCCAGCCTGCGCCAACAGACACCTGCGCTGATCCGGCACAGATCGGCCAGTTCCGCAGTGGTCAGGCTGGGGTTCGCCTGAAAGTGGCGCAAAATGCGCCGGTCGATATCGTCAAGCATGATTTTTTCAGTATTTTCCGTTTTCAGGAATTATTCTTCATCTTTTTCGCAAATACTCAAGCCCAACCCTATCGCCAATCGGACGCACGGCAGGTAGAACCGCCCCAACCAAACCAGAAAGGACCGGCAAAATGCGCGTCTATTACGATCGCGATTGCGACATCAACCTGATCAAAGACAAGAAAGTGGCTATCCTGGGCTATGGCAGCCAGGGCCACGCCCATGCGCTGAACCTGCGCGACTCGGGCGCCAAAAACCTGGTCATCGCCCTGCGCGAAGGCTCGCCCTCGGCCAAGAAAGCCGAAGCGGAAGGTCTGCAAGTGATGGGCATCGCCGAAGCGGCTGCCTGGTGCGACGTCATCATGTTCACCATGCCCGACGAATTGCAGGCCGAAACCTACAAGAAATACGTTCATGACAACATCAAGCCCGGTGCCGCCATCGCGTTTGCCCACGGTCTGAACGTCCATTTCGGGCTGATCGAGCCGAAAGACGGCGTTGACGTCATCATGATGGCCCCCAAAGGCCCTGGCCACACCGTGCGCGGCGAATACACCAAAGGCGGCGGCGTGCCCTGCCTGGTCGCGGTTCACAACGATGCAACCGGCAAGGCGCTGGAAATCGGCCTGTCCTACTGCTCGGCCATCGGTGGCGGCCGCTCGGGCATCATCGAGACCAACTTCCGCGAAGAATGCGAAACCGACCTGTTCGGCGAACAGGCCGTTCTGTGCGGTGGACTGGTCGAACTGATCCGCTGCGGCTTTGAAACTCTGGTCGAGGCCGGTTACGCACCCGAGATGGCCTATTTCGAGTGTCTGCACGAAGTGAAGCTGATCGTTGACCTGATCTATGAAGGCGGCATTGCCAACATGGATTACTCGATCTCGAACACGGCTGAGTATGGCCAGTATGTCACCGGTCCGCGCATCCTGAAATACGACGAGACCAAGGCCCGCATGAAAGCGGTTCTGGACGACATCCAGCAGGGCAAATTCGTCCGTGACTTCATGCTGGAAAACGCCGTTGGCCAGCCGACCATCAAAGCGTCGCGCCGCGCCAACGACGAGCATATGATCGAAGAGACCGGCGCTAAGCTGCGCGGCATGATGCCGTGGATCTCGGCCGGCAAGATGGTCGACAAAGAAAAGAACTAAACCTGACGGATGTCAGTCAAAGGGCGGCCTAAGCGGTCGCCCTTTTTCGTTTCTAGACCGTATTGGCAAAGCATTCGCCCAGTACGAAATCCCATCCCGTATCGTAGCCGCCGCGCTTTTTGGGCGCTTCATCTGCCCAGACATCCCAGCCGGAATGCGTCAGGGTGACTTTTGCCTGCCCCGAACCGCAATCCTCAAAACGCACATCGACGCGCGTAGGAGACCCCTTGTTGGTGCCCGGATGCCAGGTGAATGCCACGGATCGGCCGGGGTCAATCGCCAGCACCTGACCCCAGTCGGCACGGGTTCCGTCGAACATGACCTCATAAACTACGCCACCGATCCGGGGTTCAATAACCACGTCCCTTGCCGGTTGTCCCTGCGATGCGGAAACCGCGTGGCTGTCCAGCGGCCACCATGTCCCGATGCGGTTGACGAAGATGTCGAAAGCACGCGCAGCTGAGGCACTTACGACAATTGTTTTGACAATCGGGTCTGTCATGGCCTCTCTCCCGCTCTGGTCACCTCATCTGCAAAGCTGTTCATCACGTCGGTCCAGTACCGGTCGAGCCATCTGCGCAGCTCTGCCAGCCCCTCGGGGCGCACCGCATAGATCCGGCGCGTCCCTTTCGCGTGGCATGTCACCAGCCCGGCATCCGACAGCACCTTGAGATGTTGCGAGACGGCCGGTCGGCTTACCGGCAGCTTTGACGCAAGTTCGCCCACTGCCTGAGGCTGGCTGGCGACGGCTTCGAACACCTGCCTGCGGGTTGCATCGCCTAAGGCTGAAAATGTCATTTCGTAAGTCATTGCTTACGGTAAGTACAAACTAACGTTAAGTCAAGATCAGCCCGTGACACCGGCGCGCACGCGGGATAAGGGGATGGAATGGTTGAACAACCCACGAAGCAGGACTGGAGCGGCGTTTTCACGCTGGGGCTTATTTGGGGCGGCACATTCATGGTCGTCGCGATGGCTTTGGAAGGCTATGGCCCGATTACCGTGGCGACATCGCGCACCACATTGGGGGCGGTGACGTTGCTTGTCCTGATGCGGATCACCGGTCGCCGCATGCCGGTACTGACACCCGCGCTGACAACGTCAATCCTGCTGATTGGCGTGTTGTCGACTGCGGTGCCTTTCATGCTGCTTAGCTGGGGACAGCAATATGTACCCTCGGCCTTTGCAGGACTGTCCATGGCTGCAATTCCGCTGATGGTGCTGCCGCTGGCACATTTCTTTTCAGATGAGCCGCTGAACCTGCGTCGGTTTCTGGGCGTGTGCCTTGGGTTTTCCGGCGCATTGGTCCTGATCGGACCCGGTCTGGCAAAGCTGGGTCAAGGAACCGAGCCGCTGGCGCAGCTGGCCTGTGTCTCGGCTGCCCTCTGTTATGCGTCGACATCGATCCTGACGCGGCGCTGCCCGCCGGTCGAGCCGCTGGCGCTGGCCGCGCTGACCCTGCTGGTCGGCGCTGTTCTGCTGGTGCCCATCATGCTGCTGATCGAAGGTGTTCCCACGTGGCAGGGCAACCGCCCATCGCTGGCCCTGATCGTGCTTGGCCTGATCCCCACAGCATTCGCCAACTTACTGCGGGTTTCGATCACCCGCAGCGCCGGATCGGTGTTTTTGACACTGGTGAATTATCAGGTGCCGATCTGGTCGATGGTGTTCGGGGCCTGGATCCTGTCGGAGGCCCTGCCCCTGCGGTTCTACGTCGCCCTGGCCCTGATCCTGACGGGCATGGCCATCAGCCAGTGGTTCAGCCTGCGCAAGGTTCTGTTCGGGCACTAGCCTGTGGCGGCTTCGACCTCGGCCACGATGCTGTCGACGACCTGTACCAGCAGCGCGTCATCCTCGCATTCGGCCATAACACGGATCAGCGGTTCGGTGCCGGATTTGCGGATCAGCAACCGGCCCTGCCCGTTCAGCCGCGCCTCGGCATCGGCAATGGCGGCTTTAACGCTTTGAACTTCAAGCGGAGTTTGGCCGCTGGCATAGCGGACGTTCTTCAGCAGCTGCGGCACAGTTTCGAATTGCTTGGACAAGTCCGAGGCTTTGCGACCGGACAGAACCATCTCGGCCAGGAAATGCAGACCGGCCATCAGGCCATCGCCGGTGGTGGCATAATCGCTCATCACGATATGACCGGATTGTTCACCGCCCAGGTTGAAGCCACCTTCGCGCATACGTTCGACCACATAGCGGTCGCCGACGGCTGTGCGTTCCAGCCGCATACCGTGTGACGAGAGGTGCCGTTCGAGCCCGAGATTGGACATCACGGTGGCCACAAGGGCATTGCCTTTCAACTGCCCGGATTTTTTCCAGGCCGTCGCCAGCAGCGCCATAAGCTGATCGCCATCGGCGACCTGACCGGTTTCGTCGACGATAACGACCCGATCCGCGTCGCCGTCCAGACAGACACCAACGTCAGCGCCATGTGCCACGACGGTTTCGGCAGCCAGTTGCGGCTTGGTCGATCCGCAGTTGAGGTTGATGTTCTTCCCGTTGGGCGAAATCCCGATCGGGATCACGTCTGCGCCCAGTTCCCAAAGAACCTCGGGCGCGGTGCGGTGGGCGGCGCCATTAGCACAGTCGATCACCACCTTCAGGCCATCCAGACGCACATCGCGCGGCAGCGAGGATTTCACACGCTCACCATATCTGAACCGGGCGTCATCAACACGACGCGCCCGTCCGATATTCTGGGCCTGAGCAGGCCGGACACCTTCGTCGATCAGCTTTTCGATGTCGATCTCGGCCTGATCGGACAGTTTATAGCCGTCGGGGCCAAAGAACTTGATGCCGTTGTCCTCTGCCGGGTTGTGGCTGGCCGAGATCATGACACCCAGATCGGCCCGCATCGACCGGGTCATCAAACCCACCGCAGGCGTGGGGACCGGCCCCAGCAACAGCACATTCATTCCCGTCGACGTCAAACCGGCGGTCAGCGCGTTTTCCAGCATATAGCCGGACAGGCGCGTGTCCTTGCCGATGACGACCCGGTGCACACCGGTCGCGTCGCGTCGGAAATAGCGCCCCACCGCAGCCCCGATGCGCAACGCCATTTCCGCCGTCATCGGATGCGTGTTGGCCGTGCCCCGCACCCCGTCGGTTCCGAACAGCTTGCGCATTGGTGTCACTCCGTGATTTTCCGTGAGACCGGATTACCGGACAGCGGCCCATAGGCGCAAGGCCTGAGCGGTCTCGGCGACGTCGTGAACGCGAATGATCTGCACGCCCTGGGACAATCCGGCCAAAGCCACGGCAATTGAACCCGGCGCGCGGGCAGTCTTGTCGGGCTCCCGTCCAATCGTTCCGATAAAGCCCTTGCGGGACACGCCCAGCAGGATCGGGCAACCAAGCCCGTGAAACAGGCTGAGATTGCGCAGCAAGGTCAGGTTATGATCCTCGGTCTTGCCGAAACCGATGCCCGGATCGACGATGATCAGGTCGCGCCGAAGCCCCAGGCTTTCCAGCAGAGCGATCTGGGTTTCGAGGAAGTCGTAAACATCCAGCAACACGTTGTCGTAAATGGGGTTTTCCTGCATCGTGGCCGGATCGCCCTGCATATGCATGACGCAGACAGGTGTGCCCTTGGCGGCGCAGAACGGTGCCAGTTCGGGATCGAACGTGAACCCCGAGACATCGTTGACCAGCCCCGCGCCCGCCGCACACGCCGCTTTGGCGACGCTGGCTTTGCGGGTGTCGATTGAAATCAGGGCATCCGTTTGAGCGCGAATCGCCTCGATCACCGGGCGGGTGCGGGCAATTTCCTGATCTGCCGGAATGAAATCCGCGCCCGGGCGCGTTGATTCCCCGCCGACATCCAGAATGGTGGCCCCATGCGCCACCATCCGGGCGGCGGCATCGCGGGCGGCCTCGACCGAGCTGTGAACGCCCCCGTCCGAGAAACTGTCAGGCGTGGCGTTGAGAATGCCCATGATATGTGGCGCCTGCATATCCAGCCCGGCGATGGGTGCGCGCGGGCCGGTCAAGCGCTCCAACGCCCCACTGGGAATGCCCGATGCCGCCATGATCTGCGGAGCGGCATCGCGCCCAAGCGCCTCGACATGGGTAAACCACAGGGATTGACCGGCCAGAGTATACGCACCAGCGGGCCGGGTCTGGCCGTGCTGAACCAGCGGTCTGAAATAGATGCTCACAATTGGGCCTGATCCACGGCCACAGCCCGCAGGGGGGTTTTGGGCGCTTTCGGCAATTCGCCGCCGATAACCATCATTTCACTGGCTTCAAAGGTCGCGGCAAACCATGCGGCCAAAGCCACGGCGTCGGAGGGCGCGGCGGACGGACCATCCACCGCGTCCAGAACGATCTTGGACGGGGCCCAGACGCAGATCTGGCCGTTTTTCATGGCCCAGTCCAGTTCCGTCCGGGTTGAAACCACCTTGCAGCGGTGATCGCGCGCGGCCAGAACCCACGCGTTTTGCTCGATCGCCAGCAGGTCAATCCGGCGCTGTGTCATTGCGTGGCCGGTTTGCGGCGCAGCCAGGTCTGACGCCCCCACACACAGGATCAGCGGGCGTTGGCGGTTCTGCAACTGGTCGATCCACCCGGTCAGATTGTCCGAGGCGATGGCGTCGTTCGACAGGTAGACCAGACGGGGATGCGGGCGGTCTTCCTCGGTCACGTCGTGATGAACCGAGTCTTTCCCGCGCACGATCTCGACCCCCAGAGCGCCCGGACCACGATCCAGTTTTTCGATGCGAACAAAGACCCTTACAGCCTGAGGTTCATGCAAGATACGTTCGGCCACACGCTCGGCCAGGGTTTCAAGCAGGTTCAGACGCTCGGCCGCGAGCTCATAGGCAATGGATTCCGTCACCCGGTCATAAGACAGGATGCGATCCACATCGTCGTCAATCGGGTCGGTCAGAGGCCGGACTTCGACGACGATATTGAAACAGATCCGCTGGGTTGTTCCCCGCTCGGCCTGAAACGCACCGATTTCAACCTCGACAATATGGTCGCGCAGAGAAATGCGGTCCAGCGGCCCTCGGGGCGAGGTCGCCTCGGACCGTTCGGACGGGTGCGCAAATGCCAGTCGGATTTCAGAACTCATGGGTCCGGCCTTTTCGGCTTGTTGCAGGGCTTGCCCACTATAGGCGTTGCAAGCGCCTATAACATTCAAACAAACGCCATTCCAACCGCCGAATGCGGCGTCAGGTGACGCGAAACCAGCTCATCATACCCGAAGCGGCATGGCCCAGCATATGGCAATGCAACAGCCAGTCCCCCGGATTATCCGCGACCAGCGCGATCTGGCGGGTTTGTCCCCGATCAACCAAAACAGTGTCGCGCCACGGGCCAAGCGATCCGTCCGGCTGGATCAGTCGGAAGTGGTGGCCGTGCAAATGCATGGCATGTGGAAAGACTGTTTCATTGACAAACTCGATCCTGTGAAGGCCCCCGGTCCGGGCGTCCAGAAACGGGTCGGTCGGGCGTTCCGCATAACCGTTCAGGGCCCAGAACCGGCCCAACTGCGCCAGTTCCTGGCCTGATAATTCAGTGTCCCCGATCCGGGCGCTGTCCAGCCAGCGCATCGCCCCGCCTTGCAGCGACATCCGGTGCAATGGTGCGGATGAGACATCCTCGATGACTGGCAAAGGGTTGGGCGGCAGCGCTGACACGCCTTGTCGCGGCGCGGGTGCGAGGGGTTCGTCGACATCGAACCGAACGATGCCAAAGGCACCGTCGCGTTCAACACTCACCAGACTTGCCGTATCACCCCCAGCCACGACATCCACAACAAGATCGATGCGTTGTGCAGGGGCGATTGGGAAAGCCCCCGACAATGGGATCGGCGTTTCCAGTGGCATACCGTCAAGGGCGACGATCCACCCTGACAACCCATCGAGATTCAGGTCAAAAATCCGCGCGTTGGAGGCGTTGATCAGGCGTAGCCGGAGACGGTCGTTCCGTCGCGCCTGAACGCGCGGGTCAAGGGATCCGTTGACAGTGATGATATTGCCCAGTCGGCCAGCGTGGCTGAGATCATGGCCATTGTCGAAATCATCCGTGATCTGGGCGGTTTCCGGATCAAGCCGCCAGTCGTCCAGCATCAGCACCAGATCCTGATCCACATCGGGGGCAGCAGTTTCTTCGACGATCAGCGGCCCGTAAAGCCCGCGCGCAACCTGTTCCATTGACTGGTTATGCGCATGATACCAATAGGTCCCTGCGTCGGGAACGACGAAGGAGTAATCAAAGCTTGCGCCCGTCTCGACCGCGTCCTGTGTCAGGCCGGGCACGCCGTCCATGGCGTTTTCAATGCGAATGCCGTGCCAATGGACCGACGTTGCTTGCGGAAGCTGGTTCATCAGGGTGCGCTGGATGCGGTCGCCCTGCCTGACACGCAGTTCAACGCCGGGGACAGACCCGCCATATGTCCAGACTGCCGTTTCAGGATAACTTGCAGGCGCGATCGGGTGTTTGGTTACACGCGCATTAAGCGGTGCAAAACCCGCGCTGGCCACACGCGGCATCAGCAATGCTGCTGCAGCCGTTTGCAAAAGGTGTCTGCGGTTCAAAATCATTACGGGCCTCCTGGCCCGCAATATAGGGTGCAACCTGCCCCACGCCAGCAAGCTTCCAGCGCGGGTGCGTCAATCAGTTGCTCGCTGTCCGGTAGTTGTGGCGGTAAAAAACATGCACGCCGATTTTCGCCGTCTGTTTATAGACCCGCGACCAGGATGGGCGAACCGACGTCGTGTGATAGTGCGTCGCCCCTTCGGTCAACTCATCCGCCACGCCATCAATGGCTGCCCGCGCGACTTTTGCCACACGCTCATACGCCGTTTTCTCGTGGATGATTTCTTTGCGGCCATCACAGGTGTATGTGAACTGGCACTGGTATTTCTTGCCGGTCCCCTGATGGATCACCCCGCACAGGGAATCCGGGAAACGGCTGCTTTTGACCCGGTTCAGGATCACTTCGGCAACCGCGAACTGGCCGCGCACGCTTTCGCCGCGCGCCTCGAAGTACAGGGCTTCGGACAGGCATTTCCAGTTTTCGCCGCCCGTGGCCTTTGGTTGCTGGTCAAGCCAGTCTTTGGAGAAGGACACTTCGACAGGTTCGGCCGCCTTGCGGGGCTGGAACAGCTTGAAATAGTCCCGAAAACTTTGCGCCGGCAGCTCGCTGCGGGCGACAAGTTCTTGCTTTGCAGTATCAGTCGCTTCCTTCTCGGCGAAGGACGCACTCGGCAGCACGGTTGCCGCCACTGCGGCAACAGCCAATATGTAACGTAGCATCAGATAACCTCGCACAGGCACATCACGCGCCATACCCTCCCCCGGCGGGCGCGACGAGGCTGATACCCCAGACTGGCGCAAAGGTCCAGTATCTAGAAAAAAGCAAGTGGAAAATCGCCCGTGGCGAAAATATTTTTCGCCTACGAGTGACCGTATAACCCACTATTCCTTGGGGTTCGGCGCAGTGTCAACCCCCAAGTCTGGAGGAAATCGCCAGTTGAGCGGCAGCCAGCCGAGCGACCGGAACCCGGAACGGTGAGCATGACACATAGTCGAACCCAAGATCGCGACAGATCGCGATTGATTCGGGGTTCCCGCCGTGTTCGCCACAGACCGAAAGTGTCACATCCGGTTTCGCGGCACGCCCGCGCTCTGCCCCGAGTTTCAGCAACTCGCCCACCCCGTCCGGATCAAGAACGTGGAACGGATCTTCGGTAAAGACCCCCTGTCGCACGTAAGCGGACATGAAACGACCGGCATCGTCGCGGGACAGACCATAAGTCATCTGCGTCAGGTCGTTTGTACCAAAACTCATGAAGGCGGTCTGCGGCGCGATCTCTTCCGCGCGCAGACAGGCGCGTGGCGTTTCGACCATGACGCCCAGCCGGTATTCGAACTTCTGCCCCCGTTCCGATTCAACGGCGGCGGCGACCGAGTCGATGCGGGATTTGACAAGTTCAACCTCGCGCTTGGCGGAAACCAGCGGGATCATCACTTCGGGCACCACCGGGGCACCGTTTTTTCGGGCCTCAAGCGTGGCTTCGAAAATCGCACGCGCCTGCATGTCGTAGATCTCGGGCACGGTGACACCCAGACGAACGCCGCGCAGGCCAAGCATGGGGTTGTATTCTGTCATCGCCTCGACCCGGCGTTCGACGTCGGACACGGGCAGGTCCAGCGCCTCGGCCAGTTCCCGTTGCCCGGTGCGCGTTGTCGGCAGGAATTCATGCAAGGGGGGATCGAACAGGCGGATGCAGACAGGCTGGCCTTCCATGATCCTGAACAGCTGAACAAAATCCTCGCGCTGCATCGGAAGCAGGCGTGCCAGCACTGCCGCCCTGCCCGCCGAGGTTTGCGCAAAGATCATTTCGCGCATCACGATCAGACGACCGGGGTCAAAGAACATATGTTCGGTCCGGCACAGACCGATCCCCTGAGCCTGAAAGTTCCGGGCCGTCTGCGCGTCAGCCGGTGTGTCAGCATTGGCGCGGATGTCGATGTCACGCTCGGCATCGGCCCAGCCCATCAGCGTCTGGAAACAGTCATCCAATGCGGCCTCGAGCATGGCGGGCTGGCCGGCCAGCACCTGCCCCGAGCTGCCATCAATGGTGACAATATCGCCGGTTTTGAACACGCGCCCATCCGGTGCAGTCAGCATCTTGTCTTTCGTCTGAAACCGCATTTCCGAGGCCCCGACGATACAGGGCAGGCCCAATCCGCGCCCGATCACGGCCGCGTGGCTGGTCATGCCGCCCTTTTCCGTCAGAACCGCTACAGCGGCGTGCATCCCGCGCACATCCTCGGGCGAGGTTTCCCGGCGCACCAGAACACACGCCTCGCCCCGAGCGGCACTGGCCTGTGCTTCGGCCGAGGTGAACACGATCTTGCCGGTCGAGGCACCGGGGCTGGCACCAATGGCCGTGGTCAGCACATCGCGGCGCGCATCGGGGTGGACCTGACGGTGCAGTAGTTCGTTCAGCGCGTGCGGGTCGACACGCATCACCGCCTCTTGCGGCGGTATGATACCGTCTTCGGCAAGACGTACGGCAATGCGCATGGCCGCGCGGGCCGATCGCTGCACCCGGACGCCATCCAGAATATGCACAGTGCCATCCTGAATGACGAATTCGACCTGCATCTCTTCGCGCAGTTTCTGGCGCATCAGGGCGGCATGCGCTTTGACATCGGCAAAAGCTTTGGGCGCGACCTCTTCCAGCGAGGGGCCGCGCGGGTCTTTTTCCAGAAACAGGGCTGCCACATCTTTGCCCAGCGCATCGCGCCCCTGGCTCTGACTTAGGTAGCGACCGGTGATCTGTGGCATTCCGGTTGTGGAATCAACCAGTTGCAGAACACCCGATCCGCATTCCCCTTTGCCGACGCCGGGGATCATCTCTTGGATGACCAACCCAAGCCCGGCATCAGCGGGTGCCCCCTTGGCCTGCCGCAGCAAGCGCGCGGACGTCCCGTCCCATGCACGTGCCATCGAGCGCAGAACACCGATCAGCTGTTCGCCCCTGTCCTGCGGAAAGACCTCGTCGGTTTCATCCTCGTAGGCGCGCAGCGAATGGCGCAGCCCTTCGCGGCCGTCGGCGTCAATGTCATCAAACACATCCGCATCCAGCCGCGCCACGTGGATCGCATAGCTTTGAACGAACCTCAGATACAGGGCTGCGGCGGCCTCGGCCCCCATGGTGTCGGACAGGTCGACATAACGGGCATCGTTCATTCCGATATTGAGAACCGCGCCGGGACCGCCCCAATCGGGATCTTCGGAACTGGGCCGGACGCATAGCAACGAGGTCGGATCGAACTGTTCGAGGATCGCCGCAATATCCGGGGTTGTCCCTTCGGCGATCTGGTGAACGGCATCAAATGACAGCGCAACGGTTCGGGGCACGGGCAGGTTCAGCCGGACCAGACGTTGCAGACATTTGGCCCGCCCGCCATGTGTATGGGCGGTGACAGGCGCGTCGGATGTGATGAGCGTCGTATTCGGATTATTCTGCACTGCAGCACCTTTTGGTTTGCCTGCAGCATAAGCGCTTGCGCCCTTCACGCAAGAGCGTTGTGGGCGCGCGTGCCAGCGCGCCCGGTCGTTTACCCTTCGATCCGGTTCAGATCGGCCACGCTGGAGCAGATCTGACGGATCTGGCTGAGCAGGTTCAGCCGGTTGCGGCGAACAATGTCATTATCGGTGTTGACCTGCACATCCTCAAAGAACGCATCCACCGGCCCGCGCAGCCTCGCCATGGCGGCCATGGCCGTGGGAAAATCTTCGGATTTCAGCGCGGGTTCGATTTTTGCCTGAGCTGCGTTCAAGGCCGCAAACAATGCCTTTTCGCTGTCGGTTTCGGCGAATTTCACATCCGCACCGTAGGAATATTCCACCCCATCCTTTTCCTCGGCCTGGGTCAGGATGTTGTTTGCGCGCTTGAAACCCTGCACAAGGTTTTCGCCATCCTCAGTCGCGATCACCGCGTTCAGCGCGCGGGCGCGTTTGACCAGCAGATTGAGGTCGTCATTGCCGTCCATCGCGATACAGGCATCGATGACGTCATGGCGGATGCCCTCGTCGCGGAGGAAGACCTTGAGGCGGTCGTGGAAGAAGGAGAGGAGATCGTCGGATGCGTCGGGGATCTTCTTTTCAAGGCTCAGGAAATCGGCGCCCGACACTTCGCCCAGCCTTTCCTTGACAGTCTGGAAGGCTGCGCCAAACACGCCGTGATCTGCGATTTCATCCAAAAGTTCGTTAACGTTTTCCGCCGCCAGCGCCTCGTTTGCAGCGCTTTCAGCACGCAGCAGCTGCCCGTCGAAGAACCGATCCAGATGCAGACGCAGGTCATTGCCGAGCACCAGCCGGATAACCCCAAGTGCCGCACGGCGCAGGGCAAACGGGTCTTTTGAGCCGGTAGGCTTTTCATCAATCGCCCAGAACCCCGCCAGCGTGTCCAGCTTGTCGGCCAATGCAACGGTCACCGACAGCGGAGCCGTGGGCACGTCGTCTGATGGCCCCAAAGGCGAGTAGTGCTCTTGCGCGACGGCGGCCACGGCAGCATCTTCGCCTGCCGCTTCGATGTAATACCGCCCCATAAGGCCCTGAAGTTCGGGGAATTCGTAGACCATTTCCGAGCTGAGGTCGGCCTTGGCCAGGCACGCGGCTTTTTTGGCCTGATCGGCATCGGCACCGGTCACTGGCGCCAGTTCGCGGGCCAGCGCGGCGATACGGCCGATCCGGTCAGCTTGCGTTCCCAGTTTGTTGTGGAAGGTGACGTTTTCCAGCGCGCGGGTCCATTGTGCAATGTCCGATTTGGCGATGCGCAGGTCATTTTCCCAAAAGAACTTGGCATCCGCCAGACGGGCCGACAGAACTTTCTGATTGCCCGCCAGAATGGTCGCGCCATTGTCAGCGGTTTCGCGGTTCGCAACAGTGACGAACCGTTCAATCCGGCCCGTTTTGGGATTGCGGACCGAGAAGAACTTTTGGTGTTCTTTCATCGAGGTCTGCAGCACCTCGGGCGGCAGGTCGAGAAATTCGTCGTCAATCTGTCCCATCAGGACGACCGGCCATTCGACCAGCCCGGCGACCTCGGCCAGCAGGCCCTTGTCTTCGACCAGCTCAAGACCAGCGGCAAAGGCCATGTTCTGGGCGTCGTTCCAGATGTGCTGGGCGCGTTCCTCGGGGGAAAGAACCACGAAAGCCCGCTTCAGCTTGGCCGCGTAATCGTCGAAAGACGTGACCGAAAAGCGGCTGGGCGCCATGAAGCGGTGGCCTGCTGTGGTGTCACTGGACGAAATGCCGTCGACATCCATTGGCACGACTTGCGCCCCGGTCTCATCCGTCAGAATGCACAGGATCGAATGCAGCGGGCGCACCCAGCGCAAGCTGCCACTGCCCCAGCGCATGGATTTTGGCCAAGGGAAATTGCGGATGGTGGTTTCGAGCACCTCGGCAATGATCTCGGCCGCGGGGCGACCAGCCTTTTCGATGGTGGCGAAATAGATGGCGCCCTTGGGGGTTTCGCGTTCTTCCAGCTGATCACGGGTCAGGCCCGCGCCGCGCAGGAACCCTTCGATTGCCTTGTCGGGCGCGCCGACCTTTGGGCCCTTGCGTTCTTCCCGGATGGTGGGGCTTTTCGCCAGCAGCCCTTCGACCGCTAGCGTCAGGCGGCGGGGCGTGGTCAGGGCGGCCGCGCTTGCATAGGTCAGACCGGCCTCGACCAGACCATCGGTAATCCGCTTTTTCAGATCCTCGCCGGCACGGGCTTGCATCCGTGCGGGGATCTCTTCGGAGAACAGTTCGATCAGCAGGTCGGGCATTGTCGGTCCTTAGAAATTGACGATCGTCTGAATGACGATGGCATTGGCGATATCCACAAAGAAGGCGGATACAAGGGGCAGCACGATAAAGGCAATAGGCGATGGGCCATATCGCTTGGTCACGGCTGTCATATTTGCGATAGCGGTGGGTGTGGCCCCCAACGCAAAGCCGCCAAACCCGGCGGCCAGTACAGCGGCGCGATAGTTGGACCCCATGACCGGGAACAGCACCCAGAGGACGAACAGCACCGCGAACACCGTCTGCGCTGTCATGATCACCGCAATGGCCATGCCAAGCTGCGCGATGGTCCAGAGTTGCAGGCTCATCAGCGACATTGCCAGAAACGCGCCCAGCGCAAATTCCGAAATCAGCGCCAGCGACGGTGTGCGCGACACTTTCGGAGCGCCGGGAAACAGCGCGTCCCGCAGATTGGCGATCACGATGCCCATGATCAGGCAGGGCACGAACAGCGGCAGTTTCAGCCCGGCGGCGGCAATTGATTCATTCAGCGCATATCCCAAGATGATCGCCAGGTTCAGGTGCAGCAAGACGCGCATGACGGTCAGATGATCGATGTTTGCGGTGTGCCCGTCATGCTCATCCGGCAATCCGACGCTGGGTTCTTCGTCAGGGCGGTCAGGCGTCAGGCCGCGCCGTTCGACCAGCAGGCGCGCGATCGGGCCGCCAACCAGCGCGGCAAGCACCAATCCAAGGGTGGCGACGGCCACACCCAGTTCGGTCGCGCCGTCAAGCCCCGTTGCCTGCGCCACGTCCGGCGCCCATGCGATTGCCGTACCGTGCCCACCGATCAGGGCGGCCGATCCGAACAACACACCGGCCTGTGCGGGATAGCCGAAGATCGCCGCCCCAGCGGCACCAATCACATTCTGAAAGACTATCGTCGCCAGAGTGAGAATCAAAAGCAAGATTAACGGCTTACCGCCCGCAATGAGGTCAGACAGACGGGCGTTCAGGCCGATCCCGGCAAAAAACAGGACCAGCAGGAAATCGCGGGCTGTCAGGCCAAAGGACAGTTCGATCCCGAAGACCAGATAAAGCATCAGAACCACCAGCGAGGCCAGCAGGCCCCCTGTTACGGGTTCGGGGATGTTGAAATTGCGCAGGGTTGTCACACGTGAGTTGATCTCGGCCCCTATCAGAAAGACCGCAAACCCCAGAGTGGCCGTCAGGAAATCGGGGATTTCTATGACATGGCCCACGGTCTGCTCCTTCAGTTTTCCGGGCGCGGCGGGCATTCCTCGCCCACGACGGTACCGTCATAAGCTTTTTCACCGCAATTGTTCAACGCGTGCCAGACATAGCCCTTACCATCTTCGGTGATCGCCACGATCCGGTCGACGCCGAAGTGGATGTTCTTCACCCCCATGAACGCCCGCGCCTGCCCGGATTCAAGCGCATCCGCCAATGACACCGCATCGTAGCATTCAAACCATCCCGGTGCAGTCAGGGGTTCAGGGTTTTCGACAGGCACGTATCCAGCCATCTGGTCTGGCATCAATTCGGTTTCGAAACAGGCGCGATACCGGATCGGCGAACTGTCCGCGTCGATTGCCTGAAACCCGGTATAGGCGATGGGTTCCGGCACACCGTTCGCATCCGTCATCAGGGCAACGTCCTGCCCCGGTTGCGGTTCGACCTCATAATAATAGCCGTAGACCTGTAGATAATACATGCCGACGCCTGCCACGATGGCCGACAGCAGCAGAAGAATTGCCAGCAGTTTTCCCGTCATCTTTCAGGCCGCCTCTTTCAAGTTCTTGTAAAATAGGACAGGTTTCATCGGGGAACAGGCAGAAACGAGGTCTTCACGATGGAATCCACCTTTGCCGTCGGATTTTTCGGCGCATTGTTTGCGATCATGAACCCGGTCACCAACCTGCCGGTGTTTCTGAGCGTCACTCAGGACCTGTCCGCCACCGAACAGCGCAAGATTGCGGTCAAAACCGTGATCTACTGCCTGATCCTTGGCGGTGCCTTTGCCCTGGTCGGCAGTCAGGCGCTTGGCCTTTTTGGCATCAGCGTCAATCATCTGCGCGTCGCCGGTGGTCTGGTTGTCATGATGATCGGTCTGAACATGCTGAACGGACACGAAAGCACCTCTCATCACGGGACGAAGGGGGAAAAGGACGCTTACCCCGAAGCCGACACCGTCGCCTTTTATCCGCTGGCCTTTCCCATTCTGGTCGGCCCCGGCACCATCACCACGCTGATCCTGTATGCGCACCAGATCAAGAAGCCCGTAGAAGCCTTTGTTTATGCAGGTGTATACCTTGCTATTGTCGGCCTGCTTCTGATCACGTTCTGGAACGCGGCCTGGCTGGCCCAACGCCTGTCCGACACCGCGCGCGTGATCATGAGCCGCTTTATGGGGATGATTCTTGCGGCTATCGCCGTCAGCATGATCGCGGACGGCCTGAAAGCCCTGTTGCCGGGGCTGGCCTGATCGCCTCATCCGGCGCTGAACCCGGCCGCCTCGGTCTGCACAAAGGCATCCGCGCATTGCTTGGCCAGCGCCCGCACGCGCCCGATATAGGCCTGCCGTTCGGTGACCGAGATCACACCCCGCGCATCCAGCAGGTTGAAGATGTGTGACGCCTTGATGCACTGGTCATAGGCCGGATGCGCCATGATGATGCGCTTGCCGGTTTTCGGATCGTCATGCGCCTGCGCCAGGATCGTGGCGCATTCAGCCTCGGCCTCTTCGAAATGGCGCAGCAGAACCTCGGTATTGGCGACGTCAAAATTCCAGCGGGCGTATTCCTCTTCGGTCTGTTTGAAGATGTCGCCATAGGTCAAAGCGCTGGGGGATTGCGGATCGTTAAACGGCATGTCCATCACGTGGTCGATGCCCAGCACATACATGGCCAGACGCTCGAGCCCATAGGTCAGCTCGCCCGAGACAGGCGCGCAGTCATGGCCTCCGACCTGCTGGAAATAGGTGAACTGGCTGACTTCCATTCCGTCACACCAAACCTCCCAGCCAAGCCCCCACGCGCCGAGTGTAGGGCTTTCCCAGTCGTCTTCGACAAAGCGGATATCATGCAGATCCATGTCGATGCCAATGGCCTGAAGGCTGCCCAGATACAGCTCCTGCAAATCCGGCGGGCTGGGTTTGATCAGCACCTGATACTGGTAGTAATGCTGAAGCCGGTTGGGGTTTTCGCCATAGCGCCCGTCCGTGGGACGGCGCGACGGTTGAACATAGGCTGCGGCCCATGCCTTGGACCCCAGCGCCCGCAAAGTGGTAGCGGGATGGAACGTCCCCGCCCCGACCTCCATGTCATAGGGTTGCAGAATCGCACAGCCTTTCGAGGCCCAGTAGGACTGAAGCCTGAGGATGATTTCCTGAAATGAACGCGGTGCGCTGGTCGGTTCGGTCATGACATTCCCTCTGGGCGCCCCGTGCGCCCGGTTCCGGTCGGTTTGGCCCTTCCTATGCAAGGGGCCGAGGGGCGTCAACGGGGCTTTGGGCTGCGGCTGTATCTGCGCGGCCACACCACAAATTCCCCGCATTCACAGCATGGTATTTGGCAAATGAAATCGCGTATTCTGCCCCTCAGTACAAACACCGCATAACACGGGCAGACTATGACACGCGTATTTTCAGCAGTTCTTTTGTTTCTTCTGGTCGGCCTGCGCGCCGCGACCGCTCAACAAGACCCCGGCGTCTGGGTTCAGGTCGAGGCGCAGCCGTCGCTGCGCGAAGCGCAGGACCGGGCGCAAGCCTATGCCAGCACCCTGCCCGACGTGAACGGGTTTCGGCTGAACAGTGGCTGGTATGCCATCGTGATCGGCCCTTATGCACGCGGGGATGCCGAGCAGGTATTGCGCGTTTACCGGGCCGAGGGGCAGATCCCGCGTGACAGCTTTGTCGCGTTTTCAAGCTCGTTGGGGCAACAGTTCTGGCCCGTCGGCGAAAACGCCCTGAACCGCGATGCTGTAAGCGCGCCGACAGAACCGGCAGCACAGCCGCAAGAAACCCTGACAATCGCGACCCCACAGGTTTCGGATGAAACCCGCGCACAAGCATTGCAGTCCGAGCGTCTTTTGACGGCGCAGGAACGGAAAGACTTGCAAACGGCCCTGCAAGCGGCTGGGTTCTATAATTCGACCATTGATGGTGCTTTCGGTCAGGGAACCCGCCGGTCGATGGGCGATTGGCAGCGGTTCAACGGGTATGAGGCGACGGGCGTTCTGACCACGGCTCAGCGCAAGGCCCTGATGGATGAATACAACGCGCCGCTGATCTCGGCCGGGATGGACCGGTATTCCGATGACGCGGCCGGAATTGCGCTGGACATGCCGTTGGGTACAGTCAGCTTTGACCGCTATGAGGCACCGTTCGTGCATTTCAAAAGCGCCTCGGATCTGAACACCCAGGCCCTTTTGATCAGTCAGGAGGGTGACAAGAACACGCTGCGCGCCCTTTACCAGGTGATGCAGTCGCTTGAAATTGTTCCGCTGAACGGCCCGCGTGAGCTGGGCCGCGACCAGTTTACCCTTGAAGGGCGCGGCAATGGGATCGTTTCATTCACGCAGGCGCGGTTGGCCGATGGAATGATCAAGGGCTTTACGCTGGTCTGGCCCGAAGGGGACGAGGCGCGCCGCCTGCGTGTTCTGGCTGCGATGGCGACCAGCCTGAGCACAACGGACGCGGTTCTGGATGCCGCCGCCGGTGCGGATGCGGAACAGCGCATCGATCTGGTCTCGGGTCTTCAGATCCGCAAGCCGCGGCTGTCGCGGTCGGGCTTTTTCGCTGGTGCGGACGGCACGGTTCTGACGGTGTCGGAAGCCGCCGAAAGCTGCACCCGGATCACCCTGGAGGGGGATCAGGAGGTTCAACTGGCGCTGACGGACCAGGAGCTTGGTGTTTCGGTCCTGCGCCCTGCAAAAGCCCTTGCACCCATGAGTGTTGCTGCTTTCAGCACCACCCAGCCGCGCATTCAGTCCGAAGTGGCCGTATCCGGCTTTTCCTATCAGGGGGCTTTGGGCGCACCGACGCTGACCTACGGTCAAATCGCGGATATCCGTGGCCTGAACGGCGAGACAGGTATCAAACGGCTGGCCCTGAACGCACAGCCCGGCGATGCGGGCGGACCGGTCTTCAACGACAGTGGCAACGTGGTTGGCATGTTGCTGCCGACACCGTCAGAGGGGCGCACCCTGCCCGCGTCTGTCAGCCTTGCGGCAACGGTCGAGCGGTTGACAGAAATCCTGACGAAAGCCGGTGTTTCCGGTCTGTCGAGCGAGGAAACCACCCGGATTTCCCCCAACGAATTGAACCGGCGCGCAACCGGAATGACGGTTCTGGTGCACTGCTGGGACTGAGCCCGCGCAGATATTGAAACACCAAAGCGCCGCATGAACCTGCGGCGCTTTTATTTGTTACAGAATGTCCGGGGTCACGTGGATCAAGGTCGGGACAGGTGCATCGAAAGCCGCGCGAACCGCACTCTGCATCTCAGCCAGAGATGAAGGGGCTGAGGCGCGCGCGCCAAAAGCCTCGGCCAGTTTGCAGAAATCCGGGTTATGCGCCACCACCGCATTGGGCGCGATCTGGCTGCGGACCATACTGTCTTCGATTTCTTTCAGCTTGCCATTGTCCCACAGGATGATCGGCAGCGACAAACCCAGTTCGACCGCAACACCCAATTCCTGCATCGTATAGTGGAACCCGTAATCCCCGGCGATTACCGCCGTTGGTTTGCCGCGCCGCGCCACCGCGCCGCCAATTCCGGCCGGCAAACCATAGCCCAGCGTTCCGAACCCGGTCGGATGGTGCCAGTGATGCGGATAGGCCATGTCCCACACCTCTTTCGCGACATAGGCGAATTGGGTCATGTCGGAATAGATCATGGTATCAGCGGGCATCGCAGCGCGCAGCGCGTCGGCCACTGCTGCAATTCCGGGCCGTTCGGCATCCACCTCGGCCCGCCACCGGGCACGGGCTTCGGAAATTTCGTCGGGCGACCAGCCGGTTGCCGGTTTCAGATTTTCGGTCGCCTGCCACAAGGCGCGGGCAAAGCTTTCGCTGTCAGTTTGCAGTTTGATCGCGGCGCGATGGTGGTCGGACAGGACTTCGGGATCAAGGTCAACCCGGATCAATGTTGCCGAATGCCCAAGGTCGCTGCGCCACAGATCGACCTCGCCCAGTTCTGCGCCGACCGCGATGACCAGATCCGCCGAGGCGATAACCTCGGCGCTGCCAGGGCGCGGCAGCGACGCGCCGAAATCCAGCGGATAGTTTGCGCCCGGCAGCCCGCGCCCTGCATATGTGGTAAAGCAGGCCGCCCCTAGCTGTGTCAGAATCTGCCGCCAGTCGTTGGATTTGCAACCGCCCCCCAGAATGAACAGCGGCCTGCGCGCAAGGTTCAGCATCGAGACAACCGGCGATACGTCGGGTGGCAACGCCTTGGTGCGCAACGCGGGCTGGTTGGGGAAAGGTGCCGGGTCAGCTTCGGCCTGCAACTGCGCGATTGGCACCTGAATGTGCTTGGGGCGCGGGCGCGACAGCTCGAATTCTTCAAAGGCGCGTTCGACCAGTGCATAGGCGGCCTCGGCCGAGTTGGCCCGTGCCGACCAGTCGGCAACGGTTCCGGCCGCAAGACACTGGTCCTTCATCTGGTGCAACTGGCCGCGCAGGGCCTGTGTTTCATCAAGGCAGGACGACACCACCAGCATCGGCACCGAGTCGCTGAAGGCCTGCCCGATTGGCGTCATGATGTTGCACAGGCCGGGTCCGGTGATCACAAAAGCGACCCCCGGCTTGCCGGTTGCGCGGGCATACCCATCGGCCATGAAGCCCGCCCCCTGTTCGTGCCGGGCCAGAACATGTTGAATGCCAGCCTCTTCGATGCCGCGGTACATTTCCTGATTGTGAACGCCGGGTATGCCGAAAATCACGTCCACGCCACGATCCTTGAGCATATGCGAAATCTGCGCGCCAAGGGGTCTTTTCATCAGCCTCTCCAGAATTGAACGGTGAAGATCGCGTAAACGGCCAACAGCTCGAGCCGCCCGACCAGCATCCCGATTGTCAGCAACCATTTGGCGGTGTCGTTGAGATTTGCAAAATTGCCCGCTGGTCCGATCTGATCGCCCAGACCGGGACCAACATTGGCCAGCGCGGTCGCCGCCCCGGAAACGGCTGTGATGAAGTCCAGACCTGTCAGCGCCAGCGCCCAGGACAGCACGCCCATCGACAGGACAAAGAACATGAAAAAGCTCATCACCGATGTCAGAACGCCCTGCCCTACGGGCCGCCCATCATAGAGCGGCACGAACACGCCATGCGGAGACCTGATCCTTTTGATCTGACTTTTGATCGAGGCAAACAGCAGCTGGTAGCGGAATATCTTGATCGAACATGCGGTCGATCCTGCGCAGCCGCCAATCAGGCCGATCAGGAAGAACATCATGATCGGAAAGCTGCCCCAGCCCATGTAATCGACACTGGCATAGCCGGTCCCCGAGATGATCGAGGTGATGTTGAACAGAGATTCCCGAAACGCCTGTTCCCAGTGATGCGGAAAGACCGATGTCAGGAAAATCGACATGATGATGACCAGAACCAGAATGGTCGCCAGAAACGCGCGAATTTGACTGTCTTTCCACAAGGACGCTGTATGGCCGTTTGCCAGCTGGACATAGCGCACAAAAGGAAGCGCTGCCAAAATCATGAACACCGACGCCGCATATTCGGCGGGCCCCGAGAATGTTCCGAACGAGGCGTCATAGTTCGAGAACCCGCCCGTCGAAAGCGTTGTCAACGCATGTACCAGCGCATCGAAAAAGTTCATTCCCAGACCGGCGTAAACCAGCGCGCAGACCAGTGTCAGGAAAACATAGATGAGCGAAATCTGACCCGCGATCTCTTGCGCGCGAGGCAGGATTTTCCCCATTGTTTCAAAACCTTCCGAACGGAAGATCTGCATGCCGCCAACGCGCAGCTCGGGCAGGAACACCATGGCGACAACGATGATCCCGATGCCCCCCAGCCATTGCAGGATACCGCGCCACAGCAAAAGCCCCTGCGGCAGGGTGTCCAACCCGGAAATCACCGTTGAACCTGTAGTTGTCAGGCCGGACATCGCCTCGAAATACGCATCGACAAAGCGCAGCTCGGTTTCACCGAACAGAAACGGAATTGCGCCAAACAGGGGCAGCGCCGCCCAAACTCCGGTTGTCAACAGGAAGGTCTGGCGGATGGTCAGCCCTTCACCCACACCGTTCGAGCAGCTCATCGCCAGAACGGCCCCGGTCAGCGTCGTGATAATGGCGCTTTCCAGAAATACCGGCCATTCCCCTCGCCCCTCGATCAGGTCCGCGAGCATAGGCAGCAGCATGGTCGCCCCAAGAATGGCGACCAGCAAGCCAATCACATATCCGACCGGGCGAAGATCCATCATGACGCGCAGGGTTGGCGTGCCAACCCGACCGTGTCAAGCAGATGATCCCGGTTTACCCGTCAGTTTTTGACATCTGCTCCGGGCATCACAGGTGGTTTGGACGGGGCGCGAGTTTTTCGCGCCTGCGGTTTGCGCGGTTCCGTCGCCGGGGCTGGTTTCGCCTGCACCTTGGCCGGGGCAGGATCGACCGGTGTCGGCTTGACCTGCGCTGCCTGAACAGGCGCCGGTGCCGCAGGGGCGGGATTGGGTGTTACGGGTGGCACGGTTGCGGTCGCAGGTGTCGCCGAGGATTCAACAGGCTTCACTGCTTTTTCATCATTAACCGCTGGTGTCGGTTTGGCTGCCGCCGGGGGGGCTGCCTTGGGCCGCGGACTGGCTGAAAACTCAACCGATTTGGCCGTCGGCTTGGCCGGCGCAGGTTTGCGGGCCAGCTTTTTCTTGGCCGTTGACGATTTCGCCGGTACGCGTTTCGTGCGCGTCGCGGCGGGTTTAGGTTTGGCCGCCGGTTTTTCCGCCGGAGCTTCCACCACTGGACCCGGTGCTGATGCTGCCAGGTGCAGGGCGTGGACCGGCACCATCGGCAGTTCAAGCGCCGAACGGGTCATGATCTGTGCAATCTTGATCTGGTTGACGATCGCATAGCCAGCCATGCGTATAGCCGCGGCCTGAAGCTCCAGCGGTTGGGTAATCGGATTCATTCCATAGATCTCCTGTGAAAACGATGCAGCCCGAAGAGTGAGGGTAAAGCGCCCTGCCCGCTCGGGTGGTCCGGGCGGAGGTTGGGGTCTTGCAGTCCAAGGCGTCTCACGTCTCGGCTTCCTTTCGGGTGACACACCATTGAGCGCGCCGGTGTGCCGAAGCTGCATTCCCCGTCAGGATACAGGAGTTTTTCACGCAAGTGCAGCATTTTTGCTGCGCTGCGGCGAATGAGCGCCGATCAGGAAAATCTCTGATTAAATTCTAGCCACTTACCCGAAGCGTTTAGCCAACGTGAAACAGGGTCGTGAACAGTTTTGGGTCAAGGCTGGACGCGGCGAAGGTTGGGCCCTCGGTCAGAATCGACACGGCGTCATGGCTGTGCAGGCTTTCCTGATGGCTTGCGACAACGCGAAAATCACCGACGTGATGATCTGCCAGCAACTCGGCGCAGAACAGGCGCGCGGCATCTTCGACGAAGATCGGATTGGCTGCGTTCAATTCGGCAAAAGCCTGTTCATCTTCGCGCTTCACCATCACCTGCGTTTCCGTCGGAACCGCGCGGCGGCACAGCGCAATCAGGTCTTCAAACCACAGGCAATCCGCATCACAGTCCACGACAACCGAGATCCGTGCGACGGAGCGCTGCGAATGCGGTGTCGCCAGCTGACCGCGCATCGACCGGGCATGTTCGCTGAGTTCCAGCGAACAGGGGCAGGTCGAGGAATAGACATAGTCAAGGTGCATGATCTTCTGACGCACACCGTTCTGTTCGACCAGTTCAAGCGCGATGTCGTAATACTGGTAACCTTCAAGGCCCGAGCGCAGGCTTTTGATCCTGTCCGGGTAGGAAAAGCGCATCTGGATACGGGCGTCGAAGCTGTCCAGATCGGACATGTAATCGTCCAGAGCGGATTCCATGACCTCAAAGCTGAAGGTCCGTTCCGCATGTTTGTAGAAAGACCGCATGATCCGGGACATGTTGATGCCCTTTTTCTCGGCCTCGAGGCTGACCGTGCCGGTGATCGAGGTTTCCAGCGTCAGGTCTTCGCCCTCTTTCCGGTGGAACCGGATCGGCAGGCGGAAGTTCGAAATACCCACATGTTGGATCTGCTGTTTGGCCCCACGGATCAGGCTGGACGGGCCGTTCTGCAAATCCGGCAAGGATGCGCGGTACGCCGCATCTACGGCAAAGTCATCGGGGTAAGCGCGCGAAAAGGGCGGATAGTTGCCCGCCGCCAGACCGGGCAGCAGCCGGGCCACAGCCGGGTCAAGCTGGTTTATCTCGGCTTCCGAGGCAGATTTGGCCCATTGCCGCAGAACGTTCAAAGCCTCGGCAGCTTTGTCCCGATCTGGTTTTTCATCAATGTCGCGCGGGTGAACATTCATCAGCGGCAGTTCCTTGGTTGGTCGTCGGACTATATATGACTGATGGTCTATTACCAGTCTAACCCGATACGTCGGCAATAGCAGCCCGGATTGAAAAATCCGGCGCAAAACCGTCATCTCGCAACAGTTAGCGCCTTTTGAAGGTGGGAACAGCGGGTGGCACGCCTGTCAGCCGCCCAAAACAAAGTGGCCGCGTGGGCAGGCAGCCTGCCCCCCACGCACGAAAAGGGCGCGGGGGGCTTTGGTCTATTTCTGCGAGGCTTCCAACGCTTGCTGAATGTCGGCCAGCAAGTCACCGGCATCCTCAAGCCCGACGGAAAAGCGGATCAGGCCCGGTGTAATGCCCAGTTGGTCCTTCTGCGCGTCGCTGAGACGCTGGTGCGTTGTTGTCGCCGGGTGCGTCGCGATGGATTTGGCATCGCCCAGATTGTTCGAAATCACCGGGATGGTCATCGCATTCAGGAAGGCGAAAGCCGCATCCTTGCCGCCCTTGATGTCCAGCGACAACACGGTTCCGCCCTTGCCGCCCAGTTGGGTCTGAACCAATGCGTTCTGGGCATGGGTTTTCAAACCGGGGTAAAGCGTCCGTTCCAATGCCGGGTGCCCTTCCAGCGCCTCGGCAATCTTTTGCGCGCTTTCGGCCTGCGCATTGACCCGCAGCGCCATCGTCTCAAGGCCCTTGAGCATGATCCACGCATTGAACGGGCTCAGCGCGCCACCGGTATGCTTGAGATAGGGTTCAACTGTTCCGCGGATGAAGTCCTTGGTTCCGATGATCACACCGCCCAGCGCACGACCCTGCCCGTCGATATGCTTGGTCGCTGAGTAGACGACCACATCCGCACCCTGCTGGATCGCGCGCGAGAACACCGGGGTCGAGAACACGTTGTCCACCACGACAACGGCTCCGACCGCATGGGCCAGATCGGCCACAGAAGCGATATCGATCACCTCTAGCGTGGGGTTCGACATGGATTCAAAGAAAACGGCCTTGGTGTCCGGGCGGATCGCCGCCTTCCACTGTTCCAGATCGGTGCCGTCCACAAAGGTCACCTCCACGCCATAGCGGCTCAGGATGTTTTCAAGGATATAGAGGCACGAACCGAACAGCGCCTTGGCCGAAACAACATGGTCCCCGGCCTTCAGCATCGAGGTCAGCGCGCCGTTGACGGCAGCCATACCCGAGGCCGTCGCAAAGGCATCTTCGCCGCCTTCCAGCGCCGCGATGCGCTGCTCGAACATGGACACGGTCGGGTTGCCGTAACGGGCATAGATGAACTCGTCGGGGCCACATTCCAGAAACCGGGCCTCGGCCTGTTCCGCGCTTTCGTAGACAAAACCCTGAGTCAGGAAAATCGCTTCGCTCACCTCGTTATACTGGCTGCGACGGATGCCGCCATGGACGGCTTGGGTGCGTTTGTTCCAGTTCTCGCTCATCTCAATCCTTTCAGCCTCGGGTGGAGGCAAACAAAAAACCCCAGACGCGGCCAAGCGAAAGGGGTCTTTCATCCTGACCTTTTAGCGGTGTTGTTTAGCGTGGCCCGCAATCCGGTAACAAATCGCCACGTAGCTTCAGGATCGCAATACGCCTCGGGCGGTTCGCGGTCAAGCCCGGCCTGCGCTTCGGTCACGCTTTCGTAAGCGGTACTTGCCGAACCGGCAGAAACCCGCATGATCCCTGTCAACATCAGGAGAACACATGGCTGACCCGATTGATCTGTATTTCTGGCCGACACCGAATGGCTGGAAAGTTTCCATCGCCCTGGAGGAGATGGAGCTGCCCTACACCACCCATCTGATCAATATCGGCAAGGGTGACCAGTTCGATCCCGCATTCCTGAAGATCGCGCCCAACAACCGGATGCCCGCCATTGTCGATCCTGACGGGCCGGGTGGCGCACCTATTTCGGTTTTCGAAAGCGGCGCGATCCTGATGTATCTGGCCCGCAAGACCGGGCGGTTCTATGGCACGACCGAACGCGACCGGATCGCGGTCGAGGAATGGTTGATGTGGCAGATGGGCGGCGTTGGCCCGATGGCAGGTCAGGCGCATCACTTCCTGAAATACGCCCCGCAACTGGACCCGCCGCAGGACCTGCCCTATGCCAAGGACCGCTACCGCGCCGAGGTCGCGCGGCTCTACGGCGTACTGGACCGGCGGCTGGCCGAAAACGAGTATGTCGCGGGCGATTTCTATTCCATCGCCGACATGTCGATCTGGGGCTGGGCCAGCCTGTGGGAAGGCCAGCAGCAGGTGTTGGAGGACAAACCGCACTTTGCCCGCTGGCTGGAGACCGTCAGCGCCCGCCCAGCCGTTCAGGCCGGACGCGCGTTGTATGCCGAGTTGCGAGGGGACCACCGGGACAAGCAGGCGCAGAGCGTTTTGTTCAAGCGGTAGGTTTGTTCCATGGCCGGTTTGCAGCCAATCTGACGTATGCTGCGTGATGCGCGAATATCCGCCTTTGCTATTGTATAGGTTTGGCAAATCATTACATGAGCGACGGAAATCTTTCAGAAAGACCCACTCAAGATGTACGCGGCGTTATTTGTCGTATTTGGCCTTGTTGGCTTAGTGATCGGTGGCGAATTGGTGGTGCGCGGATCGGTTTCTGCTGCCAAGTCGTTCGGTATATCACCTATGGTCATCGGACTGACACTGGTCGGCTTCGGAACGTCAACACCGGAACTGGTTACAAGCTTGCAAGCCGCGCTTTCCGGTTCTTCAGGCATTTCGATTGGGAATGTTGTCGGCAGCAACATTGGAAACGTTCTTCTGATACTCGGCATCGCAGCACTCATCGCGCCTATCGCCGTGAATCCGAGAGCACTCCGCCGGGATGGTACGGCGGTCGTGATAGTAACTCTCGTTTGTTTAAGCGTAGTTCTATACGGCGAAATCAGCCGGCTGATCGGCGCAGGGCTTGTCGTCACCTTGGCAGCCTATCTGGGCTTCACGCTGTGGTCTGAGTATAGGTCCGAAGGCACGCCAGCCGCAGCTGTCTACGAGAACGAAGCAGAAGCCGTAGTCGGCCCAGAAACATCGCTTGCCGTGTCGTTGCTGATCACCGTTGCAGGGCTGGCGATTACGATATTTGGGGCAAAGTTCTTGGTGACAGGTGCCGTGTCTCTTGCTGAGACAGCGGGGCTTTCGGAGACGGTAATCGGGCTGACGATTGTTGCAATCGGAACCTCAATGCCGGAGCTCGTCACTTCAATCATCGCAGTTCGGAAAGGTGAGGGAGATGTCGCACTCGGGAACGTCTTGGGCAGTAACATCTTCAACATCTTGGGTATCCTTGGCGTAACCGTTCTGGTGCAACCTATGGTCATCCCTGGCGAGATTATTCGTCTCGATATCTGGGTTCTGTGTGCCTCAACGCTTGTCCTTATCGGTTTTGCCCGAAGCGGCTGGTCAATCAGTCGGCGCGAGGGCGGGCTCTTTGTGCTTGCTTACATTGTCTATCTTGGTGTGCTTCTGGTTCGGTAACCATTCACTCGGATAGCCTGGCTGTTTAGTGAAACCGACCGTTACAGCGGTGCAGTTATGGCCCGCTTTGTCCCCGTACCAGGTTACTCTGCCCCGCGCCAACACGACCAGCGCCCCCGGCGGCGGATCCTTGGCGCGGGGCGACCTGTCAGCGAAACTGGAATTCAGGTTCCGCGGGGAAAGACATGGAAATACCTGTCCAGTGCCCATTGCGCAGCCTTGCAACGCTCCGCCCGTCAACACGCATCCGGGTCGTCAGGACAAATGCGGCCTGCCCGTTGCGCGCCCCGGCTTTCTGGGCTGCGCCGTCAGAACGCTCGGCCCCGTCGAACAGCATCCCATCGGGTTTTGCCGACCGCCGGGACCGAAAGTTCGGAACCAAATGCGGCTTTCGATCCGTTTCGTCATACGAGCGCGACGCTTCAATCCGCTTGAGTTGCTGCAACTCTGACCGAAGCCTTTTTGCAGTCTCAGCCTGTCTGCGTTCGAAGGAATAAGCGCTCAACGCCTCATCGATCATTCGGGCGGTGTGAACATACCCCGCAGAACGTGTGAGTTCCGAGAGCTCTGCCAGACGGTCGGAAATCCGGCTTTCGTCCCGTGAGACGGTTTTTTCGAGCGATCCTTGGTGTGTTGCGTTGGGCATCCGAACTGACTCTGAAAAGACGTTGAGTGATGCGCAATCCGGCCCGAGCTTTGACACAAGCCGATGCGCAAAGATGCGTGTCACTACGCGCCCGGCGCCGGAGAGTCGACCATCCCGCATTCAAGTGGCGGAAAAGCGCCTTAAACACACATTTGAGGCAAAGAAAACATATCGCCCGCTCTCCAGGCGCGGGTTTGCGGCACTGCGACGGACAATGTTGGATTGATCCGCACGACAGACCTAACCCTGCCCCTGCACCAGCAGGTCCAGCATGTCCGAGATATCCTCGATCTCTTCCGCGATCACATGGGTCACCGAATGCGCCCGCTGCATCCGGCCTGTCACCTTCAGCAACCGCCCCGAGATCACCGCACGGCGGAAGCGTTCGTAGATCTTGCGCCAGACCACCACGTTGACGATCCCGGTCTCATCCTCAAGCGTCAGAAAGATCACGCCTTTGGCCGTCCCCGGCCGCTGCCGCAGGATCACCAGCCCGGCCACGGCCACACGCGCCCCTTCGGGCGGGGCCTCCAGCTGGGCGGAGGGCAGACAGGACGGCGGTCGCGGCCAGTTCCGGTTTGAAACCGCGTGGTGAAAAGGGGCAACAAGCATGAGAACAAAAATAGAACAAAATACAGGAAAGTCCAGACACGGCGTAAGGAGTCGCAAATGAGGCTGGAAACACCTAACTCCCTTCACTAAGGAAGGTTTCGAACATCGCAAAAGGAAGACGCACGCAATGGCAAAGATCACCTATGTCGAGCATGGCGGTACCGAGCACACTGTCGAGGTCGCCAACGGACTGACCGTCATGGAAGGGGCCCGTGACAACAACATTCCCGGCATCGAGGCCGATTGCGGCGGTGCCTGCGCCTGCTCGACCTGCCATGTCTATGTTCACCCCGACTGGGTCGAGAAAATCCCGGCCAAGGACGACATGGAAGAGGACATGCTGGATTTCGCCTATGAGCCCGACCCGGCCCGCTCGCGCCTGACCTGCCAGATCAAGGTGACCGACGCGCTGGACGGCCTGATTGTCCAGATGCCTGAAAAGCAGATCTGATGCCCAACAAAGCGCCGCGTCAGCCCGCCCGCCTGTGGCAATGTCGGGTGCGCAGCGCTTTGCTCCCTTTTGGCCTGTGGTGCGCGCTGCCAATCGCCGTCGCGGCGGATACCATCACCGACGCCCGCTTCGCGGAACCAACCACGCGATACGCACATGGCGTTTTGGGTGACAATATCGAATACGGCGCTTTGGAACTTGTGGTCGATGACACAGTCGTAACGGTTCGTCTGCCACAGGACCGTGTATTCGAAGACCTTGCGCCGCGTCTGGCAGACATCGACAGGGACGGCGCGGTTGAAGCAATTGTCGTTGAAACGCAGGACACAACAGGCGCTCAGCTTGCGATCTACAACGCCGCTGGCGAAAAAATCGCAGCCACACCTCATATCGGCGCACGATTCCGCTGGCTCGCCCCGGTCGGTGCTGCTGATCTGGATGGTGACGGCAATATCGAGATCGCCTATATTGATCGCCCCCACCTGGCCAAAACCCTGCGCATCTGGCGCTTCAAAGATGGTGGACTGACCGAAATCGCTGTTCTGCCCGGCCTGACCAACCACAAGATCGGTGAGGATTTCATTTCCGGCGGCCTGAGGAGCTGTGGCGACCATCCCGAAATGATCCTCGCCAGCGCCGACTGGTCGCGGATCATCCGTGTTTCCTATCAGGATGGCTGGCATCTGACGGACCTCGGTCCGCTCAAACAGCGCGACAATCTCACATTAGCCTTGAATTGCTGATCCGCTTCTTCATCTGGCCATAAATATCCTGGAGGGTGAGCAGTTGAAAGGAAATCGTCCAGTGGACGATTTCAACCGCGAACGCGCGCAGCGCCGGGAGGCCGCAAGGCCGAGGGGGCAAAGCCCCCTGCCCGATCATCCCTCCAAAGCGCGCCAGCCGATATCGCTGCGATAGAACCCTTCGGGCCAATCCACGGCATCAACCATCTGGTACGCCCGGTCGCGCGCCTCTTGCAGCGTTTTTCCGCGCGCGGTCACGTTCAGAACGCGCCCGCCGACGGCCTGCACCTGCCCCGCAGCCTCGCTTGTGCCCGCATGAAACACCATATTGCTGCTGTCCTCGGGCAAGCTGTCCAATCCTTTGATGACCGTGCCCTTCTCGTAGGTTCCCGGATAACCTTTGGCCGCCATCACGACCGTCATCGCGTGATCATCGGCCCAGTTGACCCGCATTTCGCCCAGCCGCCCTTCGGCAGTGGCATGCAACAGGTCCATCGCCTGCGCGCCCAGACGCATCATCAGGACCTGACATTCCGGGTCCCCAAAACGGACGTTGTATTCCACAAGGCGCGGCTGGCCGTCCTTGATCATCAGCCCTGCATAGAGAATTCCCTGAAACGGCGTGCCCCGGCGCTTCATCTCGGCAATGGTGGGGCGCACGATCTCTTCCATCGCACGCGCTTCAACTTCCGCGCTCAGAACCGGCGCGGGAGAATAGGCACCCATCCCCCCGGTGTTCAGGCCCGTGTCACCATCACCCACCCGCTTGTGGTCTTGTGCCGTGCCGATGGACAGGATGTCTTGGCCGTCGCACAGAACAAACAAAGACGCTTCTTCGCCGTCCATAAACTCTTCGATCACGACCTCGGCCCCCGCGCCACCAAAGGCACCGCCGAACATGTCGTCAATGGCGTCAAGCGCCGTGTCTTCGTCCATGGCCACGATCACGCCCTTGCCCGCGGCCAGACCATCGGCCTTGACCACGATGGGCGCTCCCTGTTCGCGGATATAGGCCTTGGCGGGTTCGGGCGCGGTGAACCGCGCATAGGCAGCGGTGGGCGCATGTGCCGCGTCACAGATTTCCTTGGTAAAGCTTTTTGAGGCTTCCAGCCGGGCCGCTTCGGCGGACGGTCCGAAAACCAGCACCCCGGCTTCGCGCAGGCGATCCGCCACTCCGGCGGCCAAGGGGGCCTCGGGGCCGACAATTACGAAATCAATCGCGTTTTCCTCGGCAAAGCTGACAACGGCCCCGCCGTTTTCGATATCCAGAGCGGCACAATCCGCGATCTGAGCGATCCCGGCATTGCCCGGCGCTACGATCAGACGGTCGCATTTGGGGTTTTGCATCACCGCCCAGGCCAGGCTGTGTTCGCGCCCGCCGCTGCCGAGAATAAGGATGTTCATGGGGTCGTCTCCGATCTGCTTGGCCTCGCCTGCGCGGCGTTCTAAGCTGGGTGAGCATTTGAAACAAGGCGCTGAAATGTCCGACCTGCTTGATGACCCGATTCCGGGCCAAAACACCCCTGAATACACGGTTTCCGAGGTCTCGGGCGAGGTGAAGCGCACGCTGGAAGGCGCGTTCGGGCGAATCCGCGTGCGCGGTGAAGTCGGGCGCGTGTTCAAGGCTCGATCCGGGCACCTGTACTACGACATCAAGGACGACCGGAACGTTTTGGCCTGCACGACATGGAAAGGTCAGGTTTCCAGCCTCTCGGTCGTGCCAGAGGAAGGGCTGGAGGTAGTCGTCACCGGTCGCCTGACCGCTTTTGGCGCGCAATCCAAATACAACCTGAATGTCGATGAAGTTGCGGTCGCTGGTCAGGGCGCGCTTATGGCTTTGCTGGAAAAGCGCAAGAAACAGCTTGAGGCCGAAGGTTTGTTTGCGCCCGAGCGTAAGAAGCCCCTGCCGTATCTTCCGCAGATCATCGGCGTTGTGACATCGCCTTCGGGCGCGGTGATCCGTGACATTCTGCACCGGCTTCGGGACAGGTTCCCGCGCAAGGTGCTGATCTGGCCGGTGGCCGTGCAGGGTGCAAACTGCGCCCCCGAGGTTACCCGCGCCATCGAAGGGTTCAACCAGTTGACACCCGGTGGCGCGCTGCCCCGTCCTGACCTGATCATCGTGGCCCGTGGCGGTGGGTCGATCGAAGATCTTTGGGGCTTCAACGAAGAGAGTGTCGCGCGCGCCGCCGCCGCATCGGACATACCGCTGATTTCGGCCGTTGGGCATGAAACCGACACGACCCTGATCGATTTCGTTTCGGACCGCCGTGCGCCTACACCCACAGCTGCGGCAGAGCTGGCCGTGCCGGTCCGCATCGAACTGCTCGCCTGGACCGGCGAGCAAGGCGCCCGCCTGTCGCGCGCGGCAACGGACGCGGTGCAGCGACGTTTGCAAAGGCTGCGCGATTTGTCCCGCGCCCTGCCGCGCCCGGACAGCCTGTTGAACTCCCCCCGTCAACGCCTTGATTTGATTGCGGATCGCTTGACCCCGGCTTTGACACGAGGAGTGCAAAACCGTCGCCTGCAAGTGGTGGAACTGTCGGCCCATCTGCGCCCGTCAACTCTGCGCACTCTGGTCTCGGCCCGGCAGGAATCATTGCGCAACCTGTCTTCACGCCTGTCCCTGCGCCCGTTTCAACGCGAGATCGGCCAGCACGCGCAAAACCTTGCCCGGCTTGCTGATCGGATGAACGCGGCGCAGACCACGCGGCTGGATCGTCTGAAACATCAGCTTGAGGCCACTGACCGCCTGCGCGAAACGCTCAGCTACAAGGCGACGCTGGAACGCGGATATGCCGTGGTCCGCGCAGATGGGAATGTCATCACGACCAAGGCCGAGGCCGCAAAACATACAGCGCTGGACATCGAATTCGCCGATGGCATCCTTGGCACCGGGACAGCCGTAAAGCAGCCCAACCGGAAATCCAAACCGGATGCACCAGATCAGGGATCGTTGTTCTAAGCCATGCTGACAATCTGGGGCCGCAAAACGTCATCGAATGTTCAGGCCCTGATGTGGTGCGTCGGAGAGCTGGATCTGCGCTGTCATCGCCACGATGCAGGGCACAGGTTCGGCGGGCTGGACACCGATGCCTTTCGCAAGCTGAACCCGAACGGCACCATCCCAGTATTACAGGATGGCAATAACCCACCGCTGTGGGAGACCGGCGCAATCCTGCGCTATCTGGCGAATGCCTATGGCGGGAATGCCTTCTGGCCACGCGACCCGGTTCAACGGGCCGAAATCGACAAATGGGCGGAATGGGCCAAGATCAATGTCGCAATGGATTTCACAGTGCCCGTGTTCTGGCAGGTTGTGCGGACGGCCCCGGCGCAGCAGGACCAACACGCGATTGAGCAGGCCGTTGCCGCACTGGACAGCAAACTGGAACTTGCCGACACCCGGCTGTCAGAAAACACCTACCTGTGCGGGTCCGATCTGACGCTGGCCGATATTCAGCTGGGACATATCCTTTACCGCTATTACGACATCGGCATATCCCGCGCGCTCCTGCCAAACCTGCGTCGCTATTACGAAAAGCTGACAGAAAGACGCCCGTATCAGGAGCATGTCATGCTCAGCTATGATGAGCTTCGAGTGACCTAGTCAGACCCCGACATCGGGGCCATAACACACCATTTCTTCCCCGATATCTTCCGCCTCGTACAGCTCGGTCGCCTGCGGGTCGCCTTCAAACTGCGCGACAAGGCCACCGCCAGATCGCGTAAAGACCCAGCATTGCGGGTCAAACCGGTCTTCGTAGATGAAACAAATCTGCTCTTCCTGCTGATACCAGACACCTTCCTTGCAATCGCCATCCAGAAAAGACCAGATCACGCGGCGGTTGGGCAAATAACGTTCGACCCCGTAGACCTGCCCTTCGAACCCGTAAAACAGGGTCTTGCCCCGCGTATAGGTGTCGAATTCGGGGCCGGACAAAGGGGTTTGGGCCGCAGCGGGCAGCGTGGCAAAACAGGCGAGAATCATCAGCGCTCGGAACATATGCCCATTGTGTCAGATGCGATCCCGCTATGCCATTCACCCTTTGGCCAGGGGTTGGGGAAACACGCTTAACTCCACGTAAGCGCTTGATTATATGCCGCGCTCGGGATGAAGGTATTCGAAAACCGCGGTGAGGTCACATGACAACCCTTCTCTTTTGGATCGCCCTAGGCTGCGCATTGGGATACCTGCCCCTGACGGCCCGACCGGCCGGTTCCTTGCGCACTGTGCTGAAGACCGCCTCGGTCGCCATGCTGGCAGCCATTGCGATTCTGCAAGGCGGCCCATGGATGCTGGTCGTTGCGCTTGCCCTGTGCGCGACCGGGGACGCGTTGTTGTCGCGTGAAACGGATGCCACGTTCATGGCCGGCATTGCCGCTTTTGCCGCCGGGCATCTCGCCTATATCGCCCTGTTCCTGTCTCATCCCGCCAGTTCCGCCAGCCTGATCTGGGATGCCCCCGCGATCGTGTGGTCTCTGGTCATTCTGGGCATTGTCATGGCCACCCTGCTTGCCCCCCGCGCCGGAGACCTGAAAGGCCCTGTTCTGGCCTATATACCGATCATCCTTGGCATGGGGATCACCGTGCTGGCCCTGCCCCAGACAGGTGCCTTGCGATGGGCGTTCCCTGCTGCAATCGCCTTCATCGCGTCCGATCTGATCCTTGCAACGGAAAAGTTCCTGCTGTCTGCGAACCATCCCGCCCACAAGCTGACGCCCTATCTGATCTGGCCGCTCTACTGGGGCGCGCAATTTGGTTTCGTCTTCGCTTTTGCGTGACCCTTTGCAACTGCCGCAAATCCGCATTAGGTGAAAGGAACACCTGCGGAGACCAAATATGGCGTTTTTCTCAAAGCTAAAGGACAAGCTGTTCAAATCCTCATCCCGCCTCGAACAGGGGCTGGACGCCATCGTCGAGGATGGTGGCGAGGAAACCGCCGCGCCCGACCCTGTCCTCCCCGAACCTGAGCCCGCGCCGCAACCGGTTCCCGAAATCCCGACCACTGAACCGGCTCTGGAACCGCCTGAACAACCTGCCCCCGCCCCGGCGGACCCCAAGCCCATTGCCCCGCCACCAGAAATCCCTGAATCCAAAGGCATCCTGAACCGCCTGTTCAGCCGCGGCAGCGCTGCCACAGAAATGCGCCGCACGCTGGATGACGATATGCTCGAGCAGCTCGAAGAGCTGCTGATTGCTTCTGACATGGGCGTCGACACCGCCCTGCGTGTCACCTCGAACATGGCCGAGGGACGCTTTGGACGCAAACTCTCGACCCGGGAAATCAAACAGTTGCTGGCGCAGGAAGTGGCCCGCGTGATGGAACCTGTGGCCAGGCCTCTGCCGATCTATCCCAAACGTCCACAAGTGGTGCTGGTCGTCGGTGTCAACGGTTCGGGCAAGACCACGACCATCGGCAAACTGGCCAGCCAGTTCAAGCAGGCTGGCAAAAAAGTCGTCATCGCCGCCGGTGACACCTTTCGTGCTGCGGCCGTCGAACAGCTGCAAGTCTGGGGCGACCGCGCCGGGGTTCCGGTTCTGACCGCGCCCGAGGGCTCGGACCCCGCCAGCCTCGCCTTTGACGCGCTGACCCGGGCTCAGGCCGAAGGCGCGGACTTGCTGATGATCGACACCGCCGGACGCCTGCAAAACCGCACCGACCTGATGGAGGAGCTGGCCAAGATCGTCCGCGTCATCCGCAAGGTTGACGATACCGCGCCGCACAACACCTTGCTGGTCCTCGACGCCACCACAGGCCAGAACGCGCTGAGCCAGGTGGAAACCTTTCGCAAGCTGGCCGATGTCTCGGGCCTGATCATGACCAAGCTGGACGGAACCGCCAAGGGCGGCGTGCTGGTCGCTCTGGCCGACAAGTTCGGCCTGCCGATCCACGCTATCGGTGTGGGAGAGCAAATCGATGACCTTGCCCCCTTCGACCCCGAAGAATTCGCCGCCGCCCTGACCGGGCTCGACAAAGGCTGATCCGCCTCTTCATCTGGCCCTAAATATCCTCGGGGGTGTGGGGGCAGACAGCCACCACCCCTCTCCGCCCGGCAAAAGGTTTGCGTAGTTGAGCAACTGGCTGATCTCACTTGAAGGCACCGAAGCCGGTCACCAACTGGCGCTGGCACTGGCGTTGATGGCTGCCTTCCTGCACGCCGCGTTCGGGGCGCTGCAGAAAGGCCGCCATGATCCATGGCTGTCCCGTGGCGCCATTGACGCCAGCTATGGTCTGATGGCCGCCCCGTTTGCCTTTTTCGTGGTGCCCTGGCCTGAACCTCATATGTGGCCGATCTTCGCCCTCGCCTGGCTGATCCACATTGCCTACAAGACGCTGCAAGCCGCAGCGTACACCAAAGGGTCCTACACTGTCGTCTATCCCGTGGTGCGCGGGACAGGTCCGCTGTTCACTGTCATTGGTGCCTATCTTCTGTTCGGCGAAACATTCTCGGCCGTTCAATGGCTGGGCGTCGCAACCCTGCTGGCCGGAATATTTGGGTTGGCCGCCTACAACTTCAGGTTCCTGGAAACCAACAGGGATACGCTGGGCATCGCGTTGACACTGGCGATCATCACGGGCCTGTTTGTCGCACTCTACACCACCTATGACGCCTATGGCATTCGCGCCACCGCCGACCCGTTCACATTTCTGGCCTGGTTCTTCATGATCGACGGTGCGGCCATGCCGGTCTATGCCTTCCTCAGATGGCGCGCGATGACGCATCGCCCTGCGCCCGGCCCGCTGATGCTGCGGGGTCTGGCCGGCGGGATCATCGCGCCTTTGTCATTTGGGTCGATCATGCTGGCCACACGACTGGACAAAGTCGGAGAAGCCGCCGTGCTGCGCGAAACCTCAACCGTCTTTGCGGCGCTGATCGGCTGGCTTGTCCTGAAGGAAACCGTTGGCCCAAGGCGCATTGCATTGATGGCATTGATTGCACTCGGCGCCGTAATAGTTGAAATGGGCGGGTAAGCAGCAGGACATACCGATGACAGGCAAAAAAGACATCAACCCATTTCTGAAACAGGCGTTGGAGCTTGGCCCGCCGCTGGCCTTCTTCTTCATCTACCTGCGCTTGCGTGATGACAGCTTTCTGATCGGTGGCACCGAATATTCCGGCTTTATCATCGCGACGATTATCTTCGTCCCCCTGATGCTGGGGGCAATGGGTATCCTGTGGTACCTCACCGGCCAACTGAGCCGGATGCAGATTTTCACGGCCTTCATGGTCATTTTCTTCGGCGGCCTGACCGCATGGTTCAATGACGAGCGGTTTTTCAAGATGAAAACCACGCTTGTCTATGGCCTGTTCGCCCTGATCCTTGGCATCGGGTTGCTGCAAAAGAAATCTTATCTGGCCTACGTATTGGATGAAATGCTGCCTATGAAGCACGAAGGCTGGATGATTCTGACACGCCGCCTTTGCGCCTGTTTCGCTGTTCTGGCCGCGGCAAACGAGTTTGTCTGGCGCACCATGTCGACCGACCTTTGGGTCAAGATCGAAACCTTCGGATTTCCCATTGCGCTGATGGCCTTCCTGATGCTGCAATTCAGCATCCTGCAACGCTATATGGACGACCCGGAACAGAAATAGCTGTTCTGACGTCGCCATACCTGCAAAATCAAACAAAATTCTTGGCTTAGCCGCCGAGCTATGGGAAGTTGTGTCACCACCCACACTCACACCTTGCCCAAGATCGGTGTATACATGACGGCCTTTCCCACCAGCGGCTTCCTTTCCGAAGCCTCCGACGGGCTTAGAGAGATGCTTTCGGCGCAAGCGACCGACATCTCGCTGGCTCAAGGAGAAACCCTTTTCGAACAAGGCGATGAAGGGGATTCGCTTTATGCCATTCTGGCAGGCACGCTTGAAGTGTCCTTTCTGGCGATGAGCGGTCGAAAGCTGACGCTGACGCTGATGCGCCCAGGTGAAGTTTTTGGCGAGATTGCGCTGTTTGACAACGGCCCGCGCACGGCAACCATTGCGGCGGCCGAGCCATCGCGCGTCCTGCGTGTGCGTCGCAATGACGTCATGAACCAGATCAGAAAACAGCCTGATCTTGCTGTGGATCTGATCCGGTTGGCCGGGCTGCGGATGCGATGGATGGGGTTGCAGCTGAACGAGCAGGTCTTTTTGCCCATGCCCATTCGACTGGCACGAAAGCTGCTGCATCTGTCGGAATTGCAGGACGACCCGTCGCAGCGCATCACCCTGTCGCAGAGCGAACTTGCCGAGTTTGTCGGGGCCACGCGCGAGGCCGTTTCCAAGACGATCTCGATCTGGAAACGCGACAATATTGTCGAATCCTCGCGCGGCGGGTTGCTGATTCAGGATTTCGACGCATTGCGGGAACTGGCCGATTCCGAACTTATCTGAACCAGTGTGATCTGGTTCACATACGAGAGGGTTTGTGTTGACCTAAGGTGAAGTTGTTACCGTAGGAGGTCAGAGAATCATCCCCGATATCTGTCCACTGATCTCTCCCTGTATCTGAGCCATACGCAATTACTGCGTATGGCTCATTTTCTTTCTGCATGCCTCTTCAGGTGTTCAGGCAATGAAAAAGGCCGGGCGCTTGTCCCGGCCTTTTCAAATCACTCTTCCAGGCTTAGCGCCACAAATCGCGGCTCGCCCCCCCTGCGGACCAAAAGCAACAGGGATTTCCGCCCAGCCTCTCGCGATTGGTCCATTCGGGCTTCCAGGTCCGCGATGCTTTCCACCTTTTGCTGACCCGCTTCGGTGATCAGGTCACCCGCGCGCAACCCTTTCGCGTAAGCCTCAGACGCTTCGTCAACATTCGAAATCACCAGACCTTGGGCATCTGCGTCCAATCCCATATCCGCGCGCAGCGTATCTGTGAGCGGGGAGATGGTCAGCCCGAGAATATCGGCGTTTTCTTCGACCGGAGCCTCCTGCGTTTCTTCTTCGTCATCGTCTTTGCTTTCTGCGTCCTCACGGCGTCCCAGCGTGACCAGAATTGTTTGCGTGCCGCCATCACGGTGTACAATGACCCGGACGGCTTTGCCGACTTCTGTTTCACCGACCTGACGGACCAGACCACGGGTGTCTTCAACTTCGACACCGTCAAAGCTGATGATCACGTCGCCTGCTTTCAGACCGGCCTCCTGGGCGGGGCCTTCTGGGACATCGCTGATCAGCGCGCCGCCGGGTTTCTCCAGCCCCATGGCCTCGGCCATGTCTTCGGTCACGTCCTGAATGCGGACACCCAGCCAGCCGCGCCGGGTTTCGCCAAATTCGCGCAGCTGATCGACGACCTTCACCACCACGTTTGATGCCATCGAAAAGCCGATGCCGATCGAGCCACCGTTGGGTGACAGGATGGCTGTGTTCACGCCGATCACTTCGCCGTCCATGTTAAACAATGGACCGCCCGAGTTGCCCCGGTTGATCGCCGCATCCGTCTGGATGTAATCGTCATATGATCCGCTGAGCGCCCGGTTGCGGGCCGATACGATACCAGCGGATACAGAAAAGCCCTGGCCCAGCGGATTGCCCATGGCAATCACCCAGTCCCCCACACGCGCCACGTCGCTGTCGCCAAATTGCACGTATTTCAAGGGGCCGGACGCTTCGACCTTGAGCAGTGCAATATCGGTCTTCTCATCGGTTCCGATGACTTTGGCCACCAGTTCTTTTTTGGGCTGCCCGTCGCCGGGGAAGAATTCCACAAGGATTTCATCAGCTTCCGCAATGACGTGATTGTTGGTGACAATGAAGCCATCTTCAGAGATCACAAAACCCGACCCAAGGGCGTTGCTGCGTCGGGGCGGGCTGTTGTCATTGCCGCCATTGCGATCCTGAAACTCGCGAAAGAAATCCTCGAACGGAGACCCCTCGGGCACGATACCCTGTGGGCCTGTCTGACCTTCGATCAGGGTGCTTGTGGTGATGTTCACCACAGCCGGGCTGATCTTTTCCGCCAAGGGTGCCAGGCTTTCACCTCTGGCCTGAGCGGAAACCGACTGCGCCAGCACAAGCAGCGTACCGGCAAAGGCCAGCCACAACAGCCGCATCCAAACACTCACGTCGTCCCACCGGACGGATAAACTGCGCGCTTTCGCCTGCACTTGAGCTCTCCTTGTCGACAATCTTGCCAAGGCCTGTTTCGGCCTTTCTTAGTTCCCAATGTAGTCAGTTTAACCCGGTGAGCAACTCGGGATCGCAGGGAAATCACCCGCACGTGAAACCGCCCCGTCAAAAGCCCAGTTGATATGCCCCCCAGAGCAGGATCAAACCGCTGACAACACAAAGCAACCCGGCCAGTCGCCGGCCCTGTTCGGGCATGGCGCGCAGCGCCTCCAGCATCCGTTCGATAAGCGAAGGGGCCAGCGCATAGGCCAGCCCCTCGACAATCAGTACCAGCCCGAAGGCCAGAAGGATCATACCCATCATTCGGACGGCGCCGCCACCGGTGCCCGCCGACCTGTTGGCGAGCTGAGGTAGTTGAAGAAGTCCGAATCCGGGCTTAGCACCAACGAGCTGTTTCCTCCCTGAAGCGCATTTTCATAGGCAGACAGAGAGCGGTAGAACTCAAAGAACTCGGGGTCTGCTCCGTAGGCATCCGCAAAGATCGCGTTGCGTTCGGCGTCGGCCTCACCGCGAACAATTTCAGATTCGCGGCGGGCATCCGACACCAGTTCCACCACCGTACGATCGGCCTGCGCGCGGATACGCTGTGCGGCTTCCTCACCACGGGCCACTTCATCTGCCGCTTCACGCTCGCGTTCGGCACGCATACGCGCAAAAGTGGCTTCGAGGTTGGCTTGCGGCAGGTCAGTGCGTTTGAGCCGGACGTCGATCACTTCAAGACCCAAATCACGCGCTTCGGTAATGGCCCCATTGCGGATGCGCAGCATCAGCGCCGCCCGATCCGAGCTGAGGATATCGTTCGAGCTGACGGAACCCAAAACTTCGCGCGTTTTCGCCCGCAAAATGGAATCCAGCCGCTGTTCTGCGGTATCGATGCCACCCGCACCCACCGCTTCGCGGAACTGGCGCACATCGGTAATCCGATAGCGTGCAAATGCGTCAACCACCAGACGGCGGTCATCCAGAGGTGTCACCTCCAGTGGTCCGACCTCGCGGCTCAGAATACGGTCGTCATAGCGGACGACTTCCTGAATGACCGGAATCTTGAACGCAAGACCCGGATCTTCCTTGACATCAATGACGCGACCGAATTGCAGAACCAGTGCTTTTTCACGTTCGTCGACGATGAAGATCGACGACAGCGCAGCCACTACAAGAACAAAAATGACGGGCAGAACAAAAGTTGATTTACGCATCTTTTAGTTCCCCTCGCCCGAGTTGCGGCGCAATTCGTTCAGCGGCAGATACGGGACAACGCCCTGCCCCTGCCCACCGGCATTCTCATCCAGAATGATCTTGTTTACGTCGCCAAGAACCTGCTCCATCCGCTCAAGATACAGACGCTTGCGCGTCACGTCTGGTGCTTTGGCGTATTCCGCCAAAACCGCGCTGAAGCGGCTGGCCTCACCCTGTGCTTCGTTCACGACCTGGGCGCGATAGGCTTCGGCTTCTTCCAGAACCTGTGCCGCTTCACCGCGCGCACCGGCGAGAACCCGGTTGGCATAGGCATCAGCCTGCTTTTCAAGCCGGTCACGTTCCTGACCCGCTGACTGAACCTCGCGGAATGCGTCCTTGACCGGTTCTGGTGGGTCGGCACCATCAAAGTTCACACGAACAATATTGATGCCTGAACTATAGCTGTCGAGCGTGGATTGAATCAGCTCCTCAAGCCGTTCCGCGATAACCGCACGGTCGCGGTTCAGGATCGGCGCAAGCGAAGATTGCGCGATAATTTCGCGCATCGCTGATTCCGAAACCGCCTGAATCGTTTGTCTGGGATCGCGCAGGTTGAAGAGGAAATCTGCCGGATTGGAGATGTTCCAGACCACCTGAAAATCGATATCGACAATGTTTTCATCGCCCGTAAGCATCAGACCCGCATCGCTTCCACGACCACCCGAGCCGATGGTTTCCGTCTGTTCGACCTTCACCGGAATAACTTCGGCCGTCACAACCGGCCATGGGGCAAAGTTGAGACCTTCTGTACCGATCCCCGAGAAGCGACCAAACAGCAGCTCGACCGATTGTTCTTCGGGTTTGACCGTATAGGCGCTGGCCACGCCCCACATCACCAGAGCGGCGACGCCGCCCAGCAGCAGGGTGCCCTTGGTAAAGGCCGGGCCACCGCCGCCCTGACCGCTACGGCCACCGCGGCCAGAACCACCACGACCGCCCATGAGAACGCGCAGCTGCTCCTGGCCTTTTTTCATCAGTTCGTCGATCTCGGGAATATGCGGACCATCGCTTTCGGGGGGCTTGCGCCCGTCCCCGTTGTTACCCCGATTTCCTCCGCCACCGGATGAGCCTCCGCCCCCCCAGGGGCCTCCGCTATTGCCCGCCATATGTATCTTTTCCTTCGTTTTGGACCGTGTGATCACGGGTTCCCTTGTAACGTGTGTGCGCGCGCTTGCAAATCAAGCCGTGCGCACAGGTTGCCGCATTGTCACCAGTTCTTCGGCCATGACCGGGTGAACTGCAACCGTTCGGTCAAAATCTTCCTTGGTCGCGCCCATCTTTACAGCGATTCCCGCCAGCTGGATCATCTCGCCGGCACCGGGGGCGACAATATGGCAACCCAGCACCTTGCGCGTGGCCTGAGAGACGATGAGTTTCATCAGTACCCGCTGCGTGCCGCCAGCAAAGGATTTCTGCATCGGCTTGAAAGATGTGGCATAAACCTCGATCGGTTCCTGTTCTGCTGCCTCTTCTTCGCTGAGGCCGACAGTTCCCATCTCAGGCTGAGTGAAGATCGCGGTCGGAATCAAGTCGTGATCCACCGGTGTCGGATTGCCCTTGAACACGGTTTCCACAAAGGCCATCCCCTCGCGGATCGCAACCGGTGTCAGGTTCACCCGGTCCGTCACATCGCCAATGGCAAAGATCGAGGGCACAGCGGTCTGGCTGTATTCATCCACGATGATCTCGCCCTTACGGCCGCGTTCAACGCCCAAAGCCTCCAGCCCAAGGTTATCGGCATTCGGCGCACGGCCCGTGGCGTACATCACCACATCAAAACACTGCTCGGAGCCGTTGGTGGCCTTGACCCAGATCTTGTCGCCCTGCTTTTTCATCTCGAGCACATTGGTGCCCAGATGCAGGTCGATGCCGTTCTGGCACATTTCTTCGCTGATCAGTCCACGCGCCTCGTCATCAAAACCCCGAAGAATCTGTGCGCCGCGATAGAACTGAGTCGTCCTGACCCCTAGCCCGTTCATGATCCCGGCAAATTCACAGGCGATATAACCGCCACCTACGATCAGGATGCTTTCAGGCAGTTTGTCCAAATGGAATATCTCGTTCGAGGTAATCGCCAGTTCCGAGCCCGGAAAATCCGGAACAACCGGGCGACCGCCGGTGGCGATCAGAATGTGTTTGGCCGTTTTGCGGGTTCCGTCGGCCAGCTCGACCGTGTGGGCATCCACAAGGCGCGCACGATGGTCAAAGCTTTCGACGCCGTTGTTCTTCAGGATATTGCGATATATCCCTTCCAACCGATCAAGCTCGGCCACCAGCTTGCCGTGAAAACTGTTCCAGTTGAACGCGCCGGGCTGAATGTCCCAGCCATAGGCCTGCGCGTCCCCGACCATGCCCGAGTATTCGCTGGCAAAGACCATCAGCTTCTTGGGTACGCAGCCCCGGATCACACAGGTGCCGCCATACCGGTCTTCTTCGGCCAGCGCGACCTTGGCACCGGTTTCACCCGCCGCAACACGCGCCGCGCGGACCCCGCCCGAACCTCCACCGATGACAAAAAGATCATAGTCAAAGCTCATGCCGGGTTCCTTCGTTCAACTTGCAAAATTCTCTGGATATCTGGGCGTAAAAAACCCTGTGCCAACCCCCGGCGTGGAAAATTCGAACTTTCATAGCCACTTGCCGGAGGGACCTGCACGATACTCAGTCCGAAAAATCGGAAAACAGGTTATCGCGCGATCCGCTGAGCAGCTGATCCATCGCAACTGTGCCCGCGTTGATATCCCGCAGCTCGACCCGGCCATCGCCATGGCCGATCACGACCTTGTCGCAGATGTCGATGAACAGGCCATTTTCCACAACACCGGGCACCTGGTTCAGAATCAGCGCCATCTGGCGCGGGTTGCCGATGCGCTTGAGGTGCAGGTCAAGGATGTGGTTGCCCTCATCGGTCACAAACGGAGCCTCGCCATTCATGCGCAGCGCCGAGGATGTCCCAAGCACATCCATCGTATCCAGCGCTTCCTCGATCAATGTGCGCGTTGTCTGCCAGCCAAAGGGAATGACCTCGACGGGCAGCGGAAAGGCCCCCAGAGTTTCAACTTCTTTGCCTGCATCGGCGATGACGATCATCTGGTCACTGGCGGTGGCCACAATCTTTTCCTGCAGATGCGCACCGCCGCCCCCCTTGATCAGGTTCAGGTCCTGATCGAACTCATCCGCGCCGTCGATGGTCATGTCCAGCCAACCGGCCTGATCCAGTGAGATGACGTCGATACCAACCTCGCGGGCAAGCTGCGCCGTGCGGGTCGAGGTTGGAACACCCTTGATCCGCAGGCCGTCTTCGCGCACCCGTTCGCCCAGGCGGCGCACCAGCCAGGCGGCTGTCGATCCTGTGCCAAGACCGACGCGCATCCCGTCTTCGACCATGTCGGCGGCACGGAACGCGGCAACGTATTTCGCGGTGTCGATTGGCGACAGATCTCTGGTCATGGCAGCTTTCCCAGTTTATTCTGACGGAGTTATAGGGAATGCGTCAGGCGACTGCGACCCCATTTTGCGATCCGACGGGTGTTAAGATGTCTCAGGACTACGCGTTTCCTGTCGGAAAAGTCGCAATCATGTCTTACACCCACATCTTTGCGCTGTAAGTTGCGCGCATGTTGACGCCGTACCGCCTGCACTATGCCCCTGACAACGCCTCGCTGGTGATCCGGCTGGCGCTGGACGAGATGGGCGTGGCTTATGAAACCGTGCTGGTGGACCGCCGCCAGAACGAGCAGGACAGCGACGCGTACCGGTCGCTTAATCCCAACGGGCTGATCCCGGTTCTGGAAACGCCGCAGGGCCCGATCTTTGAAACCGCGGCGATCCTGCTTTGGCTGACAGAACGCCATGGTCAACTGGCCCCGGCGGCAGATGATCCTGAACGCGCCGGTTTTCTGAAATGGCTGTTCTTCGCGTCCAACACGTTGCATGCGGATCTGCGCATCCTGTTCTACGCTGAAAAATACATAGACGCCTTTCAGGCCGACACGCTGCGCGCGGGCATCCGACCCCGGTTGCAGCAGCACCTGCGGCTGCTGGATGCGCTGGCGCAACGCGGACCTGAGTGGTTTCGCGCAGGTGTCCCATCGGTTCTGACCTATTATGTCGCCTGCATGATGCGCTGGATGGCCCTGTACCCAGTAAGTGCTGACCGCAGCTGGTATCAACAGGCCGACACGCCGCATCTGCTGAAAATGCTTCTGCACCTTGAGACACGCCCTGCCACCCGTTCGGCAATCGCTGCGGAAGGTTTGGGCGTTACACCCTTCACATCCCCTACTTACGCTAATCCCCCGGAAGGCTCGGCTATCTGATATGTTCCTATCTGTCTTCGATATGTTCAAAGTGGGCATTGGCCCGTCTTCATCGCACACAATGGGCCCGATGGTGGCCGCGGCGCGCTTTCTGGACATGATGCGCGCGTCCCCCTTTGAATTTACCGGTCTGAAAGGATCGCTGCACGGCTCGCTTGCCTTCACCGGCGTCGGCCACGCGACCGATCGGGCGACCATTCTGGGTCTGGCGGGCTTTGTTCCCGACACCTATGACAACGAAAAGGCCGAGGCCGCGCTGGCCGATATCGCCCGCACGCACACCGTAACGCCCGAAGGCCTGCCGACGCTTCAGTTCGATCCCAAGGCGGATCTGATCTTTGACTACGACAACAATTTGCCCGGGCACGCCAACGGGATGATCCTGATGGCCACCGACGCACAGGGCGATGTGATCCTGCGGCAGGTGTTTTATTCGATCGGCGGCGGCTTTGTCCTGACCGAGGAAGAACTGGCCGAAGGGAAAGACACCGATGAAGGCGACCCGGTCCCGTTCCCGTTCAAATCCGCCGCAGAAATGCTTGAGATGGCCAAATCCAGTGGCAAGACCATAGCCGGGATGAAGCGCGCGAACGAGATCGCGAGGGGCTGCGCCGACAGTTTTGCCAAAGGCTCGGCTCGCCTGTGGGACGTCATGAATGCCTGTATCGAACGCGGCTTGACCACCGACGGCATCCTTCCGGGCGGTTTGAAAGTGCGCCGCCGCGCGAAAGGCATCTATGATGCGTTGATGGCCGAACGCGGCATGAACCTGACCGCGCCGCACACGATCAACGACTGGATGAGCGTCTATGCCATGGCGGTCAACGAGGAAAACGCGGCGGGCGGGCAGGTTGTCACCGCGCCCACCAACGGGGCCGCAGGTGTTCTGCCCGCTGTTCTGCGCTATTACCTGGATCACGTACCGGGCGCGTCCGAAAGCCATATCGAAGATTTCCTGCTGACCGCAGCGGCCATTGGCGGGTTGGTGAAATACAACGCCTCGATCTCGGGTGCCGAAGCGGGATGTCAGGCCGAAGTTGGCAGCGCGGCTGCCATGGCGGCAGCCGGGCTTTGCGCCGTGATGGGGGGAACCCCCGAGCAAGTGGAAAATGCCGCTGAGATCGCGCTGGAGCATCATCTGGGCATGACCTGCGACCCTGTTGCCGGTTTGGTTCAGGTTCCTTGTATCGAACGTAACGGGCTGGGGGCCATCAAAGCGGTCTCAGCCGCCTCGCTGGCCTTGCGCGGGGACGGTCAGCATTTCGTGCCGCTGGACGCAGTGATCGAGACGATGCGCCAGACCGGCCATGACATGCATGAGAAATACAAGGAAACGTCGCTGGGTGGTCTGGCTGTGAACGTACCGAATTGCTGAAACAGAAAGCGAGGGGCGACATGCGTGGACATTGTCTGTGCGGCAAGATCCGGTTCGAAGTCGACCCTCCGGTACTTTCATGCGTCACCTGCCATTGCGACAGTTGCCGTCGCCAATGCGCAGCGCCGATGACAACGTATTTCGGAGTTCGGGATGGCCATTGGCGGTGGACCGGTGAAGAGCCCAAGCGTTTCAACTCCTCTCCCGGTGTCGAGCGCAGCTTCTGCCCGCACTGCGGCACGCCAATGTCCTTCCGTTCAACCGCCATGTCGGATGTGATGCACCTTTATGTCGCGACACTGGACTCTCCTGACACACTGGAACCTACGTTGCATGTCGCGCATGAAGAAAAGCTGAAATGGCTGAAATTGGAGGATGGTTTGCCCACCTGCATCGGGCCGGATTACACCAAGGTTCATCCCCTGCCCGACCGCTGACAACAGCGCTTCCCTCTGCGTCGCGAAACAGATAGCGTCGCGCTCATGACCCAGGACAGACCCGTCTTTGGCATCTTTTTGATGCTTGGTTTTTGCGTGCTCGCACCCTTGGGGGATGCGATGGCGAAGCTGTTGGGTGAAACCACACCGCTGGGTCTGCTGGTCATGGTGCGTTTCGCGGTGCAAGCGGTGATCCTGATCCCCCTGGTTGCGGTGACGGGGCGACCCTGGCGGATGCGCGGCCGCATCCTGCGGCTGACCCTGCTACGGACGCTGCTGCATATCATCGGCATTTCGGCCATGTTCAGCGCGCTGCAATTCCTGCCCTTGGCGGATGCCGTTGCAATTGCCTTTGTCATGCCATTCATCATGCTGCTGCTGGGCAAATATGTTCTGGAGGAAGAGGTCGGTTCCCGCCGTCTTGCCGCCTGCGTCGTTGGGTTCATCGGCACATTGCTGGTCATTCAACCCAGCTTTGCCGAGGTGGGTGCACCTGCGTTGCTGCCACTGATCGTTGCCGTGGTTTTTGCCTTGTTCATGCTGGTCACACGTCAAGTCGCGAAAGAGACCGATCCGGTGTCGTTGCAAGCCGTGTCCGGCGTATTTGCGACGATCCTTCTGGCACCGCTCCTTCTGATTGGCACGCAAATGAACATTCAAGAGCTCTCGATGACCCTGCCATCCAGCGATCTGAACTGGCTGCTGATTGCGATCGGGGTGTTGGGTACGGTCGCGCATCTGCTGATGACGTGGTCACTGCGCTATGCGCCGTCTGCCACACTGGCCCCGATGCAATATCTGGAAATCCCGGTTGCAACCCTGATCGGATGGGTGATTTTCAACGACCTGCCCGATGGATTGGCTGCGGCTGGCATCGTCATCACCATTGCCGCAGGCCTGTACGTCATTCTGCGCGAGCGGGCCAGCGCCCGGTCTGCCCCGACAGAAACACCTGCATAAGCGGATCAAGTGCTGTGCGCGGGATCATCACCAGCAGGCCCGGCCCATCCATCTTCAGCTCGACAGGCGCCAGTGCACGGTTGGATGTTCCCACCTGCCCGTCCGGCTGAAAGGCCAGATTATCAATCGGCCATTCCAGCCCGGTACTGCGCCCCGTCACCGGCTGCATCGGAAACAGCGAGACCACATCGCCGGGCGCAACCGGCAGCTTGATCTCTGGCGGCGCATGAAAAACCAGTTCACGTTCGCCCAGCAATATGCAGGCCTGATCCTGCCGCCGGACCAGAACGTTCAGAACGGCCAGTTGATGATCAAGTCGCCCGCCAAGAAACCCAGCCCCCAGAACCAGAGGAGCGTGCAGATTGCGCAGGGCCTTGTCGAAATCGGTGCTGTCCTGTTCGCGGATGGCAAACAGGCGATCCGTGGGAATTTTAGCTTGCGTCGCTTTGCTCAGCGAATCGAAGTCACCAATCACCGCATCGGGAATCCGGCCTGATTCTGTCAAAATGTCCGCTCCGCCATCGGCGGCAACGACCGAATTGACGCGATTCAGCACCAGATTCAGGTCTCCAGATCCGATAAATCCCCCTCCGAACAGCCCGATTGGATCGATAGAGCGTACAATTGGCTCGATTTTCCTAAGATTGGCCATTTTTCCCGGATTTGGACACATTAAGACCACAAAATGATAGGTTCATGCATAAAGTTCAGAGCCTTCGTGTGCTCCCGATTCCGGGTAAGTGGGCTCTCGTAGTTTGTAAAGGACGTGCGTCTGATGGTACAGAATAACAAGGTATTAACCGTTTCATATGGAACCTTCTCCTGCACTTTGGAAGGATTTGATGATTCCTTTGAAACGATGAAAGCCATCGCCGAGTATTTCCGCGATCTCGCAGCGGATGACCGGTACTTCGGTTCGGAACCCCCGCAACCTGATGCCGAAATGCTGACCCGCATCGCCCGGCGTGATGCATCACAGCGCGTCGAAGCCCGTCAGAACGAATCCGGCCTGTTGCTGCGTGCCACTCAGACAACCGAAGCGCCAGTTGCTGCTGAAAAACCGGCCCCGCACACGGCCGCGGTCAATGTAGCCGAAACTCCCGCTCATGTTCAGCCACAACCGACCTCTGCGCAGACCGGGTTCGCCGAGGCAGAACCTGTCGCAGACACCCCGCCCCCGGCTGCTGACAGCATCGCGGCGAAACTGCAGCGTATTCGCGCGGTCGTCTCTCATTCCGATGTGCCCGCTGCCGAGTATTCCGAAGACGAAGACTCGTCTCTGCTGGCCAAATCCGCTCCTCCGGTAGATGCTGTGGCCGCCGCGTTTGAGGCTGGTGCTCTCAGCGCGGATGACTTTGCCGAACCCAAAGAGCCTGAAGCCCAGGAAACCGAAGAACTGGCGGCACCTGCGGTTGACGAGGCGCTTGACGAGGAGGCCGCGGAACCACAAGCGGCTGAGACAGTTGATGCGCTGATCCCCGAAGTTGCTGAAACTCAGATCGAAGAAACCGTTGACTTGCAGGCGCCCCTGACCCCCCAGCCCCTGCAAATCGACGAGATCGAAGACGCGCCGGTGGCGGATCAGTCCGCCGCCGCGCCTCTGTTGGTTGATCTCGAAGACGTTGCCGAAGACGATTTCGACGAAGAGGATGCCCCCAACATCCTCAACGTAGAAGACGTAGCAATTGAATCCGACGATGAACCGGTCGAGGACGATCTGGCACAGGGTGTTTTGACCGCAGACGACGAAATGCACCTGCTGACCGAAATTTCCGAAATCGAACAGCACCTGTCCGGTCGTTCGAGCCAAAAACTGGCGGACGATGCGGATCCCGATCAGGATATGTCGCGCCTTATGGCAAAGACCGGCGAGCATATGGATGACCCCAGCAGCAGCGATGCGCGCGAAACCTATTCGCACCTGCGCACCGCCGTCGCTGCAACCGAAGCCGACCGCGACGGTCAGGCACGCTCGGAAGAGGCGGCCGACAAAGAATACCGCGGTGATCTGGCATCCGTGGTCAGCCCACGGCGACCCGAAATCAAGGTGACCAGCATGCGTCCGGCACCGGAAGCTCCGGCACCGCTCAAGCTGGTGGCCGAGCAACGGGTGGATGAGCACGGAACATCCGCAAACCCGGTCTCGCCACGTCGTGTCACTACAGACCAGGAAACATCCGGGTCCGAGGAAGGCGGTTTCGCACAGTTTGCACAGGAACAGGGTGCGCAATCTCTGCCTGATCTTCTGGAAGCGGCTGCCGCCTATCTGTCCTTCATCGAAGGTCAGGAGCAGTTTTCGCGCCCGCAGCTGATGAACAAAGTGCGTTCACTGAAACAGGATGAGTTCAATCGCGAAGAAAGCCTGCGTTCTTTTGGGCAGTTGCTGCGCGATGGTAAGATTGAGAAGGCCGGGGGCGGGCGTTTTGCGGCGTCCAACCTGATCGGTTTTCGCCCCGATGACGAGCGTGCCGTAGGCTGATCACGCTTGAAGGTTATCAAGCAAGGCCGGGTTAACCCCCGGCCTTTTTGCTTTTGGCCCTTGGACCAAACGCCCGTCCTGAATGACAAAGCCCGAACGTTTCGACTGATACCAGACAGCCGACACTATACCGCCGAGGACCGCGCGTTTTCCTGCGCAGTGCTCAGCAGGCCCGGTCATTCAGACATACCTGACGAGCGCTAGGACTGATCGGGGTCTTCTTTGCCGACGCCGCGAAACACGAACTTGAACGGCAGGGCCCAAAGGATGCCCAGCACGACATAAACCAGTAACTCAATCCAGATCGGAGGACGCCCCAGCAAGTTCACGATCGTCACCACGGCGATGATGTACAGCGGAAGACCAAGCACAAGGATCACCAGCGACCAGCGCCGGCGTGCCTTGTAACTCAACCCTGTCTTCTGTTTCTCGCGCATCAGTCTGCAAAGGGGTCTGTCACCAGAATGGTGTCGTCCCGCTCCGGACTGGTGGACAAAAGCGCCACCGGGCATTCGATCAATTCTTCGACCCGACGCACATATTTGATCGCATTTGCAGGTAAATCCGCCCAGCTGCGCGCGCCTTCGGTCGATTCGCTCCACCCCGGCATTTCTTCGTAAATCGGGGTACAGCGGGCTTGCTGATCAGCAGCGGTCGGAAGGTAATCCAAACGCTCGCCATCCAGCTGATACCCCGTGCAGATCTTAAGGGTCTCAAACCCGTCCAGAACATCCAGCTTGGTCAGCGATATGCCGTTCACGCCGCTGGTTGCGCAGGTCTGGCGCACCAGGCAGGCGTCGAACCAGCCGCAGCGGCGCTTGCGGCCTGTTGTCGTCCCGAATTCGTGCCCGCGTTCACCCAGCCGCTGACCGTCCGCGTCCTCCAACTCGGTCGGGAACGGCCCTTCTCCAACGCGGGTGGTATAGGCCTTAACAATGCCAAGCACGAAATTGATCGAGCCCGGACCGATTCCAACACCGGTTGCCGCCTGCCCCGCAATCACGTTTGACGAGGTCACGAAGGGATAGGTGCCAAAATCGATATCCAGCAGCGCACCCTGCGCCCCTTCAAACAGGATGCGTTTCCCGGCTTTGCGCTTTTCGTTCAGCACTTTCCAGACAGGTGCCGCAAACGGCAGAATTTGTTGCGCGATCTCTTTGAGCTGAGCAATCAGCGCGTCGCGGTCAACCGGCTCGATACCCAGACCCTTGCGCAACGGATCGTGGTGTTGCAATGCGCGGTCCACGCGGGCCTCCAGCGTGGCTTCATCCGCCAGATCGGCAACGCGAACGGAACGCCGCCCAACCTTGTCTTCATAGGCCGGGCCGATTCCGCGACCGGTTGTTCCGATCTTGGTGCCTTTGCTCGCAGCTTCTTCGCGCGCACGGTCCAACTCGCCGTGAATCGGCAGAATCAACGGCGTGTTTTCGGCAATCATCAGCGTGTCGGGAGTGATTTCAACACCCTGCGCGCGGATGGTTGCGATCTCATTGACCAGATGCCAGGGGTCCAGAACCACACCATTGCCGATAACGCTCAGCTTGCCGCCGCGTACTACACCCGAAGGAAGCGCGTGCAGCTTATAGACCTCACCGTCGATCACCAGCGTATGACCGGCATTGTGACCGCCCTGAAAACGCGCGATTACGTCCGCCCTTTCGCTGAGCCAGTCGACAATCTTGCCTTTTCCTTCGTCGCCCCATTGGGCGCCGACAACAACCACGTTGGCCATATCCGGTCCTTTTCGTGCTGAGTGATCAAACCCGGCTCATATAGCGGGCCAAAAACCGCAGGGAAACCGATATTTCGCCGCAGAGGAAAATCGCGCAAGCGCGCGATGCCTCCGGCGGGGATATTTGCAGCCAGATGAAGAGCGGATCCCTTGCTTCATCTGGCTGTAAATATCCCGGGGGAGGCGCCCGGAACGGGCGGCGGGGGCAGAGCCCCCTAACCCTGTCATCCTAAGTGGACAGGTTGCCCGTGCGGAGTGGTCAGGTAAGCCTCTTCCCAGGCCTGATGCACATCCTGCACATCTTTCGGCATGGCAGCGCCCTGTTCGGCCAGCAATGTCTCAAGCGTTTCCAGCCATGCGTGGAAGTAATCGTCACCGCCATCCAGTTCCCGGGCAAGTCCATTGCGTTTCAGTATCGCTGAAAAGCGCGCCGCCCAATCCGCCCATTCGAACCGCCCAGCCTCGTTCAGCGCGACGGTGACGGCAAAGACCTGAGCGTGCCAGGGCTGAGCAAAAACCGGCTCGGGGGCTCCGTATGAGATACAGTCGTTCATGCCGGTTGCAGGTAGCTTTGCCAGAGGTCCAGAACCACCTGGTCGGCGCGATGTTCGGGGGCGGCCCAGAGCTCAGATGTCGCAAAGGCCACCGCATAAATCGGCTCTGGCGCCTCACCCAACCCATGCGCATTGGAATCGGGCAGAACATGGGTTCCGTGCAGGCGCAGGATTCGGCCCCTGGCACCGGATGCATAAACAGGCAGGCGCGTGTGACCCCCATCCACGAGACGATTTGCTGCCGGTCGGACCGTGACAACCTCTTGCCCCACAGAAAACAGCGCCGCAACATTGGAAGGCCTGTCCGCAGGCCCGCCTTTGGCCAGCGCTGCGGACACCGCTTCCGCCTTGAGCGCTCTGTCTGCCAAGGGGTGCGGTTTGTCGCCACGCACGCCACGCAGATCTTCCAATGTCAGAACACCCTTTTCGACAAGCAGATCGGCCAGACCGGATATCCATTTCTCATAATACGAAAACCGGGTGTAGTCCTTCGGGGACAGGCGTTCGCGCGCGTGGCGTGAAACGTCGATGTTCCACTGCCCCAGAAAACCAGATGCAAGTGTGACCGCAAGAGCGCGGGCGTGCCAGTCTTCAGCAAAGACCGGCGCATTCTCTGCCTCTGGACGTATCGGACCATCACCGAAACGGCCTCCCATATCGTGAACGCGGGTCATGCGGGCACCCTCGGAAGGCCCGTGCCGATCATGCTGTCGCGCGTCACAAGCGCGGTTAGTTCATCTTCGTTCATCCCGTCTGTGCCTTCAGGGCGCATGGGCAAGACAAGGTAGCGAATTTCGGCCGTCGAATCCCAAACCCGTACAGAGGTGTCTTGGGGCAAGGTGACACCGAACTCGGCCAGCACCTTGCGCGGTTCTCGCACCGCGCGGGCTCGGTAGGCGTCGGACTTGTACCATCCGGGCGGGATACCCAGCAGTGGCCAAGGGTAACAGCTGCACAGGGTGCAGACGACCATGTTGTGCCGATCCGGTGTGTTCTCGACAACCACCATATGTTCGCCCTGGCGGCCATAGTAGCCAAGGTCGGCTACGACCGGAGTGGCGTCTTCAAGCAGGGCAGCTTTGAAGGCAGGGTCGCTCCAGGCTTTGGCAACTACGCGCGCACCGTTTTGCGGCCCGATCCTGTTCTGATAGGTGTCGATGATCTCGTCCAGAGCCGCCGGATCGATCAGCCCTTTGCGAGTCAGAATCGTCTCAAGCGCTTTGACGCGCAATGCGGGTTCGGGTGGCAACAGGGCATGCGGGTGGTCGTGATCGTCATGTGGCATGGCCGCAGCCTGCGTCACAACTCAACGCACTGTCCAGTCTCTTTGACGTGATGGGATACATCAAGGAAGTTGATGCCAACTCCTGACTTGCCCCCGCTGGCAAACTTGCATAAGTACCACGCGATACACGCCACGCTGTACAGGACCACCATGGAAAACGTCGTTCTCATCATCCATCTTCTTCTGGCTCTGGGCTTGATCGCCGTTGTCCTGATGCAGCGGTCTGAAGGCGGTGGCCTTGGCATGGGCGGTGGCGGTGGTGCGATGACCGGTCGCGCGGCAGCGACGGCTTTGGGCAAGCTGACGTGGATACTTGCAGCGTGTTTCATCGTCACCTCGATCACGCTGACCATTCTTGCGGCTCAGAAATCTTCGGGCAGCTCGGTAATCGACCGTCTGGGCGTTCCGGCACCGGCTTCGACCGAGGAAAGCGCTCCGGCTATTCCGTCGGTTGATGATCTTCTGCCGCCGGCACAGGACGACAACGCGCCGCTGATCCCGCAGGCGGATTGATCCACAAAACCTAGAAACCTGAAAGAGGACTGCAACAGCATCTTGCGGTTCTCTTGCGCTTTTGGCGCGAATCCTTTATACGTGAAGTCCCGTGATGCAGCGGTTTTTCGGAACCGCCGGGCAGCTGATTTTGACGTCTCACGGGAGCAGCCGAAAAACTATGGCACGTTTTATTTTCATCACCGGTGGTGTGGTTTCGTCCTTGGGCAAAGGGCTGGCTTCGGCAGCTTTGGGCGCTTTGTTGCAGGCCCGCGGTTATTCGGTGCGTCTACGCAAGCTGGACCCCTATCTGAACGTCGATCCCGGCACGATGTCGCCCTTTGAGCATGGCGAAGTATTTGTCACTGATGATGGCGCCGAGACCGATCTAGACCTTGGCCATTACGAACGCTTCACCGGTGTCGCGGCACGCAAGACCGACTCGGTCAGTTCCGGGCGGATTTATTCAAACGTGCTGGAAAAGGAACGCCGCGGCGATTACCTCGGCAAGACCATTCAGGTGATCCCGCACGTCACCAACGAGATCAAGGATTTCATCGCCATCGGCGAGGATGAGGTTGATTTCATGCTGTGTGAGATTGGCGGTACCGTGGGTGACATCGAAGGCCTGCCCTTCTTTGAAGCCATCCGACAGTTCAGTCAGGACAAGCCGCGCGGTCAGTGCATCTTTATGCACCTGACGCTGCTGCCTTACATCAAGGCGTCCGGCGAGTTGAAAACCAAGCCGACCCAGCACTCGGTGAAAGAGCTGCGCTCGATCGGGCTGGCGCCCGATATTCTGGTCTGCCGGTCCGAAGGGCCGATCCCGACCAAGGAACGGGAAAAGCTGGCCCTGTTCTGCAACGTGCGTCCAGACAGCGTGATCGCAGCGCAGGACCTGTCCACCATTTACGACGCGCCGCTGGCCTATCACCGCGAGGGGCTGGATCAGGCCGTTCTGGATGCCTTCCAGATCAGCCCCGCCCCCAAGCCCGATCTGGCCAAATGGGAAGATGTGAGCGACCGCATCCACAACGCCGAAGGCGAAGTGAAAGTGGCAATTGTTGGCAAATATACGCAGCTTGAAGACGCCTATAAGTCGATTGCCGAGGCGCTGACCCATGGCGGTATGGCCAACCGCGTGAAGGTCAAGATCGAGTGGGTGGATGCCGAGGTTTTCGATACCGAAGACGCGGCCCCGTATCTGGAAGGCTTCCACGCCATCCTTGTCCCCGGTGGTTTTGGCGAGCGTGGCACCGAAGGCAAGATCAAGGCGGCGCAATATGCGCGCGAGCACAAGGTTCCCTATCTGGGCATTTGTCTTGGCATGCAGATGGCGGTGATCGAGGCCGCGCGGAACGCTGCGGGTATTACCGAAGCCGGGTCCGAGGAATTCGACCATGAGGCCGGGAAGAAACGGTTTGAACCGGTGGTCTATCACCTCAAGGAGTGGGTACAGGGCAACCACAAGGTCGAGCGCAAGGTCGGCGACGACAAGGGCGGCACAATGCGCCTTGGGGCTTACAACGCAGTATTGGCGGATGGATCCAAAGTGGCCGAGGTTTATGGCGGCACGCAGATCGAGGAACGTCACCGCCACCGCTATGAGGTGGACATCAAGTATCGCGACAAGCTTGAAAAAGCGGGCCTGAAGTTTTCGGGCATGTCGCCGGACGGACGTCTGCCCGAAATCGTGGAATGGGCGGATCACCCGTGGTTCATTGGCGTTCAGTACCATCCGGAATTGAAGTCCAAGCCGTTTGACCCGCATCCGCTGTTTCGCGAATTTGTGCGGGCCGCGAAAGACACCTCGCGCCTGGTTTGATCCCTGACTGTGTCGGACTGTCACCCCACGTTGTTTCGTGGGGGCTGACCTCTTAACTGTGTGGAGAGGCAGGTTTTCTGCTTTTGCATTTCACGGTTTCAGGAGATTTCCGATGAGCAACGCGACAACGATCACAAACCTTCAGCAAGCGCTTCATATGGAGCTTACTGCCGCGCACCAATACCAGTTGCACGCGCACGTTCTGGACGACTGGGGCCTTGACATTCTGGCTGAGAAAATGCGGGGCGAGATGCAGGAAGAGTTGGTGCATTCTGACGCCTTTATCGAACGTATCCTGTTTCTGGGTGGAACCCCCGAGCTTGCGTTTCAGAAAAGCCCAGCCGCAGCGGGCACGCTGGAAGAGATGTTCGCGTCTGATCTCAAAGACGAGAGTGAGGCCGTCGACTTCTACACCAATGCAGCGCAACAGGCGGCTGAGGCCGGTGATGTTGGTTCGCGTACACTGTTTGAACGCATCCTGATGGAAGAAGAAGGTCACAAAGCCTGGCTGGAGACACAGCTGAGTCTTCTGCAACGTCTTGGCGAATCTGCGTTTAGCGCGAAATTCGTCTCTGGCGCCGCGGGCGAAGCCTGAGACCTTGGTTTCAAACCGATGGAAGTCACAGGTGCTGTGCGATGCTGACGCAATCTGTGCCTGTGCCGTCACCTCAAAATGACCTGGCTGGTCGCAAAAACTCTGGCCGGGTCATTGTCGCAGCGTTAGCTGTAGGATTCGCGACAACAGGAGAGTTCCGATGACCAGCCAATCCCAGAAAGCCGTGACCTTTACCAGCCTTCACAAGAAGGGCGATCCTGTCATTCTGTTCAATATCTGGGACGCTGGCAGCGCTGGGGCTGTTCGGGATGCTGGTGCCCAGGCCATCGCGACCGGCAGTGCCCCTGTTGCCATGGCACATGGTTATGGCGACGGGCAGAACATTCCACTTGAGGCCGCGTTGGACAATGCACGCCGCATCGTTGCGGCTGTTGATCTGCCGGTAACACTGGATTTCGAGGGGGCTTATGCCGAAGACCCGCAAGGGATCGCGCAAAACGTTCGGCGCGCGCTGGACTGCGGTGTTGTTGGGTTCAACTTTGAAGACCAGATCATAGGTGGCGACGGTCTCTATGACATCGCCACTCAGGCCAAACGTGTTGAAGCGGTAAGCGACGCTTGCGCGCGCGCGGCTATTCCCGCCTATGTCAATGCTCGCACAGATATCTTCCTGAAGGCCGAAGCGGACACCCATGACGACACGATGCTGGATGAGGCCATTGCCCGTGCCAATGCCTATGCTGATGCAGGCGCCAGCGGATTCTTTGCACCCGGGCTAAAGAACGAAGCTCTGATCGCCCGGCTTTGCGAATCCACGACCTTACCGGTCAATATCATCGCCCTGCCCGGCACGCCGGATGCGCCCACTCTGGCAAAGCTCGGGGTTGCGCGGATCAGCTACGGCCCGGTCCCCTATCGCCAAATGCTGGCCTGGTTGCAGAACGCAGCCAAAGAGGCCATGGCCGGGTAAATACAGGTTTCTGTTTCCTCAGGACAAATTGCAACCCATCGATATTGGTCAACGATTGATTGTCGGCCTGTGCGTACCCGGTGCCGCGCAGATCTGATTCAGCGTGGGACATACGCCATACTATAGCAAGACCAGCATTTCGTGCTTGGCCGATCACGACCTGTCGTCTAGGTGTTTGTTATGTTGAAAAGGTTCTTTAAGGCGCTCAGACCGCCTCATCATGAACAATTGCCGGACCCGGATGCAGAACTTGCTCTGGGCGCTCTGATGGTGCGCGTCGCGCAGGCAGATCGCGATTACAAGCTGGAAGAGATCAGTCTGATCGACAAGATACTGGCCCGTCTTTATCAGCATAACGCGATTGAGGCGGCCAAAGTTCGGGCTACATGCGAAAAGTTACATGCTGCGGCACCGGAAACTGATACGTTCGGCAAACTGATCCGGGAAACCACGGACCTGAAAGAGCGGCTGGCAGCCCTTGACGCGTTGTGGGAAATCGTTCTGGCGGATGGCAGTTCGGACGAGGGCGAGATAAAGATCGTCGAAGAAGCCCGCATTGCCATGGGCTTGAGCTATAATGACAGTCAGGCAGCGCGCGAGCGCGTCCAAAGCCGCTTGGATGTGAGTTAAGCGCCCGCTATATCTTACCCATGTTCAGTGACTTTCTTTCCAGGCTCACACAGCCCAAGCCCGACCCGCTTGTCGAAGATGATGCCCGCCTGGCCCTGACGGCCCTGCTGGTGCGACTGGCACGATCTGACAACGATTATTCTGATTCCGAGATGGCGCGCATCGACCGCATCTCGGCTGAACGATACGGTTTGTCCCCATTCGAAAGCGCGGCTTTGCGCGCCCGTGCCGAAGATCTGGAGGCTGAAGCCCCCGACACGGTCCGTTTTACCCGTGCCATCAAGGAAGCAGTCGCTTATGAAAACCGGCTGGCGGTGGTTCAGGCGCTGTGGTCAGTGGCCCTGGCTGATGGCCACCGTACGGGTGAGGAGGATTCGCTGCTGCGTCTGGTTGTCAGCCTGCTGGGGGTCAGCGACGTAGATTCGGCTTTGGCCCGGCAAAAGGCCGCCAAATCTTGATAGCCATGCTTGGCATGTACGACATGCCCGAGGTTCAGGCCGCCAATGACCGGTTCTGGGGGTTGATTCGCACGCATCTGGGACATGGTCCGGAACAGCTGACCCGAGGCGCCGATGTTTGGCAGGTCTGGCTTGATCCCGATCTGGTGCTGGCACAGACCTGTGGAATGCCCTATCGCACACGCTTGCATGATCGGGTTCAACTGGTGGGCACCCCGGATTACGGCCTTCCCGGTTGTCCTGCCGGGCATTATTGCTCGGTCTTTGTGGCGCGGCGCGACGACAACCGCACGCTGGCGGGCATGACTGACGGTATCTTCGCGTATAACGAAGCGCTGTCCCAATCCGGCTGGGCGGCACCGATCACACATCTGTCCCGGGAGAACCTGCATCCTGCGTCGCTGTTGGAGACAGGCGGTCACGCGCTGTCGGCGCAGGCGGTCTCGGACGGGAAGGCAGATTTCGCCGCACTGGATGCGTTGACCTGGATGATGTTGCAGGAACATACCGATCTGGGCGAAAGCCTGCGCGAACTGGCAAAAACCTCTCCGACACCGACCCTGCCCTATATTACCGGACCCGACCAAAACGTTGATCAGGTCGCAGACGCAGTTCGAGTTGCGATAAACAGCCTTACCGAACACGACCGCAAAACGCTGCACATTCAGGGGCTGGTCGACATCCCGGCGGAGGGGTACCTGTCCGTACCGACCCCGCCACCGCCATACGCACAGCGAATAATCTGATGACCAAATTGTCGGGTGCATTTGGTCAATTTGGCTGTTTCCGACCCTGAATTTGCGAATTGCGCATTGCATTGAGCAAATTTTTCGGCCCTAGTACCGCACCAACACCACAAACTACTGGACTGCCCGTGACAGAAACCGCTCCCGTCATCGAAATCAAAAACCTTCACAAAAGCTTCGGCAATCTGGAAGTGTTGAAGGGGGTGGATATCACAGCACATGGCGGCGACGTGGTCTCGCTGATCGGGTCATCGGGGTCAGGAAAATCAACTTTGCTGCGCTGCTGCAATCTGCTGGAAGACAGCCAGCAGGGTGAAATCCTGTTCAAAGGCGAGCCTGTCAAATGGTCGGGCGATAGCCATGGGCGTCGCCCCGCGGACCCCAAGCAGGTTCTGCGCATCCGCACCAACCTGTCGATGGTGTTTCAACAGTTCAATCTGTGGGCGCATATGACCATCCTGCAAAATGTGATGGAAGCCCCTGTGACCGTTCTGGGCCGCGACAAGGCCGAAGTGGAAGACAGCGCGCGCAAATACCTTGAGAAAGTTGGTATTGGTGACAAATGCGACGCCTATCCGGCACAATTGTCCGGTGGTCAGCAACAGCGCGCCGCGATCGCACGGGGGCTGTGCATGGAACCGCAGGCGTTGTTGTTCGACGAACCGACCTCGGCGCTGGATCCCGAACTGGAACAGGAAGTGATCAAGGTGATCAAGGATCTCGCAGCCGAAGGGCGCACCATGATCATCGTGACTCATGACATGAAAATGGCGGCAGATATCTCGAGCCACGTGGTATTTCTTCATCAGGGCCTGATCGAGGAAGAAGGTTTGCCCGAAGATATCTTTACGTCACCCGAATCCGAGCGGCTTCGGGGCTTTCTCTCCGCCACTCAGGCGGCTTAACTTCAAGAACAGAACCAAACTGGGGAGTAACCAATGAAAAACCTGATTCTGTCCACTGCAGCCCTGGCGCTGACTGCTGGTATCGCGATGGCCGACACGGTCCGCATGGGCACCGAGGGCGCCTACCCTCCTTACAACTTCATCAACGATGCAGGTGAAATCGACGGGTTCGAGCGTGAGGTCGGCGACGAGCTGTGCAAACGCGCCAACCTGGAGTGTGAATGGGTCAAGAACGACTGGGATTCGATCATTCCGAACCTGGTCTCGGGCAACTACGACACCATCATCGCCGGTATGTCGATCACTGCCGAACGTGATGAGGTCATCGACTTTACCCAAGACTATTACCCACCGACCGCGTCGGCCTATGTTGCGACCTCTGACTCGGCAGACGTAACTGGTGGTGTCGTTGCGGCGCAAACCGCCACGATCCAGGCAGGCCACGTTGCCGAATCCGGTGCAACCCTGGTCGAATTCGCGACCCCGGAAGAAACCATTGCAGCCGTCCGTAACGGCGAAGCCGATGCCGTTCTGGCCGACCGCGACTATCTGGTGCCGCTGGTCGAGGAATCGGGCGGTGAGCTGGTCTTTGTCGGCGATCCGGTTCCGCTGGGCGGCGGCGTCGGCATGGGGCTGCGTGAAAGCGACGGTGAACTGCGCGGCAAGTTCGACGAAGCCATCACGTCGATGAAAGCGGATGGCACGCTGAACGAGATGCTGATCAAGTGGTTTGGTGAAGGCACCGCCACATACGGTACTGACGGTTCGGTCGTCACCAACTAAGACCTGACCAATCCCGGTCCGGTGCTTCGGCGCCGGGCCGCTTCCGGCTTGGCCGGAACAGACGTTGGAAAGACGCCATATGTTCTCGTACTGCGCTGATCCTGACACGCTGGGCACGCTCCGCTGGTTTTCATGCTACCTGACCAATGGCGTCCACTGGTCATTCTACCTGTCTTTTATCAAGGTTCTGGCCCTTTTAGCTGTAACCGCCCCTGTCGCTCTTGGCTTCGGGTTTGCCGGTGCCATGGCAGCGCGCTCGCATTTCCCCCCGCTCAGCTGGTTGGGCAAAGGGTATATCGCGATTGTGCGCGGTGTGCCCGACATTGCGTTTTTCCTGTTTTTCGTCATCGCTCTGGATCAGGCGTTCGAGTGGACGCGGCATAAGATTTTGTGCCCGGACTGGACCGACCCAATCCGCCAGGGCAATGATTTCATCGTTTGTCAGGCCGCCAAGCTGCCACTTGGAACCGCGCCTGAATGGGTGCATGAAACCTATGGGTTTTTCCTTGCGGTCATCACCTTCTCTATCGTTTTTGGCGCCTTTGCGGCCAATGTCCTGTTCGGCGGAATGCGCGCCGTACCACATGCGCAACTGGAAACGGCCGAAGCCTATGGTATGAATCGCCGCCAGACGTTCTGGAAAATCCTCGTACCTCAGATGTGGGTCTACGCGCTGCCCGGCCTGTCCAATCTATGGATGGTGCTGATCAAGGCGACACCCCTGCTCTTCCTGCTGGGCGTCGAAGATATCGTGTATTGGGCGCGCGAACTTGGCGGCACCAAAACCTCGAAATTCACGCAATATCCACATGGCGATTGGCGCATGTGGTATTTCCTGTTCCTGCTGATCTTCTACCTTGGCATGACCCGTTTTTCGGAAATTGGGCTGGAAAAACTGATGCGGCGATTGTCCCACGGACAGGCCACTTCCGGCGGAGAGCTTCTGCGCAAGGAGACAACGGCATGATGATCCGCGTTCACGACCGCAACCGGGTACCGCACGCGATTGCACAGCAATCTCTTTCGCGCCCGCAATCTCCTTTCCAAGGTGCCCGATCATGAGCTGCATCCAGACCATTCAGGATTACGGCCTGCGGTCGCTTGGCTTTGGCGAGCGCCTGCTGCCTAAAACCGATTTCACCCTATGCGAACAGTTCACCCTGATCGGCTCGGGCATGATCTGGAACATCTATTTCGGCGTCATGGCGCTGGCGACCGGGTTCTTTCTGGCCACCGCGCTGGCCGTCGGCAAAGCCTCGACCAACAAATGGCTGCGCAAACCTGCCGAATGGTTCATCTTTCTGTTCCGGGGCTCGCCTCTCTTTATCCAGTTCTTCTTTGCTTATTTCTTCTTCCTGTCGCTGAAGAAAACATATCCGATGTTCGACGCCTTTACCTCGGCCTGGCTGGGGGCGCTGATCGTGCTGTTCCTGAACACCGCTGCCTATTCGGGTGAGATCTTTTACGGTGCCCTGCGCTCGATCCCCAAGGGAGATATCGAAGCGGCAGATGCCTATGGCATGTCCGGCTGGTCGCGGTTTCGGCGGATCGTCTGGCCCACCATGCTGCGTCTGGCCTGGCCGGCCTATACGAACGAGGCGATCTTTCTGTTCCATGCCACCACGCTAGTCTTCTTCTCGGCCTTTCCGGCCTGGCAACAACGTGGCGACGCGCTCTATTACGCCAGCTATTTCGCGGACAAAACGTTCAACCCCTTCATCCCCTATCCAATTCTGGCCTTCTATTTCATCTTGCTGACATTGGTGATTGTCGGGGGATTTGGCCTGATCAACAAACGCCTGAACCGCCACCTGCCCACCGCCAAACGGGCAAAAATGCGGTTCAAACTGAACCTGGCGCGCTAAAGGTCATCGCCCCGGACATACCGGCGTTCAAGCCTACACTACACTTGTAATACGCTTGGCGGTGCGAACACGGACAGTCGATTTTGGGGGAATGGTACCGCCTCCCTGGCTTGAACAGGGGACCTCTGGATCCACAATCCAGCGCTCTAACCAACTGAGCTAAGGCGGCACTTTGTGAGGGGCGATGTACCGAACGCGCCCGGGGAATGCAAGAGGATTAAAGCCGAATTCTCCAGCTTTGTTCGACAAGGTCGACCCCAAAGGAATGCACCGGTTTGCTGTCGATCAGTTCCCAGCCAAACGCCCTGTAAAGCGCGCAGGCAGCCGTATGGCTTTCATGGGTCCACAGAACCATTTCCCGAAATCCGGCCTCGCGTGCGAAGTCTGTACAGGTCTGCAACAGCTGTTTCCCCAACCCAAGTCCCCGCGCCTCGGGGACTAGCAGGAAGAGGCGCAGTTTGGCGGTTGTCTGGTCAACACGCACGCTGAAAATACTACCCAATCTTTGCCCAGCCCGTTCAGCAATCCAGCCTTTTTCAAAGGACGGGTCATTGTTGGCAATGAACTCCTCAAGGATGCGCGCAACCAATGGGGCAAAGCTGTCATCAAATCCTTCGTCGCGCGCATAGAGCAACCCGTGCTGTTCGACCAGCCACGCGGCATCATCGGGGCGAAACGTTCTGAGAACCACATTTTCCATGTTTTATCTGACCGCAAAGGTGACTTGATTCTCAACCCCGTGCGCGCTAGCACGAATGCTCAGTCTCGGAGGCATAGATGGGCATCAATACCGAACGCGATATTCAGGCCAACCTGCAAATCGGTCCGACCGATCAGGGGATGGTACGCTTGTTCATCGAAGCCGACGGCATCGAGATTCCGATGGATTTCGACCCGGAAGAAGCTGAAGAAATCGCCGATGAGATCCGCGCCGCGATACAGGCCGCCCTCGCCGTCAAAGGCTGAGCTTTTATAAGCGCGGATCGCGCAGCGCATGCAGTCGGCGTGCCGCATCTGTCGCAAATTTCTGGATCATCTTCTTGCGCCGCGCCGGGGCAAGCTTGTCCTCAGGCGCCATGCGCACGATCTCGGCATCATAGGCGTCAGCAATGATCAAGCCCGTTTCGTCAGGCAACAGATCGGTCGGAAACTCGGTATCCACGGCCCAGAAGAATCGGTCACACCATTCCAGATAGCCCTGCCATTTGGCATCCGATTGATAATCGGCACGGCTGGATTTGCATTCGATCACCCAAATCTCACCTTTGGGACCCAGCCCCATCACATCGACACGCAAACCACGTGCCGGAACGAATTCTTCAACAGAAACAAAACCATGCGCGGCAAGGTGGCGTGCGACGCCACGCGCCAGTTTCTGTCCGGGCTGCAAATCTAACAACATACCTCAAATGTGAACAATTGGTGAACAAAAGTAAAGCGCTCCATCGTGCTTGACATAATACCATTTGGTATCATATTAATACGATACCAAATGGTATCTCTTCTGGAGTTGCTTATGGATAACCGAACTCAAAACGCGTTCCGTGCGCTGGCCGATCCCACACGTAGGGACATTGTACAATTGCTCTCGTCTCAGGACATGACCATCGGGCAGTTGACAGACCAGTTCGACATGACCCGGGCCGCGGTCAAAAAGCATCTGACCGTGCTATCCGACGGCGGCTTGATCACCGTCGAAACCCGTGGCCGCGAACGCATTAACCGTCTTGAACCACAGGGGATGGCCCCCGTTCTGGACTGGCTCAGGTATTTTGACCAGTTCTGGGACGATCGCCTCAACTCTCTCAAGGAAGCTGTTGAAAGGAAATCGAAATGACCGATACAGTTCTGAAGAAATCGATCTTTCTGAGGGCCGAACCGGAAACGGTATGGGCTTATCTTACAGACCCGGATCGTCTGGCGGAATGGTTCCACAAACCTCAACACCCTCTGTCCGCGGGTCAAAAGTTGGAGATGTTTGGCACGACAAGCGGCGACCTGTTGATTTGGGGTGAGGTTCGCGTTGCCAACCCTCCCAAATATCTGGAATACACGTTCACCGTAAAACCGATGGGCGACGCGGTGAGCGTGGTCAAGTGGACCCTGGAACCCGTCGCAGGAGGGACGCGCCTTGACCTGCGGCATGAAGGCCTGCCGCAGGGGGCCGATGCCTTTGGCCTGATCCTGGCGCTAGACAAGGGATGGGACGAACACTTTGGCAAGATGCGCACGGCATTGCACGAAACTGTTGATGCCTGACCCCTTGTGCGAACCCGTCAGACGCCCTACTTAAGCGCGTGGCGGGTTCTGCCCTTCTTGTGACAGGTAGCATTCTGGTGGCCTTAAGCAATTCCGAGGGGGCTGGCTCTGTTCAGGTCCTGGCCTGATTACCTGGCGCCCACCTGTATATACAGGTCCTCGGGAATCAAACCACACGGTTGTTTGGTGGTCCCGCCACATTTTCCCCTGAAATTCAGCGCCCTGCTGGGGCTTCCTGCTTTGCGACCGCCGGTTCAAAGCTGTGTACAACAGGGGTGCCCCGGCGCGGGCCTTGCGGCTTTTCTGCCATGCTCATGATCTTGTAGGCGAACTGGACACCCGCAAAGACAATGCCGTTCATGAACCAGATCATCACCAAAGCGATAAGGCCGATTTCCGAACTGGTTATCAGATGGCACAGGTTTGCGACATTCAGCGCCAACAGGACGCCGACAAACACAGCCGAAATGACAAAGCCCCAGGCAACTTGCGTAATATAAAGGCGGATCAGTTTGGGCATGGCGAACCTCTTTGCGCGATGACATTCAAGTTAGCGCATATTTGGTTCTCGTAAAGGCGTCAGAATGCCTCGGGCTGTGCCTCACGCGCCATGTGATCCAGCACTGCGTTGACGAATTTTGGCTCTTTGCCTTCCGGGAAAAACGCACGCGCCACATCGACGAATTCGGTAATGACAACCTTTGGCGGCGTGTCGCTTTGGGTCAGCTCGGCACCTGCGGCACGGAACACCGCACGAAGGGTTGGATCGATGCGCGCAATCGGCCATTTGGCCACCAGTGCACGGTCGGTCATCTGGTCGATGGCCGCCTGATAGTTCACCGCATTGTCAACCAGGGACCGGAAAACCGAGATGTCGCCGTCCAGCATCTCCTCGCCCTCATAGATGGCGCCGAACCGGTGATCCAGAAACTCGTTCACGACAGCTTCGGTCGTTTGCCCGGACTGTTCCATCTGGAACAGCGCCTGCACAGCATAAAGCCGGGCGGCGGATTTCATCAGGCGTTTCTGGTTGGCCGGTTTCGGCGCGTCTGTCTTGGTCATGCTGTCGAGGGTCCGTTGCTGTCGCCCGCCACGAGGATGGACTCGGACGGCGGTTTGAAACCAACGCCCTTTTTGGAAGAGCCCCACTTACGGCTGAGCGCGATCAGATGCAAGGCCGCAGCAGCAGCCCCACCCCCTTTATTCATCTTTTTGGGGTTCGCGCGGACTTCGGCCTGCGCATCATTTTCTACGGTCAGAATACCGTTACCGATGCACAGGCCCTGCAGGCCCATCAACTGGATGGCCCGGCTGGAGTCGTTGCAAACGGTTTCGTAATGCGTTGTCTCGCCACGAATGACGCAGCCGAGCGCGACATAACCATCAAAGTTGCACTGACGGTCGGCCATTGCGATGGCGGTCGGGATTTCCAGCGCGCCGGGCACCTCGACTACTTCGCAGGTTCCGCCCGCGGCTTCGATTTCGGCCTTCGCGCCCGCAATCAGGTTATCGGCAATCGCACGATAAAACGGCGCCGCCACGATCAGCAGCTTGACCGGCTTGTCAAATGTCGGTGTCGGCAGAACGCCATGTTCGTCTTGAGCAGCCATGATCAGTCTTCCTTCAGGATCGAACGGGTGCCAACGATGGACAGGCCAAACGCGTCAAGCCCCAGATATACGGTTTGCGGCGAGTCGGTCAGTAGAACCAGTTCCTGAATTCCCATCTTGGACAGGATCTGCGCCCCCAAACCGGTTTGTTTGATTGTGCGCGGCCCCTCGTCGCCCGTGGCATATAGCGAGTTGCGCGGTTGACGGAACAGGCAGACCACGCCCCGTCCTTCTTCAGCAATCTTTTCCATGGCACGCGGCAGTTCGCGCGAGGATTTCGGACCAAGACCCAGAATATCGGGGGCCTCGTGCAGAGCATGGGTGCGGGTCAACACCGGTTCGGGTGTGGTGATATCGCCCTTGATCATGACCACATGTTCGATGCCATGGGTCTGATCGGTGAACAGCCGCATCTCCCACTCGCCGCCATATTCTGACGCCACCAGCTGACGCGAGGTTTCAACCACCAGATTGTCGTTGCGCGACCGGTACGCGATCAGGTCACTGATCGTGCCGATCTTCATGTTGTGCTCTTGCGCAAACTCAACCAGATCAGGCAGACGCGCCATGGTGCCGTCGGGTTTCATGATCTCGCAGATCACGCCCGAGGGATTCAGACCGGCCAGACGTGAGATATCAACGGCAGCCTCGGTATGACCGGCACGCACTAGCACCCCGCCCCGCTTGGCGCGCAAGGGGAAGACGTGGCCGGGCGTTGCGATATGAGCCATCGTGTTCTGCTCGTTGATCGCAGTCGCCACGGTTAGCGCACGGTCGGCGGCAGAGATTCCGGTACTGACCCCTTCGCGCGCCTCGATTGACACGGTGAATGCGGTTTCGTGCCGGGACGAGTTGTTCACCGCCATCATCGGCAGCCCAAGTGCTTCGACCCGTTCTGCTGTCATCGGCAGGCAGATCAGGCCACGGCCATGGGTGGCCATAAAGTTAATGGCCTCGGCATCGGCGAACTCGGCAGCAATCACCAGATCGCCCTCGTTTTCGCGATCCTCGTGGTCGACCAGGATATACATCCGGCCCGCACGCGCCTCTTCAATAATGTCTTCGATCGGGCTGATCGCGTCGCGCAGCCGGGCCTCGACCGGGCCGGGTGTCTCAAAGCTCATTGGGCAGCCTTTCGCATGGCATGTTTGAACGGCGGAATAGACCACTGAGGGCACAAAGACCAGTCCACAAACGGCGCAGGTCTGTTCCGACGCGACGTATCGTATCAGGGCATTTCGGCCAGACGCGCCACATAACGGGCCAGCGTATCGATCTCAAGATTGACCCTGTCACCGACCTGCACGTCACCCCAAGTGGTGACCTCTTTGGTGTGTGGAATGAAGTTGATGCCAAAATCGCAATCTGTCACGTCATTGACCGTCAGGGATGTGCCGTTCAGTGCCACCGACCCTTTGGGCGCGATAAACCGTGCAAGATCTTTTGGCGCGCGCAGGGTGACGCGGGTGCTGTCGCCGTCTTCCTTGATCGCGATCACCTCGGCTACGCCATCCACATGGCCCGAAACGATGTGACCGCCCAGTTCGTCACCAACCTTCAGGGCGCGTTCCAGATTGACACGCTTGCCGACAGCCCAGGTGTCGAGATTGGTTTTCGAAACGGTTTCCGCGCTGATCTGGACGTCATACCAATCGTCGCCCAACGCGATCACGGTCAGGCACACACCGTCACTGGCAATCGAGGCCCCGATATCGATGCCCGCAGTGTCATAGGTGGTCCTGATCCGCGCACGCAGGTCTCCCTGCTGCTCCAGCTCGGCGACGGTGCCCATGTCGGTGACGATCCCTGTAAACATTCCGTTAACCCTCAGTTCCTAACCTGTGCCTGACTTTCACCGTCGAGGTAAGGCCAACGGGCCGCGCGGGCAAGCCCTGCCTTGCCGTACACCCACCAAACGGGCATAGTTTTGGCAACAACAACAATACGAGCAGTTCGGATGCCGCACCCGCCTTCAAGGTCTCATGATCGGGTCTTCCTGTTCCTTCAGGGCCCGCACGGACCTTTTTTCCCGGCCTTGGGGCGTATGTTACGCGCCACGGGGGCCCGGGTCTGGCGGGTTGGGTTCAATGCAGGTGATCAGGCGTTCTGGTTCGACAAGGCAAGTTACATCCCGTTTCAGGACAAACCGGAAAACTGGCCCGCAACACTGTCCTCTTTGATCGCTGAAAAAGCTGTTACGGATATTGTTCTTTATGGCGACACCAGACCCATCCATGCGCGTGCGGTCGAAATCGCGCGGTCGTGCGGAGTTACCGTACATGTATTCGAGGAAGGGTATCTGCGCCCCTGGTGGGTGACTTATGAGCGGGACGGGTCAAATGGAAACTCAATGCTGATGTCGCTGGATATTCAGCAGATGCGTCAGGCCATGGCCCTGTCCGACCGAAAGGCACCGCCGCCCCCGTCGCATTGGGGAGACATGCGGCACCATATCTTCTATGGCGCCCTTTATCATTGGTTCGTGATGGCCCTGAACAGCCGCTACCGCAACTTTCAACCACACAGGGAATTGCCTGTTTCGCAGGAATTCAGATTGTACCTCAAGCGACTGTTTTTGATGCCTTTTCACCGTCTTCAGCGAAGTTTGGCGACGGCGCGGGTCAGATGGGGCGGATACCCCTATCATCTGGTACTGTTGCAGCTTGGGCATGACAGTTCGGTGCAGGCTCATTCCAGCTTTTCGGGTATGTGTGAATTTCTTGAGCTGGTAATCGAAGGATTTGCACAAGGCGCGCCCGCCCATCACAGGCTGGTGGTAAAGGAACACCCCTTGGAAAACCATCGCGAACCGTTGCGACGCCGGGCCCGTGAAATTGCCAGAAAACACGGCATCGGCGACCGTGTTCATTATGTGCCGGGCGGCAAGCTGGCCAGATTGCTGGATGAGGCGAGTTCGGCCGTCACCGTGAATTCCACCGCTGGACAGCAGGTCCTGTGGCGGGGTATTCCATTGCGCATTTTCGGGCGTTCGGTTTACGACAAGCCCGATTTCGTCTCACAGCAGCCGATCGCAGCGTTTTTCGCCGATCCCCGCCACCCGGATGCCGAGGCCTATCGCTGTTATCGGCAATTTCTTCTGGAAACCAGTCAGGTACCCGGCGGGTTCTATTCAAGACGAGGCCGCCGTCAGCTGCTGCGCCGCGCCGTGGATATGCTTTTGGACACCAACGATCCATACCAATCGGTCCTGAATACGAACGAGGCGCGAACGACACAGTTGAAAGTCGTCGAATGAAACGGGTGGTGTGTGACTGGAAGTTAAGCAACTTACCAGCTAGTCTTCACGCAACTACAAAAGACTGAGGGTATCGGGCGGTGAAAGTCTCTCCTAAGCGATGGATGCGGGGTGTGTCCCTTGTGGCTGCAATTGGTCTGCTGGCTGCGTGCCAGTTGCCAAAATCCGGACCGAACAAATCCGAAATTCTGGCCGGTTCAGTTCAAAACGGGGGCAACGCATATGTCGTTGAAGTTGACGACAATGTCACACGCGCGACGTCCGCCATTCCTCAGTATGGCTTTTCGTCTTCCTTCAGCAGTGCCCAGACATTGACCGCAGATACCGTCCGCCCTGGTGACGTGCTGGGGCTGACCATCTGGGAAAACGTCGACGATGGCTTGCTGTCCGGCGAAACCGGTCTTGCGACCGCGTTGAACGAGGTTCAGGTTGATAGTGACGGATTTATCTTTGTCCCCTATGCAGGACGGATTCGGGCCGCGGGAAACACGCCGGAACAGCTGCGCGTACTGATCACAGACAAGCTTCAGGAACAAACGCCGGACCCGCAGGTCGAAGTGCGGCGCGTCGCGGGTGACGGGTCCACCGTCTCGCTGACGGGCACGGTCGCCGCACCGGGCATTTATCCGATTGAACGGCCAACCCGATCGCTGCTTGGTATGTTGTCCCAGGCGGGCGGGGTCTCGGTCGCGTCGGACATCGCGCTGGTGACCCTGATCCGGGGCGATCAGAAGGGTACCGTTTGGTACGAGGACCTGTTCCGCAACCCCAAGCTGGACGTCGCCCTGCGCGGTGGCGACCGCATTCTGGTGGAAGAGGACAGCAGATCGTATATCGCCCTTGGCGCAACCGGGGGCCAATCGCGCGTGGCATTTGAAAGCCAGGACCTGTCGGCTCTGGAAGCCTTGGCGCAGGTCGGTGGTCTGCTGACGCTGTCCTCGGATCCAACGGGTATCTTCATTCTGCGCAAGGAACGTCAGGATGTCGCCCGCAGTATCACCGGACGCGCCGACCTCAAAGGGGATCAGCGCATGATCTACCTACTGAACCTGACAGCCCCCAACGGCCTGTTCATTGCGCGCGATTTCGTGATCCGGGATGATGATACAATCTACGTGACCGAAGCGCCCTATGCGCAGTGGAGCAAGTCGATCTCACTTATCGCAGGCGGTCTGACGCCCGTTGCAAACGTTGCCACGCTAACCGGCAATTGATGCATGCGTCCTGATCCCGACACGTCAGCCGGGAGCGGGCAAAATCGGCTGTTTGTCTATAACGGCGGCTTTCTGACCCAGAAACGTCTGAGACGTATTCTGTCGCTTTCGGGTTACGACATTCGTCTGGGATTTCCGAAAGAAGGCGATTGCGTAGGCGTCTGGGGCAACAGCCCGACAGCACATCGCGGCCTTAAGATCGCCGAAAAACACGCTGCCCCGGTTCTGCGGGTCGAGGACGCCTTTCTCAGATCTCGGCACCCGGGCCGGAATGGCGAGCCCCCCTTGGGGCTGTTGCTGGATCGTTCCGGCCTGCATTTCGATGCCGCCACGCCGTCTGAACTTGAGACAGTGCTGACCACGCACCCTCTGGATGACACGGCCCTGCTGGACCGTGCCCGCGCCGCGATCACGCGGATCAGAGAGCTTAACCTCAGCAAATATTCCGCCTTCGATCTCGATCTTGATCCACCCGATCCGGGTTATGTTCTGGTGATCGATCAGACGGTCGGCGATGCTTCAGTAACTGCAAGCGGAGCGGACCGCGCCCGGTTTCTTGAAATGCTTGTCTTGGCGCAGGAGGAAAACCCCGGCGCGCGTATCCTGATCAAGACACATCCTGAAACACTGGCGGGTCACCGTCAGGGGCATTTCACCGATCAGGACTTGTCAGACCGGATATCACGGTTCAACGACCCGATCAGCCCATGGCCGTTGCTTGAAGGGGCCGTTGCTGTTTACACCGTGTCCTCGCAACTGGGGTTCGAGGCAATTCTGGCGGGCCACAAACCGCGTGTGTTCGGCCAACCTTTCTATGCCGGATGGGGCCTGACGCAGGATGACAGACCCGTTCCGCGCCGCCAGCGCAGCCTGACACGGGCGCAATTGTTCGCGGCCGCCATGCTGCTGTACCCGACTTGGTACGATCCCTATCGCGATCAACTGTGCGAGCTGGAAACGGTGCTGAACACGTTAGAGGCACAGACCCGCGCCTGGCGACAGGACAAGAACGGCTGGACGGCATCCGGGATGCGCTTGTGGAAACGCAGGCATTTGCAACAGTTTTTCGGGCAACATGGAAAGCTGCGTTTCGCGGCATCCCAAGCCAGCACACCGGACCGCCCCCACATGGTCTGGGCCAGCCAGGCAAGGAACACCGAAGGGGCGGTTCGGGTCGAAGACGGGTTCCTGCGTTCACGCGGGCTTGGGGCGGAACTAGTCCCGCCATTGTCGCTAGTGACGGACGAGATCGGTATCTATTACGACCCGACAAAACCCAGCCAGTTGGAAGAGCTGATCACTTTGCGTGAAACGTTGAGGCCGGATCAGGACCTGCGCGCGGAACGTCTTGTCGAAAACCTTTTGGCCGCAGGCCTGAGCAAATACAATACCGGCAATCCGACCAGCCCCCTGCCCGAAGGCCATCGTATTCTTGTGCCCGGACAGGTCGAGGACGATGCCTCGATCCTGTTGGGAACCAGCGCGGTTCGCAACAATCTGGACCTGCTGAAAACTGTGCGCGACGCCAATCCCGATGCGATCCTGATTTACAAACCTCACCCCGATGTCGAAGCGGGTCTGCGCGAAGGCAGGATCGATGCCGAGGCGATTGCAGACAATGTCGTAACCGAAACAGACCCCGCATCATTGTTGCCGCACGTGCAGGAAGTATGGACCATGACATCGCTTCTGGGGTTCGAAGCTTTGCTGCGCGGCGTGAAGGTTACAACTCTGGGCGCGCCCTTTTATGCGGGTTGGGGGCTGACCACGGATCTGGGGGCTGTTCCCGCCCGGCGTGGCGCAAGACCGACGTTGATGGGCCTCGTCCATGCCACCCTGATTGATTACCCACGTTATTTCGACCCTGTCACAGGGCAACCCTGCCCCGTCGAGGTTGCCGTTGAACGTCTGGCGCAGGGCACTTGTGCTCCGACCGGTCCGTTCAATCGAGTTCTGTCAAAACTTCAGGGTGTGTTTGCGACACATGCGCACTTGTGGCGCTAACGCTAGTCCGACGCCCTGCGCCAACGGTGCAGGATATCACCACCCACCACTTTCGCTTCGATCAGTTCGAACCGTGGCGCGGCGTCCAGTGTCGTTAAAGCCAATGTTCCCACAGCAGCCAGACCTTCGGCACCGATGGTCAATCCGGCAGTAAATCCGACCAGTTCATCCACCAGATCCTCGGCCAGTAGCGACGCTGCCAGCGCCGCCCCACCTTCGCAGAAGACGCTGGTCAGACCGGCTTGTCCCAACTGTTGGAGAAGATCGACCGCGTCAATTTGATGATCCCTCAACGCGCAGGGGATCAGCTTTGCACCTAGTCTTTCCCAGGCTTTCGCGCGCTCTGCATCCGGGTGATGCGCATGGCAGAGCCAGACAGGTGTCTTTGATGCCGTGCGAGCCAAATGCCCCATCAGGGATATGTCCATATGGCGCGAAACCACAACGCGCACGGGCTGATGATCAATGCCAAGGTCCCGAACCGTCAGTGACGGGTCGTCGGCCCGCGCCGTGCCGGCACCGACCATCACCGCATCGTGTCGCGCGCGCATGGCATGGACGACGCGGCGCGCCTGTGGCCCGGTAATCCATTGGCTGTGCCCGGTCGAGGTTGCGATCCGCCCGTCAAAACTGCTGGCCAGCTTGAGGGTTACAAAAGGTCGGCCCTGCTCGGTTTTCAGGAAGAAGCCTTCCAGATCACGTTCCGCCTGCTCTGCGAGGACACCGGTTACGACCTTAATCCCGGCCTCGTGCAGCTTGGCAAAGCCCTGCCCTGCGACACGCGGATCGCTGTCTTCCACGGCTGCCACGACACGGGTGACACCCGCAGCAATCAATGCCTCGGCACAGGGCGGTGTCTTTCCGTGATGGGCGCAGGGCTCCAAAGTCACATAGGCGGTCGCGCCACGCGCGGCCTGCCCGGCCTGCGCCAAAGCCTCAGTCTCGGCATGGGGACGGCCGCCCGGCTGGGTCCAACCGCGCCCGACAATCCGGCCTTTGCGCACGATAACGCAACCCACGGCAGGGTTTGGCCAGCACGTCCCCTGGCCGCGCCGCCCCAATGACAGAGCCAGCGCCATAAACCGCTTATCTGTTTCGCTCACTCGTCCGTCGAAGGCTGCGGCGGTCGCAGTTCGTGGACAAACTCCTCGAAATCATCGGCCGCCTGGAAATTCTTGTACACACTCGCAAAGCGAACATAAGCGACGGTATCGATCCGCGCCAGAGCTTCCATAACGATCTCACCGATCTTGTGGGACGGGATATCCGTGTCGCCCATGCTTTCCAGCCGGCGCACAATACCCGAAATCATCTGATCGATCCGCTCGGGATCAACCGGCCGTTTCTGCATCGAGATGCGGATCGAACGTTCCAGTTTATCGCGGTCGAAATCTTCGCGTTTACCATTGGTCTTTATGACAACCAGATCACGCAGCTGCACACGCTCATAGGTCGTGAACCGCCCGCCACATGCTGGGCAGAACCGACGTCGGCGGATTGCCACGTGGTCCTCTGCTGGGCGTGAATCTTTTACCTGAGTATCGATATTTCCGCAAAACGGGCAGCGCATCCGCCGTCTCCTCGTCCCTTGTTCCGCCTCTTTTTGTAAGTGCTGCGACTTACTTATCCACAACTATAGGGCAGCAACTAGGGTTTGGGTAGTCGGAAATTTCAACCGCTAGATAAAGGGTCAGGTCAGGTGTGCTGCAATCCGTCTCTGGTGTGGTGCCGTGCGGTGTTCAAACAGAAAGATCCCCTGCCATGTTCCAAGGCATGGGCGACCCTGCACCACAGGTATCGACAAGGATACCGGCAACAGCGCAGCCTTTATATGCGCTGGCATGTCATCGGGGCCTTCGTAAGTATGCCTTAGATACGACATTGACGGGTGATCGGATGGCGGCACCAGCCTTTCGAAGAACGCCCGAAGATCAGTTTGAACTTCGGGGTCCGCGTTTTCCTGAATAAGCAATGAACAGGAAGTGTGGCGAACGAAAAGAATCAGCAATCCATCCGTCGCCACCTGCCCCAGCCACCGCGTCACTTCAGACGTGAATTCGTATAACCCTGATCCTTTTGTACGGATTGCAAATTCAGTCTGCATTCGCGGTGTCTCGCCGTTCTGTCAGTCGTTATAGAACGGTCGATAGTTACACCTGGCATTCGCGCCTTGTACAGACATGCTGTCGCCAGGTTGAAAACCGATTGTAACAAAACTGCTTGGCTGTACATCGACATTCTGGGGCGGCTTGGTCGAAAACTGAACCGCCGTCTTGCGCCCGGTGGTGACGCTTGGCCCATACCCACGCAACACATAGATCGGATCGCGCCAACCCGCGCCCAATGTACGCCGAGCATAATCCGCTGCGGCGCACCAGTATCCTTCGGTGCGCCGGTCGCCTCGCGGAATAACCTCGAAGTCAGTGGCGTTTATCGGCTCGGTCCGGTAACCGTGCGGCGCCGCGTCAGCCGTCATTGGAATGCTGAACGCCAGGGCGGCAAGCGCGGCAAATGTCCGTGTATGTTTCATTGTCATAATTCCCTGATTGTGTGTCTCAAAAAGGTTAGGCCATAAGCTCCGTCGGCACAGGGTCGCTCACGTTCTGTTTAGTCCGTCTCGTGCGATGCGTGAACCGGCGTGAGCCAGCCCTGGTATCTGATCAACATTCCCAGTCCCGGCGCGTCTGCAGACACATCAAACCGAAAGCGCCCCGCTTTGTCCTGCCATTCGCGCGTTCTTGATCGCGGCAAGGTAAAAGATGGCATCGGGATGCCAAACACGGTCAGGCGGAGGATTTTGATATGCATCCCATTTTCCCGCCAAACGGGCTTTAACCAGATCGAGATCGCGCCAAAAGATTCACGGACACACTCTCTTTTCGTATCATATTTCAGAGTTGATCGGGTTTTGTGGCCCGCGAAATTCCGATCCCATGACCAGAATTCGCCATCAGTATCAATGTGCACGGAGACGGGGACGCCTTTGCCGCTTTGCGGAAACCCGGCCAGACGTGTTGCAAGGGCAACCCATATCCCTTTGCCACGTTCGATGTCGCAACGTCCTGCAAAGCAGCCCTCGCTCATGTGCAATACTCGAACCGCCCCTGGCAACCTTTCGGTCGATCCTATCGCCTTAAGAAAGGGATCGCCCATCGCTAGTACCCGTTTTCGGCAAAACGAGCCCTGATATCGGGACCGGGAACCAGACATGTCTCGGAACGCCCAAAGAATGCATATCTGTTTCGTGCGATCAGGCGATAGGTTGGATCCTTGATAAGCCGAGGCAGAAACCGACACATTGATAATAGCGACCATGGGCCGCGCAACTGTCGCATCGCCGCTGCAAATGCATCCAGATGCTGAAAAACAGCGCCATTCACGACCACCAGATTTGTTGGAAAATCCTGTGTGGGAAGGCCGAGATCACGATATAGCTTTTGCCCAAGCGGGGACTGCGCCGTTGCAAATTGAAAAACATGGCGCTGGTCACGTTTCAGCATAAACTGGAAAAACCCCGAACACAGCACGCATTCGCCGTCAAACACAATTAGGTTTTTGTCATAAACCGCTGTATTCTCAAAAATATCCTGCAAGGTTTTACACCGGAACTATTGACTTAAAGCCAGCCTGACAAAACCACCTGAGCGAAGCAATGCGACATGTATGAAAGGTGTGGGGGCGTGCCGGGGAGCCTTAACCAGAGGCTGGTGATTTCCCCGAGGCTCTGACCTCATCCCCATAAAGGTCTGGACCCGGCAACACCACTGAATTGGTTCGTTGCACATGGCGATGCTTGTCCATACCGGTCAAAAAATTTCGAGAAACTGCCACCGACGGCTTGTTTCTGTGTGAAATCCACTTGTCAGCACCGTCGATCCTGAAAGACAATTCCGCAATAGTTTGTGTATGTAATTGAAAATTTGAGGTACTGTTTCGCGATGGATGTCGATATCGGCCGACTTCATCTGTTTGTTCAGGCGCTGGACCGCTATTCCGGAAATGGCGACATGTCCTGCGATGTCCTGAAAATGGCAGGGCTGCGCCCTCAGGATATCGCGCCGCCGGTGACCACCTACAGCGTACAAAGCGAGGCTTTGTTTATCCGTTATGCATGTGACGCCACCCATGACATAACGTTTGCGGCCCGCACGGGTCTTGAGGTTACATCAGCCTCGACCGTGACCGCCTATATCAGCAAGTATTCCCGCGACCTGAAACAGGTGATGGAGAACCTCTCGCGCTTTCACGACATCATCGACCCTGCCATCGCGCTTAACCTGCGCGTCGCGGGTAACTTTGCGACCTTGGAAGCCGAGTGGAAAGACCCCGGATTTGCGCGGTATCACAGACGCACCGAATTCCTGATATTTGCTGCCCTGGCCAGAATGCGGAACCTGACGCAAGTCGATCTTTATCCGATAGAAATTCGGTTTCAGCACAGGGTCGGTGACCACGCCCGAAGATTTGAAAAGCTTGCCGGTTTTCCCGTGACCTTTGGGGCTGAGAACCTCGAGATTATCCTGCCTCTTTCAGCGCTGGACCTGCCTGTACCGACTTATGACCCCCAACTCAGAGAGCACTTGCTGGAATATGCAGATCGCCTGCTTTCTGAGAGAGGCGCGCCCAAACATCTGACCCGTGCCAAGGTCGAAGGGCTGGTTACCCGATCCCTGCCCGGCGCAATCCCGCAGGCCGAAAGCCTCGCGGCTGATCTGGGGATGAGCCTTAGAACCTTCAGCAGGCGCCTCAGGGACGAAGGCACCAGCTACCGCGATGTTGTCGACGATCTGCGGTGCGACCTGGCGCAGACCTTTATCAAGAATGAAATGCCCTTGTCCGAAATCGCCTATTCGCTGGGCTATGCGGATCAGGCCGCATTTTCGACCGCTTTCAAACGTTGGACTGGCCAGCCGCCCACCGCGTTCAAGACGCGAACAGAACACCCGATACGGACGTGAGACCGGGGGTCATCAGCTTGAAAAACCTCGCCCCGGCCCGTCCCATGAGTGGACAGAACGGATATAGAAGGACAGAAGGTCCAGCCCTTGTGCATTCCCGCCAATGTGATGGGAGAACAGGCCATCGTGAAGTGTGTCCGGAATGAAAAAAGGCGCCTCGGGTGAGGCGCCTTGATACTTATTGATCCAGGAAGGACCGAAGTTTTCGGGATCGGCTGGGATGCTTCAGCTTGCGCAGCGCCTTCGCTTCGATCTGGCGGATACGTTCGCGGGTCACGCTGAACTGCTGACCCACCTCTTCCAGCGTGTGGTCGGTGTTCATACCGATGCCGAAACGCATCCGCAGCACACGTTCTTCACGCGGGGTGAGCGAGGCCAAGACCCGTGTGGTGGTTTCCTTGAGGTTCTCCTGAATGGCGCTGTCCAGAGGCAGCACGGCATTCTTATCCTCGATGAAATCACCCAGCTGGCTGTCTTCTTCGTCACCAATCGGAGTTTCCAGCGAAATCGGCTCTTTGGCGATTTTCATCACCTTGCGAACCTTCTCAAGCGGCATTTGCAGCTTTTCGGCCAGTTCCTCAGGTGTCGGCTCCCGGCCGATCTCGTGCAGCATCTGGCGACCGGTCCGGACCAGCTTGTTGATCGTTTCGATCATATGAACCGGAATACGGATTGTGCGCGCCTGATCCGCGATTGAACGCGTGATAGCCTGACGAATCCACCACGTTGCATAGGTCGAGAACTTATAGCCGCGGCGGTATTCGAACTTGTCTACCGCCTTCATCAGGCCGATATTACCTTCCTGAATAAGATCAAGGAATTGCAGGCCGCGGTTCGTGTACTTCTTGGCAATCGAAATCACCAGACGCAGGTTGGCTTCAACCATTTCCTTCTTGGCCTGCCGCGCCTCTTTTTCGCCCTTCTGGACCTGCTGAACGATGCGGCGGAATTCGCTGATGTCCAGACCCACATATTGGCCGACCTGAGCCATGTCGTTGCGCAGTTCTTCGACCTTCGCGGTCGAGCGTTCGATGAACATCTGCCAGCCCCGGCCCGGCTTTTCCGCCATTTCGGCCAGCCAGTTGGGGTCCAGTTCACGCCCGCGGTATTCGTCGATGAACTCGCGACGGTTGATCCGTGCCTGATCGGCCAGCTTCACCATCGAACTGTCCAGCGACATGACGCGACGGTTGATACCGTAAAGTTGGTCGATCAGCGCTTCGATCCGGTTGTTGTGCAGGTGAAGACCATTCACCAGCTGCACAATCTCGGCCCGCAACTTCTGATAAGTCTCTTCGTCTTTTTCGCTGAACGTGCCATCCTCGTTCAAGGTGGCCGAAATGCGGCTGTCCTGCATTTCGGACAGCATCGCGAAATCGGTTGAGATCCGCTCCAGCGTGGTCAGAACCTGATCCTTCAATGCCGCTTCCATCGCGGCCAGCGACATGTTGGCCTGATCGTCTTCGTCATCGTCGTCGTCGCTGGTGATCGGGTTGCCATCGGCATCCAGTTCCGGCCCGGCCTCTTTCGCGGGTTTCGCAGCCTGCACCGCCGACGCGTCTACAACTGGCGCGTCGCCGTCTTCGTCCAACTGGTTGCCGAACGTGGTTTCCAGATCGATGACATCCCTCAGCAGAATGTCCTCGGACAGCAATTCGTCGTGCCAGATTGTGATCGCCTGAAAGGTAAGCGGGCTTTCGCACAGACCAGCAATCATGGTGTTGCGCCCTGCTTCGATCCGCTTGGCGATGGCAATCTCGCCCTCACGGCTCAGCAGTTCAACCGAACCCATCTCGCGCAGATACATGCGAACGGGGTCGTCGGTGCGGTCCAGCTTTTCGGTGGCAGCCCCGGCCAACGCAACCTCGCGGTTGCTTTCGGTGGTCGTCAGTTCGGTCGAGCCCTTGTTCTCTTCTTCTTCAGCCTCTTCATCTTCGATGATGTTGATGCCCATCTCGGACAGCATAGACATAACGTCTTCGATCTGTTCCGAGCTGACCTGATCGGGCGGCAAAACCTGATTGAGCTGATCGTAGGTGATGTAACCTTTCTCGCGGGCCTCGGCGATCATCTTCTTGACGTTGGCCTGGCTCATGTCCAGCGAGATTTCCTGGTCCTGCTCGTCGGATTTGCGATCTTCGGTCGTGTCTTTGGCGGCCATTCAATGCTCCTGCAGGGATGGGTGATTCGTTTGATCCGAATCATTAGCGCGTAGAAGTGATTCGGCCACCCGTTTACCCGTTTTTCTTTTCCAGTGCCTTACGAAAACACCATTTTACCGGCGTTTCCGATTGAAATCGATCTTGGCAAGGGAATCAGCAAAGCCATCTCGTTCAGCTTTCTTCAAGCGAGCACCGTTGTGTGCAACATCGTATACAGCCTTGTCTTCGTTTTGACTTCGTGTTGCGCGATTAAGTTCTTCTGCCGCCTGACCAAGTCGGTATGTAAGTGTTTCATCCGGAGTAGCTGTGATCTCTTCTTGACCCTCAACTACTTCTTCCTCACGCCCCCGGAGCGCTTTGATTTTCGCGAGTTCTTCGGCGAGTGTCATCTCGGCCTTCTCAACGTCGCCTGGGTTTCGCACACAGGGTATTATGGCGACATGGCTAAGCGCCAGCAGGTTTTCAAGGGGTTCAGGTCCTAAAGCTGCAACAATATGGTCTTTGATATTTTCCGGGTCGTCGATTGCGTGTCTGAGCAAAACATCCCGCATCGCATTCAGTTCGGGATCTAGGCACGACATTTCATCAATCTGATGTTCGAACTGGACAACCAAGGCGGGTGTCAATATTGCGATTGCGAGAATTACACTTTCCTTCCAACGAATATCCGCGCTGTTCTTCTGAGTGACTAAGAAGGAAGTAAGAGTGCCTTGTGTCGGTCCAGCGGACTTAAGGTCCTGCTCCCTTTTGGACTTCCAGATTCGCGCAGGGATTTGTTTCTGAGAGCGATAGAAATGGAAAAGTAGATCCCTAATTTCTTGTCGATAGTGATTTCGTATCGACTTATCCCGGATTAACTTGATTTTTTCCCAAAGTGCTTTGTCCAACGCAGATCTGCGTTCGGGGCTGTCGAACACCTTGCCGTCGGTCTCGCGCTGCCAAAGCAACTTGACCATCGGAATGGCACCATCCAGCACGGCCTTCACAGCGCCTGCCCCTTCGGCGCGCAGCAGGTCATCGGGGTCTTTGCCTTCTGGCATCAGAGCAAACCGCAACGACTTTCCAGCTTCGAGCAGCGGCAAAGCCAGATCAACCGCCCGCATCGCAGCGCGCAGACCTGCTGTGTCGCCGTCCAGCGCAATGATCGGCTCGTCCGATATTCGCCACAGCAGTTGCAATTGATGTTCGGTGATGGCCGTTCCCAAAGGGGCAACCGACGCGCCAAAACCTGCTTCGGCCAGCGCGATCACGTCCATATAGCCTTCGGCCACGATCAGCGGCTGACCCTTGCCTGCCGCCTGTCGTGCCGGGCCTTGATTGTAAAGGCTGCGCCCTTTGTCGAATAGCTCGGTCTCGGGCGAGTTCAGGTATTTCGCGTTGTCATTGGGGTCCATCGCCCGCCCGCCAAACGCGATGCAACGTCCGCGCGGGTCGCGGATCGGGTACATGATGCGGTTGCGGAAGGTGTCGTAGGGCTTTTTGCCTTTGTTTGAAGGCTTGGCCAGCCCGGCCCCAAGGATCAGATCCTCGGCCACGTTCTTGCCGCGAAGATGGTCCCACAGCGCCTGCCAATCGTCCGGAGCAAATCCAATCTCCCACCGATCCAGCGCTTGCGCGTTCAACCCGCGGCGCGCGAGGTAGTCTCGTGCGGCGGCTCCTGCCCCGGTCTTGAGTTGCAGGCGGAAGAACTGCACAGCCTGTTCCATCACATCAGCCAGCTGTGTGCGGTGGTCCTGTTTTTCCTGCGCCTTCGGGTCGCGCGCAGGCATCGGCATCCCGGCTTCGCGGGCCAGAATCTCGACAGCTTCGATGAACGAGACATTCTCGGTCTCTTTCACAAAACTGATCGCGTCCCCTTTGGCATGACAGCCAAAACAGTAATAAAACCCCTTCTGATCATCGACATGGAATGAGGCCGTCTTTTCGTGATGAAACGGGCAAGGCGCCCACATGTCCCCTTTGCCCTGATTGGACTTGCGTTGATCCCACATAACCTTGCGCCCGACAACCTGAGACAGGCTGAGCCGCGTGCGCAATTCGTCCAGAAATCCGGGGGGCAATGACATGAGTCAAACCTGACAGAAACAGGAACGCGCGCCAAGGGGATGGCGCGCGGTTGTCCACAGGGAAATGTCCGGGCTGTGGATTATTGCTGCAAACACAGCTCAAGCCAAGCGGCGCCCAGATCCTTTTTGCGCACGTCCCGCATCTTTTGCTCATAAACCCAAGGCGTGATCAGCGGGATTGCAGCATTGTAGTTTTCGGGCCATGTCGGGCCGCTATCCGCCACGGCTTGCGCCACATCGCGTTCTTTTACGCGGTCCAGCCGCGCCTTTTGGATCGCTGCCACCACATCCGCCTGATATTTGCAGCTTTGTTCCTTGGTTTCCTGAGCGGCCAAAGGGGTGGCCAGCAGAGCCGCGACAATGGCTATACGCAACATGGAGGTCTCCGGGATTCGTTTCTCTGAGTGTCTATTATCCGTCAAACTATCGGGCCGCCATCGACATTCAAGCCGCGGCGCGTACCGGCGGGGCGAAATGATCACCCCGCCCGCCTGCTTCAGAGCCCCTTGGCGCGGTAGCTTTTCGCAACGCGATCAATCGCCACGATATAGGCCGCGGTACGCAGGTCTTCGACATCGTCGCGGCTGTGCCACACTTCACGCATCGACTGGTAGGCAATACGCATCGTGTCGTCGAGACCCGAGCGCACCAGCTCAAGCTCATCCGCGCCTTTGAGGTACTTGGCCTTGAAGTCCGGCGACATCGACCAGGCATCGCCTAGGTACCGGTCCAGCCGTTCCAACTCGCTGACAATCAGTTCGTGGCGCGATTCTTCCTGACGACGCTGCATCCGGCCAAAGCGGATGTGGCTAAGGTTCTTGACCCATTCGAAGTAAGAAACCGTCACACCGCCCGCATTTGCATACATGTCGGGGATAATCACTGTGCCCTTCTTGCGCAGGACTTCATCCGCGCCGGCGGTAACCGGACCATTGGCAGCTTCGATAATCAGCGGCGCCTTGATCCGATCGGCGTTCGACAGGTTGATGACACCTTCCAATGCCGCCGGGATCAGAATGTCGCAATCGGCCTCCAGCACTGCTGCACCTTCAGCGGAATGGGTCGCGTCGGGATAGTCTTTTACGCCGCCATGTTTGACAATCCACTGACGCACGGCTTCGACGTCAATGCCGTCGGGATTAAATAGCGCGCCGTCCCATTCGATGATTCCGGTTATGCGCGCGCCATCTTCCTCGCTGAGGAACTTTGCAGCGTGATAACCTACATTACCAAGCCCCTGCACGATAATGCGCTTTCCATCCAGTTTACCTGACAAGCCTGCTTTCTGGATGTCCTCAGGGTGGCGGAAGAACTCGCGCAACGCGTATTGAACGCCGCGCCCGGTCGCCTCGACCCGCCCCGCGATACCACCGGCATTCAGCGGTTTTCCTGTCACACAGGCGCGCGCATTGATGTCCGTTGTGTTCATCCGTGCGTATTGGTCAGCCATCCAAGCCATTTCACGCTCCCCAGTGCCCATATCGGGCGCAGGCACGTTTTGCGATGGGTTGATCAGGTCTCGCTTTGCAAGCTCATAGGCAAAGCGCCGCGTGATTTGTTCCAGTTCATGTTCTTCGTATTCTCGTGGATCAATGCAAAGCCCACCCTTGGAGCCACCAAACGGCGTCTCAACGAGAGCGCACTTATAGGTCATCAGCGCAGCCAAAGCTTCAACTTCGTCCTGGTTAACCGCAGTGGCATATCGAATACCGCCCTTGACCGGCTCCATATGCTCCGAGTGGACAGACCTGTAACCGGTGAAGGTATGGATTTCACCACGCAGCCGCACACCGAATCGAACTGTGTAGGTTGCGTTGCAGACACGGATCTTTTGCTCCAACCCCGGCGGCAGTTCCATCAGGGCTGCGGCCCTGTTGAACATCAGGTCAACACTTTGACGAAAGCTGGGTTCTTTGATGCCGGTCATAAAATCCTCCGTAGCGGTACATGACGATACGTCACGACGTTTTGTCGCACCACTGGCGGCCTGCTGCAATCAAACAATGCACTTTTTTTAATCAATTTACGAACACAGGCGCAGTTGCCCTAGGGTGAGTCGCTCAGATCGGCCAACTCCTTAACGAATTGTTTTCATTTCATCGACAGATCACCTGAAACGGTCGGAATTATACCCCTTAGGCGCGTAAAAAGGCCAAAACCAAGCCTTTTTCGCCCAATTCACGCCACGTTTGAAAATTAACTTTGTCCCAAATCTCTTTTTCTTTGACGCACGAATTCGACGTGTGAAGCGGAGTAACCAGAATGCGAAATTCATTGCTTTGTAACGACGGCTCGAAACCGAAGCGCAAAACGTTCAATTTAGAGCAATTCGCTCGGAATGAAGATGGTGTCTTCACTATTTTCGTACTGTTCATGGTGGTCCTGATGCTGGCGATTACCGGCATGGCCATGGATGTCATGAAGTATGAACGCGACCGCGCCAGCCTACAATCCACACTGGACCGCGCTGTGCTTGCCGCCGCGGACCTCGATCAGGACCTTCCTGCAAAGGCCGTTGTCGATTCCTACATGGACAAGGCCGGGCTGGGTAATCTGAACGCCATTACGACGGTTGTCGAAGGGTTCGGTTCCAAGAAAGTAAGCGCTACCGCCGAAGCGGTTGTCCCGACGCGCTATCTAAGGTTCGGTAAAGTCACCGAACTGGGTCTTGTTGCGACCAGCGCGGCTGAAGAATCCATTGGCGCTGTTGAAATCTCGTTGGTTCTCGACATCTCCGGCTCTATGTCTCGCTCGTCTGCCACACCATCGAAAACAAAAATCGCAGTGTTGAGAGAAGCTGCGTCGGAATTTGTCAGGCTCATGCTGGACAAACCTGACGAAACGCAGATTTCAATCTCGATTGTTCCATACGCAACGCAGGTCAACGCGGGGGCATCAATCCTAGACAAGTTCACAAATGTCACACAGGAACACAGCTATTCGCACTGCGTAAACTTTATTCCGGAACAGTACAGCGATTCTGATCTGGAACGGGATGACACCCTCGAACGCACTGCACATTTCGATCCTTTCACCTACTCTGAAGGATCAATCAGATTGCCTGTTTGTCCTGTCCGTGCCGGAAGTGCGATCACCCCTGTCACCGACAATATGAACAAGCTACTTGCCCAGATTGCGTCCCTCACGCCCGGTGGAAACACATCAATCGATATTGGGATGAAGTGGGGAACAGCGCTGCTGGACCCAAGCATGCGAGGAATTGTTCAGGACCTGTCGCTGGAGCAGGACCCCGCCTATGCTGGTACAACTATAGTGCCATCAAAGTTCTCGGTCCGTCCGTCGGACTATGGTACCGACGTTCTGAAGATCGCCATTGTTATGACCGATGGTCAAAACACCGATCAATACATGCTTAACCCATCGCTGCGCGAAGGCATGTCAGATGTCTGGTACAACTCGGAAGCCGGAGAATACACTGTGTATCATTCTCAGGGTCGTCCGAATTTCTTTTGGCCTCAGCAGGGCGTTTGGGCAGATCACCCCTACGGAAATCCGGAACCCGAGACACATCTGAACGAAGAACTCGGAACAGCGGTTCGGCTGACATATCCTGAACTCTTCAATCGAATTTCTTTGGCCTCGAATGCACGCGACAACTATTACTGGCAGTCCAGCGGGTGGGCGGAATGGTATTCCAAGGCCTATGCGAAAGTCGAAACGTCGGCCAAGAACCAGCGCACCAAGCACGTTTGTGACGCGGCCAAGGATCAGGGTATCATCGTTTACGGCATTGCATTCGAGGCGCCCAGAAGTGGGTACAGGACCCTGAAAGACTGTGCCAGCTCTGACAGCCACGTCTATGACGTAAGTGGCCTGAACCTTGAGAAAGCCTTTGAATCCATCGCATCTTCGATCCGCAAACTGAGGCTAACCCAATGATCAGCAGAAAGCTGTCGCATCTCCGCCTGTTTCGGCAATCTGAGGCAGGCAATGCGACAATCGAGTTCATCATGCTCGTACCCTTCTTCCTGGCGCTTCTCGTGGCAGGAGCCGAGCTTTCTATCATCACAATGCGACATGCTGCTTTGGAGCGTGGGGTTGATCTGATCGTAAGGGATATTCGCCTGGGCACCGGTACGAACTGGGATCACGACGTGATCAGAGATCGGATTTGCGATGTTTCCGGCATCCAGGATTGTACGGGGAACCTGCGGCTGCAAATGATTAAACAGGACGCGTTCGCTGGAATCGTGCTTTCGGACAACGTCCCCTGCACGGACAGTTCCGAAGATCCCAAACCGGTTCTGGATTTCAAAAGCGGCCAATCCAATGAGTTGATGATCCTGCGGGCCTGCCTGCGTATAGATCCGGTTCTTGAGACCTCAGCCATTGCCAAGCTTGTCCCGGACGCTACCGGCCACTACGCGGTGACCGCGACGACAGCATTCGTACAGGAGCCACTGTAAGATCATGTCTGTACTCCAAATCCTGAAAAATCGCGTCAAAGTCTTCAAAAAAGACGAAAGCGGCATTCTGACCGTTGAAGCCCTCATGATTTTTCCACTGATGCTATGGACGATCACGTTCACGTTCACTGCATTCGAGGGGTTTCGTCAAAGCGCGTCCAACCTGAAGGCAGCTTATACGATCAGCGACCTGATTTCGCGTGAAACGCAGGCCGTGACCGATGTGTATATCGACTCGCTGCACGATTTGGCAGGAAAGATGGTCAATAACCGGTCAGATGTGAAAATGCGGGTCTCGCTGATTGTTTACGATGAGGACGATGATCGCCACTACGTTCGCTGGTCGACTGTACGCGGCTTTGACAATGAGTGGGACGACGACAAGATCGGAGAAATCGAAGACCGCTTGCCACCGATGCCCAATCAGGACACCGTTATTCTGGTTGAAACGTCCAATGAATACATCCCGACGTTCAGACCGGGCTGGGATTTTGCGACAGGTATCACCTTTGAGAACTTCATCTTTACCCGTCCCCGCTTTACGAACGAAGTTGCTTGTAACTTAACCCAGACCCCGTTCGTCTGCACAAATAGCGGATAGAATTTCGGACATAAACTTGGCCTCGGCGGCAGATGTCATGCCGCCCACGCCAACCCGGTGACCAACCCGCCACCACAACCCCGGAGCCCAGCGGTTCACCGCTTTGTTTCGCGTACGGATCAGAAAGCCGTTTGACGGTTTGAACGCGAAAACACCCCTATCCACCGTTTCAATATCGGCCACGTCCGCGATGACCTGACCCGATCCTGTCCGTAACTCGGTCCGCGTCAGTTCGATACAATCTTCTGTGGCGCGCCAGACGCGAAGCGCCAACCAAAGCGATGCACCGCCAACGATAAACAGAAACACCTGCCAAACCGGTTCGGGTGGCGATACCAGCGCGACATAGGTAACCAGCATTCCAACCGTTGTCAGCATCCCTACCCCGGTCCATCGTCTTGGGGATGAGGCCTGAATTGTTGCCAGCACTTCGTCCTGCATGGATGTCTCCTGTCTGATCCGCTTCGATCTAGCCATTTTGCGCCGGAAACAACAGGGGTTTGGCTGCAAACAATTTCGCACAGGTCCGGTTATTTCATGCAAATTGACTGCCGTGGCGCAGAGATTACATGCTGCCCAGACGACACGGAGGCAAACATGTCCCTTAGACCGACGTTGGAAACACGCAAAGCCATCCCCACAATGGAAGGGGCTGGTGTGAAACTTCACCGCGCATTCGGGTTTCAGGACCCGTCCGAACTGGATCCCTTTCTGCTGTTTGATGATTTCAGAAATGAACGCCCGCAGGATTATCAGGCCGGTTTTCCCTGGCACCCGCACCGGGGAATTGAAACGATTACTTACGTCCTGACCGGCACTGTCGAGCATTCGGATTCGCTGGGCAACACCGGCACGCTTGGTGCCGGTGATGTGCAATGGATGACCGCAGGATCCGGTATCCTGCATCAGGAAATGCCAAGCGGCAACATCTCGGGCCAGATGCACGGCTTCCAGTTGTGGGGCAACCTGCCCTCGGACCAGAAGATGACCGCCCCGCGCTATCAGGACGTCCAAAGCAAGGACATCCCCGAAGTCACTGATGACGATGGCACGACAGTGCGGGTGATCGTGGGTGAGTTCTGGGGTAAGACCGGTCCCGTAGACGGGATAGCTGCTGACCCACAATATCTGGATATCTCTGTCCCGGCGGGTGTGAAGAAAACTTTCCGGATCGATACGTACCGCCGTGCTTTCGCCTATGTGTTTCAGGGTCAGGCCGCCTTTGCCGATGCCTCGCAGCCGACAGGTGTGCTGCTGGAAAAGGAAATCGCCGGGCAAGAGGTCAATATCCGCGACATGTCAGGGGATCGCACGCTTGTCCGTTTTGGCACGGGCGATGAAATCACCGTTCAGGCTGGCCCCCAAGGCGTGCGGTTCTTGTTGATCTCTGGGGCTCCGATCAACGAACCCGTCGCTTGGCATGGCCCCATCGTGATGAACACGCGGGCCGAACTGGAACAGGCATTTCGCGAGCTGCGCAATGGCACGTTCATTCGCCCCGCGCACTAACAGCGTGACGGTTTGACCTTGTCAGACCGTCACTGCCTTGTGCACCATCTTCCAATAGATCTCCTCGACCTCGTCCAGTGACAGGCGACCACCCGAACGGTACCAGGTCATCACGCCGTTCAGCATTGCAATCACGGCAAGCGTCGCAATCTTCGTGTCCGAAATTGCGAAATGTCCGGCCTGCTGCCCTGTATCAAGGATGCTTTCGAGTACGTTTTCGTACTGGCGCCGCAAGTCTTCAATTTCAGCAAAGTTTTCGGGCGAAAGGTTCCGCAACTCCATATAGGCGATGAAAACTTCGTCCGGTCGTTGCAGATGGAAGCGGATGTGAAAGCCGATGAACTGGCGCAAAGCGTCTTCGGCATCGTCGCAACTGTCCAATGCATCAAGCGCCGCCAACAAGTCTTGCATGTGTTCGCGCATCAACCGGTGCAAAAGGCTCTGTTTGTCGGGCGTGTAATTATAAAGCGCGCCTGCCTGCACGCCGACCTCTTTTGCAATCTGCCGCATCGAGACAGCGGCATACCCGTAACGGGCAAACAGGTGCAGCGCGGCCTTGCGGATACGCGGGCCGGTTATATCGGAATGTGAGCCTTGAGTGCGTGCCATGGATCCACAGTATATGAACAGATGTTCATATAGAACCCCGCTTGAACGATGTCGTCAAAACGTGCATCACGGTGAGGCAACAAAGACCGAAAAGCCTGCGACATGAAACTGCTGCCCGTTTTGCCACTTATTCTGTTTTGCGCCGCCTGTGCGGACATTCCCGAGCTGGAAGGCAGCGAACCGGCTGCAGTCAGATCCGCCCCCTACCCGCGCCTTGTTCCGTTGCAGGAAACCTTAGGGCCACCGGTGGATCCGATCCATCAGGCGGCAGCCGTCGAAGACGAACTGACACAACGCGGCAATACCTTGGCCCAAAAGGCACAGGCGTTGCAAAACGCGCAAACCAACTGACGCGTCATAAATCAACTCCACTATCCCCGGTGACGGATTGCACCCTTGGCCTGAACCCGCTAAGGCAGCGCTGATTGGACAAGCATCCGATACCAGAAAAATTCGAGCGGAAAAGGACCCATGACATGACACAGGCACTGCGGCTGGGAATTGCGGGCTTGGGAACGGTCGGCGTGGGTGTCGTCAAGATCGTCCGCCGCCATGCAGAGCTGTTGCAGACCCGTACAGGCCGTTCGATTGAAATCGTGGCAGTATCCGCGCGCGACCCGAACAAAGACCGTGGCGTGAACCTGTCGGATTATGCCTGGGAAACTGATCCGGTTGCATTGGCAAAACGCGACGACATAGACGTTTATGTCGAATTGATGGGTGGGGAGAACGGCCCTGCCAAAGCCTCGGTCGAAGCAGCATTGGCCAGCGGCAAGGATGTGGTCACGGCCAACAAGGCGTTGCTGGCCATCCACGGGCAGGAACTGGCCGAAAAGGCCGAGGCCGCCGGTCGAGTGATCCGGTTTGAGGCCGCTGTCGCTGGTGGTATCCCTGTGATCAAGTCCCTGACCGAAGGTTTGGCGGGCAACGAGATCACCCGCGTGATGGGTGTTATGAACGGGACGTGCAACTACATCCTGACCCGGATGCAGTCGCAGCGTCAGGGCTACAACGCGCTTTTCGATGAATGCGCCGAATTGGGATACCTTGAGGCCGACCCCAATCTGGATGTCGGAGGTATCGACGCTGCGCACAAGCTGGCTCTGCTATCCTCGATTGCGTTTGGGACCAAGCCAAATTTCGACGGGATCGAGATTGAGGGTATCCAGCAGATCAGCCTGGACGACATCGATCAGGCCGAAGACATGGGCTTTCGCATCAAATTGCTGGGCGTGGCGCAGCGCACCGCGCGCGGGCTGGAGCAACGCATGCAGCCTTGCCTGGTACCCAGCGACTCGCCACTGGGCCAGCTGGAAGGCGGCACCAATATGGTCGTGATCGAAGGCGACGCGGTTGAGCAGGTTGTTCTGCGCGGCCCCGGCGCGGGTGAAGGCCCGACAGCCAGCGCTGTGATGGGCGATGTCTGCGATCTGGCGCGCGGATTGCAAATCCCGACCTTTGGCCGCCCGGCGACCACGCTTGAAACCGCAGTTCCCGCCGTCACCGGCCGACCTGCGCCGTATTATCTGCGGCTGGGCCTGCTGGATAAACCTGGTGCATTGGCCAAGGTTGCGGCCATTCTGGGCAATGCCGGGGTGTCAATTGACCGGATGCGCCAATACGCTCATGCCGAAAGCACAGCCCCTGTGCTGATCGTCACCCATAAAACCACCCGAACGGCGCTGGACGTCGCGTTGGAGGGTTTCCGCGAAACCGATGTGGTGGCAGGCGACCCCGTTGCATTGCGGATTGAAGCGGTTTGACCTTGCGGCCTGCATGAAACGCAAGCTATGCCGGAAGACACGGCTATACTGACCAGAGGATACAGAAACATGAGTGCTGCCAAGACCGATTTCAATGACCGCCTGCTGTCTCTGGGGCTGGCCAGGGTGGCGGAACAGGCTGCGCTGGCCTCGGCTTCGCTGGTGGGTCGGGGCGATGAGAAAGCCGCGGATCAGGCCGCTGTGAATGCGATGCGCGAACAGCTGAACCTGCTGGATATCGCAGGTGTCGTTGTCATCGGTGAAGGCGAGCGTGACGAGGCGCCGATGCTGTACATCGGCGAAGAGGTTGGCACCGGCAATGGCCCCGGTGTGGATATTGCTCTGGATCCGCTGGAAGGCACCACGCTAACTGCCAAGGACATGCCAAACGCACTGACCGTCATCGCCATGGGCCCGCGCGGCTCGATGCTGCACGCGCCGGATGTGTATATGGACAAACTGGCGGTTGGCCCGGGGCTGCCGGAAGGTGTCGTCAATCTGGACATGTCGCCACGCGAGCGTGTCGAAGCACTGGCCACGGCCAAGGGATGTAAAGCCGCCGACATCACCGTCTGCATTCTGGAACGTCCGCGCCACGAAGCGATGATTGCCGAAGTGCGCGAAACCGGTGCTGCGATCCGTCTGATCACTGATGGTGACGTGGCGGGTGTCATGCATTGCGCTGAAAGCGAAGTAACCGGCATCGACATGTATATGGGCCAGGGTGGCGCGCCCGAGGGTGTGCTGGCCGCCGCTGCGCTGAAATGTATGGGCGGGCAGATCTTTGGCCGCCTGTTGTTCCGTAACGATGACGAGCGTGGCCGGGCCGCAAAGGCAGGCATCACCGATCTGGACCGAGTTTATGCACGTGATGAGATGGTGACGGCAGATGTGATCTTTGCCGCCACCGGCGTGACCGGTGGCTCGTTGTTGCCGCGGATCAAGCGCGAGCCCGGCTGGGTGGAAACCACGACGCTGCTGATGCGGTCCAAGACCGGGTCGGTGCGCCGCATGTCCTACCGCACGCCGACATGGCCGCATGACAATACATAACGGCTTGCGCCGTTGCCTTCGGCGAGAGTATTTCTGAAAAGGTGAAGAGGCCGGGTCCGCAAGGGTCCGGCCTTGGCGCATAAGAGGCGAGCAATGAGTTTTCTTGGAGTCGAGCAATCACTGACGGGACGGCTTTGGGTTGGACCCAGCCCCGAGATTGAGCGGGCGGCCGAGATGATGGCGCAGCAAACCGACCTGCCCCGTGCCGTTTGTCAGGTTCTGGCCCGGCGCGGCGTGCCGGTATCTGAGGCACCCGGCTTTCTTGACCCAAAACTGAAGGAATTGCTGCCTGATCCGCGGGCCATCAAGGATATGGAAATTGCCGCCGCGCGCTTTCTGGATGCCGTCCGCAATCGTCAGAAAATTGCGGTGTTTGCGGATTACGATGTCGATGGCGGCAGTTCTGCCGCGTTGCTGCTGGTCTGGCTGCGGCAGATGGGCGTGCAGGCGACGCTTTATGTACCGGACCGGATCGACGAAGGGTACGGCCCCAACGTTCCCGCGATGCAGAAGCTTGCGGCTACGCATGACCTGATCATCTGCGTTGATTGCGGCACGCTCAGCCATGATCCGATTGCGGCGGCTAGGTGTGCGGATGTGATCGTTCTCGACCACCACCTGGGGGGCGAGACGCTGCCCGATTGTATCGCAGTGGTGAACCCAAACCGACAGGATGAAAGCGGCGATCTTGGTTATCTTTGCGCGGCGGGCGTGGTGTTTCTGATGCTGGTTGAGGCCGGTCGGCAGCTGCGTGACGCAGGCGCAAGGGGACCGGACCTGATGGCCCTTCTGGATCTGGTGGCCCTGGCGACCGTTGCCGATGTGGCACCACTGATCGAGGCCAACCGCGCCCTCGTGCGACAGGGGCTGAAAGTGATGGCACAGCGGCAGCGCCCCGGCCTTGTCGCGCTCTCTGATATCTCGCGCATGGATACCGCGCCGAACAGTTATCACCTGGGGTTTCTGCTTGGGCCCCGCGTGAATGCCGGTGGGCGGATCGGTCAGGCCGATTTGGGCGCGCGCTTGCTGAGCACCGATTCCCTGCATGAGGCGCAGGCGTTGTCCGAACGTCTGGATGCCTTGAACACTGAGCGCCGCGACATTGAAAACGCGGTGCGTGCCGCCGCGCTGAAGCAAGCCGAGGCGCGTGGCTTGGACGCCCCTTTGGTCTGGGCGGCAGGCGAAGGCTGGCACCCCGGTGTCGTTGGTATCGTGGCCTCTCGGCTGAAGGAGACGGCCAATCGACCCGCAATTGTGATCGGCTTTGACGGGGATGAAGGCAAGGGTTCGGGCCGCTCGGTTTCCGGCGTCGATCTTGGGGCTTCGATCCAGCGTCTGGCGGCCGAAGGGTTGCTGGTCAAAGGAGGCGGCCACAAGATGGCCGCGGGTTTGACCGTCATGCGCGATCAGCTGGAACCCGCAATGGAGCGCCTGAGCGAGCTGCTGGCCAGACAAGGGGCGGTCCAGGGTGGACCTGCGGATTTGAAACTGGATGGCGCATTGATGCCCGGTGCAGCAACCGTGGATCTGATCGAGCTGATCGAACAGGCCGGACCGTTTGGTGCCGGAGCCCCTGCCCCGCGCTATGCGTTGCCTGACCTGCAGGTTCGCTTTGCAAAACGGGTCGGTGAATCGCATCTGAAACTGTCGCTGACCGATGGAATGGGCGGCGCGCTGGATGCGATTGCCTTTGGTGCTTTTGATGGGCCGATGGGCGAAAAACTGTCAAACCACGGCGGTGCGCGCTTTCATTTTGCGGGTCGGTTAGAGGTCAACACCTGGGGCGGGCGCCAATCTGTGCAGCTCAGGCTGGAGGACGCAGCAGAAGCCCGTTAACACGCGGCTTTGGTGCGCTAAAAAACTTTCCCATCCCTGCGTTTTTACGCTTGCGGGGGTCACGGTGAAACCGTAAAAGGCCCTCCACAAGCCAGCGTGGCCCGTTCGTCTATCGGTTAGGACGCCAGGTTTTCAACCTGGAAAGAGGGGTTCGATTCCCCTACGGGCTGCCATTTGCGCTTGTGACCTGATACCAAGTGGCCCGTTCGTCTATCGGTTAGGACGCCAGGTTTTCAACCTGGAAAGAGGGGTTCGATTCCCCTACGGGCTGCCACTTTTCCTTAGCTTCTTCCATCCCAAAGCCGTACGACCATCCGGGCTGCACCTGAAAACAGCTACCTAGCTGTCATCAGCGATCTGAATTTCGATGCCCCAACGGTCAAGGAATCTGGCCACCCCACCCTTTGGCACAGCGTCCGTAACCAGCGAATGTACCAGTCGAGGATCCGGCCCCACATACGGTGCCCTTTCACCAAACTTGGAATGCGCTGCGGCCATAACAACCTGGTCCGCGCACCTGACCACCACCGATGCAAGATCCGCTTCGACCGCGCTGTGGTACAGAAACCCTTTGCGGTCTGAAATCGCGTCCGTGCTCAGGATCACGATGTCAAAGGCATAGCGTTGCAGCTGCTTGTGGGTGACATGACCAAACGTCCCCCTTTCATCGATCTGCAACTCGCCACCCAAAAGGTGCACCCGGTTTCCGTTGACCCCGGCCAATGTCTGCACGACACCGATGGAGTTGCTGACAACCGTGAGGTTGCTGACCTGGCGCAACTCTTCGGCGACGAAGGCGGTCGTCGATCCTACATCCAGGAAAACGGTCATCTGATCCCGGACCAGTTTCGCAGTATGCCCGGCGATTAAACGCTTTTCATCCGCGTCTTGCGAGATCCTGTGAAAGAAGTTGGGGGCACCCTGCGCTCCGGCAAGATAAGCACCGCCGTGAACGCGCTCGACTGTGCCTGCCTTTGACAAGGCTTTGATCGTTCGCCGCACCGTCTCTTCGGACACGCCGAGCATATTCGCCAGATCCGAATTCCGAGCCGTTCCTCCCAGACGTCTGAGGGCATCAAGCAACTCCAGCTCGCGATGGGTGTTGACGGTATTCTTCTTCACGACCTGGCTCCGGAAATTTTCCATATATGGACACGGATTACCGTGTACGGCAAGGCCGTGCTACATCCGCATTGCCACATCCGGATTTTTGACGGAACCGTTTGGTAGCAAGTAAGTACTGAGTTTCAACACCAATCATCTGGGATGCTGGTTCGCCTAAGTTCTCACTCAGTGCCTGTGCCTCACGCAACGCGAGTGCAATTCAACGTGCCTGGTGTCATCTCTCGCTCGCAATGGGTCTCAGTGGATTTCCCTATTTTCCACGCGGGGAAATTAATAAATTTCGATAACGAAATTAGATATTTACAATCATCTCCAGTGATGGAAACAAATTCAATTCACGCGGCTTCGGAATGCCTGAACGTCAATTACTAAAAATTTAGTTTGACACGTACGCAAAAAATTGCTGATGCTGTTCTGCATCCGGTTCCCGCCGGAGAACCATAATTTTGGGAGGAGACAGATGCGGAGACATCTACTTTCCGCAGTGGCGGCGGCTGCCGTCATTGCGGGGCACGGGTCCGCTTGGGCCGACGAAGCCGCAGCACAACGTTGGATCGACGACGAATTCCAGCCATCGACCTTGTCGAAAGACGAACAAATGGCCGAGATGCAATGGTTTATCCAAGCTGCACAGCCCTACGCTGGCATGGAAATCAACGTCCTGTCCGAAGGCATTCCGACGCATTCTTACGAGTCGGAGGTTCTGACAAAGGCGTTTGAAGAAATCACCGGCATCAAGGTCAATCACCAGATCCTTGGCGAAGGCGAAGTGGTCCAGGCTGTTCAGACCCAGATGCAGACAGGTCGGAACCTGTATGACGGCTATGTCAACGACAGTGACCTGATTGGTACCCACTCGCGTCTGCAACTGGCATATCCGCTGACCGACATGATGGGCGGTGACTGGGCGGCGACAACCTCGCCGACAATCGATCTGGATGACTTCATGGGCATTCAGTTCACCACCGGGCCGGACGACAAGCTGTATCAGTTGCCCGACCAGCAGTTTGCGAACCTCTACTGGTTCCGCAAGGACTGGTTCGATGACGAAGCCAACAAGGCCGCTTTCAAAGAGAAATACGGCTATGATCTGGGCGTTCCGGTCAACTGGTCGGCCTATGAAGACATCGCCGAGTTCTTCACCAATGACGTGAAAGAAGTCGACGGCGTGGCGATCTACGGCCACATGGATTACGGCAAGCGCGCGCCCGACCTTGGTTGGCGCATGACCGACGCCTGGCTTTCGATGGCCGGTGCCGGTGACAAGGGCGAGCCGAACGGTATTCCGGTTGACGAATGGGGCATCCGCATGGAAGCGGGCACCTGTAACCCAGTCGGCGCCTCAGTGTCGCGCGGCGGTGCTGCAAATGGTCCGGCTGCGGTCTATGCGATCCGCAAATGGGACGAATGGCTGCGGGCCTATGCGCCTCCGGGTGCGGCGTCTTACGACTTCTACCAGTCGCTGCCGGCACTTAGCCAAGGCAACGTGGCCCAGCAGATTTTCTGGTACACCGCCTTTACCGCCGACATGGTGAAGCCGAAGTCCGAAGGCAACAACACCGTGGATGACGAAGGAACGCCGCTGTGGCGGATGGCGCCCAGCCCGCACGGCCCCTACTGGGAAGAAGGCCAGAAGGTTGGCTATCAGGACGTGGGTTCCTGGACGTTCCTGAAATCGACCCCCTCGGATCGTGCGCAGGCAGCCTGGCTCTATGCTCAGTTCGTGACCTCGAAGACTGTCGATGTGAAGAAGTCCCATGTGGGTCTGACCTTCATCCGCGACAGCTCGGTCAACCACGAGTCGTTCACCGAACGCGCGCCCAAGCTGGGTGGTCTGGTCGAGTTCTACCGCTCGCCTGACCGCGTGGCATGGTCGCCGACCGGCATCAACGTGCCGGACTATCCGAAGCTGGCCCAGATCTGGTGGCAGCAGATCGGTGACGTGAACTCGGGTGCCTTTACACCGCAAGAGGCGATGGATCGTCTGGCCGAAGAGATGGACATCACCATGGCACGTATGCAGGCCGCGGATGAAAGCGCCGGTGTCTACGGCGGCTGCGGTCCACGCCTGAACGAGCCGCAGGACCCATCTTTCTGGCTGGAAAAAGCGGGTTCGCCCAAGGCCAAGCTGGAGAACGAAAAGCCGCAGGGCCAGACCGTCAACTATGACGAACTGGTTAAGCGCTGGCAGTCCCAGTAAAAGCAACATCGTAGGCCGGGCTTAAGCCCGGCCTACCCCTGAATGCCCCGCGAGTTTCCCAGATGATTGAACTTCAAGACGCGACCAAACGGGTCGGCAACGTCATCCATATCAAGCCAACCAACCTGACGCTGCAAACCGGCCATTTCAACGTGCTATTGGGCGCGACAGGTTCCGGAAAAACGTCACTGATCAAAATGATGGCCGGGTTGGACCCGATCGCCTCAGGCAAGGTCCTGATGGACGGGCAGGACGTGACACGGTTGAACACGCAAAAGCGGCAGATCAGCCTGGTGCACCAGTTCTTCGTGAACTACCCGCATATGACTGTATTCGACAATATCGCCTCGCCCCTGCGCGTGGCTGGCATGGCTAAATCGGAGATCGATGGCCGCGTGGAAGAGGCCGCCGATCTGCTGCAACTGCGCCCCATGCTGCACCGCCGCCCACACGAGCTGTCGGGCGGGCAACAACAACGAACCGCGCTGGCGCGTGCCATCGCAAAAGAAAGCCGCGCCGTCTTCCTTGATGAGCCGCTGGCGAACCTTGATTATAAACTGCGCGAAGAGTTGCGCGAACAACTGCCCGATCTGTTCGCTGGTCGCGGGGCCGTCGTTGTCTACGCCACCTCGGAACCTGAAGAGGCATTGCTGCTGGGAGGCTACACCGCGCTGATGGAAGACGGCCGCGTGACCCAGTTCGGCCCAACCACCGAAATCTATCGCAATCCGGAAAACATCGCCGCGGCGCGTGTATTCTCGGACCCGCCTATCAATGTGGCCCGTATCACTGTATCCAGCGCCCGGGCGCAATTGGCAGGCAATGTCGGCTGGGCAGCCTCGGGCATGGCCGACGGGGAATATATGATCGCCGTTCGCCCTCATCGCGTGACGCCATTCCGTACGTCTGACGCCGATGTCGAACTGACCGGACGTGTGATCGTGACCGAACTGTCAGGTTCGGATTCCAGCGCGCATTTCCAGCATGGTGACGAAGCCTGGGTTTCACTCGCCGCTGGCGTGCATCCTTATCAGGTCGGCGAAGATCACAGTTTCTACATGAACCCGGCGCATTGCCGGTACTTCAGCCAAGACGGCAAAAGGGTGGCCTGACATGGCACAGATCAAGCTTTCAAACCTTCGACACAGCTATATGCCATCGCCAAAAGGCCCCGAGGACTATGCCCTGAAGGAAATCGACGTGACATGGCGCGATGGCGGGGCCTATGCGCTGTTGGGCCCGTCAGGTTGTGGCAAGTCCACGCTGCTGAACATCATATCCGGTCTTCTCACCCCCTCGGAAGGCCGGATTCTGTTCGATGATCAGGACGTCACCGCCCTGCCCCCGGACCAACGCAACATCGCGCAGGTCTTCCAGTTTCCGGTGATCTACGACACGATGACCGTGGGCGAGAATCTGGCCTTCCCGTTGAAGAACCGGGGTGTAGACGCCGAAACCATCAAGCGCCGTGTTCTGGAAATCGCCGAGATGCTGGACGTCACGGATATGCTGGACACCCGCGCATCAGGCCTGAGCCCGGACAACAAGCAGAAGATCTCGATGGGTCGCGGCCTTGTTCGCGACGACGTGAATGCAGTGATGTTCGATGAACCACTGACAGTGATCGACCCGCACCTGAAGTGGAAACTGCGGTCCAAGCTGAAAGAGCTGCATCAGCGCGTGCAGGCCACCATGATCTACGTGACACATGACCAGACCGAGGCGTTGACCTTCGCCGACGAGGTGGTGGTAATGCAAGACGGCGAAGTGGTTCAGATCGGAACACCTGTCGAACTGTTTGAACGGCCCCAGCACACATTTGTCGGCCATTTCATCGGCTCGCCGGGTATGAATGTCCTTCCATGTGAAGCCAAAGGCGACCGCGCCGTTTTTGAAGGGCACGAGGTCAAGCTGGAAGGTCCCACACATGGTAACGGCGGACGCACCGATCTGGGTATCCGCCCGGAATATGTAGGTTTCGGCGACACTGGCATTCCGGCGCATGTGACCAAGGTCGCCGATATCGGCCGTCATTACGTGGTCAGCGCCGTGGTCGGCAACACCGCCCTCAAGGTCGTGACCGAACACGGTGTACCGGAACCGGGATCACAGGTCTTTTTGCAATTCAAACCCGAACAATCCCGCGTCTACCGCGACGGCTGGATTGCAACTCAGGAGCGGGCGCAATGAGAACGGAAAACCAAAAGGCATGGTTCTTTGTCCTGCCCGTTCTTGCGCTGGTGGCGTTCAACGCGCTGGTGCCCATGATGACGGTGGTCAACTACTCGGTGCAGGAAACCTTCGGCAACAACCAGTTCTTCTGGGAAGGTTTGGGCTGGTTCGAACAGATCCTGCGATCCGACCGTTTTCAGGCAGCACTTGGACGGCAATTCCTGTTTACCTTCCTGATCCTGCTGATCGAGGTGCCCTTGGGCATCATCGTCGCCCTGTCGATGCCACGCAAAGGGTTCTGGGTGCCGGTCTGTCTGGTGCTGATGGCCTTGCCGATGCTGATCCCTTGGAATGTGGTTGGCTCGATGTGGAACATCTTCACCCTGCCCAAGATCGGATTGCTGGGATATTTTCTGAATGACGTGCTGGGTATCAACTATGACATGACGCAACAGCCGCTGTCGGCCTGGATAACCGTTATCGTCATGGACGTCTGGCACTGGACCTCGCTGGTCGTGCTGCTGTGCTATGCGGGCCTCGTATCGATCCCGGACGCCTATTATCAGGCCGCCAAGATCGACGGCGCCAGCCCATGGTCGGTGTTTCGTTACATCCAGTTGCCCAAGATGAAGACGGTTCTGACCATCGCGGTTTTGCTGCGGTTTATGGACAGCTTCAACATCTATACCGAGCCCTTTGTTCTGACCGGGGGTGGTCCCGGCAACTCGACCACCCTGCTGTCGATTGACCTTGTGAAAATCGCGCTGGGACAGTTCGACCTTGGCCCGGCGGCAGCGATGAGCCTGATCTACTTCGCCATCACTCTGCTGGTGTCGTGGCTCTTCTACACTCTGATGACAAAGGACGACGCAGAATGAAAAAGCGGTCCATCATCCCGATCCTCTATATCGCGTTCCTGATGCTGCCGATCTATTGGCTGGTGGCGATGTCCTTCAAGACAACGAACGAGATCCTGTCGGGCTTTTCCCTGTTTCCCCAGACTTTTACGCTGGAAAACTATATCACCATCTTCACTGACCCGACATGGTACTGGGGTTACATCAACTCGATTACCTATGTGACTCTGAACACAGTACTTTCCGTCTGCGTTGCCTTGCCTGCGGCTTATGCGTTCTCACGCTATCGGTTCCTCGGCGACAAGCAGCTGTTCTTCTGGCTGTTGACCAACCGCATGGCCCCAGCGGCGGTGTTCGCCCTGCCGTTCTTCCAGCTTTATTCGTCGATCCACCTTTTCGACACCTATCTGGCCGTAGCTTTGGCCCATACGCTGTTCAACGTGCCACTGGCGGTGTGGATTCTGGAAGGCTTCATGCGTGGCATCCCAAAGGAGTTGGATGAAACCGCCTATGTGGATGGATATTCGTTCCCGCGCTTCTTCGTGACAATCTTCCTGCCCAACATCAAGGCAGGTGTCGGTGTCGCGGCGTTCTTCTGCTTTATGTTCTCATGGGTGGAAATGCTGCTGGCCAAGACCCTGACCGCGGTCGAGGCCAAACCCATCGCTGCCGTGATGACCCGTACAGCATCCAGTGCCGGGTACGAATTGGGGCTGCTGGCCGCCGCGGGCACCCTGACCATCATCCCCGGTGCCATCGTCATCTGGTTTGTTCGCAACTACATCGCGCGTGGCTTCGCGATGGGACGTGTGTGAGGTTCAACATGCGAAAACTGCTTCTCACCCTCCCCTTCCTGCCCTCAACAGCCTTTGCCCAGGCCAAGGCCGGATGGGGCAATGTCGGACAGGAGGCCGAAAAAGGGTTCTCGTGGACGGATCCCCTGTGGCCCGATTTCTGGATGGCATGGACACCTGCCACGCTGGCCGTGTTTGTCGGTATCTTCTCGGCCATTGCATGCATTGGCTTGCTGGAAGGCTTCAAATTCCGCGACGGGATCGAGCGACGCGGAGTTCTGGGGCTGACGACCACGCTGGGGGATCGCCTGTTCATCACCCTTCTGGGGTCCGCATATATATTCCTGGCGTGGCTTGGATTGATTGGGCAACCCGTCTGGACACCACTATTCCTGTCCATTGGCTGGGGCGTTTTTGTGTTCTGGAAAGTTTAGACTTTGAGAAATCGCGAAAGGATGCTTGTCTGTCAGGCATAATAACGATGACGACACCGAGACCGATGCGAAAGAAAAAGACAACAAATCTGCTGACCGAGGTCGAACTGGAGTTCATGAACGAGCTCTGGGCGCTCGGGCAAGGCTCGGTGCGTGATGTCCTGGACCGCCTGCCGTCAGAACGCAACCTGGCCTACACATCCGGGGCGACGATCCTGCGCATTCTGGATGAGAAGGGTTTTGTGGAAAGTCACAAATCTGGAAAAACCCTGATCTACACACCTCTTCTGGAAAAGGACAGGTATCAGGCCCGTTCGCTTCAAAATCTGTCGCGCACGCTTTTCGACGACACCCCCGCCACACTGGTGGCGCGGCTGGTCGACGACGCGGGGCTGAGCGAAACCGACCTGGAGGAAATTCGAGCACTGGTAGAGAGGAGACTGCAAAATGACAGCGGTTAGACCGGTTCTCGACGCATTCATCGAACTCAACATCGTGCTGGCCTTTTCGGCGGTCATCTGGCTGATGACTCGCACAGCCCTAAGCCGCACCGCCCTGCGCAACGGCTATGTCGCACAGTTGCGGGCGCTTAAGACCCTGTGCATCTGTGTCCTTGCCAGTCCGTTTCTGGCGGTTGGCGTTTCGTCGCTGGCGACTTACGCATGGCCGGGCAGTGCCGTGGCCCTTGGCGATATCGCTGTTGCAGCCTATCTGCGCGGCGACATCGCAATGCCTGCCACGCAGTTCGAAGCATTGCTGAACACCCGCGAAAGATGGGTTGATCTGGCATTGTCCGGGCAGCAGCCCGTGATCACCCTTGTTGCCGCCATACTTGCCTGTATCGCAGCCGTGTACGCCGCGCGTGCCTTGCGGGACGCATTGACGATCCGTCAGACTGTCAATTCCAGTTTTCTTTGGCGGCGGTCCGCCAAGGTGGATATTCTACTGTCCGATCGCATCACTGTGCCCTTTGCCGTGCGAGGACTTCGCCGCCGCCACGTCGTTCTGCCGAGCCATCTGCTGGACACCCCGCGCGAGTTGCGTTTTGCACTCGCTCACGAGTTTCAGCATATCCGTACTGGTGACGTTGAATGGGAACTGGGCTTTGAACTGCTGCGGCCACTATTGTTCTGGAACCCGGCCTACCTGATGCTCAAGTATCAGTTCGGTCGGCTGCGCGAGTTGGCCTGTGACCAGTCGGTTGTTGCGCGCAAACGGATTGACGCACGGGAATACACGGCATGCCTGCTGAACTATTGCGCCCGGACAATATCAACCAACAGCCCACGCGTTCTGAATGTTGCCTTTGTGACTGGCGGCAAGGCAAAGCGCGTGTTGCGGCAACGTGTAATCGCACTGACCGATGTTCAGCCATCGGTCCCTGCCCTACCGGCATTATTCCTGGGAATGACACTGGTCTTTGGTGCGCTTTTGGCTCTGGGATCGGCCTCAATCCAGCAGACGAGGGATTGGAGCCATGACCGCCTGATGCTGTCGACGGTGGTCAACCTGGAACGGCTGGAGGCGCGCAATCAGGGGAACTGACCTGATCGCTTACCAACCGCGACGCCCGAACAGCGAGTGAAGTCGCCCCTGATCGGTAAAAGGCTCGGGCGTTGGCACGCGTTCCAGCCGCGCAACGACGCGCGCGACAAGAACCCATCCTATGACAGCAAAGATGACGCCCCCAAAAGCCTGCCCCAACAGAACGCCCGACGCCCCGGCGAGTTGTGAGCCAATCTTGGCAAACACCCATGTGCCAATGGTGTGACGGCCCCAGTTTATCCACGTGGAATAGACCGGACGGCCTAGATTGTTGAAACTGGCATTTGTCACAAAAATCACACCGTTGAAGAAAGAAGCCAATGCCAGCGGACCGCAGAACAGGTAAATCAGTACGCGGGTTTCCCCCTGCGCTGCGAACAAATTCGCAATTGGGGACCGCAGCAAAAACAGAATGGCCGACATGCAAAGAACGTAAATTGCGGTGAACTTAATCCCGGCCAGAAACGCAGCGCGCACGCGATCAAATTTTTCTGCCCCGAAATTCTGCCCGATGATTGGTCCTATTGCCCCCGACAGCGCAAAGATGACCGAAAACGCCACTGGCAAGAGACGTCCAATCACCGCCATGCCTGCAACCGCATCCGTTCCGAACTGCGCAATTTCCCGAACAACGATGGCATTCCCGATCGGTGTGGCGACGTTCGTCAGAACGGCAGGGATTGCGATGGCCCGCACGGGCCGAAAATCCTGTGCCACCTGTTTCAGCGATGGTCGTGCAAATCCCTGATGCACCCGCAGCGCGGGCCACAATGCTGCGCCCAACATGCATAGCCGCGCCAGAACCGAGGCTATCGCGGCCCCATCCAACCCCAGCCCGACGGCAAATATCAAAACCGGGTCAAGAACTGCATTCACAACGCCGCCGTAAATCGTTGCCATCATTGATCGGCGCGCATCGCCGTGGGCGCGCAGCACAGCCATCGCCGCCATCGCAATCGACATCACCCACATGGTCGGCAGAATGATAGAAACATAGCGCGTCGCCAGCCTCAAAACCTCGCCTTCTGCGCCAAGCAGCGACAGCAGAAAGCTGACGTTCAGCAGCACCAGAACAGAGGTAACCAACCCGACGATCAGCCCCAAAACGGCGACACTGGATGCGTATTGCCTTGCCTGTTCGGCCCGCCCGCCACCCAACTCACGCGCGACCAGCGCCCCGGCAGAAATCGACAGACCTATGTTGATCGCGTTGGTGAAGAACAGCAGCGTTCCGGCATAACCTACCGCTGCCGCCAGCGCGTCGTTGCCCAGCATCGAGATAAAGACCATATCGACAAAATCGACAGCAAAGATCGCCATCAATCCGATGCTGGTGGTCAGCGACATGCGTGTCACATGCAGCATCAAACTGCCGCTTAGAAAGATTGCCTTACCTGCCGATTTTTCTACCAATACTCTGGTCGTCCCATCTGCGCGACCCGGACGGGGCCCATGATGCCGCTGCGTTCGACAAGGGAAAGCCCCGGGCAACGCCTAAGTAAACTCACGCGTTTCCGGGGCTTTGTACATCGATTATTTTGAGTTCTGGCTGAACCGACCGGAATTACACAAAGCGGTTCACGTAATTCTCTAGCACTTCCTGACGCCCTGAACGAGGCTGAGGATTGAGGTCTTCGGCAAGCACCCGCGCCGCGATCTCGTCGAGGCCGGAACTCAGCATCGCCTGAGCCTTGGGCGTTTTCCAGCCTGCATACCGGTCGGCCAACGCCTGCTCCAACCCACCATCTTCAAACATCGCAGCCGCCGATTTCAGGCCCCGGGCACAGATATCCATCCCGCCCACATGCGCAGCGATCAGGTCTTCGGCGTCGATGGATTGCCTGCGAAGCTTGGCGTCGAAATTGGTACCACCCGTGGTAAACCCGCCCGCTTTCAGAATGTGGTAATAAGCCAACGCAACCTCGGGCGTGTTGTTGGGGAACTGATCCGTATCCCACCCGGACTGGTAATCGTTTCGGTTCATGTCGATGGAGCCCAGCATCCCTTCGGCCGCGGCAACAGCGATCTCATGTTCAAAACTGTGTCCTGCCAGGATTGCGTGCCCTTGTTCCAGGTTCAGCTTGACCTCATCCTCAAGGCCGTACTTGCGCAGGAAACCGATACAAGTCGCCGCATCAAAATCATATTGATGCTTGGACGGCTCCTGCGGTTTGGGTTCGACAAGGATCGTACCTTTGAAGCCGATCTTGTGCTTGTACTCGACCACCTTGTTCAGGAAACGGCCCATATGATCCAGTTCGGCCTTCATGTCGGTATTGAGCAGCGTCTCGTAGCCCTCGCGCCCGCCCCAAAGCACATAGTTCTCGCCGCCCAGTTTGTGGGTCGCGTCCAAACAGGATTTCACCGTGGCGGCGGCAAATGCAAAGACATCTGGGTCGGGGTTGGTGCTGGCACCCCCCATCCAGCGACGGTGGCTGAACATATTGGCCGTACCCCACAGCAACTTGGTGCCGGACACTTGCATCTTTTCACCGATATAGTCGGTGATCTCGTTCAATGTGCGCAGGTTTTCTGCAAAACTGCCCTGTTCGGGGCGGATATCCGCGTCATGCCAGCAGAAATATGGTTGGCCAAGGATCTCGAACATCTCAAAGGCGACATCGGCCTTCATTTTGGCGCGGCCCATGTCGTCTTGCGGATGCCATGGGCGCTCAAAAGTCGAGCCACCAAACGGATCCCCTCCTTCCCAGGCAAACGAGTGCCACCACGCCACGGCAAAACGCAGGTGATCCTCCATACGCTTACCCATCACGATCTCGTCCGGGTTGTAGTGACGGAATGCGAGCGGATTCTTACTGTTCTCGCCCTCGAACTGGACCTGCTCGATCCCCTGAAAGAAACCGCTCGTCATCTCGTTTACCTCATTCCGTCTTTTCGCCGGGCTTCTTGCCCAGAATGATCATCGATAACAGATCGTCATCTGTGACATCGGCGATGTCGACAGTGCCAACCAGTTGCCCGTTTTTCATGACCGAAGCCCGGTCGCACAGCTCCATCACCGCGTGTACATCATGGTCGATCAGGAATATCCCGATCCCCTGCGCCTTGAGCTGCTGGATCAGGTCCGCCACCATCTGTGTTTCGTGCGGGCCAAGCGCGGCTGTGGGCTCGTCCATGATCAGGATACGCGCGTTGAAGTACACCGCACGCGCTATGGCCACCGACTGCCGCTGACCGCCGGATAGCGCCGAGACCGGGTCATTGAACTTCTGAAAGTTCGGGTTCAACTGTGCCATGATCTTGCGGCATTCGGCCTCCATCGCGGCATCGTTGACCAGCCCGAAGGGCGTGACCATCTCCCGCCCCAGGAAAAGGTTCGAACTTGCATCCAGATTGTCCGCCAAGGCCAGCGTCTGATAGATCGTCTCGATATTGTTTGCACGCGCATCGCGGGGGTTGTTGATCTCAACCTTCTTGCCGTCGATCAGGATCTCTCCGTGGTCCTTCTGATAGGCTCCCGAAAGCACCTTGATCAGCGTAGATTTACCGGCCCCGTTGTGGCCCAGAAGGCCCACAACCTCGCCCGGGTACAAGTCGACCGAGACACGGTCCACCGCCTTGATGCCGCCGAACGAAATCGAGATATCGCGCATTTCGACAAGCGGAGGCTGGCCGGACCCACGGCCCGAAGTTTGGTTCTGTGTTTCTTGTGCTTGCATCATTTCGCTCCCAGACGTTTGCGATAGACGATGTCGATATAGACGGCCAAAACCAGAACGGTACCCACGACGATGTTCTGAAAGGGTGCGTCCACGCCAACCATGGCCATGCCCGATTGCAGCGCCTGCATGATCAGCGCGCCTAGGATCGCGCCGTAGATCGTACCAATACCGCCGGACAAGGCGGTGCCGCCGATCACGGCCGCAGCAATCACGCGCAGCTCATCCAATGTGCCGATATCGTTCGAGTGGTTGGCCAGACGGGCCGAGGCCACGACCGCGGACAGCGCACACAGAAACCCCATCAGGGCAAAGATCTTGACGGTCATCATGCGGGTGTTGATGCCCGACAGTTCCGCCGCATCCGGGTTGCCCCCCGTGGCAAAGATATAGCGGCCAAATCGGGTTTTGCGGGCCACAACAGTCAAGGTTACCGCAACAAGGATCAGGATCAGAACCGAGATCGGGATACCATAACCCACAACAAGCCCTTCAGGCATGGTCTCGCCCCGCGCTTCGAACATACGTTCCAGCCTGCGGGTGGGGATCGAGTAACTGTTGACGATCAAGACATATCCCATAATGGCGATGCCAACGATCCCCGCCAAAGTAGTTTCAGCCCAAACCGGTTTCACAGGGAACCCATGGGCAGCCTTGGAGCGGCGACCGCTCCACAACGCCCAGACCGCAATAGCGGTGGCGGCAAGGCCGAACAGAAGGCTTACCGTTGTACCCAAGGTCCCGTTGGTTCCGCCAAATATCAGGAACGTGCTGTCCAGCGGGCCGATTGTCTGGCCATCGGTCATGTACCAGGCGACGTTGCGCCAGACCAGAAAACCGCCAAGCGTCACGATAAAGGCCGGTATGGTCAGATAGCCTACCATCCAACCGTGGAATGCACCGATCAAGGTTCCAACTGCAAGGCCGACAATCAGGGTGATAGCCCAAGTCGCCGGGTGGTTCAAACCCATACCCAACACGTTCGGAAGAAGCTCGGTCTGGGTCATCGCCATGACGGCAGATGTGGTCGCCAGCAGCGCGCCGACCGAAAGATCAATATGGCGCATCACGATAATGAACACCATGCCACAAGCCATGATCGCGACCGAGACGGTCTGGATCGACAGGTTGAACAAGTTTCTGGGCGTCAGAAAACGGCCATCCGTTACGATGTTGAAGCCGATGCACAGGATGATGAAGGCGCCGATCATGCCCAATAGCCGCATGTCCAGTTCCAGTTGCTGGAACAGGTTGGCCTTTGCTTTTTGGGGTACCGGCTGAGACGAAGTTTCGGTCATATCCGATCTTTCATGTTCAGCTATGGTCTCTGGCCCGGCCTTGCGGGCCAGAGACGTTATGGTTTGGAGACTTGACTTAGTTGCAGGGTGCAGGACCGTTTTCGACGCCCTGGCACAGGTCTTCCAGCGGAATCCAGCCAGCATCGACTACAACGGACAGGTTGTCTTTGGTGATCGGCACAGGCGCCAGGAAGACCGAGTTCATCTCGGTGCCACCGGGCGAAGTCCAGCTGATCGCACCTTCGACGTCTGCTGCAGCCGTTCCACCACTCAGCGCGACCGCGATTTCACCTGCGGCTTTGCCCAGTTCGCGTGCGTCTTTCCAGACCGAGACGGTTTGTGTGCCTTTGGCCACCCGGTTCAGCGCCGCATGGTCGCCATCCTGACCCGACACCGGAATACCGTCCATACCTTGCGCGGTCAGTGCAGCAACTACACCGCCTGCGGTTCCGTCATTTGACGCGACCACAGCATCGACTTTGTTTTCGTTGGCGGTCAGTATCTGTTCCATGTTGCGCTGCGCGTTCGCAGGCAGCCAGCCATCGGTATAGGCTTCGCCCACGATCACAATGTCACCACTGTCAACAGCGCCCTGAATGATCTCCTGCTGACCACCGCGCAGGAAATCCGCGTTCGGGTCGGTGGGCGAGCCCTTGATCATCACATAGTTGCCCTTGGGCATGGCGTCGAACACCGCGCGCGCCTGCATACGACCGACTTCGACATTGTCAAAGGTCAGGTAGAAGGCCCGATCATCTTCGATCAGACGGTCATACGCGATGACTGGGATACCTTCGTCGGCCGCTGCCTGAACAGCTGGACCGATGGCCTGGGAATCCTGCGCCAGAATGATCAGCGCATCAACGCCCTGGGCGATCAGACTTTCAATATCCGACAACTGCTTGGCCGACGACGATTGCGCATCTGCCGAAATATATTCGGCACCGCCCGCCTCAAGCGCGGCTTTGATTGCCGCTTCGTCGGTTTTCCAGCGCTCTTCCTGGAAGTTCGACCAGCTGACACCGACCGTGGTTTCTGCAAACGCAACCGTCCCCATCAGGACGGCCACAGCAGAAGCGCTGAGAATTCGTTTCATGATTTCCTCCCGGTTTATCGAGCCATCGCTTCATGATTCGTGGCTCTCACAATTCTGAGTAGCATATTTATTTCAGTCAGTAAAATATTTATGCTACCCGAAAGAAGAAAAACCGCTTACGCTTGGGAAATCATCAGATTCGCGAGGGCAGGATGCTGAAAAGCAAGGTTTCTTCAAACGCTACGGATCAACGAAACATCACCCGTTTGCGCGTGCTGGAACAAATCCGGTCGACCGGGGCGATATCGCGGATCGACATTGCAAGCGCGCTTGAGACCAGCCCGGCGACAGTGACAACGGCAACGTCAGATCTGCTTTCAGCTGGTCTGATTCAGGAAATCGAAGGCGAAACACCGTCTAAGTCCGCGCGCCGCGGCAGACCACGTGTGTTGCTGAAACTGCATGGCGGATGTCACCTGATTGCCGGTGTGAAAGTGGCCCGGCACCAGATTTCAGTCATCCTGGTCGATTTTGAAGGCACCGAGATCACCTCTTACACTCACCCGCTGGAAGAGGCCCGGATGGCCCCGGAGGCTTTTGCAAAAAAGATATACGCGGCGCTGGAACAGGCCTGCACCTCTGCAAGCAGGTCCCTGACAGAAGTTTCCGGCGTCTGTATCGGAATTGCCGGGCTGGTCGACGCAGAGCGGAATTTTGTACATTGGTCATCTTCGCTGACAGTGCGCAATGTGGATCTGAGCCCGCTTCTGTCCCAAGTGCTCCCTTGCCCTGCGTTTATCGAGAATGACGCCAATCTGGTTGCAAAGGCCGAACAGCTTTTCGGGCTTGGCAAAGGGCTGAAGAACTTTCTGGTTGTCACGATAGAACACGGCATTGGTTTGGGCATTGTGTTGGATGGCAAACTATATCGCGGCGAGCGCGGCTGCGGCGCGGAATTCGGGCATGTCAAAGTTCAGCTGGATGGCGCGTTATGTCAGTGTGGGCAACGCGGATGCCTTGAAGCTTATGTTGGGGAATATGCTCTGATCCGCGAGGCAACCATTGCTAGCCGGGCTACTGACCCGCACACTCTTGCTGATATTCACGCAGCCGCCCAATCCGGTGATGCCCGGTCCATTTCAGTTCTGTCCCGCGCTGGCCAGATGTTTGGAATGGGGCTTTCCAACCTGATCAATCTGTTCGATCCGGAATGCATCATTCTGTCCGGCACCCGAGGCAGCTTTGAATACCTGCATTCCGACGCAGTGATGACCCGCATCAATAACGGTGTTGTCAGCGTTGACGCGCCACTGCCTGAAATCAACGTAAACCATTGGGGGGATTCAATGTGGGCAAAAGGGGCAGCGGCCTATGGGATCGAACAAGTCTCGATCCTGAAAGTCAGGGAACTGGCGGAAAATGCAAGTTGAACTGACGATCCTGCTAGCGACAGCTTCCACCGCCATGGCTGACATCAGCCTGCCGCAGTTTCACAGTATCGACGTCCCGAGCCATGTTTACGACGGAGGATGGGAGCACTTCGTCGGCGGAGGCATCGCCGTTTTCGATTGCAACGGCGATGATCGGCCCGAGCTGTTTGCCGCAGGGGGAACCAATCCGGCGCAATTGTTTGTCAACACATCAGGACCCAATGTCAGTTTTCGGTCAGAAACGCCAAGCGCACTGTCCCTGACCGGCGTGACCGGCGCCTACCCACTGGATATCGACGGGGACGGGTTTGTGGACTTGGCGGTTTTACGCGTTGGCGAAGACGTTTTGTTACGTGGCAAGGCGAATTGCGCATTCGAACCGTTCACCTCGTTGAAATTCCAGTCTCAGGAACACTGGACCACCGGTTTTTCCGCCACCTGGGAAACCGGTCAAACCCTGCCGACACTGGCTTTTGGAACATATGTCGACCGAACCAACCCCGATGGCCCGTTTGAAGCCTGCGGGCCGACGCTTTTGTATCGCCCCGTGGGGGCCGCCTATGGCCCACCTTTCCACCTGGTACCGGGCCATTGTTCCTTGTCCATTCTGTTTTCCGACTGGGCGCGCAGCGGGCGCGCGGACCTGCGTGTCAGTAACGACCGCCATTACTATGTACGCGGCGGGCAAGAGCAGCTTTGGGCTATGGAAGACACGCCACGCCTTTACGCGCCGGAAGATGGATGGGTGTCCTATTCGATCTGGGGCATGGGGATTGCATCAAGGGATGTATCAGGGGACGGCTTTCCTGATGTTTACCTGACCTCGATGGGGGACCAGAAGTTTCAGATCTTTGATCCCACGGCCGAGGGACCGACATGGCGCGACGCGACTTATGACCGGGGGACAACGGCGCACAGGCCGCATGTTGGTGGCGATGGTCGCCCCTCAACCGGCTGGCATGCGCAGTTCGGCGACGTCAATAACGACGGGCGCGACGACATATTTGTCGCCAAGGGCAATGTCGAACAGATGCCCGATGCGGCGCAAACCGACCCCAACAACCTGTTGCTGCAATCCGCAAATGGCCAGTTTTTCGAAGCTGCCTCAGCGGCGGGTGTCGCCTCCATGGGCAAGTCCCGCGGTGGGGCCTTGGCCGACCTGAATGGGGATGGATCACTTGATCTGGTCGTGGTCAATCGCGGGTCAGAGCTTGAGATATTTCAGAACGAACAACAGCTTGGAAACTGGGTTCAGGTTGATCTTGGCCAGGATCGTCCCAACCGCGCAGCTGTCGGCAGCTTCATCGAAGTCAAAACCTCCGACAGAGTCCAAACGCGGGAAGTGACCATTGGCGGTGGTCACGCAAGTGGCATCTCTGGGCTTCACCACTTTGGTCTGGGCAACGCGGACGAACTGGAGCTGCGGGTTATCTGGCCGGACGGTACAGTTGGTGATTGGCAGACCTTCAGAAACAATCAAGTGCTTCGCATCGACCGCTGATCATTGATCTACGGGCAAACCGCTGGGCACGCGCGCGGGCACACCCAGCCTGGCTGCCGGGTCTTCCAATGTGCTGAGAAAACTCAGAATGGCGTTTACCTCATCATCACTCAGGTTGATTGGGGGCAGATCATTCGACGCCGCAATCGCCTCGGTCAGCGTGGGGTCGAGCAAGGCTTTTTGATCTTCCGCGCCCGGAAACTCTGGCAGCGCTGCTTTTTCGACCGAGTAGCTGCGCAAAGCTGCGACCGGATCCAGATGATGACGGACAACATCTTCAAGCCGCGCGTAGGCTCCGTTGTGACCATAAGGTGCCGTCAGAGTCACATTGCGCAAGGATGGCGTGCGAAATTTGAAGGCGTCATCCACATTGCCCGTCACACGCAATCGCCCGTCATCGCGAACATGGTTCTCGAACCGGGCGGCTTTTCCCGGTCCGATTTGCGGCATGGCTATAGAATGAAATCCATGATCCGTCTGGAACCAGCCGGAATGGCAGGTGCTGCACCCGGCCTTGCCGTAAAAAAGGTCAAGCCCCATTTGCGCCCGCTCGGGCAGCTCCTCTTTCCCCTGCATCGCGTGATCAAACAGGCTGTTGTCAGCGCGCCATTCAAAGGCGATGAAATCAGCAATGATATTGGCGATTGCGGTAAAAGTGACCTCTTCTCCGGGTGCGAGCTGGTCAAAGCGCGTCCTGTATTCCGGGATTGCGGCAACACGCGCCGCGATAAGGTCCCATGCGCCGTCCTTTTGGGTCAGAAAACCAAGACGTACGGCTTTGCTCACTTCGTTTTCCGAATAGTGGCCGGCCATTTCGTCAGCCGACAAGACCGGGAACATCGCTTGCGCGGCCAGTGCAGATTGGAAGCCCGGCCTCATATCCGTGCCCAAGGGTGTCCTGAACCCGTTAAGCTGGGACGGGTCGACCTCAAGACGCCCGTCATGAAAGAAGGTGGTGAATTCCAGCGCCCCAAGGTTCCACAGCCCCGGTGCATTTCGGGGAATGCGCTGCTCGGGCATGTTTTCCTGATCAAGCCTGCGCGCTGCCCCCAGCCCCACACCGCCTTCGCCGATACCCAGAGACAGAGCGTCTGACGTTCCCAGTTTCGGATGATGGCAAGTGGCACAGCTGATGTTTTTGTTCCCCGACAGGATCGGGTCGTAAAACAACAACTGCCCCAGTTCGACCTTGGCAAGATCCGGTTCTACAAATTGCGGCAGCGGCCCGAGGTCCTGCGCCTGCGCCCCCGATAGTGTCACGCAAAGGGCCAGAGCATATACCGATATCGCAACTTTCATACCTGATCCTCTGCGATTTCCAACGTCAGAACTTGTTTATACGGTCGGTTCGGTGAATGGATAACGGACGGAAACAAAGGATGGTTCACAGCGTCCGTGTAACCGGAAGGTTCAATGCAAAGCCCTGCGCATGGCGTGAATGGATCAGACAGATGCGCGGCGGAATAGACCTGCGCGCCCGGCTGATCAGAGTAAACATTCATGCGCAAACCTGACGGTGTTTCGACTGTGGCAACCGGTCGATCGAAATTGCCCGCCTTTTCAAACACGAAGTAGTGGTCAAGGCCGCGCCCTTCATCACCGATAACGCGCGGGGATGAGAAATCCAGCGCTTGCGTTTCAAGCTCATTCACGACGCCTGTCGGAATGGAGTTGTCGTCCAGTTGCAGTACCCGCTTGGAATTCAGGGTCAAACGGCTGTCAAGAATACCGCTTTGGCACCCCAGAGTATAGTAATTGTGCTGCGCAATGCTGATCGGTGTAGGCCGGTCCGGCCATGCGGTGATCGTGTAAGTCAGCCGTGGAAAAGCCAGCTCGACATGAATCTCGAACCTGATTTCTCCGGGAAAACCGTCAGCGCCGTCAGGTGACGTCAAGGACAGAACTGCACGGTTCTGCTTGGTCTTCCTGATAATCCAGTGGCTGCGTGACAGCCCTACCACACCGCCATGCAGCGTGTTTTCCCCCTCATTCGTTGACAGGTGATAAGCGGCATCCTGTATTTTAAACTTTGCGCCACCGATCCGATTGGCGACGCGACCCACGATTGCGCCTATATAATAAGGGTCGGTCAGATATTCCTGCGGGTTTGGATAGCCCAGGATCAGGGGCGTTTCACCGATCCACCACCCTTGTGTGATCGCCCCATAGCTCAGCAGGGAAACTGACATCGCGCCATCTTCCAGAACAACCTGTTCGATGGGTACGGAAGTGGCGCCCTTCATCATGGCGCAGACAGGGGGGATAGAGCGGCATAGAACCGGCGGTATCTTTGATATTCAGCCTCATAGGCGTCGAATAACCCCGCGCGCGGCTGAACAATTTCTGAGGTTTCTGGCGATGTCATGAGCTCCGCCGGGTCTGCACCATTTACTGAGCAGGCAGCAAGGCGCGCCGCTCCGATGGCGGCTCCGAATTCACTGCCTTTGGGCAATGCAAGCGGAATGTTCAGAACAGTTGCCAGCGTCTCGACCCAGAACCGGGATCGTGCACCCCCGCCGACGACCATCAGGCTTTCAGGCTTTGTTCCCGTGCTCCTGAGGGCTTCAAGGCAATCACGCAGCGCGAACGAGACACCTTCCATCACGGACTGTGCAAGATCCGCTGGATCTGACGCAATATCCAGCCCCATGAACGCCCCCCGGATGGCGCTGTCATTATGAGGGGTACGTTCCCCCGACAGGTATGGCAGGAACAATGTCTTCGACGGCCCGGCGACGGTATCCGGCAACGCCGATGCGAGTGCATCAACGGATTGGCCGAGATTCCGGGACAGCCAGTTCAGGCTGTTGGTCGCCGACAGGATGACACCCATTTGAATCCAGCGCTCCGGCACCGCGTGGCAGAAGCAGTGAACCGCCGTTTCCGGTGCGGGCGCGTAACTGTCCTTGGCAACCAGCAGCACACCCGACGTTCCCAGTGATAGAAAACCGCTGCCTTCGGCGATGCTTCCAATGCCACAGGCCGCCGCCGCGTTGTCGCCTGCCCCGCCGGCAACAACAACGGGTCCGGTCAGGCCCCAGTGCTGCAAAATCTCCGCCCTCAGCTCGCCCCCGGCGGCGCTGCCTTCGACCAGTACGGGCATCTGATCCCGACGCATGTGGCTGAGTTCAAGCGCTGTTTCCGACCATTCGCGGCATCCGACGTCCAACCACGCGGTACCCGCGCTATCGGACATGTCGCTGATGTAATCTCCGGTCAGCCAGAAGCGCAAATAATCTTTGGGAAGCAAGACTTTGGCCGTCTTTTCAAGAACGTCAGGTTCATGCCTGCGCACCCATTCCAGTTTAGGCGCAGTGAAGCCGGGAAAAACGATGTTTCCGGTGATCGATCGCATCGCGGAAAGCGCATCCAGTTCGGCAGCTTCACGGGCAGACCTTGTGTCGTTCCAAAGGATACAGGGCCTCAAGACGCGACCCTGTCGGTCCAGAAGCGTTGCGCCATGCATATGTCCGCTCAGACCAATGCCCCGCACTGCCGAAAACGCAGCGCCGTTTTGCCCGCGCAACTGGGCAACGACCTTTTGACACGCTTCAACCCAATCCGCAGGTTCCTGCTCTGACCAGCCCGGATGCGGTGTCGATGTGTTCACGCTCGCTTCGGCCTCGGCAACGACGTCGCCGTCTTCACTGACCACAATTCCCCGAAGACCTGACGTCCCCAAATCAAGACCGAGATACACCTGTTCCTCCCACTTGTAAGCCGCAATACTGTAGGCAACAGAAACCCAGTTTTGCAAAGGCATCAGGTTTCACTGGCATAGTTTGCGCTAACATAACAGGGTGAAACAAGACAAGGCACATAAAAATTGATGCCGGTCTGGACGGCACTGAATGACCGGGAACCAGACAGCGACCAATACGAAGGGGCCCGGTAAGAGGTGACCTGAACTAAGCCGCAGGAGAAATTTTTTGCGATTGTCTGGCGCCATGTTTCCGTAAAAACTTCGGAACGTTCTCATCTTACTGATTTCGGGCAGGCAGAGCGTCTGACACCATGATCAGTCGCAAGAAGGAAATCGGCAAATGAAGTCACATGCCAAAGTTGTTGTCGTTGGCGGCGGATGTTTGGGCGCGTCCATTCTGTATGGGCTGACACAGCACGGCTGTAGCGATGCGGTGATGCTGGAACGGACCACGCTGACCTCAGGCTCGACCTGGCATGCCGCAGGTCTGCTGGTCACCTTCGTGCGGTCCCATAACGTGTCGAAGATGACGATGGAAACCATCCGCATCTATTCCGAAGTCGAACAGAAGATGGGTGCATCGGTAGGCTTGCGCAAAGTGGGTCAGCTGCGCGTTGCCAACACCCAGGAACGTTGGGATGAGTTCCAGTCATATATCTCGATTGCCGAGGCCGCCGGTGTGCCCTGCAAACTGTTGACGCCGGCGGAAATTGCCGACGTTCACCCCCTTTTGAACCAGTCCGAGCATATTCGCGGCGGTATTCTGCATACCGAGGACGGCTATGTGAACCCGGCCGACATCACCATGGCAATGGCAAAACTGGCGCGGGACGCAGGTGCCAAGGTCTTTCAAAACACCGAAGCACGGGCGTATGAAAAGCTGGAAAGCGGACATTGGAAAGTGACCACCAATCAGGGAGAGATCACGTGCGAGCACCTGGTTTTTGCCACCGGAAACTATGCCCGCGAAAATGCCCGGCGCGTTGGGCTGGACCTGCCCTGCATTCCCATCGTTCACCAATACTGGACCACGGAAACCGTTCCACTGCTCAAGGAACGTCGCGCGCAGGGGCTGCCCGAGTTCCCGATCTTGCGGGATGAGGATTACGGCGCATACCTGCGCGAAGATGTCGGTGGCATTCAGTTCGGGCCCTATGAATTCACCAAGGACCTGAAGCTGTTTGCCGAAGACCGCGTGCCGCCTGACTTTGGCGCAGACCTCTTGCCCGAGGATTTCGATGCCGTGGAAACCCAATGGGAACGGGCAATCGAACGGGTGCCAGTTCTTGGCGAGGTGGGCATCAAGGCCAACACGCGCGGCCCCTTCCAAATGACGCCGGACGAATTGCCACTTGCCGGGCCAGCGCCGGGGTACAAAAACCTGTGGCTGGCCGAAGGGATGCCCGGTGGCATTCTGTGGGGCGGCACCGTGGGCGAACGGCTGGCTCGCTGGATCGTCGACGGTGATCCGGGCATGGACATGTCGGAGCTGGATCCGCGTCGTTTCTCTGACTACGCCTCCAAACGCTGGACCATGGACAAGGTTCGCGAAACCTGGGGCACACATATGAACGCGCACATCCCCGGCGAAGATTTCCCGGACGCGCGCCCAATGAAAACCGTGGGGTCTTACGATCTGCTGACGGCGCATGGCGCAGTCTGGACCAGCTTCAACGGCTATGAATTCCCGCGCTGGTTCGCCAAACCGCCGCAAGAGGCGATCCCCGAACATTCTTTCCGCCGCACCAACCACATGGAACGCGTTCAGGAGGAAGTACGTACCACCCGCGAAGAGGCCGGGTTCATCGAGATGTCGCCGATGACCAAGTTTACTGTACGCGGACCCGACGCAGCGCGGTGGCTGGACGGTCTGATGGCAAACAAAATGCCCAAGGTGGGTCGGATGAGCCTGTCGCTCTTGTTGAACCCAAAAGGTGGCATGGATGCGGAATACACAGTTGTCCGCTATGCCGAGAATGATTTCTATCTGGTCTCGACCCCGAATTGGCGCGCCTATAACTGGGATCAGCTGCAACGTCTGTTACCACAAGATCAATCGGTTATCCTTGAAGACGTTTCGGAACAGTTGGGTGTGATCGCTCTGGCCGGTCCCAAGGCGCGCGAGATTTTGCAACCATTGACCGACAACGATTTGTCGAATCCTGCTTTTCCCTGGCTCTATGCGCAAAAGGGTGAAGTGGGCTATGCCAAAGACGTACACCTGCTTCGGGTATCTTACACAGGCGAGCTGGGTTGGGAACTGCACCATCCTGTCGGGTATAACCGCCATCTTGTCGACCTGCTTTTGAAAGCCGGTGTAAAACCCTTCGGTCTTGAGGCTTTGGAGTCCATGCGCCTTGAAAAATCCTATCGCGCCATCAACCGCGAGATTTGCAAGGACATGACACCGTATGAGGCCAGCCTTGATCGGTTTGTCGTCACCGAGGGGCGCGAGTTCATCGGAAAAGCGGCGCTGGAGAAGCAGAGAAGCGAGGGCAATCACAAACGGCTGGTCACGTTGAAACTTCCCTTTGGCGAAACTTCGGTGATGTTCGATGAGGGTGTTTATGCAAACGGTGAACTGATCGGGCGCGTTACGTCGGGTGGGTTCTCTTATTATTGCAACCACGACATAGCGATGGCACTTGTACCAAACGATATGACCGCGCCGGGTACAAGGATGCAGGTGTTGGTCCATAACGAAATGCGCGATGCCGAGGTGATCGATACTTGCGCCGTTGATCCCACCAACGCGCGTGCGCGTGCCTAACCCCTGAAGTAAAAAGACTGGATTTGAAATGATGACCGAACAATCGACCAAAACGCTTTCTCTTGCCGAGGTTCGGGCGCTGGCGAAATCCGTACTAGCTTCTGCTGGTGTAAACGCACAGGGCAGCGATATTCTGGCCGACATTGTTACCCGGTCCGAGCGGGACGGACCGCGCAGCCACGGATTGCGTATGCTACCGGTCTATGTCCAAAGCTTCACCTCGGGCTATGCAAACGGCAATGCGAAACCCAAGATAGAAAAGGCTGCCCCGGGCGTTCTGCGCGGTGATGCCGATAACGGATATTATCAGGTCGCCGCAGCAGAAGCCCGCGACACGTTGATCGAAATGGCGCAGGAATACGGCATTGCCGCGTTCACCTGCGCAAATTGCCACCATCTGGGCGCGTTGCGGTTTGACACCGAACCGCTGGCCGAGGCTGGTCTGGTAGCTTTCGCCGTGATCAACTCATTGTCCATGGTGGTGCCGCAAGGCGGGGTGCGCCCGGTTTTTGGCACCAACCCGATGTCTTTTGCCTGCCCGCGCGAGGACGGTGCGCCGATAGTCTGGGATCAGGCGTCTTCAATGGTTGCTTTGATGGATATCCGCATGGCCGCAGCCGAGGGGCACGACCTGCCCCGCCCCGCCGGGCTGGATCCTGACGGCCAACCCAGTACGGACCCGAACGCCATCCTGGAAACCCGCAGCCTGTTACCTTTTGGCGAGCACAAGGGCGCCGCAATCGCTTTCATGGTTGAGGTGTTGGGTGCCGCCCTGGCTGGTGGAACCCTTTCCGTGGACAATCAAGAACGCGAGACGTTCGGAGCCCTTAACATCAAAGGCGGTGCGACACTGATAGCGATTGATCCGACGCGGTTCGGCAACGCGGACTTCAATCAATATATCGCGCGCATTTGCGCAGAAATTGTCGGCAATGGGAACGCCCGTGTTCCGGGTGATGGGCGTCTGGCCAAACGGGCGGCAGCCGAGGCTGACGGTGTTGTGGTGAGCACCGAGGTTCTGGCCGCGTTAAACGCGTCCTGAAATACCCGCGCTTAGCTGACTGGCTAGAGAGCCTTCCTGCGACACGGGCGGCTTCAAGCGCCAATCCAGATTTGCCCAGGCGGTAATCTTGCCGAACCATGCACCGATGCAACAATCCATTCTCCCCCCGGAGCCTCTGTCCATTGCGGTCTAAGACGTCGCACTTATCAACCGCCGCCCGAAACAAACAGCCTGGAGAAGAAGTCAAACAGGTCAGCGTGACACTCTAATGGCAGGATATGCGCCACATATTGGTCCGGCCTGACGACGACCATACAGCCCTTTATCCGGTCAATTCCGCGCATTTCGTAGATGTCTTCGCGCCTCTTGTGATCAACACAAAAAACCTTTTCGAAGTCGCGCAGGCGGTACCTGCCCTTCTCGGGTTTCAAAAGAGACGGCATATCTTCATAATTCAGCGATTTGAAATCCTGCGGGAAGATGGCCCGAAGGTCTATCAAACCGTCGATGTCTTCGTATGGGCGCGTAAACCGTCGGAGCGGAGAGTTCGAATCGCTTTGCAAAGCCTCGCAAAGCCGATGGATCGATCCGCCTTGCGTACCTGCGTCTCCCTGTCCAGCGAAGGCATAGAGCCTCCAACGCGCATCCGTTTCGGCCACATGTCCCAATTGCATGGGCATGGCATCCGCAAGCCGGACAACTGGTGCGGAATGAAATCGCTTGCCTATTACCAGCCCACGCGCCAGATGCTGGTGAACCGGTTCGGCGACCAAGTCCGAAGGCCCATAGTGAACAGATAGCCCGCCGGTGAATTCCAGATTTTCGATAAACTGTTTTTGAAATCGGGGCATATCAGTGCTGTCAAGCTCTGACTCGCCTGGTGGTGCACTCATGATCCGGGCCCATTTATGGTCGGTTTCGACCAGTCTTTTGGCCTCTTGCAAACGCTCGGCCGAGTAGCTGTGAAGAAGATCAGGCTTTGATCTTCCCGTCAGCACATGCACCAGTTTCCAGCCCAGGTTGAAAGTATCGCCCATCGACACGTTCATCCCCTGACCTGCCTTGGGACTATGCGTGTGGCAGGCGTCGCCCGCCGTGAACACGCGCGGGGTGCGTGTTGCAATTTCATGCTGCGGGACATCGTCGAACTTGTCGGTCAACCTATGCCCAATCTCGTAGACCGACCACCAAACGACTTCTTTTACGTCGATGGAAAAAGGACGCATGATCCGGTTCGCGGCAGCGATGATATGGTCAGCTGTCAGATTGCGGTTGGCGACCCGCTCATCCGGGTTCAGCTTGTCAAGCTCGACATACATTCGGAACAAGTATCCGCCCTCGCGCGGAAGGATCAGAACGTTTCCTTCCGAAGCCGATTGAACAAGGCATTTCCGCCGCAAATCGGGAAAATCGGAATTCGCCAATATGTCCATAACGCCCCACGCCTGGTGTGCGGCGTCGCCTTGCAGCTTACCCCCGATAGCCCTGCGCACATTGCTGCGTGCACCGTCACAGCCTACGACATAGTTCGCACGTACTGTAAGCCGTTCAACCACGTCGCCATCATCGCCCAAGCGTTCAAGCTCTGCCGTGACGGGATGATCCGTGGAACCGGTATCAATCGTCAAATCGCTGACACGAAGCCCGTAATGGGGTTGCAGCCGCGTTGGAGCGTTTCTCATCACGTCCAGAAACAGCTCATGAATCCGGGCCTGATTCATCAAGGTATGTGGCATCTCGGATTGATCGTCGGCCACGTCCTGCACCGTGCCCGCCCGGCGGATGTGGCCCGGGCTTGTGGGATCGGGCGTCCAGAATGCCGTTTGGTTGACCCAATATGCTTCACGCTTCACTTTCTCAGCGAAACCAAACGCCTGAAACATCTCCATCGAGCGGACGTTGACGCCATCCGCCTGGCCTTTCTCCATCGGACCCGGCTTTTGATCCACGATCATTGTCGAAATTTCGGCGAACCCGGCCAGTTGCGCTGCAAGGCAAAGTCCGGCCGGTCCACAACCCGCGATCAGAACATCAACCTTTTCGGGGATAGTTGCGGGGTGGATGTGGTGACCGAACGCAGCCGGTTTGATATCCGGATCACCCGGACGAAATCCATCAACGTAATATTGCATTGTCCCCTCCTCCGCAGGTTCTCGCAATTTTAATAACTATACTTACTATTTCCTGTCAACAAAGATATGTACACTCACTAATTGCCGCGGTAGTTCTGGAAAAGTGACGGCGTAAAGTGATTTCGGAGGTTTTGAATGAGTATTTACGGAATGGCGGGCCACCTCATCCGCAGACTTAATCAGATTTCAACCCACGTTTTCTCGGTCCGGATGCAGGAGGCCGGGATCGACCTTACATCCGTTCAGTTCGCAGCGCTTGAAACAATTCGCGCCGAACCCGGCATTGATCAGGCCACAGTCGCGGCGAAAATCGCCTATGACCGCGCAACAATCGGCGGGGTTATCGACCGACTAGAGCAGAAAAACTACGTCAAACGCTCGGTCAGTCAACGTGACAGACGCGCGAGAGAGGTCACCTTATCCGAAAAAGGTAAAGACATCCTTGCGGCAGCTATGCCAGTTGTAATTGACCTGCAAAACGAGATCCTCGGAGGACTTACTCCGAATGAACGCGAAACTTTCCTGAAACTCGCAGGCAAAGCAATTGCAGCTGTCACCGACGATAACACACAGTCTTGAATACCATCGCGGACGCTAGCTCAATTGAAACATGGAAAGCAAATCCACTCTTTTAGCAATTTAGTTTCCGAAAACAGAAACTAAAATCTAAGAAATCTCAATTTACCTTTGAGCCAACCGAGGGCAATGTAATCCTGAGAAGATAACTTGGCGTCTGCGCATGACCTGTCTGATGCGTAGCGTTTCGACGAAAAGGTTCACATGTGTGAGCATTCTGCTTTCCGAAAAGGACCTGAAACCAAACACTAAAAAAGTGGATTAAAATCGTTATAAAACATAACTAATATGAGCAATCATGAACAGGGGATGATACTCATAGGTCATCTAGGGAGGAGACCATGACCAACTTGCGCAGAACCATACTCAAATCTGCAGTGGCGGCGATAGCTTTTAGCGCCATGTCAACCACTGCCATCGCGGCCGAAGTGACACTGCGGATGCACCAATTCCTGCCGGCACAAGCCAACGTACCCAAGAACGTTCTGGATGTTTGGGCCGACAAGGTCGAAGCGGATTCGGATGGCCGGATCGAAATTCAAAGGTTTCCGTCCATGCAGTTGGGGGGCAAACCCCCCGAACTGATCGACCAGGCCATTGATGGTGTGGCCGACATTGTCTGGACGGTGTCCGGATATACGCCGGGCCGCTTTCCCCGAACCGAAGTGTTCGAACTTCCGTTCACTATGACCAATGCCGAAGCCGTCTCACGCGCCTATTGGGATCTGGCCGAAGAAACCATGATGGACGATGACTTCAAGCAGTTCAAAGTTCTCGGGCTCTGGGTGCACGGGCCCGGCCTGATCCATTCAAAGGAGCCGATCGAAAGCATCGAGGATCTGAATGGCGTAAAACTGCGTGCACCGACACGCGTAACCAACGGCCTTTTCAGCTCGCTTGGGGCAACCCCGGTTGGCATGCCTGTTCCTGCGGTACCTGAAGCGCTGTCCAAAGGCGTGATCGACGCCACTGTGATTCCCTGGGAAGTAACCGGCGCCCTGAAGGTCAACGAACTGGTCGGAAACCACACGACTTTTGGCGATGACACGCTATACACCACCACCTTCATCTTCGCGATGAACAAGGACCGCTGGGATGCACTGCCGGATGATCTGAAGGCCGTCATCGACGCCAACTCGGGCGCTGAATTCTCGGCCTTCGCAGGCAAGCAGATGCAGGCCGATGATGACGGACCACACAAGCAGGCGATGGAACGCGGCAACAACATCATCACGCTGAGCCCGGAACAGGTTGCAGAGTGGAAGGCAGCTTCGCAGCCGACCACTGACGCCTGGATCGCCGAGATGGATGAAAAAGGTCTGGACGGAACCGGCTTGCGCGCCCGCGCGCTCGAACTGATTTCGCAATACTCGGGCAACTGATCCGGTCGCTCTTCCGGCGCTATTTCCCGCTGGGAGAGCAATCCCTTTGGAGCTGATCATGCAGAAACTGGTAGAGCGCATCGCGCGCTTCATGGCCGTTCTCGGCGGTGTGGTTCTGACTGCGCTGGTCCTGCTGACCTGTGTCAGCGTGCTGGGGCGCGGCCTGAACACGCTGGGCCATTCGGACATTCTGACGTCACTGTCGGAAGCGGCGGCAAATGCGCTGATTGCATCCGGCGTCGGGCCGGTGAATGGCGATTTTGAACTGGTCGAGGCCGGCGTTGCATTCGCCATATTCTCGTTCCTGCCGATCTGTCAGCTCTACGGCTCTCACGCCACGGTCGACGTATTTACCAACGCCCTTCCGGCAAAGGCGAACAAAGTGATCATCACGTTCTGGGAAATCGTCCTGTCGCTTGTCATCCTTTTGATTACATGGCGCCTGTTTGTCGGCATGCAAAACAAGCTGGACTATGGTGAAACGACCTTTCTGCTGCAATTTCCGGTTTGGTGGGCCTATGGGCTAAGCTTTGTTGCCGCCCTTGTCGCATCACTTGTTGCTGTCTATTGCGCCGTCGCGCAGGTCATCGAGCTTGTCACCGGGCGTCATATCCTACCCTATCGCGGGGAGGCCGCACATTGACCATGCTCGAACTGGGCTACGTGTCCTTTCCTGTACTTCTGATCATGATTTTCCTGCGCGCACCGATTGGCCTAGCCATGTTGCTGTGCGGGATTGGCGGGCTGTATTTTGCCATGGGTGGAACCAGCATGTTCATGGCCAAGCTCAAAACCGAAACCTACTCAACCTTTTCCAGCTATTCGTTGACGATCATTCCGATGTTCTTGCTGATGGGGCAGTTCGCGACATTGTCGGGCATGTCTTCGGCCTTGTTCAAAGCGGCTGAAAGCTGGCTGGGCCACCGCAAAGGAGGCGTCGCCATGGCGGCAGTCGGCGCTTGTGCCGGATTTGGCGCAATCTGCGGGTCCTCCCTTGCCACCGCCGCGACGATGAGCCGTGTCGCGCTACCCGAACTGCGCCGTTACGGCTATTCCGGCGGGTTTTCAACCGCAACGCTTGCTGCTGGCGGCACATTGGGCATTTTGATTCCGCCTTCGGTAATCCTTGTGATCTATGCGATCCTGACGGAACAGAATATCGCCAAGCTGTTTCTCGCGGCCTTTGTCCCCGGCATTCTGGCAGCGCTCGGCTATATCATCACGATTTCGATCTATGTGCGCATGTATCCTGACGCCGCAGGCACCCGCGAAGCGATCCCATATCCTGAACGCGTTCGGGCACTGCTGGATGTCTGGCCTGTCCTGCTGGTTTTTGGCCTTGTTGTCGGTGGCATCTATCTTGGCTGGTTCACCCCAACCGAAGGCGCAGCCGTGGGGGCGGCGGGAACCGGGTTGATCGCTCTGATCTCGGGCAATCTGAACTGGCAGGTCTTCGTCGAAAGCATCATTGCCACGGCCTCAAGCACGGCGATGATCTTCTTTATCGTGTTGGGCGCAGGGCTGTATAACAGTTTCCTCGCGCTCACTCAGGTACCGCAAGAACTGTCTGGCTGGGTCGTTGGGCTTGGGCTCAGCCCGTGGATGGTGTTGTGCCTGATCCTGGTGTTCTATCTGATCTTCGGATGTCTGATGGACAGCCTGTCAATGATCCTGCTGACAATCCCGATCTTCTTTCCGGTCATCAGCGCACTGGATTTCGGCATGAGCCCCGAACATGTGGCCATCTGGTTCGGTATTCTGGTTCTGATCGTTGTCGAGGTCGGGCTGATCACCCCCCCTGTCGGGATGAATCTGTTCATTATCAACGCCATGGATCGTTCAACCCCGATGACCCAAACTTACAAGGCGGTGATGTGGTTCGTCACCTCTGACATCATTCGGGTCATGATCCTGGTGCTGTTTCCGGCCATTACTCTGTTCCTGATCCCCTAGCTAAATCACCATCAGCGGTCCGAGGCGGGCTCATCCGACAATAGATATGAGGAACAACAATGATTGAACATACCAAACTGGAGAGAGCACCATGCAGTTAAGTGGATGTATCGCCCTGGTAACCGGTGGCGGAAGCGGACTGGGTGCTGCAACGGCAAGGCATTTCGCCGCCAGCGGAGCAAACGTTGCCGTTTTGGATTTCAATGCTGAAGGTGCGAATGCAGTCGCTGACGAAATTGGTGGCCTTGCCCTGCAAGCCGATGTCAGTGACGAGGCCGCCGTGAGTGCCGCGTTTGGGAAGGCAATAACCCATTTCGGGTCGGCGCCCAGAATCGCCGTCAGTTGTGCAGGCGTCGGCATGGCGGCCAGGATCGTCGGGCGCGAAGGCAAGCTGTCCTTCGACGTGTTCGAGAAAACTCTGCGCGTAAATCTTTTTGGCACTTACAACGTGATGAGCCACGCAGCGATACTCATGGCCGAGCTGGACCCGCTGGCTGACGGTGAACGCGGTGTGATCATCAACACGGCGTCGGTTGCGTGGCAGGACGGTCAATTGGGTCAAGCGGCATATGCCGCGTCCAAAGGGGCAATCGCTTCGATGTGCCTGCCTGCCGCACGGGAACTCGCACAGTCGGGTATTCGGGTGATGGCCATCGCACCTGGCCTGTTCCACACGCCAATGATGGAAGGCTTGCCGGAAGAGGTCACTGCCAAGATCACTGCGAACATTCCCTTCCCGGCCCGCCTTGGCGAAGCGCGCGAGTTCGCAATGCTCGCCGAACAGATCGTTGAAAACCCGTTTTTGAATGGCACCACTATTCGACTTGACGGCGCCGTTCGTCTGCCGACCCGGTAAGGAGTTCCCCATGGACAGCCAAATCCTGAACATTGAGGTCAACGGATCCATCGCGACCCTGACCATGAACCGCCCCGACAAGCGGAACGCGATGTGCGAGGAACTGTTGGGCGCGCTGGATGATTTCTTTTCTGCACCACCCAAAAATGTACGTGTGGTGATCCTGACCGGAACTGAAGGGCACTATTGTTCCGGATTGGACCTGTCCGAGCATGTTCATCGTTCGGCCGAGGAAAACCTGCATCATTCCCGCCACTGGCACAGTGTCATGGACAAGATCCAGTTGGGCGGGCTTGCGGTTGTCTCGGCCATGTTTGGTGCCGTGATCGGCGGCGGGCTGGAACTTGCCGCGGCAACACATGTTCGCATCGCTGAACCGTCAACGATCTTTCAGCTTCCCGAAGGTCGGCGCGGAATATTTGTCGGCGGCGGTGCGACCGCGCGGGTCGGTCGCCTGCTGGGGGCCGATCGGATGACCGAGATGATGTTGACCGGCCGCAATTATAGTGCCGACGAAGGGGTATCGCTGGGGCTTGCACATTATAGCGTGGGTGAAGGCGAGGCTTTGGCGCTGGCCCAAAAGCTGGCAGGTAAGATTTCCCGAAACGCGCCACTGTCAAACTATCTGATGATTCAGGCGGTCGCGCGGATCAATGAAATGTCGCAAAACGACGGGCTGTTTACTGAATCGCTGGCTGCGGCCCTGTCGCAAACAACACCGGATGCGCAGGAGGGGCTGCGGGCCTTTCTTGAAAAGCGCGCCCCGAACTTCAGGTGAACAGATGAAAAGGAAACATGAACACACGCCAGAAGACAGCGCGCCAAACATGATCAGCGATGCCACGCTGCGGGGCTTTGTCGGTTATCGCATGAAACGGGCCTTCAATGTGGTGCAGGAAGACCTGACAACAACTCTGCGGCCCTTTGATCTGCGAATGCTGACGTATACGGCACTGGTTCTCATCGTCGATAACCCCGGTTTGCGGCAGTCCCAACTGGCTGACGCAATGGATATCGAGCGCCCAAACCTGGTCGTCATCATTGACGAGCTGGAGCGCAGGGAACTGATCGTCCGCGACCGGGTACCCACCGACCGGCGCGCCTATGCCCTCAGGACGACACTGGCGGGCAGGCAATTATATGAAAAGGCAGTCGCCGCAGTGACCGCCCACGAAGGCAAGCTGCTGGCCGGTTTGGATGACGCAACCATCACCACCGTATTCGATGCCCTCAGGACGATCGAAAAAGCGAGGAAAAGGGGCTGATCATGCAACGCACATCGGAATACCTGGTACATTCTGTTTCGCGCGAAGATCGGGCCGACGGTTCCATCCTGCTGAAATCGAAGCACACTCTTGGTCCTGTCGTCGACAAAACCGGTGTCTGGCTGCACGCCTGGGCCTCGGACGCGCCTGACCGCACGTTCATTGCTGAACGCAGCGGCGCGGGCTGGCGCAAGGAAAGCTATGCGGCCACGCTTGAAAAGGTGCGGGCCATCGCAAGCTCGCTATTGGCGCGAGGGATGGGGTCTGAAACACCGATCCTGATCATGAGCGGTAACGGCGTGGATCACGGCCTGCTGAGCCTTGCTGCTCAGTACATTGGCGTACCGACTGCGCCCGTGGCCGAACAATACGCCTTGATCCACGGTGCGCATGGCCGCCTGCGCCATGCCATCGAACTGGTGCGCCCGAAGATGGCCTATGTCGTAGATGCGGATCAATACCGAGAGGCGCTGGAACTGGATGCGCTTCAAGGCGTCGAAATCGTAGCCAGCCGAAAGGGCGGGAACAGCCAGGTCACAGCATTCGACGAACTTCTCAAAGGCGATGCCAGTGTCAATCTGAAGGCCGCCTATGAACAGGTTGGCCCCGATTCCGTCGCCAAGATCTTAATGACCAGCGGGTCAACCTCGGCCCCGAAGGGTGTCATCACGACCCAACGCATGATGTGCGTGAACCAGACCATGCTGGCCGACGCGTTACCATTTCTGCGCACACGTCCGCCCCGTGTGGTCGATTGGCTTCCATGGAACCACGTCTTTGGCGGATCACATAACTTCAACATGATGCTCGCCAACGGCGGAAGCTTCTACATCGACGACGGCAAACCGGTAGCTGGTTTGTTTGAGCGGACGCTGGAAAATCTGTCTATGGTCACCGGCACGCTCAGCTTCAATGTTCCCGTAGGTTACGGCATGCTGCTGGGCGCATTGCAGCGGGATGGCGATCTGCGTCGGCGGTTCTTCGAAGAACTTGATCTGATCTTTTATGCGGGAGCGTCACTGCCACAGGATATCTGGTCTGGATTTGAACAGATGGCGCTGGATGTCAAAGGTGAGATACCGCTGATGACCTCGTCCTGGGGACTGACCGAAACAGCGCCCGCCACAATGATGCAGTCCGAGCCCATTGATCGTTCCGGGGTTGTTGGCGTTCCGATGAACGGCGTGACACTCAAGCTGATACCGGATGAAGACATGCGGTGCGAAATGCGCATCAAAGGGCCAAACGTGATGCCCGGGTATTTCAACGAGCCGGGCAAGACAGCCAGTGTTTTCGATGAAGAAGGGTTTTTCATTACCGGCGACGCCATGCGGTTCATCGACCCGCAGGACGTAAACAAAGGTATGAAATTCGACGGCCGGATATCTGAAGATTTCAAGTTGCTGACCGGAACATGGGTGCGTGCCGCGCAATTGCGGATGGACTTATTGACCTGCCTTTCGCCTCTTGCCTCAGATCTGGTCATTACAGGTGCCGACAGAATTGAGATCGGCGTCATGGTCTTTCCCGATGTCGCCGAGCTGAAGCGGGAAGGATTTGACCTGAGCGACGACAGTGGCGCCTACCGCTGCAAACTGCTGCAAGGTGAAATCCACCGCCGCCTGGCAGAGCGCGCACGCGAGCTATCGGGCAGTTCCACGCGGGTGGGGCGTGCCATTGTTCTTAGCGAGCCCGCCTCGATGCCCGAGGGCGAAATGACCGCCAAGGGGAACCTCAATTTCCGCAAGATACTGACACGACGGCAAAATTTACTTGAGCGTCTTTATGACGACGCCGACCCGGCAATCGTAAAGATCTGAGAAAGGAACGAACAGATGGTCGATATCACCAAGGTTCGCGCGATCGACATTCACACCCACGCTGAAGAACCCTGCGGGTGCCACTCGGACGATGGCTATGACGACCTGCAGGCAACCATGGCCAATTACTTTGGCGCCCCGTGGAGCCACCCGCCCACGGTTCCCGAAACTGCACAGCACTATCGCGAGCAAAACATAGCCGCGGTGATCTTCCCGGTCGATGCCGAGCGGGAGACCGGCTATCGGCGCTACAAGAACGAAGAAGTTGCCGCATTGGCGGCGGAAAATGACGATGTGCTCATCCCGTTTGCGTCAATCGATCCGCACAAGGGCAAGATGGGCGCACGCGAGGCGCGCCGCCTGATCCGCGAATTTGGTATCAAAGGATTCAAGTTTCATCCGACGATGCAGGGGTTCTACCCCAATGACCGCATGGCTTATGACCTTTACGAGGCAATCGCCGAGGAAGGCTGCATCGCCCTGTTTCACACAGGCCAGACCGGTGTCGGTTCGGGCATGCGCGGCGGTAACGGAATGCGGCTTAAATACTCGAACCCGATGTTCATGGATGACGTCGCCGTCGATTTTCCGGATATGAAGATTATCCTCGCCCATCCGTCATTTCCCTGGCAGGAAGAAGCTCTGTCCGTGGCGCAGCACAAGCCCAACGTCTATATCGACCTGTCCGGCTGGTCACCAAAGTACTTCCCCGAGATTCTGGTGAAATACTGCAACTCGATCCTCAGGAAAAAGGTCCTGTTTGGGTCCGACTGGCCAATGATCACTCCTGAACGCTGGCTGTCGGATTTCGAGAAGATCAATATCAAGGACGAACTGCGCCCGGACATCATCAAAGGCAATGCCGCGCGCCTGCTGGGATTGACCCCGTAATGCTGCCTTACCCAGTCACTTTGAACGTCGACAGTGCCAAACCGCCAGAACCGGGCCGCGTCGTGACCACCGAAATCGCTAGCTGTCGGGTAATATGACCATGAAGCCATTCGAAGCCCCGCTTGCGGACATCTTATTCACGTTGAACCACGTAGCCCGGGCTACCGAGATTCCAGACTGGGACGCTGACCTGGCTGGTGAGATCGGCGAACATTTTGCAGCCTTCGCGCAAGGTGAAATCGCCCCGCTGGACGAGCCGGGAGACAGGCAGGGATGCTCGCTGGAAAACGGTCGCGTATCCATGCCCGACGGCTTTGGCCAAGTTTACGCAGCATATTCGGAACAGGGCTGGCCCTCACTCACCGTGCCTGAAGAATATGGAGGTCAAGGGCTTGGTGCCCTGATGCTGGCAATCACCTCCGAGGTGTTTTCGGGCGCAAACCACAGCCTTCAGATGGTTACGGGGTTGGTTCCGGGCGCGGTGCGTACCTTGTTGCGCTTTGGCATGAAAGATCAGCAATCCCGGTACGTTCCCTCTCTGGCCTCGGGTGAAACTCTGGCCACCATGTGCCTGACTGAACCCGGGGCCGGGTCTGACCTTTCACGCGTGCGCTGCCGGGCGGAACCTGCTGAGGATGGCTGGACGATCACGGGCGAAAAAATCTTTATCTCTGGCGGTGACCAGGACATGAGCGATCACATCCTGCATCTTGTGCTTGCCCGCACGTCCGATGGCGGCGCCAGAGGTTTATCGCTGTTCCTATGCCCCAGCACCTGCACTGACGGCAGCCGCAACCACGTTACCGTAACGCGCATCGAGGAAAAGATGGGCCTGCATGCCTCACCCACGTGCCAGCTGGCATTTGATGGGGCCAAAGCCGAATTGATCGGAACCGAGGGTGAAGGCCTGATGGCCATGTTCACCATGATGAACCACGCCCGGCTTGATGTCGCCCTACAGGGCGTCGCGCACGCCGCACGGGCCTATGACATTGCCAGTGATTATGCCAGTGAAAGGGTGCAGGGACGCAATGCCGACGGCCAACCGACAACACTGGATCAACATGCCGACATCCGCCGCATGCTGGATCAAATCGACTGGCTGGCAATGAGTAGCCGCAGTCTTGCACATCTTGCATTTGTCACCTTGGAACGGGCTACGTCACCTGACCTGGTTGATTTTCTGACCCCGGTTGCCAAGGTCTATTGCACCGAAGCCGGTATCAAGGCCGCCGAATTGGGTATGCAGGTACTGGGCGGCTATGGCTATTTGCGCGAATACCGGCTAGAGCAGACCTATCGTGATGCCCGAATTACCTCGATTTACGAAGGGGCCAACGGCATACACGCGCGCATGCTGGCAACACGTCTTGCCACAGGTCCTGCGGGCGACGCCTTTGCCGAATTTGTTTCGCAAGAAGCCGAGCATTGGACATGCAATGCGATCTCGGACGCACTGGATACTTGGCAATCCGCTCGCAGAAAGCTGAAACAGGGTGACAGCGCGGCGATGGCGCATGGGTTCATGCAAGCGACGATTGATACCGCTCTGACTTGCTTGCGGGCGCGGCTGCGCAATGCCGCAAGCCTTCATCCATCCCCGGAACGGATCAAACGCATTTGTGGTTGAGGGTTGATCCACACGCGCCGATTATCGACAACCAATTCCCGCCACCAATCGGACTGAAAGGCACACAACATGACAGATCCAAAAGTGCTTATCGCGGGCGGTGGAATTGCCGGGTTGTCGCTGGCACTGACACTGCATCAGATTGGCATCGACTGCACCGTCTTTGAAAGCGTTCGGCAACTGCGCCCGCTGGGTGTCGGAATAAACCTGCAACCCAACGCCGTGCGCGAGTTGTACGATCTGGGTTTCACGGCTCAGGATCTAGACGGGTTCGGCGTCCCTGCGCAGGAATGGGCGCTTGTCGGGTTGAATGGTCACGAGGTTTACTCGGAACCGCGCGGAACTTTCGCCGGTTACAACTGGCCGCAATACGCAGTGCATCGCGGCGCGTTTCACATGGCGCTTTACCAGCGGTTTATCGAACGCGCAGACCCGGATGCCGTGCGCCTTGGGTCTCGGGCCACGGGGTACCAGACCAATGCGGACGGGACGGTTACAGTGCGGCTGCAAACTGATAAAGGGGCCACCCACGAAACCGGTGCCATTCTGATCGGCGCCGATGGTATCCATTCAGCCATCCGCGCCCAAATGCATCCAAGCCAACCTCCGATCCATTGGGGCGGAGCCGTCATGTGGCGCGGCACAACATTGGAAAAGCCCGTGCGCACGGGTTCCTCATTCGTCGGACTGGGCACGCATAAGAAACGTATGGTGATCTATCCAATCTCGCACCCCGACCCCGGAACCGGCTTGGCGCTGATAAACTGGATTGCCGAAGTCACTTACGATGACCCGACCGCGCATGCAGCAACCGGGTGGTTCCGGCAGGTCGAGGCCAAGGATTTCGCGCATCATTTTGACGGATGGACCTATGACTGGCTGGATGTTCCTGCCCTGATCCGCGGTGCGGATGTGACATATGAAAACCCGATGATCGACCGCGATCCGGTTGAAACGTGGGTTGACGGGCCGGTTGCCCTGATCGGAGACGCCGCGCACCCGATGTACCCTACCGGTTCAAATGGGGCCAGCCAGGCGATCATGGACGCCCGCTTATTGGGGGCCAGCTTGCTCAAGCATGGCGTGAGCCCAACCGCGCTGGCGGCTTATGATGACACGCTGTGCAGTCCGGTGTCAGACCTTGTCCTTCGCAATCGGGGCGCCGGGCCCTTTGGCCTGTTGAATTTGGTCAATGACCGCTGTGGCGGTGTGTTCGACGATATTGAAACGGTCATTCCCTTGGCTGAAAGGGCCAGTTTCATGGCCAAGTACAAGGCTGCCGCCGGTTTTGCGCGCGACGCCCTGAACAGCGCACCGCCAACGATTGCGCCCGGCTCGCAGCTGGCGTAGCAGGCATGATGTATAAGCCGTCGGGGATTGAACACCTGCGCCCGTGAAAACACCGCTTCGCCGGACCTGTGTATCGCCCGCAAAATCGCGCGCTTCCGTGAATAATTATGCGGTACCCCAGCGCGTCCCACCGAAATCTCGTTTGTGGCGAAACGACCAACAGCTAAACGGAAGGAACGCACCGGATCAGATCTGCCTGAACGTCAGACATGTATTGGACGAAGAAAACCAATTTCATTGCACCGCCTTCTCATGTTCAATTGCACACAGGGCGGCAAGGCCACTGAAAGGATTGATAATGCAGGATCATGGATATGCGTCAGGACGACTGAACCTACCTTTCGTTGGGATATCGACCTTTGGAAAATCTCCGTATCTCGAGGATTGGGACAATATTGATGCGGATGTTTGTGTCCTTGGTGCCCCCTTTGATTTCGGCACCCAATGGCGCGCCGGGGCAAGGTTCGGCCCTCGGGCCGTGCGCGAGGCTTCGACCCTGTTCAGTTTTGGACATGCTGGAGCATATGACCACGAAGACGATGCAACCTATCTGGACAGTTCCGTGCGTATCGTGGACTTGGGGGATGCGGATATCGTCCACACAATGACCGAGGCCAGCCACGAAAACATCGCCTATGGTGTTCGCAGAATTCTTGCCGCCGAGGCGCTGCCGCTTGTGATCGGCGGCGATCACTCTGTCAACATTCCCTGCATTTCCGCGTTTGAAGATGATTGTGCACAAAACGGCCCGATTCACGTGGTTCAAATTGATGCGCATCTGGATTTCGTGGACGAGCGTCACGGTGTCACCAATGGCCACGGCAACCCCATGCGGCGGGCAATCGAGAAAGACTATGTCTCGGGGATGACCCAGTTGGGTATTCGAAACGTCTCGTCAACCGCCAAGGAAGGATACGAGGACGCGCGCGCACGTGGATCAGACATCTTGTCCGTGCGTCAGGTGAGAAAGCTGGGAACCGAGGCTGTTCTTGAGCGAATTCCTGAAGGTGCTCGGTACTATGTGACAATAGATATCGACGCCTTTTGCCCCTCTATCGCGGCAGGGACGGGGACGCCCAGCCATGGGGGGTTTCTGTATTATGACGTACTGGAAATCCTTCAGGGCCTCGCTAGGCGCGGCAATGTCGTCGGCATTGACCTTGTCGAAGTGGCGCCAGCCTATGACCCCAGTGAAAGCACGCAGATACTGGCCGCGCAGCTATTGTTGAATTTCCTGGGTTTTATCTTTCACGAACGCGCCGGTCGCGAGAAATGAAGGGGGGAGCGTTTGCTCCCCCCCTCTTTGTATCAGGCATCGATGATGTTGTGGCCAGGCCCATATGGGAAGCCGGTGATGTTCTCGGCGCCGTCTTCGCCCACCACCAGAATATCATGCTCGCGGTAGCCCCCTGCACCGGGTTGCCCTTCGGGGATCCACAGCATGGGCTCGATTGAAACGACCATGCCAGGTTCCAGCACGGTGTCGATATCCTCGCGCAGTTCCAGACCGGCCTCGCGCCCGTAATAATGGCTGAGGATGCCGAAAGAATGGCCATACCCGAACGAGCGGTATTGCAGCAGCCCCTCATCGGCAAAGAAACGGTTGATCTCGGCGGTGATGCCTGAACAGGTCGCACCGGGTTTGATCAGGCTCAGACCCAGTTCATGGGCCGCCACATTGGCTTTCCAGAGGCGCAAGCTGTCAGCGTCCGGCTCGCCCAGAAACAGGGTACGTTCCAGCGCAGTGTAATAGCCTGAGATCATCGGAAAAGTGTTCAGCGACAGGATATCGCCTTTTTGCAGGGCGCGTTTTGTCACCGGGTTATGCGCGCCATCGGTGTTCAGCCCGGACTGGAACCAAACCCAGGTGTCGCGATATTCGGCATCTGGATAGGCGCGCGCGATTTCCTCTTCCATTGCGTCACGGCCCGCCATGGCAATCTCGATCTCAGTTGCGCCTTCACGGATGGCCGCATGGATTGCCGCCCCGCCAACGTCCGCGGTGCGTGCCCCACCCTTGATCAATTCAATCTCTTCGGCGGATTTGACCATGCGCGCGGTCATTGTATCCGGCGCGATGTCAACCAGTTCGGGGGTACCCAGCATCCGCAGGGCGGTGTCGCGGGCGGCCAGCGTCATGTGGTCACATTCAATGCCGATCCGCTTAACATTGCCGATCAGGCTTGCAACCGCACGCCAATAGTTGTCGCGCTTCCAGTCAGTATAAATCACGTTGTCTTCGACCGACCGGCGCCACGGTTGCCCGGCGTCGATGTTGGCCGAAACGGTGGTGCAGGCCTCTTGGGTGACCACGCAGCCATACGGACGGCCAAAGGAACAATACAGAAAGCCCGAGTAGTAGGCGATATTCTGCATCGATGTCAGCAGAATCGCAGGAATATCACGTGCGGCCATGATGCTGCGAAGCTTGCTGAGACGGCGATCATACTCCCCCTTGCTGAACGGCAAAGGCGCTTTGTCACCATTGTGGCAGGTAAAGAATTCGGGGCGTTTCGTTGTGTCGGTCATCACTTGGTCTCTCATCTTTGCCGGGCGACAAATCCCGGCCACATGTCCCGGCGTTCAGGACAGGCGGTCTCGGGGTCCGAGAGCCGATCATCCCCTTAGACGCCGCGACGCCATCGCAGCGGAGATGAACACGTGAATCGTTAGATCAGACAGAATGCTCCGTCAAGCGGGTGAAAGCCCCCGCAAACGTTCGGACCGGCGCCGCAGCAACTCAACCGTAGTCAGCAGCGCAATCGACAGAACCACCAGGATCGTCGCAACCGCCAGAATGGTCGGGCTGATCTGTTCCCGCAGGCCCGTGAACATCTGCCACGGCAGAGTCTTCTGACTGGCTGAGCCAACGAACAGAACCACCACAACTTCGTCGAACGAGGTGATGAAGGCGAACAGGCCACCCGAGATCACACCCGGCAGAATCAGCGGCATCTGGATCTTGAAGAAGGTCCGCACCGGCCCTGCCCCCATATTCGCAGCCGCTCTCGTCAGCGAACGATCAAAGCTCACCAGCGTGGCGGTCACAGTGATGATCACGAACGGGATACCCAAAACGGCGTGCGCCAGGATGACTTTCAGATAGCCCACAAAGTTCTTGTTCATGCCCAGCGTCCCTTCAAGGAACCGTCCGATATCGCTGTAGAAAAAGAACATGCCAGTGGCCGATATAATCAGCGGAACGATCATCGGCGAAATCAGGATGCCCATGATAGCACGGCGGCCGGGTACGTGGCTCTGGCTGAGGCCAATGGCAGCCAGAGTGCCAAGCGAAACCGAGATGATTGTGGCAATCGGGGCAATGATCAGCGAGTTCTTGAAGCTGCGTTGCCATTCGTTGTTGGTAAAGAAATCACGGTAGTGCTTGAGTGAATACCCTTCAGGGTCCAGTCGCAACATCTCGGGCGTGAAGGTAAAGAAATCCTGCGCATTGAACGACAGCGGCAGAACCACAAGGATCGGTGTGATCAGGAAAACGAAGATCGCACCGCAGATCACCCGGAACAGGTAGTGGTAAAACACCTGCTGCGCGGTCAGGTATGGCAATAGCTTGCGCCGGTATCGCCCTTCGTACAACCAATAAGTAAACCAGGCGAAGAACCAGCCGCCCAGCAGGCCAAGTACTCCGCCCATTGGGCCCGACATCAATAAGCCCGCGATGCCAAAACCAATGATGTTGATCCAGCGGGCCATCTTCTCGTTCTTCAAAACGGTGATGTAGACCCAAGCGAGCGCAGAAATCAGGACAGCGCCGCCAATGATGCCCAAAAGAACCGAGCCGTTACCCGCGCCGACAAAGACACCGGCGAAGGCGCCTGCCAGCGCGACACTTGGCAGAACCATGGACAAAGGTTTGCGGGATATCGGAGTAAGTGCGGCCATGTCGATTATCCCAGCTTCACGTTATCAATGCCCACGATCTTGTCGTAGACCCAGTAGAGCAGCAGAACGACCGCCAGAAGTATCGTTCCCAGCGCCGCCGCCAGTCCCCAGTTCAGTGAGGACGAGATGTGATAGGCGATCCGGTTCGAGATGAAGACACCTTTTGTACCGCCCACGATTTCAGGTGTGATGTAGTAGCCAATCGCCAAAATGAACACGAGGATTGAACCCGCGCCGATACCCGGAATGGATTGCGGGAAGTAGATGCGCCAGAACGTTGTCCAGTTGGTCGCGCCCATGGATTTCGCGGCACGTGTGTAAGATTCCGGAATAGTCTGCATCACCGAATACATGGGCAGGATCATGAATGGCAGCAGGATATGTGTCATCGCAGTGATCGTACCGATCTGGTTATTGATGATCACCAGTCGTGCATCGTCAGCCACCAACCCCAGCCAGACCAGCGTTTCGTTGATCACGCCTTGCTGTTGCAACATCACCTTCCACGCCGACGTCCGCACCAGCAGTGACGTCCAGAACGGCAGAAGCACAAGGATCATCAGCAGATTTGAGACACGCATCGGCAACGTCGCCAGCAAATAGCTGACCGGATAAGCCAACAGGATACAGGCACCCGTTATTACCAGAGACATAAACAGCGTTCGACCGAACAGCTTAACAAGGATTTGCTTGTCTTCGGGTTGTGCCTGCGCGCCGTCGGGGGTTCTGCGCATATCTACCGCATTCAGAAAATACCCGTTGGTGATCTTCGGCGAATGGGTTTTGATCACGCGCCACGTTTGTGTATCGCCCCATCCGTCGTGAATATCTATTAGTTGCTCTTTGAACGGGCCATCCGTTTCAGGATCCAGTTTCTTGATCTGACGACCTGACTTGCGGAACATCGAAGACATACCGGTTTCTTCGTAGTTCAAACGCGAACCAAGCCGTGTGTGCTCTTTATTGTCAATCGCAACAATCATGTCCCGCACAAAGGCATCATACACGCCCTCGCCCGGCAATTCTCCAGATTGTTCATCCCAGTTTTGAAGCGCCTCGACGGTAAGAGGTAGAGTGTCGGAGACGATATTGTTTTCTACTGAACGGAATAGCATCGCAGCTATTGGAACAATAAAGGAAAACAGAACGAACAGAAGCAAAGGAGCGATCAACAGCAAGGCACGCAGCTTTTGCCGCCGCAACGAGCGTGCCAGCGATAGCTTGAGCGGTGTTCCATCCGCTGCCAGCATGGGTCCGGCGTTTTGGCTTGCGTCAGTCATTGGAGCCCCTTGGATCTGTCTTGGTTCAGGGGCGGCGCACCGCCCCCGACTGTGTCATGAAATCAGACGTTTATTGCGCCAGCCACGCCTGGAATTTGGCGTCGATGTCGTCACGGTAATCCGCCCAGAACTCGTAGTTATACAAGAACGTGTTCTTGGCATTTTCCGGATCGGTCGGCATATGCGGGGCCATGTCGATCCCCAGATCGGCGTGCTGACCTACCAGCGGAGCTGACGAGGCGCGGGCCGGACCGTACGAGATGTACTTGGCCTGATCCGCCAGACGCTGGGTGTCGGTTGCAAACATGATATAGTCGAGCGCGCGCTGCTTGCGCTCATCGCTCAGACCGGCAGGAATGATCCAGCCGTCCAGATCGAACACCTGCGCGTCCCACAGCATTGCGACCGGCTGTTTCTGCTCTTCGATCACGCTGAACAGACGACCATTATAGGTCGAACCCATAACAACTTCACCGTCAGCCAGAAGTTGCGGCGTGTCCGCACCAGCAGACCACCAGACAACGCTGTCTTTGATGGTGTCCAGCTTGGCCAAGGCCTGATCCTGACCTTCCGACGTTGCCAGAACGTCATAGACATCATCCTTGGCGACACCGTCACACAGCAGCGCCCATTCCATGTTGTTGATCGGGCGTTTCTCAAGCGAGCGTTTACCCGGGTAGGATTCCAGATCGAACACCGCACAGATGTCGGTTGGTGGGGTGTCACCTACCAGATCGGTACGATAGCCGAACGTAGTCGAATAGACGATCTGCGGGATAAAGCAGTCGCTGACCAGAAGGTCGCCGAAATCCTCAGAGGCGGGCGTGCCATCCGGAGCTGCTGCCAATTGGCTGTCGAAATCGATCTCGAGGGCCAGACCTTCGTCGCAAAGACGGATCGCGTCAGCTGCCACAACATCTACCACATCCCATGTGATGTTGCCCGCTTCGTTCATTGCGCGCAGTTTGGCAACGGCTTCGGCCGAGCTGTCATCGTTCAGAATGGTGATACCGGTCTTTTCCGAATAGGGCTCGTGATACGCCTTCAACTGCGACTTTGAATAGGCACCGCCCCAGGAAACGATGGTCATCTCCTCGGCTGAAACAGTGCCCGCAGCCGTCGCAATTGCAGCCGCAGTGAGCATGATCTTGGTTGGTTTCATGTGTTACTCCCAGTTCATCCCGTTTTATGTGGTGGTCAGCCGATGCACGGGTTTTCACCGGCCGGTCCCTCAGCTTAACCGCACTTGTCCCGCGCGGTTTGGTCTATGCGTCGAGCGCACGACAATCCTGTGCCAGCCAGCCAATATCGATCTCTTGACCGGGGGTCAGGCGTACGGCATCAGGCGCATTTCGAGTTTTGGCGATGAATTCGTTGTTTCCGGCAACGGACATGCGGAACCGGAATACGTCGCCCATGTAAATGAACTCTTCGACCCTTGCTTTCAAAGTATGCGCGTCAGCGCGCAGGCGGTCTTTGTTGAACTCCACACGTTCGGGGCGGATCGAGACTTTGGTCCGGTCGCCTGCCTTGTGGACATTGATCGGAACCGCGTCGATTTCCGAGCCATCATCCAGGCGTACGACGCAAGTGTTGCCATTGATTGACTTAACAACGCCTTCCAACGTATTGTTTTCACCGATGAATTGTGCGACGAAACTGTTTTCCGGCTCTTCATAAAGCTGATCAGGCGGCGCCAGCTGTTGAATGCGACCATCATCGAAGACGGCCACACGATCCGACATGGTCAGTGCTTCGGTCTGGTCGTGGGTCACGTAGACTGTTGTGATCCCAAGCTCATGGGCCAGACGCGTGATTTCGAACTGCATATGTTCACGCAGCTGCTTGTCCAGTGCCCCCAATGGCTCGTCCATCAAGACCAGCTCGGGTTCGAATACCAAGGCACGTGCCAGAGCTATCCGCTGTTGTTGTCCCCCCGAAAGCTGAGCGGGACGTCGGCCACCAAAGGCACCCATCTGAACCATGTCCAGAGCGCGCTTGACCTTTTCATCCCGCTCCGACTTGCCCAGTTTACGGACTTCCAGTGGAAACGAGAGGTTTTCGGCCACCGTCATATGCGGGAACAAAGCGTAATTCTGAAAAACCATTCCAATACCGCGCTTGTGAGGCGGGATATTGTTGATGGGCTTGCCGCCCAGAAGGATTTCGCCATGTGTGGCAGTTTCAAATCCGGCGAGCATCATAAGGCAAGTCGTCTTGCCCGAGCCTGACGGCCCAAGCATTGTCAGAAACTCACCTTTGGGCATTGCAAGGTTTAGGTCTTTTACGACGAGGTTCTCGCCGTCATAAGACTTCTGTACGCGTTGGAATTCGACAAACGCGGCGTCGTTCGTTGTATCGGCCACAAGACCCCCTGTTAAGTCAAATGATTACCCGTCTTCTGCGGATTTCATTGATCTGTATCCGACAGTTAAGACCAAGCGATGTTCACATTGCAACAATGAATTCCGGTTTTGTTGTACAATATCCGGACATAATATCTCATCAGGTCTCGTTCAGAACACGCATATGCCACGCAAGACTTTGATTACTCGACAAAACTGGCTTGCCAATCCGTGCGCGTATCTCGGGAATAGCCTTTTGCGTGCGAAGGTTTGTGCAACTCAGAAAAACCGCATCAACCGACGGGTCCGAGCCCAGTTTCGTGGCGGCGTCGATGACGGATTGCACCGAAATCCGAACAACTTTGGCCTCTTCTGATTCCCCGAATGTCCCAAAAACATCCATCTCCACTCCGCCTTGGGCAAATGCCCGGCGCAGGGGTAGGTTTACTTCTTCAATATAGGGCGACAGCAGCGCGAATTTCGAAACATCCAAGTGTCGCGCACAGGCCAAAGCAGCACGCAAAGGGTTTGTAACCTCGGCAGCCTGACAGGTCTGCTTGACAAGTTCTGCCACACGGTCGGACCCGATAACCGAGCTTGCAGACGTGCACCCATACCCGACAACGCGATAAGATCGCGCACTGGGCAGCAATCCGGCGGCAGCTGGCAGTGCCCGCTCCATTTCCGCAAGGCTTTCAGTCGTCACCTCGATCCCGCTGGGAATACGCGTCACGTAGATTGGATATTTGCGGTCCGAAAAATACGAGCTGAACTCAGGCTCCAACGTTTCATCGGTCTGCAACACGATCAGACCAAGCGGGCTGGCCTCGGGATCGTCTTCATCAAGGGCGTAATGGATCCGGGTCATATTGCGATCACCTCCGGCCCGATGCGTGGGCTTAGAAAACGTGGGGCACCTTCGGTGATGACAATGTTTTCTTCATGGACAAGTATTTTTGTACCAACGGCAATGCCCGGTTCCAACGTCAAAACCATGCCGGGTTCCAGCACGGTCTGGTCTGCCGGAATAAGGGATGGCCACTCTGTAAGTGACATCCCCAACCCATGACCCAACCGCCCTGCATCTGTGCCTTCGGCGTCTTTGGTAAGTACCGTGTTCATGGCATGAAACAAATCCGAGGCAGTTGCACCGGGTCGGGCGATCTCGAACGCGGCATCTGAGGCTTCTACCAGTCGGGCGTGCGCTGATCTCACCTCGGGCCGGGCAGGGCCTACAGACCAATTGCGATCAAAATCACTGAAATACCCATCCCAAACCAGCCCTGTATCCAGCATAAGCACGTCGCCAGTTTCCAACAGTACCGAAGTTGCAGGTGATATTACATCACTGTAGCCACCCTGCTCTGCCCCGCCTGCAAGATACGGCACCCAATCGGCCCCTTCCTCAAGGCAGAGCATCTGGAAGCGGCGAAAAACCGTGTCCAGAGGCACCCCGGCGCGGGCCATCTCGGGCACACGGACGAAGGCGCGTCCGGCAATATCACAGGCTGTTTGGATCTTGGCAATTTCAGCCTCGGATTTGATCATGCGCAACCGGCGCAAGATACCCTGATCTCCGGTGATGCGACGCGCACCGAGAGCGCCGCGCAAGTGTTCAATGTCCGCCATGGGCATCCGCACATGTGTCTCATGTCCGTCCGGCATACCGACATTGCCCGAAACCGGCGTCAGTTCGGCCAGGACATCGGCCAGAAGCGAGATACCGTCGTCCTGCAAATCGGGCGCGCTCCAGGTTCGGATGTCATCAATCCAGGTCTGTCCCATGAGCGCGGCTCCGATCGAAGGGATCACAGCCACCGGTTTGCCCGTGACCGGCACAACCAGAAACCATGGTCGGGTTGGGCTTTCCCAAAATCGGGTCAGATAGCCGGTAAAATAACGTACGTCAGTTTCCGTCGTCAGCAGCAGCGCCGACAAATCCGCGGCTCGCATCAGCTCCTGCGCGCGTTTGGTGCGCACCTCGAACTCTGCCTGATCGAACCCTCTCATTCCGCGATCTCCGACAGAAAGCATAACACGCGTGAGTGTTCGGCGATCCCCATGGCATTCCGTGCGGTTTCGTTCATCACCGCCGCAAGGCCTGCCCCACCGGATGCCGTGGTGGCCAGCCCGATCTTAGCCATCGCGTCAAGCTTTGCTGCCACATCGTCATCTGAAAGGGTCAGGAACAGGTCTGCATCGCGGGCCAATCCGTTTAACGCGATCAACGACGGTTCCTTGCAATCCAGACGCCCCATGATGCTGTCCGGGCCATCCGCGAAAACACATTCTCCGGCAGCTATGCTGGCCTGCAACGCAGGTGCCGCTTCGGGTTCAACCACAACGATCTTCGGTGCGTCGCCCCAGGTTTTTCGCGCATAAGCCGCAACAGCTCCAGCCAAACCACCCACGCCTGCCTGCAACAGAATATGCGTCGGAACCTTGGGGCACTGCCTGACAGCCTCTGCCGCCATTTGCAAATACCCTTCCATGAGAGTCCATGGCAGGTCAAAATATCCATCCCACGAACTGTCCGACAGCAATATCCATCCGTTTTCGTCAGCAGCCGTTCTCGCTGCCTCCATACTGGCAGCATAGTCAGCACCACTTCGAACAACCTCGGCTTTTTGGCCTTTCAGACGTTCCGCAAAGGTTTCGGGCACCGTTTCAGAAATGTAGACGACAGCCTTCGCGCCGAAAATTCTGGCACCCGCCGCAACACTCATGCCGTGGTTTCCCGCGCTGGCGGTCACATAGGTTGTGCCAGCCAGTGTTTGTTCATCCGGTTCGCTTGACCGCTCGGCCGCATGACGCGCAATTACGTATGCTGCACCTAAAGCTTTGAACGAACCAAGGTTCATACGCGCCCGTTCATCCTTCACCCAAAGCTGGGATACAGGGGCAAGTTTCCCGGCATCCACCATCGGTGTTTCTTTCGCGACAGGACACTGAGCAAGCAAATCCGCAACCCGGGCTGCATCGGTCGAAGGATAGGGTGCAGATGGTGCAAGCTTTTGGCCCGCGCGATGTGGATTGGTGATGACCTGCATACTTCTCCCCTGAGTTTAGGCCCGTTGACGTGATCCCATCGGTGGAGCCCTGTCAACCAATGTCTGCCAATGTCTGACGTCAGTCAGAGACGTCGGCGACCTTTGGGGCTTGTTCTGCAACCAACGCCACCAGCCAGTCGTGAAACAAACGGGCAGCCGGGTTGGCGGCGTTGGACGAAAGGTAGTACCCTTCGTTGCTGTCAACCGAACACGCATGCGCGCGTTCGACCAGACCAGCGGCAATCGCGTGGGTCGTCAGTAATTCGCTGACCAAAGCGACACCGCTGCCATGAACGGCCAGTTGCAGAGCCATCCCAAATGTATCGACAAAAACGCCAGGTTGGCGGCGTAAGCCCTGTTTTTCAAACCACGTGCCCCATCCGCTTGATGTCCCGACAGCCTCGATCAGAGGCAGGTCAAACACATCTCCCGCGACCGTCGGGGATTTCACGGGAACCAGCCGATCAGGCATCAGGCGCACCGCGCCCTGCCCCACCTGTTTCTTTGACCCGAACCGAACCTGAACATCAGCGTGGGATGCGTGGAAATCGTCGGGCCAGATCGCACTGAGAAGCCGAACGCGAACTTCAGGATGGCGTCTGGTAAAATCTGACAGATATGGGGCAATAACCCACTGGGCGATGCTAACAGACGTTGCGACGGTCAAGATGTCTCCGGACGCGCTGGCGTCCACGCGCCCGGCAGCCGCGGCAAGCGCTTCAAGCGCGCTGCCAACCTCGGGCAATAGTTTGCGCCCCGCATCCGTCAGCGCCAAGCTTCTGGGGCGCCGCACAAAAAGGGCTGTTCCCAAACGCATCTCAAGCGATTTCACCTGTTGACTGACCGCCGATTGCGTCAACCCAATCTCTTCGGCAGCCGCCGTAAAGCTAAGGGTTCGTGCTGCTGCTTCGAAGGATCGGATCCATGTCAGCGGTGGAAGAGATTTGCCCATTTGATCAAGCTATCCATTAGTCTTTTTAATGGCAAAGCACATAATTCAATCATTTGTCAAAAACCCCGTCCGTTTTTAACGTTTGCGAGCGCGACAGGAGAATTTTCATGCAACCGGAAATACGCAAGATCGTCACCTACGATGAGGAGGTCCTTGTCGAGGGCTTCCGAGCCGCCAAGACCCCGTGGCGCATGTTTGCCGTGGCCGCAGTGGTTCACAACCCTTGGGCGGGCCGGTTTGTGGAAGACCTTAAACCCGAAATTCAAGCCTACGGCCCTGTTCTGGGCGAGATGATGACGAAACGCATGATCAAACTGGCCGGGAGTGGTGAGGCAATCGAAGCCTATGGCAAAGCCGCTATGGTCGGGCTGAATGGTGAGGTCGAGCACGCTTCGGGTCTTATTCACACGTTGCGCTTTGGCAATCACTACCGTGAGGCCGTCGGCGCGAAATCCTATCTGGCGTTCACCAACACACGTGGTCCGGCAAACGCGCCGATCATGGTGCCGTTGATGGATAAAAACGATGCTGGGCGGCGGTCGCACTACCTGACAATTCAGTTCTCGATTTCTGACGCACCGCGCGATGACGAAGTTGTGGTCGTATTGGGCGCAGCAACCTCGGGCAGACCGCACCACCGTATCGGTGACCGTTATCAGGATCTCAAGGATTTGGGCCATGACCTGGACAACCCGGCCGCGGTCTGAGATCGGTGGGCTGGCGGCCATCCAGACTGGTTCGGGACAGAATATCATTCTGTTGCATGGTGTTGGCTTGCGGGCTGAAGCCTGGGGCGCACAATTGGACGGGCTGGCTTCCGAGGGTTGCCTGACCGCCCCGGACATGCCCGGTCATGGAGACAGCCCATTAACTGACCTGAGCATCAGGCTTTCGGCGTACACCGAAGCGGCACGGGGTGTTCTGGACTGCCTGAGTGGTCCGGTCGTTTTGGCCGGCCATTCGATGGGGGCCATGATCGCGCTGGATCTTGCCGCCAAAACGTCAGACCGGGTTTGTGGGGTCGTCGCATTGAACGCGGTTTTCGAGAGAGACGCGAATGCGGCACAGGCCGTGCGCGACCGTGCGGCGCAGCTGGATGGCAAGTCGATCGCTGATCCCACCAGCACATTGCATCGATGGTTCGGAGACGTCGCCTCGGCCGAGCGCGATGCCTGCCGTAGATGGCTGACGGCCATGGACCCGGCTGCGTACAAATCGGCCTATTCCGTCATCGCCCACAGCCGATGCCCCCGACGCGATACGTTGGAGAAGCTAAGCTGCCCGGCGCTTTTTCTAACCGGCAGTCTTGAGCCCAATTCGACCCCGGAGATGTCACGTGTCATGGCGGACACCGCGATGAGCGGACGCGCGCAAATCATTGAAGGCGCTGCACATATGATGCCGATGACGCATGCAGATCAGGTCAACGCCGCCATTTCCAGCTTTCTGAATGAGCTGCGCCCATGACCGCTCTTGATCCTCGTGACCTTCGTCGTGCTTTTGGACGCTTCATGACCGGTGTGACGGTTGTGACGACGCGCGATGACGCAGGTACTCCACTCGGCTTTACGGCCAATTCCTTCACTTCGGTTTCTCTCGACCCGCCGCTGCTTTTGGTCTGCCCGGGAAAAAACCTGTCTTCATATCACGAATTTGCAACCTGCGCCCGTTTCGCGGTGAACATTCTGGCCGAGGGGCAGGAAGATGTATCCAATACGTTTGCCGGGTTCAAAGGTGATCGATTTGCCAAAGTCGATCACTGCTTGGATACGCATGGCATCCCTTTGATCAGAGGGGCAGTCGCAATGTTTTCCTGCCGAACCCATCAAATTATCGAAGCCGGGGACCATTGCGTTTTGATCGGACAAGTCGAAACGTATTCTCAGGACGATGCCCCCGGCCTCGGCTATGCGAACGGGCAGTATTTCAGCCTCGGGCTGGAACGTGGCGCGCTGGAACCGTCCGGGCGAAATGTGGTCTGCGGCGCAATCATCGAACAGAACGGGCACATCTTGCTGGAGAAAACAGATGCCGGTTTCCTCCCGCCGCAAGTTTCGCTGTCAGATCGGCAGAACCTGCGAAACAGCCTTGTGCAGAACCTGACGGCCAGGGGTATCAATGCGCGCCTTGGCGTCGCGTATTCCGTCTATGACGATGCCACCACGCATCATGTTTACATTCTTGCGTCTGCGCCCGCCCTGCCCCGGCATGGCACGCTACAGGCAATCGCAATCAAAGACCTGGCGACCCTGCCTTACGCGTCAGCACCCATCGCGACCATGATGGCTCGTTTTGCGCTGGAAAGCCGAACACGCAATTTCTCGCTTTATCTGGGTGACGCCCAGCGGGGCGATGTGCACAGCCTGTCGGAAAGGACCTGAAGAATGGAGTTTTCCCTTTTTGCCCATATGGAACGGCTGGGCCCCGAACAGTCGCATGAGAAACTGCATGAAGAGTTCATCGAGCTGTGCAAAATGGCGGATCAGGCAGGAATGCGTGCGGTCTGGACTGGTGAACATCACGGGATGGATTTCACCATCGCACCCAACCCTCTGATGTCGCTGGTGGACATCGCGCATCATACCAAAAACGTGCGCCTTGGCACCGGCACTGTAATCGCGCCGTTCTGGCATCCGATCAAACTGGCGGGCGAGACAGCCGCAGCGGATCTCATGACCGGCGGCCGGATCGAGCTGGGCATAGCGCGCGGGGCCTACTCTTATGAATATGAGCGGCTTATGCCCGGTCTGGACGCATGGACCGCCGGTCAGCGAATGCGAGAGATCGCTCCTCTGCTGCCCAAATTGTGGGAAGGCGACTGCGCGCATGACGGTGAGTTCTTTCAGTTTCCCGCCACCAGTTCGGCCCCAAAGCCGGTTCAACCCGGCGGCCCGCCCATCTGGATTGCCGCGCGGGATCCGAACAGCCACGAGTTCGGCGTTCAGAACGGATTCAACATTCAGGTCACCCCGCTCTGGCAAGGCATCGAAGAAATCGAAACACTGATGACCCGTTTTGAGACCGCCTGCGCCAATCACGATGGAGCGCGCCCCAAGATCATGCTGCTTCACCACACCTATGTCGGGCGCGATGACGCTGAACTGGATCAGGCAGCGCGGGATTTGTCCCGGTTTTATAACTATTTCGGCGCGTGGTTCCAAAACAAGCGACCAGTCCGACAGGGATTGATTCAGGCGCTGACCGAAGAAGAAATGGCGGCCAACGCAATGATGACACCCGAAAATCTGGCGCGTGATCTGACAATCGGCACGGCGGACGGAGTGACAGAGCGTCTGAAACGCTATGAAGACCTTGGATATGATGAATACTCGTTTTGGATTGACAGCGGCATGAGCTTCGAACGCAAACGCGCATCGCTTGCCCGGTTCATCGACGATGTAATGCCAAAGTTTCAGTGAGGGGCCGCAATGCACCAGAAGCCACATTACCAGCTATTTATCGACGGCACTTGGACCGAAGGCGCACGTGGGCAAGTGATGGCCTCGTTGAATCCGGCAACGGGTGAGGAATGGGCCAGTTTCGCCTGCGCGGCACCCGAAGACGTAGAGCACGCCGTTTCTGCAGCGCGCCGGTCACTTGATGATCCGGCGTGGCGGGACATGACGCAAACCGCACGTGGCAAACTGTTATTCCGCCTTGCAGAACTGATCGAACAGAACGCAGAACGCCTTGGCGAGATCGAGACAAAGGACAGTGGCAAGCTGCTGGCGGAAACCGCGACCCAAACGGCATATGTCGGCGATTATTATCGCTACTATGCGGGGCTGGCGGACAAAATCGAAGGCGCGGTTCTGCCGATCGACAAACCAGACATGCATGTCTTTACGCGGCGCGAGCCCATTGGCGTGGTGGTCGCAATTGTCCCCTGGAACGCGCAGATGTTTTTGACAGCTACCAAGCTTGGGCCAGCTCTTGCCGCGGGGTGCTCGGTTGTGCTGAAGGCGTCAGAGATTGCGCCCGCCCCAATGCTGGAGTTCGCCCGCTTGATCGACAAAGCGGGTTTCCCACCCGGCGTCGTCTCCGTCATTACCGGGGACGCAGGAAACTGTGCGATCCCTCTCACCCGGCATCCTGACGTGGACCGGATCGCGTTCACTGGCGGCCCGGAAACGGCGCGCCATGTGGTGCGCAACTCGGCTGAGAACTTTGCCGTAACCACATTGGAGTTGGGTGGAAAATCCCCGATCATAGTTTTCGATGATGCCAATCTGGATGGCGCCGCCAACGGCCTGATCGCGGGCAATTTCGGTGCTTCAGGTCAAAGCTGCGTCGCAGGATCACGCGGGCTGATCCATCGTCCAATTATGGAATCTCTTATCGCCAAAATCGAAGAAAAGATGTCGGGCATTGTCATCGGCGATCCATTGGAACCTGAAACTCATATTGGCCCGCTGTGCACAAACGCCCAGATTGTCAGAATTCAGGCGACGCTGGCCAAGGCCAAGGAACAGGGCGCCCGTATTCGTTTCGGAGGCGCGCCACTGGATCGGTCTGGTCATTTCATGGCCCCAACGCTGGTGGAATGCATCAGTGCCGAGACAGAGACCCTGAAGGTCGAAATGTTCGGTCCCGTCATGTCCTTGCTGCCCTTCGACACTGAAGAAGAGGCAATCAACCTGGCCAATGACACGCCATTCGGGCTTGGTTCGGGTATCTTCACCGAAAATGTCGCCCGTGCTCACCGTGTTTCATCCCGCCTGCAATCGGGCATCTGCTGGATCAACACCTACCGCGCCGTCTCACCCATCGCGCCCTTTGGCGGCTTCAACCAATCCGGTTATGGCAGGGAAGCGGGATTAGAGGCCATTCACGACTACACGCGGACCAAGACCGTTTGGCTGAATACATCGGAAAAACCGATGTCGAACCCCTTTGTTATGCGCTGAGGTGATCTGCAAGACGATCAACGATCGCAACTGCACAGAACCGCTGTCTTCCAGCCTTTTCACTTGCCCCACTTTCAGCCAGATCAAGGGTGGGTGCGATTTGCTTGGGAAAACGCGATGATTGCATCAACCAACAGGTCAATCGTATCGACGGCAATTACGTCCGCGGCGACACTGTCGGCGATTATCGAAAACTCTGAACACGCGATAAGTTGCATAACTGCCCCGGCACCAATCAGTTCCGCAGATACTGTATTCAGAGTTTGGCGTGCCTCATTGTAAGAGTCACCGGCCTTGATCCTGCGGATGGCCGCAAGCATCTTGCCCTCATCTGCTGGCCAGACAACTGACATTCCCCGCGCCTGGAACGCAGTGTCGAAAAGACCTACGCGCCGCAGCGCGGGCGACGCCAGCATCCCGACACACCCACCCGGTCCGATCATCTGGGCGGCACGATCCACTGCCAATTCCACCATGTTCAACAAGGGAATAGTCGCGGCATCCGTAATCGCAGCAGCATAGTAATGTGCGGTGTTGCACGGCATAGCCAATGCCACAGCCCCGGCAGCTTGAAGACGACGTGCCATCGCAGCAAGCACAGGCCCCGGATCCTCGCCCGTTCCGTCAATCAGGTGAACAATACGAGACGGCACCTGCGGGTTCATATCGATCAACAACGGGATATGGTCACGATCATCGCTTGCCGGCACTGCCTCCACCAACTTGCGCTGGAGGAGGATGGTCGCCTCGGGACCCATGCCACCAAGAATACCGATCGGGGCCCGCGTCATTGGTCAGATATTGACCCAGCGGTTCTGATGATCAAATACAAAGTCATACCCTCCCAGGGCCGCTGCACCGCCGGTGTGCAGGAATACGACACGCTGGTCCTGGAACTCGCCTTTGCGTGCAAGATCAATAAGACCTGCCGCACCTTTTGCCGAATAGCAGGGATCCAAAAGTATTCCCTCCAGCTCGGCAAACATTCGGATTGCCTCGATACCACTTTCGGTTGGCAGGCCATAACCCTGCCCGACATAGTCGGTATTGGCCATCACGTCTTCGCGGTTCACGACGCCTGCGCATCCCAGCTTCTCGGCTGTTTTGCAGGCTAGATCGTAAACCATTTGTTCCTGTTTAGGCTGGGGCGCCCTGGTCCCGATCCCCAGAACCGGCACCTTCGCGTTCATGGCGCACATGCCGGTCACCAGCCCCGCCTGCGTTCCCGAAGAGCCGGTCGCGTGCACCAGCCGGTCAATTCTCAAACCACGGTCGTTGGCTTGACCCAAAAGCTCAAAAGCTGCGTTCACATAGCCAAGGGCACCTGTCGGGTTTGATCCACCGCCGGGGATGACGTAGACGTTGCGTCCTTCTGCCCTTTTCTTCTCTGCTGCTTTTTCCATCTCGGCCGGCATGTCATGCCCGCCGGGAAATTTTTCGGTGGTTGCACCGTGCAGGTGATCCAACAGGACATTGCCGTTGGTGTTGTAGTTTCCGTCCTGATAACCGGTGCGATCTTCCAGCAGGATATGGCAATCAAATCCCAGCTTGGCCGCAAAAGCGGCTGTCTGTCGGCCGTGGTTGGTTTGTGTCGCCCCTTGCGTCATGACCATATCCGCGCCCTGCGCCTCGGCTTCGGCCATCAGGAATTCCAGCTTTCGGGTCTTGTTGCCACCGGTCGACATACCGGTGCAGTCATCGCGTTTGATCCAGATTTCCACCCCCAGCTCCTTGGACAGTCGCTTCATCGGCTCCAACGGCGTCGGCAGATGGGCAAGGTGCACACGGGGAAAGCGGGCGAGATGCATGTGGAGGCTCCTAACATTGACTTTCGGCAATTTATCATCGCTTGAACCGCGTATCTAATTCGAAATTCAACTCATAACTTGCATGAATTGCATATTAGATATCCTTGGTCTATTTAAACCCCATGCGCTTGGAATGGATCGATGACATTTTGGCTGTTTTGGATGGCGGTTCGTTGACACGAGCCGCTGAAAAGCGGCTTCTCACTCAATCGGCCTTCACCCGGCGGATACGGCTTATCGAAAACAGCGTCGGAGCCACCCTGTTTGACCGCCGCCGCAAGCCCGTATCACTTATGCCTGGCATTCAGTCATTGGAGCCCGAACTGAGAGAGCTTAGTACGCGGCTGCACAAACTGCGACATGTGCTGAAGACAGCGAATGACCAAACCGGGAAGTCACTGTCGTTTGTGTGCCAACATGCTTTGACGACCACGATTTCGCCAAGGATCGTGCAAACGCTGACCGAGAATGACGATATCTCAATTCACGTGCGATCGGGGAACCAGGACGAATGTCTTTTGAACCTGATCTCAAAACAGGTCGATTTCGCGATCATGTATTCGGTTCCGGGCGACGAAATAAGCAGTATTGGTGACGCATTCGAAGCCAAAACACTTGGCACGGACACTTTGATTCCCGTTTGCGCGCCCTCTGTTCGCAACAAAATCACCAGTGCGGCACTTCCGGTCATAGGCTATCCGCCCGATGTGTTTCTGGGTCAAGTTTTCGCTCGGAAAATCGCGCCGCGATTACCAAAGGAAACCACACTTGTGACCAGAGCTGAAACAGCCCTGACACTTGCGATGCAACAATATGCCATGAATGGAATTGGCGTTGCCTGGTTACCTCATTCTCTGGTTGCTGCGTCCCTGGCAACAGGTCAGCTTCAACGCGCTGACAGCACGCTTCCTTCACAGGAACTGACAATCAGGATGGTTCGTTTTGCGGTTGCTCAGTCCGAGTATTGTGAGCAAATCTGGCAAAGCTTTGATGCGCTTCCGCTCGATTTCGCTACGTTGCATTATTGATCTGACGTCGTAGCAAATCCCTTCCTGAACGTGGATAAGTGCCACCCACCGCATCCTACCCATTCAAGTTGAACCCGAGTGTTAAACCCGCATCGGCACTTCCCGCGGGACTCTGACCTGAATGCGTCTCCGGTTACTCTGCCGCTGCTGTTACTCTGTCCGGTGCGGTCAACCGCTGCCATGCGTCGTACTGAGCCAGAAAGATTTGCCCGTTGAGGTCGTCGAGGAAATGCGACTGTTTCAGACGGTCCATGACGGGGCCTTTGACTTCGGACAGGTGCAGACCAACGCCCATGTCACGCAGGCGATGGTTAATGGCCTCAAGGCTTTCGAGGGCTGAAAAGTCGACCTCGTTCACCGCCGAGAACATCAAAACCACGTTGCGGATTTCGCAGCCTTCGGTCACTCGCGCCTGGATCAGGTCTTCGAGGAAACGGGCGTTCACGAAATACAGGCTTTCATCCACCCGCAGCGTCACCAGTGACGGCTCGGTGGCGACCTTGTGGCGATTGATGTTGCGGAAGTGTTGCGTACCCGGCACAAGCCCGACCTCGGCCACATGCGGGCGCGAGGTTTTGTAGAGATGCAGAAGGATCGAAATTGCCACGCCGCTGGCCACGCCAGTTTCGACCCCGGCCAGCAAAGTCAGAACGATGGTGGCGGCTACGGCGGTAAAATCGGCGCGCGAATATCCCCATGTCTTTTTCAGGATCGACAGGTCCACGAGGCTCAGCACCGCAACAATGATCGTCGCGGCCAGCGTGGCCTTGGGCAAAAAGTACACCAGAGGTGTCAGGAACAGTGCAGCAATCGCCAAACCACCAGCGGTGTAAATGCCTGCCGCTGGAGTTTCCGCCCCCGCATCGAAGTTCACCACCGAGCGTGAGAACCCGCCGGTGACCGGAAAGCCGCCGGTAAACGCCGCGCCCAGGTTTGCTGCACCCAGACCGATCAACTCCTGATCGGGGTCCACGCGCTGGCGTTTCTTGGCAGCCAGCGTCTGCGCAACCGAGATGCTTTCGACAAAACCGATGATCGAGATCAGGATCGCTGGCACCAGCAATGCACCGATGAGGTCCGAGGACAGCCCCGGCAAAGTCAGCGGCGGAAGGTTCTGGGGCACGTCGCCAACAATCTTGACGCCCCGCACATCCAGCCCGAACCCCCAGACGACCACTGTGGTCACCACCACGGCAGCCACTGGTCCGGCCTTGGTCAGCACGTCAGCCAGCAGGGGCGGCACCCCCATGCGCCGCAACGCGGGCTTGAGGTTCTTGCGCACCCAGAACAGAAACGCAGTGGCCAGCACGCCGATGATTACCGTCAGCCAACTGATTTGCCCGAGGTTTTCGAAGATTGAACCTAACATCCCCGGCAGGGTATGCCCATGGGCGTCGACACCCAGAATATGCTTCAACTGGCTGGTCGCGATCAGGAGACCCGATGCGGTAATGAAGCCTGCGATGACAGGATGGCTGAGGAAATTGGCCAGAAAGCCCAGTCGAAAAACGCCCAACAACACCAGAAACCCACCCGACAGGAAAGCCAGCGTCAGTGCCGCCACCATGTATCCAGCTGTGCCCTGCTCGGCCACCTGCCCCACAGCGCTGGCTGTCAGCAGTGACACTACCGCGACAGGCCCCACCGCTAACGCCCGACTGGTGCCAAAAACCGCATAAAGGATTATCGGCAATATCGAAGCATAGATCCCGGCCTCGGGCGGCAGCCCTGCCAGCAAGGCATAGGCCAAGGACTGTGGGATCAGCATTATCGTGACGATCACAGCGGCGATCAGATCATTCGAGAGCGACGCACGGCTATACTGGCGACCCCAGTCCAGAATTGGAAGGAAACGTAAAAGGCTCTGCATAGGTTCACGTCCTGAAAAAGCGGCGGCCCGTTGCACATTTGGCGGCGGCGGGACAGGCCAGAACTGACACCGGTTCTTCCGGTGTCAGTTTCGAAAGGAGTTAATCGGTCGCCACCTTCAGTGGTTCGGGCTTGGCCAACCACTCTTTGCCCTTCAGCATCGCGGACCAGTAAATCGGTGGCAGCAGCTTCTCTTTCAACAGCCACGCCAACCGGCTGGGTTGGGTTCCGTCGATCAGGAGTTTCGGGAAGCTGGGTGTCATCACCCCACCATAGGCAAACTCGGCCAGAACGATCTTGCCGCGCTCGACCGTCAACGGGCACGAACCGTAGCCGTCATAGGCGGCAACTGGGCCGCGGCCCTGAATGTCTGCCACGATATTATCGGCCACGGTCGGTGCCTGTTTACGCGCCGCCGCAGCGGTTTTGGCGTTGGGCGCGTTCATCACGTCGCCCAGCGACCAGATATTGTCGAAGCTCTTGTGGCGCAGCGTCGCCTGATCAACATCGACCCAGCCCGCCGCATCCGCCAGCGGCGACACGCGAATAAAGTCCGGCGCGACCTGTGGTGGGCAGACATGCATCATGTCAAACTCGACTGTGACCAACTCGGGCTCGGTGTCGGGTACTGCAACCTTAAAGGTCGCTTTTTTTGCCGTCCCATCTACCGACACCAGATTGTGAAAAAAATTCAACGAGGCGTCGTATTTTGTGACATATTCCATTAGCGCCGGGACATAGTCCTTGACCCCGAACAGCACGCCGCCCGCGTTCATGAACTGGATGTCGATATCCTTCAGAACGCCTCGCCGGAACCACGCATCGCCCGACAGGTACAACGCTTTTTGTGGCGCACCCGCGCATTTGATCGGCATTGGCGGCTGTGTGAACAGCGCCCGGCCTTCCTTAAGCCCTTCGACAAGCTGCCATGTGTAGGGCGCCAGATCATAACGGTAGTTCGAAGTCACCCCGTTGCGGCCCAAGGTTTCTTCCAGCCCTTCGACCGCGCCCCAGTCCAGCTTGAGCCCCGGAGACACGACAAGACGGTCGTATTTCACCACGCGACAGCCATCAAGAATAACGGCATTGTTCTGCGGCTCGAAGGCCGCAACTGCCGCCTTGATCCACTTCACCCCGCGCGGGATCAGCGACCCCATCGTCTTGGCGGTCTGTTCTGCTGAGAAGACACCCCCGCCCACCAAAGTCCAGCCGGGCTGATAATAATGTACGTCAGACGGATCAATTATGGCAATGGACAGGTCGGATTTGCGCGCGTGCAGGCTGGCCGCAGTGGCGATACCGCCTGCCCCACCGCCCACGATAACCACGTCAAAGGATGCGTCGCCTGTGTCGGTCGGCGTTTTCCCACCATTGGCAATACGGCGGGCAACGCCGCTCATGTCATAACCGGCGACCTTGGTGGCTGACAGAATCTCGGACACCGGACGCTTGTGCGCCGCCTCGTTCAGCGACCACAAAGTGGCCGAGCGCGTGCCGGTCCGGCAATATGCTAGAACCGGACCCGGCAACTCGGTCAGTGCACTGCCAAAGGCCTCGGCGTCGGCATCCCTGACGATCCCGGTTTGCACCGGAACATAGCGCACCTCGAGACCCAGTTTTTCCGCTGCTGCCTCGATTTCCTCGAAAGTCGGTTGATCGGCACCTTCGCCATCGGGGCGGTTGCAAATGATGGCACGAAAGCCCGCGCCTTTTATCGCCTCGATGTCATTTGGCGTAACCTGCGGCGACACCGAAACTGCGCCTGATATCTTTCTGATGTCCATGAGTGCCTCTTGCGTTCAGAGCTTGTTGACTGGAACTTTGAGCATCTGGTTCCCATCCTGGTCCGTTGGAATGCCGCCCGCCCGGATGTTGACCTGAATCGAAGGTACGATCAGCGTCGGCATCGCCAGCGTCGCGTCGCGCTCGGACCGCATTTTGATGAACTCGTCCCTAGTCTTGCCACCGCCCACGTGAATGTTGTGGGCCTTCTCCTCGGCTACCGTGGTTTCCCACTGGATGTCACGCCCGTTGGGACCATAATCGTGACACATGAACAGCCGGGTTTCGTCCGGCAGGCTGAGCACTTTGTGGATCGAGTCAAATAATGTCCCCGCGTCACCACCGGGGAAATCGGCCCGCGCCGAGCCACCGTCAGGCATGAACAACGTGTCGCCCACAAAGGCTGCATCCCCGACAACATGCACCATGCAGGCGGGTGTGTGGCCCGGCGTATGCATGGTAAAGGCGGTCATGTTGCCGATCTTGTAGGTCATGCCATCGACGAACAGGGCGTCAAACTGGCTGCCGTCCCGCTGAAATTCGGTGCCTTCATTGAAGATCTTGCCAAACACGTCTTGCACGATCTTGATGTTTTCACCGATGCCGATCTTGCCGCCCAGCTTTTGCTGGATGTAAGGCGCGGCTGACAGGTGGTCGGCATGGGCGTGGGTCTCAATGATCCATTCCAGCTTGAGGCCCCTCTTCTCAACCTCGGCAATCAGCATGTCGGCATGGCCAAACGTTATGCGGCCAGCGGCATAATCGATGTCCATGACACTGTCGATAATCGCACAGGAAATCGAGGTCGGGTCCGCAACGATATAACTGATCGTCGCCGTCGCCTCGTCGTAAAAACCCTGAACATCGGGTTTCACGCTCAGATCCACTGGGTAGCTTCCAATCGGCGTCGCTATCGCGTCGGCCATCTTTTGGTTGTGTATCTCGATTGACTTCTGATCATTCATGATCTTGCCTCCTAACTGGCGCGGATCCGTTACCCGTTTCCGCCGCGTGTCATCATCATTTCGTGGACGGCGTCCATGCCGCGATCCGCCATCGCGCTCACTTCGGCCGCATGGATATGCATGGCTTTGGCTATTTCCGGATCGTCGGATGTTTGCACCACTACGATCCCTTCAGAGGTCACTTCGATATCCGACGTGATCTTGTCGCCATTTTTAAAAAATATGTCGAGGGTCGGGCTCTGAATGATGATCATCGGATCATCCTTGCGGCCCACCCGATCGATCATCCCGGCAACATGGGAGACCAGAGCATCCATGACATCCGGGTCGGAAGATCTTGTGACAGTGCGAATTCCATTGGGAAGGTTTTCAACCTCGCGCGTGATCGTATCGAAATTGCGGAACATCACAGCCAGCTCGGCGCTTTCCTCGGGCGTCGCGTTCTCGCCCCGCAGCCCCGGCATGTTGACCTCGTCGTGGCCTTGCCCGTCTGCACCATGACGATGCTCTGCCCGTTCACCGGCCATGCCCTGGCGATGCCCGTGCCCGGACATCAGAAAGATGTAACTGCCAGCCGCGCCGACCAAAGCAGCAACAAGCAACGCAATGGCGATGCCGCCGAACGTCCGGGCGGGATTGCGGTCCTTCATCTTCGCCTCCTCCGTTTCTGCCAGCCCACATCCGGCCTTCGCGTGAGACCTGCATTCACCGTGGCGGCATGAAAAGTTGAGGAGTAAATATAACTTTGAAACCCCGACTTCAGTGACAAAGTCACGAAACCGGAAAATTTCCCGAAATGGTCAGGTGCTTTGCGCCAACTGTTTCAAAGCCGCCTTGTCGGTTATCGCAATGCGCCCCCGCGATTGTGTAATCATCTCGCGCTTTTGAAAGTCCTGTAATATCCGCGAAACAACTTCACGCGCGGTGCCCAGTTCGCTGGCGAGTTGCTGATGCGTTGCCTGAATGTATTCCCGCCCCCCGGCCAGAACCAGAAGACGTTCAGCAAGGCGAATATCCAAGTGCCCGAATGCCACGTCATCCACCACCCGCAACAGATCAATCAGCCGGCGCGAGTAGGCCTCAAACACAAACTCGCGAAATGCGTCTTCTTCCGAGACCAGTCGATCGAAGGCATGTTTCGGCAAGGTCACCGCCGTTACGTCGGTTTCGGCAATACCTTCAGCGTTATATGCTTCTTCTGCCAGCATGCAAGCCGTCGTCAGCACACAGCTTTCCCCCGCCTCGACCCGATAGAGCACGATCTCGCGGCCCGAATCCGAACTTTGAGAAACGCGTATCCGTCCGTCATACAGGAACAACAGGCTGTCGGGGACGTTGTCGGGTCCGAAAACCTGGCCACCTTTAGGGCACCGCACGATACGGGCCGCCGTACGTAACCTATCCCGCACAGCTTTCGGAAGGCGACTTGTCCCGTGAAATCGCTCAGTCCAGTCCAAAATTGTCATCTTGCGTTGCGCATGGGTGCCACGATGCCCTCTTCAATCGGCGCGATACGGTTCAACAACTCGTTTCTGTTTGAGGCGATGTCAGCCAGCGTCAGATCATCAAGCACAGCCATGAATGCCCCTGTTGCCTTTTGGATCGCTTGAGACAGTTTACATATTCCGATCAGAGGGCAGGTGTTTTTTTCAGGGTTAAAGCATTCGACCACATCCAGGGGCCCTTCGGTCAGGCGAATTACATCGCCGATTTTGATCTGTTCCGCCGGTTTCGCCAACCAGAAACCACCGCCTCTGCCGCGTGCTGTTTCCAGATACCCGGCCCGACCCAACTCGTGCACGATTTTTACGATATGCGGCCGGGCAAGGCCATGCACCCGCACGACATCGTCAACGCGAATGCGATCCGGGGCCTTGAGCGCAGCCAGTTGCAAAGACCGCAGCGCATAGTTGGAATAGGATGTCAGTTTCATACGTGCCTCCGGCAAAAGCTGTAGGCGCAATATAACTTATTTGCAATTTCTGTGTGTTTTCACGGACCACGTGGTTCGCTGAATGTGAAGTCAGACCAACTTACCGAACCTGCGCAGCGACTGGGTGGCTGACTGGGACGCAACGAACATCACGGCATTTTTGATCCGGAAGCTGTTGGCGTCCGGCCGGCGCGGCAGTTCGACTCTCTGCAAAAAACGCTGAACAAAGACGGTGTGAGTGGCGGTGCTGTCAGACGAATTCGAACCATTCTCAGTTTGCCGCAGAAACCACGAACCTATCCAGAACAAAGCTGACGCCACTCGGCGAGAGCGGCGGTGCGTGTCAACTTGAAGTTGTCTCGGCTGGCTAGCGATCTTTCCTGGTTGAAGTGGTTGTAGACGGACGCGTGGACGGCGGCGAACTTCTGCAAACTTTGCATGCGCCTGAAACGCTGCATCGCGCGTTCTCTTCGTCGGAAAGGCAGGTGCGAGTTCTCGACGCGGTTGTTGAGCCACCTACCCGTCCTTTGTTTTTCGGTAGAGCCAAGCTTTCTGAGAGCGGCCCGGTACGATGCGAAGCGACCCGTGGCGACGGTTTCCGCCTTACCATGTCGCTTCATCAATTTCTTGAGGAATTTCAGTGCTGCAGCTTTGTTTCTGCGTTTGGCAACAACGGCCTCCGGCACCTCGCCGTCATGATCCACAGCCCGCCAAAGGTAATGCCGCTTGCCATTCACCTTCACGAAAACTTCGTCTACGCGCCACTTCCATTTGCAGTATGCTCTCAATTGCTGAACACGCATTCTTCGAATTTCAGCAGCAAACACTGGGCCAAACCTGTTCCACCAATACCGGACAGTTTCGTGGCTCACGTCGATGCCTCGCTCGTGCAACATGTCTTCGACATTCCGAAGCGAGAGCGGGAAACGGATTTACAGCATCACTGCGAGGCGGATGATCTCGGGACTGGATTTGAAATACTTGAAAGAGGCAGGATTGGTCATGGGCAAAAGCTGCGCAACCGCCCTGCCCCGCTCAAGCAAAGTTCTTCTGATAAGGCCTTTGCCCTCCTTTTGCATGGACGCAGACTTAATTCTTAAAAAAATTCCGTTTCCAGAGAATTGTGCAAAAATTTTGGAGTATAGAAAAAGAGTCACGCAGATTTCTTGAGTATTGTGCTTATAGGCACCAGGGGATCGATGATATGAAGACCATTCTAATTACCGGCGCGTCGTCCGGTATCGGCGCGGCAACGGCCGGGTATTTTCAGGCCAGGGGATGGAACGTCGTTGCCACGATGCGGACCCCTGCCAGCGGCTTGGATCTTGCCAATTTGGAGAACGTCCACCTGGCGCGGCTGGACGTGACGGATGCCAAATCAATCGCGACGGCCGTGGCAGAGGGCATCGATCGCTTTGGACAGATCGACGTTTTGCTGAACAATGCAGGCTATGGGGCCTATGGCGCGCTCGAAGCCTTTACGATGGACCGCATCCGACGCCAGTTCGACACCAACGTTATCGGCTTGATAGAGGTGACCAAAGCGGTGCTTCCGCACTTTCGTCAAAACCGTTCCGGCACGGTGATCAATATCTCGTCCATCGGTGGGCAGATCACCTTCCCACTGGGCGCGCTTTATCACGGCACCAAGTTTGCGGTGGAAGGTCTGTCCGAAGCCCTGCACTACGAGTTGGAACCGTTGGGCATACGGGTGCGTATTGTTCAGCCTGGCATGATCCAGACGAATTTCGGCGGCAGCTCGTTCGATTTTGCGATGGATGAAAATCTGTCAGGCTACACGCCGATGGCCGAAGCCATGGGGCGCCTGTTCGGCAGACTCGCATCGAACCCTTCTGCGCCGGAGACGGTTGCTGAGGTGATTTGGGACGCGGCCAACGATAGCAGCGACCGTTTACGGTATCGCGCAGGACCTGATGCCGAGGCTTTGCTGGATGCCCGCAAACAACAGGACGATGCGGTGTTCATCGGGGGCATTAAACAAAAGATGGCGCCCTGAAACACGACGTGACCCGTCATCATGAGAGGAAAAAACATGTACCAAAAAGCAGTCGAAAAAGGCGGCCTGGCCGTTGTCACCGGGGCGGCAAGCGGCGTGGGTCTCGCTGCGGCCAAACGGTTCCTGCAGGCGGGTCTGGGTGTTGTGCTGGTCGATCTTCCGGGAGAGGCGCTGGACAAGGCCGAGGCGGATTTGATCGAACTGGCGGATACGTCCCAGACGGTTCGGGCGATCCCCGCGGACGTGACCAACGCCGCAGCCATGACGGATCTCGCCGATCAGGTCTTTGAACTCGGAGAGGTGGCTGTTTTGATGAACAATGCCGGGATTGCGCTGCCGACCGGCAGTTGGGAAAACAGTGAGAACTGGCGGAAACTGATAGAGGTCAATCTGTTTGGCGTCATGAACGGAGTGCACGCCTTCCTGCCGCGGATGATCGCCGCAGCACGCCCTGCCGTGGTTATCAACACAGGCTCGAAACAGGGGATCACCACGCCACCCGGTAACGCCGCCTATAACACCAGCAAGGCCGCTGTGAAGGTCATGACCGAGATGCTGGCCCACGAGCTGCGCGAGGCGGGTGCCGAAATCAGCGTCCATTTGTTTGTGCCCGGCTTTACCTATACGGGCATGACCCAGAAGTTCATGCCCGAAAAGCCCGCGGCGGCATGGTCAAGCGTCGAGGCCATCGACTATCTGCTGAAGCGCATGTCGAACGGAGATTTCTATATTCTCTGCCCCGACAACGATGTCTCAGAAGCCCGCGACAGGAAACGCGTCGAATGGGCCCTGGGTGATATTGTCCATAACCGGCCCGCGCTGTCGCGCTGGCATCCTGACTATGCGGATGCCTTTGCCACCCACGAGGTCTCGGAATAGCCGCTCCAAAAGTGCGGCCGTAAATGGAGCCAACGAAACTGCTATCCAAATCACAGGGCTTACACCTCGTCGAAATACCTAGCAAACATTCGTACGAAGCGCGGCATCTGAGACTTTGGGCTCAATGTCGTCGTTCTCGGCTTCGCAGCATTAAATTGGCCATAGTCAAATCCGGCCTTCGCTCCGGCTCGAAGGATACCTTGGACAATGCGATCAAATGCTGTGTGTGCAGCCCGCATTTCTGCCATTCGCCGAGACTACAAGTGCTGTTCCACATCCATACTTTGATGCAGTATTCTGATGATCGCGATCAACTCGCCTCGAATTTGATAGTAAATCGCATGCCTGCCGATCGATGTCTTGAGATATCCCTCGCGGACTAAAGATGGTCTGCCCGCCTTCTTCCCCGCCGCGATATCTTCAAACGCGTCGATGATGTCGTTGGTATACATCTCGGCTTGTTCGCGTGACCATTCTTGCGCCGTGTAAATTCAAATCCCTTCGAGATCAGCTTCCGCCATCGGTGAAAGCACATATTTTTGAGATATCAGGTGCTGTTCTTCTGGCGCATGCGTTCCTGAAACGCCTCGCGGTCAAAGGCACGTGGTTCACCCGAGTTTTCACCAGCGATCAATGCGTCCTTCAGCGCCTGGACTCTGGCTTCATGCTCCTCGAGAAGCCTTAGGCCTGCCCGTACGACATCGCTTGCCGAGCCGTAGCGTCCGTTGCTGACCTGAGTGTCGATGAAACCGGCAAAATGGTCCCCAAGGGACATCGGAGTGTTCTTTGCCATGTTTGCCTCCTAGATATCACATATACCAATATTCGGTATTTTTTTAATATCTCCGGATACGTGGTACAGTGGCACGTCATCGAACTGACGATGGGGAGGCATGCGGCGGATCGGAGGATCGGTCAAGCGCTGCGGCATAGCTTCACCAGACCAGACTTTCGCTGCAGTGGCAAAATTGAGCGTACGGCGAGCTGGTGGTCTGCGGATGTAGCTGGCACTCACCTCGAAGCAAATAAGCTACACGAACGCCTGATCATTGGAAAACCGCGGGAGTTGGAAATGAGAAAGCGCTAGATTTTCGATTTGGTCTCGGTATTTTTTGGTAAGCGTTAGTCGCGAACGTAACACTCTTACCATTGCATCAGAAGATGATGAATTTTGCCGCAAGATAACGAAACGCAAGCGAGTTCTAACAAGATTGCAAGACGTCTTGCAGCGATACTGGCTGCCGACGTTGCCGGATATAGTCGTCTTACCAGCATCGATGAAGAAGGCACTGCTAAAATGCTCTTAGAGCATCGATCAGTGACTGATGCGCTTATTGAGAATTTTGGTGGTCGGATTGCCAACACCGCAGGTGACAGCATTATTGCTGAATTTGCGAGCTCTGTCGAAGCGGTGCGATGTGCCGTTGAAATTCAGGAAGCAATACGGACACGCAACCTCTCGGTTCCGTCGTCTTCTCAAGTTCAGTTTCGCATCGGGATAAATGTCGGAGACGTGATCCTTCAAGATGGTGATCTTTTAGGTGACAGCGTAAATGTGGCCGCTCGACTAGAAAGCCTCGCTGAACCTGGTGGAATCTGCTTGTCTGGCGAGGTACACGACCAGATACAAGGCAAGCTATCCCTTGGATTCCGTGCCATGGGAACCAAGCGATTAAGGAACATTGATCGTCCGGTGCGCGCTTACAACGTTGAAGGCGTCCAAGATGTCAGTGTGCGTAAAGAAAATAAGCTGCGCATTCTGGCCGCGGGAGGTGCCTTTTTCGCTGCCGCCTGCTTGGGTCTTGTGTATGTTCTTACTGCTCGTGACAGCACTACAACGCTTTCTGGTGGATCGCCGCCGTGGACGTCTGAAAGCAACCTGGATGCACCTCCACTGCCTCAGATGTCTGACGTAGTTGCATCAGGCGAATGGAATGAACATTCCTATTATGCAATTTTGACATGGGGCAGTTCCTGGCAGTCAGCTGTTGCAGATGCCAAAGAGAGGGGTGGCTATTTAGCTTCCATTACATCCGAAGCTGAGAACAGTTTTGTTTTCGAACTCATTAAGAACGATGAGCGCTTGTGGGATATGCATCAGGATGGGCAAGCTTTCGGACCTTGGATCGGCACATATCAGGAGGAAGGTGCTATTGAGCCAGACGGTGGGTGGGCGCTGGTCAGCGGCGAACCGGTTACGTTTTCGAACTGGTCAGAAGGCCAGCCAAACAATCATGGCGGGAACTCGGACGTCGTTCGGTTCCACAATTACGTTCATCAGCCTTCACCGTATTGGGACGATGCAAACGGCACCGGATCATCACGAGGGTATATTTTAGAAGTTGAGCGCGTGGATAGTACTAACTGAAAAAAGCGGGCCTTTGACGTTGTAAATATCATTACATTCCAATTCTCTGAATACGGGGAACCTGAAGAAGCAAAATGCAAATATTCTTTAGACATTGGATCTTATCCGTTTTTTTAGTGTCGTCGATCATTGCGACGTCGGCAAGTGCGCAAAACGTGACGTTCCCAACGGACTTCTTTGCTGAACGCCTGCAAGGCTCTGCATGCTCGAAGTTTTTTTCTTCATCTCGCCTGAACAGTGACCTTAAGATGATTTCAGCACTAAGTTCAGCGAGCATGACGAGCACCAATTCTCTGAACGTCAACCACGATGCCTTCTCCAAAAGGTGGACAAAGCTCTTAGAAGTTTCATATGGCGCGGCGGCAAAAGGTGACGCCGCGGCCAGCAAAAAAATCTTGGGCACTCTGGTCAATCTTGGGAAAGCGAACGCCCTGCTGAATGCCCCATCATATAATAGCGCAAAGAAAGTGGAGTGCTGGAAAGGTGGCCGAAGCGACCAACCATGTCCACTGCATGTTGTGCAACACACTGGCTATACTGGCGTTGCAATGTTGTATTCGGCCATTGTGCTTGAGGAATACGCGACACCAGACCAGAAACGAATACTGGATACGTACTTTGACAAGATCTACAAGAAATTCCTTTCCCCACTGGCGTCAAACGGCGCGCAAAGTGACGGATTGTATGAATTTGGAGACTATGGTTTGGGCGTGCTTGCCTACGCTAGGTGGAAACGTGATGCATGGCTCGCCAAAAGCGAAATACGCAAGCGCCGCTCCTCTTTCATCAAAAAGATAGATGCCCAGGGCATGCTGAAAGAAAACTCATTTCGCGGCTACCGCGGCTATTGGTATCACACTCTGGGAGCAGAAAGCGCCTTTGGTTACGCGCTAGTTGCCAGAAGTTTCGGTACCGACTTTTTCAAGGACGCCAAACTTGGTCCAAGGCTTCAGAACCTAGCCAATCAAACGGTGATTGGTGGGCAGAGTTACTCTGATTTTCGCGAGCGCGCCCTGCAAAAATCTCCGAAAAATGCAATCAAGGACCCAAGCGCAGAAATCCCCCACATGCATCAGTTCGCCGTTGGCTTACCGATCATCTTAAAACGGGAATATGGCTACGGTATAATAACAACGTCAGCTTACAGATCAAAGGGCCGTCTCGAAACGATCAGCAAAATAACAGGTTTCAACGCTGATTGTTACTACTCCAGTTTACGCTGAATTCGGCAGCGTATCTGTTGCAGCGTGGCACACTGAGAAAATCTAACGTTCTGCTTAGGGCTCTCTCGGAACCTTCGCTGCGCCAGGCTTGAATGGCCGCCCTTCGAGATAGGGGCCGTTCACCTGGTCGCGCGTGAATTGGCGGTGAGCGGACATTTCTGCCGCTCGTTGCAAGAGAATTAACGTCAGCTTTGAACAACGTCGCTGTACCAACCCGACGTTCCTAAACCGCTTTCGCCGCGGTTACCACCGCAGGTATTGGCACTTCCCATTCGGGACCTGAACCATGTCTTTCTAAGACTTGGGATACAACCGCCTTCCTGATCGCTTCCGCATTGTCCGGCGGCTGAGGGCGCAATAATGCGCCGCCCCGTGCCGTGCCCTCTAAGAAGAAATCAAACGGTGCACCGGGGTCACTAACCACCCATTCCGAAGCGACTATAGATTGGTGAAAATTGGCGAATCCTGCTTTCAGAAGTGCTGGAAAGGCGTTTTCCGGATCAGCATAATCATTTGCTCCGGGTCCTGGCGGCAATACAATGTCCGGGGCTCCGTATTTGCCGATTGCACCGAAGACATATCCAAGTGCCGTATCCACTTCCGGACCACACCAAACCGAAAACGCAAGGCGTCCTCCTGGACGAAGCACGCGGCGGGCTTCAGTAAATACTCTCGGCGGATCAGGGACATGCGGTATTCCAAACCCAATTGTCACGATGTCAAAAGTGCCATCGTCGAAGTCCAACGCCATCGCGTCTCCTTCAACGAATTTGGCCTCCGGAACTGACGACCGGGCCATCTCCAGCATAGAAGACGAGAAATCCAGTCCCGTTACACTGGCACCAGCTTTGATGAGACCTTCGGTTACATTCCCGTGACCACAGCACAGGTCGAGTGCTTCGGTACCTGAACGGGCTTCAACCGCCTTTACCAAGGTGGGCACCACCATATCTGCAGCTTTCGCAAATACTTGCGCATAGGATTTCGCTACGTTTGTTTTAGCCCACTCGCGTTTCTCCAACGCAGCGAAGGTGTCGGATTGTTCAGATTCTCGCATCCCACTCTCCTGCAAATCTTTGATGTAGTGAACACTCTGAGTAGACTGATCGTCAACGAGTGTTCCCTGAAGACGACATTCGCCGCCACGCAGCATTCGTCAAAGTGGGCTCGCTCACGACCTTAGCTGCAAGGCGTTCGGATGGCTGCAGGGCGGGACAAGCGGATTTTGGTTGTTTGTGATTCAATGTCCGCTTCAAATGATCACGTGCGATTTCTATTGCTCCTGTAGCCAAAACAGGACTCAGAAGAATCTCGTGCTTCCGTAGCTTCCGGCACCTAAGGTGATAGCCAAGCAGGGTCGGGAAGCGTATGGAAGTTCAACTTGATTTCATGGAACTGTACTTGGTGACACTGGTGATCCTTAACGGATCAGCAAGCCAGGCTGCCATTGGCATGGGACTGAACCTTATCGCGATTGGACCTGTCCCATTTTTGTGCCGCCCCAAGTGCTCGTTTAGGCCACTTTCCGTT